>NZ_OZ061318.1:3287779-3945335 GCF_964063345.1 Pseudomonas lini
CGACTGATCGTCGTCGCCGACCACCATCAGGCTGTCGCCACCCTTGGCCAGCAGACGCAACCAGGCGTACTGCACGGCGTTGGTGTCCTGGAATTCGTCCACCAGAATGTGCCGGAAGCGCTTCTGATAATGGGCGAGCAGGCCCGGGTTATCGCGCCACAGATCGAGGGCGCGCAGCAGCAGTTCAGAAAAGTCGATGACACCGGCGCGCAGGCACGCGGCCTCGTAGGCTTCATAAATGCTGCGCATAGTGGCCAGGAACAGATCGCCACTGGCCTGAATATGTTGCGGACGCAGACCTTCGTCTTTCTGCCCGTTGATGAACCACTGGGCCTGCCGGACCGGCCAGCGTTGCTCGTCCAGCCCCAGCTCGCGGATCACCCGCTTGACCAGCCGTTGCTGGTCGTCGCTGTCGAGAATCTGGAAGGTCTGGCTCAGGCCTGCTTCCTGCCAGTGCGCCCGCAGCAAGCGGTGCGCCAGGCCGTGGAAGGTACCGACCCACATGCCGGCCGGGTTGATACCCATCAGCTGCTCGATGCGATGACGCATCTCGGCAGCGGCCTTGTTGGTGAAGGTCACCGACAGAATGGAGTGGGGCGAGGCGTTTTCGACCTGGATCAACCAGGCGATACGGTGCACCAGCACTCGGGTTTTACCGGAACCAGCACCGGCCAGGACCAACTGACGACCCACGGAGGCAGCTACGGCCTGACGTTGGGCATCGTTGAGGGAGTTCAGCAGAAGGGAGAGATCATCGCGCATCGGGGCATTCTAGGGTGCGCCGTCACACCGGGCAAACCGAGCTTTGCATTAGCCGATGAAAGAAGCACCGATGACGACTGGTCGGTCACCAGCTGCAAGCATGGGCGGAGCTCGTCTGGCGGCTTTTTTACCAAGGCAGGCGGCTCAAACTTTCGTCTACTTTATGACCTTGGGCTGTTTGGTCCGGGCATTTGCTTGTGTATGCTCCGTCCACAATTCGGGCTCGCATGCTCACTATAAGAACAAGAACATTGCCTATGACCTTCAGCTCCGACCTGTCGGGCCCCTCTGTGGAGCCCCGGGTTATCCGCAAACAGTACGCCATGGAGATGGCGGTCGAACGCACGCGTCTGCTGTACCAGGGTTCGCTGTTGCCTACGCTGTTCATGCTGATCAACGGTCTGGTGTGCGCCGGCTTGCTCTGGAGCCCGCAGCGTTACTTCATGGTCAGCGTCTGGCTGATCTGGCTATTGTCGCTGGTGGCATTGCGGGTGATTCAAGTCGCGGCCTTCGATTCGGCGATTCCCAATCGTCAGGCGCATCCGGTCTGGCGTCGTATGTTCTTCCTCGGCTCGGCGATGACAGGCCTGACCCTGGCCGGTGCCGGCATCGCGTTGGTGCCCGCTGATAATTTCATGCAACAAGCCTGGGTATTCGGCCTGATCGGCGCCGCGGCACTCTCGGCCAGCGTTGCTTATGCCGTCAGCCTGCCGGCTTTTCTATCCTTTACCTTGCCCTGTCTGTTGCCGGCCATCGGCTATCTGTTCTGGGGCGGGGATGAGCAGGAACAGGGCTGGGGCTGGTTCGGGCTGATTTTGCTGGGCTCGCTGAGCGTGGTTGCCTGGCAGGTCAATCGGCTGATCGATCAGGGGTTGCTGCGGCGTTTTCAAAATCAGGCCCTGATCGAGCATTTGCAGCAGGCGCAAAGTCGTAGTGATCAGCTCAATCAGGAGCTGGGCAAGGAAATCGACCAGCGTCGCCGCGCCGAAGACGAATTACGTGAAACTCAGGTCGACCTCGAAAACCGGGTCGCACAACGCAGTCTGGAGCTGGACGCCGCCAACCACGCCTTGAGCAAAAGCGAAGCGCGGCTGGCGCTGGCATTGAAGGCGAGCGAACTCGGGTTGTGGGACTGGAACCTGCAGACAGACGAAGTTCATCACACGCAACTCCAGGAGCTGTTTGGTCTGGAGCCAGAATACGTGACGGCGATGCTCCGCCACCTCAAGCCCAGGCTGCACCCCGACGACTTGCCATCGCTGAAGCGGGCGCTGGTCGAGCATTTGAAGGGGCGTAGCGAGGATTATCAGATCGAGTATCGGGTGCGGCATGGCGATGGCCATTGGGTCTGGATCGAGGACCGTGGTCGAGCGGTTGAGCGCAGTGAAAACGGCCGGGTGATCCGCATGGTCGGCACCCGTCGCGACATCAGCGCCAGCAAGGGTCTGGAGCAACAGCGACAACTGGCGGCGACGGTGTTTGAGGCCGCCAGCGAAGGCATTGTAATTCTGGACCCGAATTACGCGCTGATTGCCGTCAATCAGGCCTTCAGTCGGGTTACCGGCTATGACATCGATGACATGCTCGGACGCAACGTGGTCGAGTTGCCCTGCAGCCGCGATGCCCGCCGGCATTACGCGACGATTCGTCAGGCGCTGGAGCAGGACGGTAGCTGGCAGGGCGAGCTGGTCGAAGCCCGCAAGAATGGCGAGCTGTATCCGCAATGGCTGCAACTGAATGCCGTGCGCGATTCGCGGGGAAATGTGAGTCATATCGTCGGCTTCTTCGCCGATCTGTCCGCTCGGCGTGAATCCGAAGAACGTATGCGCTACCTCGCTCATTACGATGAACTCACGGGGCTGGCCAACCGTTCGTTGTTCCGCGAACGGCTGCACGAGGCTCATCAGCGTGGGCGCCAGGGCGGTCGTCGCAGTCTGGCGTTACTGCACATCAATCTGGACCGTTTCAAGCTGCTCAACGATAGCCTCGGCCACGAAATTGCCGATGAGTTGTTACAAAAAATGGCCCGACGGTTGGTCAATGCACTGCCGGAAGCGGACACTATCGCCCGGCTGTCCGGCGATGAGTTTGCAGTGCTGTTCGATACCTACGGCAACTTGTCGAGCCTGGCGCGGGTGGCGACCCGATTGTCGACCAAACTGCGTTTGCCGCTCACCGTCGAGGGGCATGAATTGGTGATGAGCGCGTCCATGGGCATCAGCCTGTTGCCGGACACCGCGCGGGATATTTCCGCGCTGGTCAGCCAGTCGAACATGGCCATGCAGCATGCCAAACACTTGGGCGGCAACAACTTCCAGTTCTATACAGACAGCCTGCAAGCCAGCACGCTCGAGCGTTTGCAGCTCGAGAACCAGTTGCGCAAAGCCATCGAAGAAAAGCAGCTGAAAGTGTTTTATCAACCGAAACTCTGCCTCGCCACCGGCCGGCTGAACGCCGCCGAGGCGTTGGTACGCTGGAATCACCCAATCCTGGGTCAGGTACCGCCGGGGGATTTCATCGGTCTGGCCGAGGAAACCGGGCTGATCGGCGCTATAGGCGAGTTCGTTTTGCGCCAGGCCTGTTGGCAAGCGTGTGAGTGGCAGCGTCAGGGACTAGAGCCGATTCGGGTCTCGGTCAACCTGTCGGTGCATCAGTTGCGTCAGGGAAAACTGGTCAGCCTGGTGCGTCAGGTGCTGGAGGAAACCGGCCTGGCGCCGCATTACCTGGAACTGGAGCTCACCGAGAGCCAGTTGTTGGACAGTGTCGAGCACATCATTGCGACCTTCCAGCAGTTGCGCGACCTTGGAGTGAAACTGGCCATCGACGACTTTGGCACTGGCTATTCGTCCTTGAGCTATCTCAAGCGCATCCCCGTGGACTACGTGAAAATCGATCAGGCATTTATCCGCGGGCTGGGGGAGAGCAGTGAGGATGCGGCGATCACCCGGGCGATCATCGCCATGGCGCATGGTTTGTCGCTGAAAGTGGTGGCTGAAGGCGTCGAGCGACCGGAACAGCTGGAATTTCTGAAAGCCGAGCGCTGCGATGAAGTGCAGGGCTATTGGGTTAGCCGTCCGGTCGAGGCCGCCGACCTGGCCGAGCTTTTACGTCGCGACGCCAATCCTTTGTAGCCCGCTGCCGAAGGCAGCGTTCGGCTGCAACGCAGTCGTAAACCTGCTTACCGGACTTTTCCTGTTAAACCGCATCCACCTTCACAACGGCTTCGCAGCCGAACGCAGGCTTCACATGCTGCTACAAGGACCGAGAGGGCTACATGGAGCGCATGTCGCATGAAATGGGGACATTGAGTTACGCATTGAGCAGGCAAAATGCCGATTCATGTAGTATAACTACAAGCGTGCTACATCCCCGGCACCTGCCAATAACAAAGAGTCCGCCCCTTTGAATCTGCTGCAACACATCGCCCAGTCACGCCACCTGTTACGCAAGTCGGAGCTCAAGGTCGCCGACCACGTGCTGCTTGATCCTGCGGCGGTGATGCACAGTTCCATGGCCGACCTGGCCCACAGCGTGGGCATCAGCGAGCCGACCATCGTGCGGTTTTGCCGCGCCATCGGTTGCTCCGGGTTTCAGGATTTGAAGCTGAAACTGGCGCAGAGCCTGGCGGCTGGCGCGAGTTTCGGGCAGTTCGCGATCCATGAAGACGATTCGGTCGCCGACTACAGCCTGAAAATCTTCGACACCACCCTGCACACGCTGATGGAAGTTCGCGAGAAACTCGATCCGGTGGAGTTGCAGAGGGCGGTGTCGCTGATGTCTCAGGCCCAGCGTGTCGAGTTCTATGGATTCGGTGCCTCGGGCGCCGTGGCGGCGGATGCCCAGCATAAGTTTTTCCGTTTGCTGCTGACTGCAGCGGCGTATTCCGACCCGCACATGCAGGCGATGTCGGCGGTTACCCTGAAGCCGAGCGACGTGGCGATCTGCATTTCCCAATCGGGGCGTTCCAAGGACCTGTTGATCACCGCCAACCTTGTGCGCGAAAGCGGAGCTTCGTTGATCACGTTGTGCCCGAGCCAGACACCGTTGGCCGAGCTGTCGACCGTCAACCTGGCGATCGATGTGCATGAAGACACCGAAATCTACACGCCGCTGACGTCGCGCATCGCGCACCTGGTGGTGATCGATGTGCTGGCGATGGGCGTGGCCATGGCCCGCGGTCCGAGCCTGGTCAATCACCTCAAGAGCGTCAAACGCAGCCTTCGCAGCTTGCGGCTGTCGCCCAAGTCAGTAAAAGCCCTCGACGATTGAGCCCGATCTGACATTGCCGGAAGGTCGTTCCGACCTTTTCGCGGGCAAGCCCGCTCCCACAAGGATCGGCTGTGTTGCACAGAATGAGTGAACACCACCGGTCCCTGTGGGAGCGGGCTTGCCCGCGAAGGCGTCCTCAAAAACACCCCTGTCATCTGCCAATGTTCACACCGCTGTAACCTTCCCGCCGCCAAACCGTCATCCCTCGCACCTATCTTGTAACTCCCGTACTCGCCTTGGGAGACTCGAAATGGCTCAGCCCTACGAAGAACGCAACAGCGCCGTCAAAACCCGTCGTCAGCAAGAAGATCAGCGCCGCATGGAATTTCGCCGTGCCATCGAAGATCGCAGCGAGCGCCGTCAGCTTCTGGCGGAAATTGGCGAATTTCCTGACGACCTCGAACTCAATTACTGGCAGGCAGCTCCCGTAACTTCCCGTCGAAACGCTCAACCAGGGCGCTGATCTGCATCCGCTCGCTGCGGATAAACGCAAGAAATGCGTGCGCCACCGGTGACAGCCGTTTGGCTTTTGCCTGGACCAGGCACCAACTGCGGTACAGCGGCAGTTCTTCGACCGGCAACTCGATCAATCCGCCCGTTGCCAATTCAAGGTTCAGGGCATGGCGCGTCAACAGCGCCAGGCCCAGACCCGCGAGCACGCATTCACGCTGGGCTTCGGCCGATGAGACTTCTTGGGTCTGGTTGAAGTGCACGCGCTTTTCTTTGAAATACTCTTCGCACGCCAATCGCGTACCGGAGCCGGATTCGCGCAATAGCAGTGTGTAAGGCTCCAGATCCTGTAAGCGCAGTGGGCCCATGTGGCACAACGGATGATCCGGTGGTGCTACGGCGACAATCGGGTTGTTGAGAAATGGCAAGAACTCCAGCCCCATGTCCTGCGGCACCATGGACATGATCACCAGATCGTCGCGGTTGTCGGAGAGGCGCCGGATTACCTGCCCACGGTTGACCACCGTCAGTTGCAGATTCACCTCCGGGTGCTGGCGCTTGAAGGCGGCAAACAGGTGCGGCACGAAATACTTGGCGCTGGATTCCACCGCCAGTTTCAGCTGACCCTGCAATGAGCCTTGCATGTCCGACAGCTGCATATCGAGGTTTTCCAGGCGCCCGAAAATGTCCCGGCTGGCGCGCTGCAGTGCTTCGGCCGCCTCGGTCATGTAGAGTTTTTTGCCGACGTAATCGAATAAAGGTTGGCCGATCAGCTCTTCGAGTTGACGAATCTGTAGGCTCACGGCAGGTTGTGTGAGCGACATTTCGTCGGCCGCGCGGCTGTAGGACCTTAAGTCGCACACCTCATTGAAGATCTGCAATTGACGCAACGTCATACGCATCAATGACTTACGCATTTTCTAGAGACCCTGAGCGGAGGCTGATGCCTCAACTATAAGTCTTTGCTTATGTGTAACCCAATTATTATTCATTTTTGTTAATCCTTTGCGAAGGCTAGTGTGGAGCTGCGACTGAATTGAAATATTTGGTCACGCGTCGACCTGGTCTGACAGGTCGTGGGTACCACCGGCTCAAGGGAACCTCCAAGTGATAAAAAAGATCCTGATCGCCAACCGTGGTGAGATTGCCGTACGAATCGTGCGTGCCTGCGCCGAAATGGGCATTCGCTCGGTCGCGATCTATTCCGACGCCGACCGCCATGCCTTGCATGTGAAGCGTGCGGACGAGGCCCACAGCATCGGTGCCGAGCCATTGGCCGGCTATCTGAACCCGCGCAAGCTGGTGAACCTGGCGGTGGAAACCGGTTGCGATGCGTTGCACCCCGGTTACGGCTTCCTTTCGGAAAATGCCGAGCTGGCAGACATCTGCGCCGAACGCGGTATCAAATTCATTGGTCCATCGGCTGAAGTGATTCGCCGCATGGGCGACAAGACCGAAGCGCGCCGCAGCATGATCAAGGCTGGCGTACCGGTCACGCCGGGCACCGAAGGCAACGTGTCGGGCATCGAAGAAGCCCTGACCGAAGGCGATCGCATCGGTTATCCGGTGATGCTCAAGGCCACCTCCGGGGGCGGCGGCCGCGGTATTCGTCGTTGCAACAGCCGCGAAGAACTCGAACAAGCCTTTCCACGGGTCATTTCCGAAGCCACCAAGGCCTTCGGTTCGGCGGAAGTGTTCCTGGAAAAATGCATCGTCAATCCGAAACACATCGAAGCGCAGATTCTCGGCGACAGCTTTGGCAACGTGGTGCACCTGTTCGAGCGTGATTGCTCGATCCAGCGTCGCAACCAGAAGCTGATCGAGATCGCCCCGAGCCCGCAACTGACCCCGGAACAGCGCGCCTACATCGGCGATCTGTCGGTGCGTGCGGCCAAGGCTGTGGGTTACGAGAACGCCGGCACCGTGGAGTTCCTGCTCGCCGAGGGCGAGGTGTACTTCATGGAAATGAACACCCGGGTGCAGGTGGAACACACCATCACCGAAGAAATCACTGGCATCGACATCGTTCGCGAGCAGATTCGCATCGCGTCCGGCCTGCCGCTTTCGGTGAAGCAGGAAGACATCCAGCACCGCGGTTTCGCGCTGCAGTTCCGGATCAACGCCGAGGACCCGAAAAACAACTTCCTGCCGAGCTTCGGCAAGATCACCCGTTACTACGCGCCCGGTGGTCCTGGTGTGCGCACCGACACGGCGATCTACACCGGTTACACCATACCGCCGTTCTACGATTCCATGTGCCTGAAACTGGTGGTCTGGGCGCTGACCTGGGAAGAGGCGATGGACCGTGGCTTGCGAGCTCTGGAC
Source organism: Pseudomonas lini (assembly GCF_964063345.1). NCBI lineage: Bacteria > Pseudomonadati > Pseudomonadota > Gammaproteobacteria > Pseudomonadales > Pseudomonadaceae > Pseudomonas > Pseudomonas lini. Next base: position 3,295,586 of record NZ_OZ061318.1, read on the forward strand.
GACATGCGTCTGCAAGGGGTCAAGACCACCGCCGCGTACTACCAGGAAATCCTGCGTAACCCGGAATTCCGTAGCGGCCAGTTCAACACCAGCTTCGTTGAAAGCCACCCTGAACTGACCAACTACTCGATCAAGCGCAAACCCGAAGAGCTGGCCCTGGCCATCGCCGCCGCCATCGCCGCCCACGCAGGCCTGTGAGGAATATTCCAATGACTAAAAAAATCCACGTTACCGACACAATCCTGCGCGACGCCCACCAATCGCTGCTCGCCACCCGCATGCGCACCGAAGACATGCTGCCGATCTGCGACAAGCTCGACAAAGTCGGCTACTGGTCGCTGGAATGCTGGGGCGGCGCGACCTTCGACGCCTGCGTACGCTTCCTGAAAGAAGACCCGTGGGAGCGCCTGCGCCAACTGCGCGCGGCCTTGCCTAATACGCGTCTGCAAATGCTCCTGCGTGGCCAGAACCTGCTGGGCTACCGCCATTACAGCGACGACGTGGTCAAGGCCTTCGTCGCCAAGGCTGCGGTCAATGGCATCGACGTGTTCCGCATCTTCGATGCGATGAACGATGTGCGTAACCTGCGAGTCGCCATCGAAGCGGTGAAAGCGGCCGGCAAACACGCTCAAGGCACTATCGCTTACACCACCAGCCCAGTGCACACCATTGACGCGTTCGTGGCGCAAGCCAGGCAAATGGAAGCCATGGGATGTGATTCCGTGGCGATCAAGGACATGGCCGGCCTGTTGACCCCGTACGCCACTGGCGAACTGGTCAAGGCATTGAAATCCGAGCAATCGCTGCCCGTGTTCATTCACTCGCACGACACCGCTGGCATGGCCACCATGTGCCAACTCAAGGCCATCGAAAACGGTGCCGATCACATTGACACCGCGATCTCCAGCTTCGCTTCCGGTACCAGCCATCCGGGCACCGAATCAATGGTCGCTGCCCTTAAAGGCAGCGAATACGACACCGGCCTGAACCTGGAGCTGTTGCAGGAAATCGGCTTGTACTTCTACGCCGTGCGCAAGAAGTACCACCAGTTTGAAAGCGAATTCACCGCCGTTGACACCCGCGTGCAAGTCAACCAGGTACCGGGCGGGATGATTTCCAACCTGGCCAACCAGTTGAAAGAGCAGGGCGCCCTGAACCGCATGAGCGAAGTGTTGGCGGAAATCCCGCGCGTTCGCGAAGATCTCGGCTTCCCACCTCTGGTGACGCCGACCTCGCAGATTGTTGGCACCCAAGCGTTCTTCAACGTGCTGGCCGGCGAGCGCTACAAGACCATCACCAACGAAGTGAAGCTCTACCTGCAAGGCGGCTACGGCAAAGCGCCGGGCACCGTGAACGAAAAACTGCGTCGTCAGGCGATCGGCAGCGAAGAAGTGATCGACGTCCGTCCAGCTGACCTGCTCAAGCCGGAAATGACCAAGCTGCGTGCCGAAATTGGCGCCGTGGCCAAGTCTGAAGAAGACGTGCTGACCTACGCCATGTTCCCGGACATCGGCCGCAAGTTCCTCGAAGAACGCGCAGCCGGCACCCTCACACCAGAGGTGCTGTTGCCAATTCCGGAAGCGGGCGGCGTGGCGTCGGTCGGTGGCGAAGGCGTGCCGACCGAGTTCGTCATCGACGTTCACGGCGAAACCTACCGCGTCGACATCACCGGTGTCGGCGTCAAGTCGGAAGGCAAGCGCCACTTCTATCTGTCCATCGACGGCATGCCGGAAGAAGTGGTGTTCGAACCGCTCAACGAGTTCGTCAGCGGTGGCAGCAGCAAGCGCAAGCAAGCCACTGCACCGGGCCACGTCAGCACCACCATGCCGGGCAACATCGTCGATGTGCTGGTCAAGGAAGGCGACACCGTGAAAGCCGGCCAGGCCGTGCTGATCACCGAAGCGATGAAGATGGAAACCGAAGTCCAATCGGCCATCGCCGGCAAAGTCACCGCCATCCACGTGGCCAAGGGCGACCGGGTGAATCCGGGCGAGATCCTGATCGAGATCGAAGGCTGAGTTAACAGCCTCGATATACCGTTTTAAACCTCGGGGGGGCATGTGCTCCCCTTTTTTTTCGCCCGATATGTGGGAGCGAGCCTGCTCGCGATAGCGGAGTATCAACCAACCATGATGCTGAATGTCACACCGCATTCGCGAGCAGGCTCGCTCCCACAGGTTCTGCATCAAGTCAGTGAGAGCGGCTTTATCAGAATGCCATTCGCCATTGCCCCATCACGCCATGATTGCGGCTATCACCGGCGATCTCGCCGGTGAGGCCAACGCCAACTGTATGGTTTGTCGAAACCCCAAGATCCAGTCCCGCATCGAGCAACACGCTGTCGCGATCCAGCTCCGCACCGTAAACGGAGTAGTTGTTGCCGCCATTGACCAGCTGCTGACGGGTTTTGGTGTAGACCTCACCGTACGTATGTTTCCAGCCGGCACTGAATCTCGGCGTCAGTTGCATGCCGTTACCCAGCGTGTTGACCTTCGCCAGACGCAGGCCAAAGGTGCTGTTCATGTTGTTTTGGGCTTGCTCATGGACTTTCAGCGCCGCAGCACCGCCTTTTTCGGTATAGCCATCGCGCTGATAGCGTTGGTAGCCGAGGCTGGCGAACGGTTCGATGCTGGCGTTAGCGCGGCCCAGGTTGTAACCCACCTCAACGAAGGCTTGCTGGGTACTGGCGTCGTAGCTGCCCTTGGGGCGGTCGCTGAAGCCCGCGAAGGCTATCTGGCGTGTGTTGCTGCCGTCGTGGTTGCTGTAAGTCGCGCCAAGGCGAAGTGACATCGGGCCGTCCTGGCGCAATGCATAGGCCCCGAGGTGCCAGCTGTCGAGATCTCCGTCGAGTTCGCTGCTATCCAACCGAGTCCGGGATTTGCCGCCCATCACCCCCAAGCGCCATTCCTCGTCGATTCTCCAATCCGCTCCCAGCAACAGGCCCTCGGTTGTGTGCTGCAGGGGATAAACGTCGCGATCCAGTTTCCCGTTATGCCCAAGCGCTTGTAGCCAGACTCTGCCGTCGTCTTCGCTGCCGCCGGCGGCCAAGCGTGGTGCGTTGTTTCGCTTGTCGGGATTGCTGTAGGCACTGGCGCTATCCAGCTGGCGCATGGCCGAGAGCATGCTGGAACCTACCGGACTATCACTGGCCAGCGTCGCCTTTGCGAGGTTCGCATTGCTGTCGCCGGCCAGTAGCTCGATAGCCTGTGAAGCTGTTTCCTTGTTGGAAGCGAGCAGGGCGGTAACGGCGGCATTGGATGGCTGTTGAGCCACAGGAGCGTTTTCCGTGCGGGTAGACGACGGCGCGGCTGGACTGATTGGTTCCTTCAGACTGCGAGCAAATTCTCGACCGTTTTCGGTGGTCGCAACGCTCTCGAATGGCACCTCGTTGCGTGCGTAGGTCAGGCCTACTTCTTTCTTGTGGTACTGCAGGGTAGGAGTCATGAACGCGAGATTGTTTTCAATGGCTCCGAATTCGCCCTCCACGAGGTTTTCGGCCCTGATGATCGTGTGCTGGCTGCTTTGCGGGTAGTCATTGGGGGCAGCGACGATCTTCAGGGTTGCATTGCCGAGGCTGGCGGTACCCTTGACGTTGATGGTCTCGCCAGGAGCGTTGGCAGTAATTCCATAGACCAATACGGCTGTGCTAGACAGTTTCAGATCACCCGCTACCGTCGGGGCTCCGTGTAATTTGTCGACGTTAAGACGGCCTCGTACTGCCAGACCACCAACGCTGCCATCACCGGCAAAACTGCCTTGCTCACTGACGTCGACGTTACCTCCGATAATGCCCAGGTTGGTCAGGCTGCCTGTGGAAAGCACGAAGGCGTCGCCGCCAATCTTGCCTTTGTTTTCCACGCGGCCCAAGGTCAGTACTTTGCCCTCAATATGACCTTCATTGATCAGTGCTGCGTTGGGTCTTACCAGCGCACCGATAGAGAAATCTGTACTTTTGAGGGTCCAGCTTCCCTGCTTGACCTCCAGTCCATTGATGTTCCGGGTTTCACCCAGCGTGCCTCCTTTAGGAGCATCGAGTTGCAGGACATTGGTTCCGCCCCCGCCATCCAATAACCCGCTAAAACTTCCCCGGGGGAGAACAGTGATCAGATCATCTGCATCGGTCAGTTGAAGCGCTGGCTCGTTCTTTCCTTTGTATCCCTTGGCGACTGTGGTCCGAATGGTTTCTGGATCGCTGATGAAGGCATCGAGTGTCACGATCAGATCATTCGGTGTTTCAGCCGGGGTGGGCGCTTCAGGGATCTGCTGGGCAATTGCGAAATCAGTGCAACCCAGTGCCAGCGCAATCGCTAAAGCAAGGTGATGTGGTCGGTGTTTGTATTGAACGGGCATCGAGTACAGCCTCTTTTGAATAGAGACCAAACTCTAAGAGGGAGGCTATAGGTACCGATGTCAGCCGCTTCCGGCGGGCTTGCGGGGGTTGTCAGATGGGTTGTGTAGAAAATGGCCAGTCGTTTGAGGAGGACTGTTTTTGCCCGTTTGAGCTGATGCTTTTTCTGACAACGAATCAAGACAAGAGGGCTATCGCATTGCCAAAAACGCATCTGCCGCATGTTAAAGATCAAAAGATCGCAGCCTTCGGCAGCTCCTACATTGGGCCGGCGCGTACCCTGTAGGGGTTGCCGAAGGCTGCGATCTTTTGGCTTTTAACCTAACTACGGCTCAAATACGCCTTCCCATAATGCCGCTCCATCCGCGCCTGAATCAGTTCCAATCCAATCGACATCAACCAATAAATAATCGCCGCCGTCGTCAGCATTTCAATATAGCGATAGCTCGAGCGCCCATACGACTGCGCCAAAAACATCACTTCCCAAACCCCCATCACCGAAATCAGTGACGAGTCTTTGAGCATGGAGATGAACTGGTTGGTGGTGGGCGGGATGATGGTGCGCATGGCCTGGGGCAGGGTGACGCGCCAGAAGATCACGGTTTCGCGCATGCCCAGGGCCAATGATGCTTCGCGTTGGCCATGGGGGACACCGAGGATGCCGGCGCGGAAGATTTCGCTCAGGTAAGCGCCGTAGTTCAGCGACAGCGCGATGATGCCCGCGGCGATGGCGCCCGGCACGATGCCCAATTGCGGTAAGCCGAGGTAGATCAGCAGTATCTGAATCAGCAGCGGTGTGCCGCGAAAGAACGAGGCATAGAAGCTCGCGATACCGAACGCCACGGCGCTTTTCGACAGCCGCGCCAGGGCGGTGATGAATCCTAGCAGCGAGGACGTCACGATCGAGCACAGACACAAAAACAATGTCAGCGCCGCACCTTGCAGAAAGCCGTTGGGCGCCAGGTGCAGGCCGATCAGGTTCGGCAGTTTATCGAGGATGATCGAGAACTTCAGGTCGAAGCTCAGGAAGAAACTCGCGAACAAGCCGAACATCGCCGCCCAGGTCAGGTACAGCCGCGTGCGGAAACCGAAAATCCGTTGCAGCAATGACTCAGCCACTGGTTGCGGCGGCTGAGGTGGTTTGGGGAAAGAAGTCATTTGCTGATGTCGGCGCCAATCCATTTTTGCGACAGTTTGCTCAGGGTTCCGTCTTGTTTCAACTGAGCGAAAACTTCACGCACTTTGCTGTTCCACTGCACGTCGCCTTTTTCGATGGCCACCGAGTTCGGCTCCGAGTACAGCGGCTGGCCGGCGAGTTTGAAGCGCTTGTCTTCATTCAGGCGTGGTTGGGCAGTGACAAGGTTGGTGAGGATCGCATCCAGACGCACGCCAGCGCCCAGGCCCAAATCCTGGAAGGCCACGTTGTCGGTGTCATACGGGGCGATCTGCACGTTCTCGAACGGGTACTGCAGTTGGGTGTCTTCGGCGCCTTCGATCACCAGGTTTTTGTTCAGGTAGCTTTCATAACTGGAGGCGCTGGTGAGGCCGACTTTTTTGCCGCTCAGGTCCTTGGCGCTGTGAATGCTGTCGTTCTTGGCGTTGACCACAATCACGGCAGGGGACGCGTAGTATTCAACCGGGAAGTCGAAGACTTCGGCGCGGGCCTTGCTCGGAGTCATGGAGCAGATGCAGATGTCGTAACGCCCGCTCCAGCGGCCGGCGGCGATCACATCCCAGGACGGCGTTTCGAGGCGCAGCTTGACGCCCAGTTTGTCCGCCACGGCCTTGGCCACGTCGACGTCGAAACCGTCGAGCTGGTTTTGATCGTTGAGGAACGAGAAAGGTGGATAGCTTTCCATCAGCACGCCCACCAGTTCTTTCTTTTGCTCGATGCGATCCAGGGTGGCGCCCGCAAAGGCTTGGGTAGAGGCAGCCAAAATCGTCAGGCCCAGGGCCAGCAGTGGTTGAAATTTCACAGTTGATCCCTGAAAAAAAGAGGTTGTTATTAACCGAGTGGTGCGTATTAAATAGTTATAAGAAGGACTCTGATAGTGAGTTATTTTCATAAGCTTATGAGTGAAAAGCATATGGGCGCAAATACGGTAATTCTGGATGGCGGCATGGGTCGGGAGCTGCAACGCCGAGGGGCGCCGTTCAGGCAGCCCGAGTGGTCGGCGCTGGCCTTGAGCGAGGCGCCGCAAGCCGTAGAGGCGGTGCACGCGGCTTATATTGAAAGCGGTGCCAACGTGATCACCAGCAACAGTTACGCAGTGGTGCCGTTCCATATTGGTGAAGAGCGTTTTGCCGCTGAGGGTCAGGCGCTTGCGGCGTTGGCCGGTGAACTGGCCCGTCGTGCGGTCGATGCGGCGGGCAAACCGGTGCGTGTGGCCGGTTCATTGCCACCCTTGTTCGGCTCCTATCGTCCGGACCTGTTCGACGCTGCTCGCGTAACTGAACTGCTGGCGCCCCTGGTCAATGGACTGGCGCCTCATGTCGACTTATGGCTGGCCGAAACCCAGAGTTCGACTGCCGAAGCAAAGGCGATCCATGCCGGTCTGCCGAAGGACGGCAAGCCGTTCTGGCTGTCGTTTACCTTGAAGGATGAAGACACCGACGAAGTGCCGCGTCTGCGTTCGGGTGAGCCCGTGGCTGAGGCCGCCGCGGTGGCGGCTGAGTTGGGCGTCGAGACCTTGCTGTTCAACTGCAGCCAGCCAGAAGTGATCGGCGCTGCGATTGATGCGGCACGGGAAACGTTCGAACGCTTGGGTGTGAAGATTCACATCGGCGCGTACGCCAATGCCTTCCCGCCGCAGCCGAAAGAGGCCACGGCCAATGACGGTCTGGACCCGTTGCGCGACGATCTCGATCCGCCGGGCTACCTGCAGTGGGCGGCCGAGTGGCAGAAGCGCGGGGCCAGCCATTTGGGCGGTTGCTGCGGGATCGGGCCGGAGCACATTGCGGTGCTCGCCCAGAAACTGGTTTGAAAGATCGTTCCCACGCGCGGCAAAGGAATGCATCCGGCGACGCTCTGCGTCGCCTTCCGGATCGAACGCAGAGCGTCCGTGGCTGCATTCCCACGCAGGAGCGTGGGAACGATCATCAGGTGCGGCACTCCACCAACGTTTTCAACTGTCCCGATTCCGTCTGGTTTTCATCGGACAGCCACCGCTCGAACCCTGCGCCAATCGCCGGCCATTCCGAATCCAGAATCGAATACCACGCCGTGTCTCGGTTCTGACCCTTGACCACCATGTGCTGACGGAAAACCCCTTCAAAACTGAACCCCAACCGCTCGGCCGCGTACTTGGAGCGGGCATTGCCGTTATTGCATTTCCATTCCAGACGCCGGTAACCCAACTCAAAGGATTCCCTGGCCAGCAGGTAAACCGCTTCGGTACTTTTTGGTGAGCGTTGCATGGCTGCGCCGAAGGTCACATGGCCGATCTCGATGCGGCCCTGAGCAGGGACAATCGACATCAGGCTGAGAATACCCTGCACGTCGCCGCTGGCGCGGTCGATCACCGTGAAGAAATACGGGTCGCTGTTGGCCGCGTGGTTGTTCAGCCAATCATTGAACGCGCTGCGCTCCGGGAACGGACCGTAAGGCAAATAGTCCCAGAGTTTCGGATCCGAGCCCGGGCCTTCGAGGGCTTTCCACAAGCCGTCGGCGTGACGGGGCGGGTCAAGTTTTTCCAGGCGGATGAAACGCCCTTCGATCAGCTGAACCGAGGGCGGCGGAACGCCTTTCCAGTCCGCGAGTGAAGTCGACATGCTGCTCTCCTTGAACCTTATAGGGCGTGGCGAAACTGGATGAAGCCGGGACGCTCGGCGATGCGCTCATAGAGCTGGATCGCGGTGGCGTTGGTTTCGTGGGTCAGCCAATGAACCTTGCAGCAGCCATCGGCCTTGGCCGTGGTGTAGACGAATTCGATCAGTTGCCGACCGACACCGGTGCCACGGGTTTCGGGCGTCACCAGCAAGTCTTGCAGATAACAGGAGTTTTCGATGCTCCAGTTCGAGCGGTGATAGATGAAATGCACCATGCCCACCGCTTTGCCATCGGCCCAGGCCAGCGCCCCATGGGTCGGCTCACCCAGATCGAGCAGGCGCTGCCAGGTGCTCTGGGTGACTGCATCGGGCAATTCGGTGTTGTAGAAGCGCAAGTAGGCTTGCCACAACGGCAGCCAGGCAGCGTGATCGTCGGCGGTGACTTGGCGGATGTCGATCTGACTCATGTGGGTTCCTTAACGCATCAAGTGGGCGAGGGCCTGGTCATGCACATCAGGGCTGGCGGCCAGCCCCTCGCGCACACCGGCGATGTCTGCAGCATTGCGGTTCTGGCTGAGCTTGCGTTTACCCTCCAGACGCTGGATCGGCAAGGCAAAACCGACGATGGCCTTGAGCATCCCATCAATGTAGTCGGTGGGGGCATCGGCGACTTTCCATGGATGGGTGCGACCCGACTCATGGCGATCAGTCAGAGTGCTGACCAGATTGCGCAGGCGATCGGCGTCGGTGAAAACTTCGGCCATGCCATAGGCGTGCACGGCAACGTAATTCCAGGTCGGCACGACTTTGCCATGCTCGGCTTTGCTCGGGTAAAACCCCGGGCTGACGTAGGCATCGGCACCGGCAAAAATCACCAGCGCCTCGGCGCCGTTCTGCAATTCCCGCCATTGTGGATTGGCCCGAGCGAGGTGCCCGTAGAGAGTGCCATTCGGGCCGTGGTCGACATTCAGCAGCAATGGCAGATGACTGGCTTGCAGGCCTTGCTCACCGTGGGTGACCAAGACCGCGAGACGAGTCCCGAGAATCTGCTGATGCAGTTCATTCAAATCATCGATAGCGAAAGAACCGGGCGTGTACATGGAAGTTTTCCTTGGCGAATGCCTGCATCCTAGGCAGGCTATTGGTCTGTTGTAAGAGCCATTAATGACCAATTTCATAGGTCCATTATCATGTCGAACACGCCGCTTCCTTCTTCATTCAACCCCGCGGGTATCGAACTTGACCGCCGTCTGGGCCTGAGTCGTCAGCTCTATCAAGCGCTACGGGTGCGTGTGCTCGACGGGCGACTGGCCAGCGGCACACGACTGCCGGCCAGTCGCGATCTGGCGGCGGCGTTATCGATTTCCCGTAACAGCGTGGTCCGTGCCTACGATCAGCTTTACGCTGAGGGCTTCATCGAGGGGCGTGTGGGTGACGGGACTTATGTCGCGCAATTGCCTAAAGCCGCGCTGTCGGTGAAAAAACTATCCACAAAAGTATCCACAGGGTTTTCAACAGGGTTACCCACAGCCTTATCCACAGATTGGCTGGATTTACCTGTGCTTTCATCCAGTAAAGTTATCCACAACGGTGCTTTGGGTCGGGTTGAAAAGAACCATTTGGCCTTGCCTCCCAGTGGTCCGCCTCGGGCATTTCGTGTCGGCGTTCCGGCCTTTGATCTGTTTCCCTTCGAGGTCTGGGCCAAGCTGAACGCGGCTTTCTGGCGTAAGCCGGATTTACGGCAACTCTGTTATGGCGATCCGGCGGGTGATGAACGCTTGCGCGGATTGATTGCGGCCTACTTGCGCAGCTCAAGGGGTCTGCAGTGCTCGGCTGAGCAAATAGTGATCACCAGTGGCGCGCAACAGGGGATTAGCCTTTGTGCACAGTTGCTGGTGGAGCCTGGCGATGGAGTGGGCATTGAAAATCCGGGGTATCGAGCGGCGGGTCATGCGTTCGCTGTTGCCGGCGCGCGATTGCACGGGATAGCGGTGGACAGTGAGGGCATTGATTGCACCGAATTGGCGGCGCTCAGCGATTGTCGATTGGCTTACGTCACGCCGTCGCATCAGTACCCGACCGGGGTGGTCATGAGTCTGGCGCGACGTCTTGAATTGTTGGCCTGGGCCGAACGCACCCAAGGCTGGATCGTCGAGGACGACTACGATGGCGAATACCGTTACAGCGGCGCGCCACTGGCACCGTTGGCTGCACTCGATCGGCAGGGGCGGGTGCTGTATGTCGGCACCTTCGGCAAGGTCGCATTCCCGGCATTAAGACTGGGTTATCTGGTATTGCCTCCCGGATTGGTTGAGGCGTTCTCCCAGCGTCGTGCGGTGGACGTGCGGCACTCGGAGGTCAGCACTCAAGCGGTAATGGCTGAGTTCATGGCGGCCGGGCACTTCCAACGACACATCCGGCGTATGCGCCGTGCTGCATTGAGTCGGCGTAACGTCTTGCTCAATGGCTGGCCTGTGGATATCCCGGGCGTCGGTAAGCTACCCAGTGTGGCGGCCGGTTTGCACCTGACGGTACGTGTCGAGAGCATGGCTCGTGAGCGCGAATTGATCGAACAAGCCACCAGCGTCGGGGTGGAGGTTAATGGACTGAGCAGTTATTGGCTGCCAGATACGACGCTCCCCGAGGACCAGCGAGCGGGGCTGGTCCTGGGGTTCGCCGCAGTGCCGGAGGCGGCTATCGAATCGGCACTGGCGAGGCTCAAGGAGATCTGGATTCCGGTGTGAGCCACGCCACCCGGATCAGGTGCCGGACTTGATCTTGGTCCAGGCGCGGGTCCGCGCCCGCTCAGCATCGCGAGGTAACGGTTGCAGGGTGTAGAGCGTGCTCATCGCCGCTTCGGTCGGGTACAGGTTCGGGTTGTTGCGGATCGCCGGGTCGACCATTTCCGTGGCGTCCTTGTTCGGGTTCGGGTAACCGACGAAGTCGCTGACCGGTGCAATGACCTGAGGTTGCAGCAAGTAGTTGATGAAGGTGTAAGCGTCTTCCGGGTTTTTCGCGCCTTTGGGGATCGCGAGCATGTCGAACCAGATCGGCGCGCCTTCTTTGGGCAGGCGCATGTCGACGATCACACCATTCTTGGCTTCCTTGGCGCGGTTGGCGGCCTGGGAGAAGCTGCCGGAGTAACCGACCGCCACGCAGATGTCACCGTTGGCAATGTCGGCCATGTACTTGGACGAATGGAAGTAGGTGATGTACGGACGAATCTTCATCAGCAGCGCTTCAGCCTTGGCGTAGTCCGCCGGCTTCTTGCTGTTGGGGTCCAGGCCCAGGTGTTGCAGGGCCAGCGGCAGGATCTCCGACGGCGAGTCGAGCAGGGCTACGCCGCACTGCTTGAGCTTGCGGATGTTCTCTTCCTTGAAGATCAGGTCCCAGCTGTCCACCGGTGCGTTGTCGCCCAAAGCCGCCTTGATCTTGTCCGGGTTGAAGCCGATCAGAATGGTCCCGTACATGTACGGCACGGCGAATTTGTTACCCGGGTCGTTGGCTTCGATCAGCTTCATCAGCTTCGGATCGAGGTGATTCCAGTTCGGCAGTTTGCTGCGGTCCAGCGGCTGGAACACCCCGGCTTCGATCTGCTTGGCGAGGAACACGTTGGACGGCACCACCACGTCGTAACCGGAGTTGCCGGTCAGCAACTTGGCCTCCAATGCTTCGTTGGTGTCGAAGATGTCGTAGACCAGTTTGGTCTGGGTGTTTTGGGCTTTGAAGTCTTCCAGCGCTTTGGGGGTGATGTAGTCGAACCAGTTGTACACCCGCAAGGTGCGTTCTTCAGCGTGAACAGCACCATTGAGTAACGTGGCGCATAGCACTGTGGGGAAGAGCGCTGGCGCGATAAAACGCTTGAGTCGGTTCATTTGTTCTAATTCCTCTGGGCACTTTCAAAACCTTCGAGAACGTTCACGGCATTGATGCCGATTTCTTCCACCGCGTAACCGCCTTCCATCACGAACAGCGTCGGCTTGCCGAGGCCCGCGATGCGCGCGCCCATCGCCAGGTAATCCGGGCTGTCGAGTTTGAATTGGGAGATCGGGTCGTCCTTGAATGTATCCACACCCAGAGACACGACGATGATGTCGGCGCCGTACTTTTCGATCTCTTTGCAGGCCTGCTCCAGCGCCGCGCTCCAACGGTCCCAGCCCGACCCGGCGGGCAAAGGGTAGTTGAAGTTGAACCCTTCGCCAGGGCCTTCACCGCGTTCGTCTTCGTAGCCGAGGAAGAAGGGAAACTCGGCTTCCGGATGACCATGGATCGAGGTGAAGAGCACATCGCTGCGCTCGTAGAAAATCGATTGGGTACCGTTGCCGTGGTGGTAATCGACATCGAGGATCGCGACCTTTTTGTGGCCTTGATCGAGGAAAGCCTGAGCGGCGATGGCGGCGTTGTTGAGGTAACAATAACCGCCCATCAAGTCGCTGGCGGCATGGTGTCCCGGTGGACGGCACAAGGCGAAGGCACTGCGCGCTCCACGCTGGATCACCGCTTGAGCCGTGAGGGCAACTTGCGACGCGCTGTACGCCGCTTGCCAGGTGCCGGCGGTAATCGGTGCGCCGCCGTCGAAGCTGTAATAGCCGAGCTGGCCGTGCAGGCTGGTGGGCATGATCCGGCGCAAGGTGCGGGCCGGCCAGGTATAGGGCAGCAAGTCGCCGTCTGTTTTGAATTCGGTCCAGCGCGCCCAGGCTCCTTTGAAGAAGTCGAGGTAGTCGCGGCTGTGGACGCGCTCGATCGGCCCGAGGCCGAAGTCCTCCGGCGCCTCGACCGGGCCGAGACGGCGGTACTGCACGCGTGCCAGCACATGGTCGGCCCGCGAGGGCATCTCGAAGCAGGGCATCAATTGCCCGTCCATCAATTCACAACGACCGTGGTGCAGGTGGTGATCGTCCGAGTAGATCGTCAGCATTCTTGTTCTCCGCAGGCTGATTCGGTTTGCATACAGTCTTGCGGCGGGCGGCGTTTGGGAGAACGGCAAGAAAGGCCAAAAGGGGATCGATATGGCCAAAAGATTTGACCGAAATTCGCCCCTCTGTGGCGAGAGAGCTTGCTCCCGTTGGTCTGCGTAGCAGACCCAAACCGCACACCGCGTTCTTCCATTCAAATAGCGGTTGCCGGTTTTACGACTGCTGCGCAGCCGAGCGGGAGCAAGCTCCCTCGCCACAGAGGTAGATCACGGCCGGAACTGGCTGGGCGCCACGCCACTCCAGCGCACAAACGCATGGCGGAAGCTCGCGGTCTCGCTGAACCCCAACGCCTCGGCAATTCGATAAATCGGCAATTGATCTTCGCAGAGCATTCGCTTGGCCTGCTCGAAGCGCAACTCATCGAGCAGTTCCTGATAGCTGCAACCCAGGCCCTTCAGATGTCGACGTAGCGTGCGCGCCGAGCAGTTCAGCTGTTCGGCCAACCCATCCAGGCCCGGCGCCGCGCTCAGTTGCGCCGCGAGTAGTTGGCGGATACGCCCGAGCCAGGCCTGACGCCCGGTGAATTCGGTGTTTTGCTTGCGGCAACGCTCGGCCATGGCCTGGTGCGTAATGGCGTCGGCCAGAGGCAGTGGTTGTTCGAGCCAGTGTTTATCGAAGGCAAAGGCATTGGATACTGCCTCGAACTGCAAGGGGCAGTCGAAACGCTCGGCGTAGCGCGCGTGATAGTCCGGCGCCGGGTGTTCGAAGCGGGCTCCGAGCAGAGGCAGAGGGTGGCCGAGCAAGTCTTCGCAGGTGACTTTCATAGAGACCAGGCAAAACTCGACATTGAACGGCGCCAGCGCCGGATTCTCCCGATAGTCGCCGGCGGTGAGCCAGATGCGTTCGCCATCTTCTTCCAGGCTCAACTCGAACAGTGTTCCCAATAGCGCCGGATAGTGCAGCCCCAACCGCAAGGCGTCACCCAAAGTGGCGCTGGTGAGTAAGGCGTACCCGAGCATGCCGTAGGAGGAAACGTGCATCCGCCGGCCCAACTCCAAGCCGATATCGTGGCGTAACGCGACGGCGTTGGCGCAAACCAGCATCTCTTGGTTGGTGGTAATACGCGTATCCGCCCGGCTCAGATCCGCCGCATTGATGCCGCTGCCGGCCAGCAATGCATCGCTCGACAGGCCTTCGGCCTTGAAGGTGTTGAGTACCAGGGAGACGGCGTTGAGGGTGGTGAGATGGGAGTGGAGCATGGGGGCTTCCCGCGTTGGGCGTGCCGGAATGGGAGCAAGTTATATGCCGGTATGACCCGGCCCTTGTAGGAGCGAGGCTTGCCCGCGAAGCTTTTGGCGCACTTGAAGACGCCTTCGCGGGCAAGCCTCGCTCCTACACGGTTCTGTGTCGTGTCAGCTCAGTTCGCCGCACAGGTCGAGTTCAACCAACCGCCGAACTTCAGCCGTCTCAAGCCCTGCGCCCAGCAACCCATGCAACTTGCCAAACGCCGCCTCGCGAGTCATGCCGCCACCGGACAACACACCGGCGTCACGCAAGCGGCTGCCTGCCTCGTACACGTCGAGCTGCACGCCACCTTCATGACATTGCGTCACCGCGACCACCACCACACCTTTGTCCCGGGCCCGTTCCAGGCTGGCGAGAAACTCGGGGTTGTCGCTTGGCCCGGTACCGCTGCCATAACATTCCAGCACCAGACCCTGAATACCGCTGTTGAGCAGGCCATCCAGTTGATCGGCACCGATGCCCGGGAACAGCGGCAGCACCGCGACCTTCGCCAACTGTTTAGGCTGGTTGTAGTTCAGCGGCTCAGGTATCGAAGACGCTTTCACGCCGCCACCCTGACGCTCCAGTCGCTTGAATGGATGACGACCGAAGCTGCGAACCTTGGCGCAACGGGTCGGGTCGAGCAGTTCACCGTGGAAGTACAGATGAACGCCCGGTGCGAGGCCCTGGCCAAGAGCAACCAACGCACCGCTGAGGTTTTCCCAGGCATCGCTGTCGGTCACGCCGGCCGGCAGCATCGAACCGGTGAAGCACACGCGGGCGTGCAGACCGAGCAATTGAAAGCTCATGGCCGCGGCGCTGTAGGCCAGGGTGTCGGTGCCGTGCAGGATCAACACGCTGTCGCAGCCCTGGACATCAACGGCATCGACCACCGCTTCACGCAGTTGCTGCCAGTAGGCGGGCGTCATGTTGGCGCTGTCGATCAGCGGCGACATCTCGCGAAAGCGCCACTGCGGTATCACCAGTTCGGGTTGGCTGTGCAGATACTCGCGCATCCGCGCTTCGAAACCGGACGCCGGGGCCAGGCCGTGGGCACTGGCTTGCATGCCGATGGTGCCACCGGTGTACAGCACCATGACGTGCTGGGCGGCAGGAAAAGTCGAAGGGTTCATGGAGGTTCTCCGAAAACGATGTGGGAGCGACGGTGCGACCTGCTCGCGATGGACCGGGGTCGCGCTCGAGCGATGTGGTCTCAAGCTCGAACCAAAACGGCAGCATCAAAAAAGCTGCCACAACATGCGACCGAGCATGACGCCGGTCGCAAGCTGTGTCACGCCGGGCGCAGGGGATGCGCCCGGTTTTTTACCGATCAGCGTTGCGCTGCGGTCACGCCTTGCGGCTCGGCTGCGGCCGTAGGAGCGGCGGCTGGCGGATTGGCTGGCCAGGCTTTCAGGTCCAGGTCCAGATCCGGGAACTTGCTCGAATCGAACACTGGGGTCTTGATGCCGGCAGCACGCTGGTCATCGTAGTCACGCAGGATGCGCATGCCGACCTTGAACAGCAGGAACAGCGCAATCAGGTTCACGAACGCCAGCAGGGTCATGGTGATGTCGGCGAACGCGAACACCGTGCTGAGGTTTTCGATGGCACCCCAGAAGATCAGTACCAGTACCAGCGCGCGATAGGCGATCAGTGCCTTGCGGTTTTCGCCGATCATGAAGCGCAGGTTGTTCTCGCCCAGATAGTAGTTGTAGAGAATCGAGGTGAATACGAACAGCGCCAGAGCCACGGAGATGAACATCCGACCCCACTCACCGACTACGGCAGCCAGGGAGTTCTGGGTCAGGGCAATGCCGTCGCCTTCGAAGCCCGGGGTGTAGAAGCCCGACAGCAGGATCAGCAATGCGGTGCAGGTGCAGATCACGAAGGTGTCGAGGAACACGCTGAACGCCTGAACCACACCTTGCGAAACCGGATGCTCGACCGAGGCCACAGCGGCGACGTTCGGCGCACTGCCCAGGCCTGCTTCGTTGGCGAACACGCCGCGCTTCACGCCCATGACGATGGCGCTGCCGATCAGGCCGCCGAACGCCTGGTCCAGACCGAAGGCGCTTTTGACGATGGTCATCAACATGCCCGGAACGTGGTCGAACTGCAGCACGATCACGTAGATGGTCACGCCGATGTACACCAGGGTTTTCACTGGTACCAGCAGGTCAGCGACCTTGGCAATCCGCTTGATACCGCCGATGAACACCAGACCCAACAATACCGCCAGGCCCAGCCCGGTGTACGTGGTGTCGAGGCCGAAGGCATTGTTCAGCGAGTGGGTTACGGCGTGGGCTTGCAGGCCGTTGAAGGCAAAGCCAAAGGTGATCAGCAGCAGGAACGCCATGATCATCCCCAGCCAGCGTTTCTGCAGGCCGTGCTGAATGTAAAAGGATGGGCCGCCGCGGAACTGACCTTCGGAGTCGCAGCGCTTATAGAGCTGGCCGAGGGAGCATTCGAAGAAGCTGCTGGACATGCCGACCAGCGCGGTCACCCACATCCAGAACACCGCACCGGGGCCACCAAGGGTCACGGCAATACCGACACCGGCGATGTTACCCGCACCGACGCGGCCGGCGAGGCTGAGCATCAGGGCCTGGAATGAGCTGAGCTGGCCAGCGCTGCTTTTCAGGCTGTCGCGGAAGACCGCGAACATGTGAAAGAAATGGCGGAACTGAACGAAACGCGAGCGGATCGTGAAGTAGCTACCGAGCCCGACAATGAGCACGATCAGTACTTTCCCTGAGAGGAAGTCGTTGATGACTTCGAGCATGGATTTTTCCTCGCTGTTTTTTGTGGGTGCAGATGCTGGAGGGTCCGACATATTGCGTTACACCCGCTTGCGCGTGGCTCAGCAGGTGGATCGACGTTCGTTCCGGTTCCATATCGCGGGATTGTTATTAGTTCGGGTTTCGCATGGGTTTGGGCCTCGTTAACGACGAGCACTCACGCGAAGAGGGGCGGCACTATACATAAGGAGAGTGCCGTCCGTCTGCACGATTGTGGTGCAAGCGACGAAACGAGAGTGCTGCAAAATCAAAAAATTGCAGCCTTCGGCAGCTTCTACAGAGGGTCTCAAACCCTGTGGAAGCTGACGAAGGCTGCGATCTTGGTGGTACTTAAAACATTCAACATGTTCGGAAAATCCGCGAATGGGTAAAAAAAAGGGCTTGAGGGAACATATCCCCAAGCCCTCAAAAGGTGAGAGGTGTCTAGTCCCTCGACCTGGTGAGCGTGGCTCTTCAAAAGAGCCTGCGTTTGGTTAAGCCTTCAGAGGCACCAGACGCGGAGCAATCATGTTTTCCGGACGCAGGATGTCGGCGAGCATTTCTTCGTCGAGCAAGCCTTCTTCACGCACCAGTTCCAGCACGCCGCGGCCGCTCTCAAGGGCGATACGGGCAATGCGGGTTGCGTTTTCATAACCGATGTACGGGTTCAGCGCGGTGACCAGGCCAATCGAATGCTCGACCAGTTCACGGCAGCGCTCTTCGTTGGCGGTGATGCCGACGATGCAGTGTTCGCGCAGCATGTCCATGGCGCGTTGCAGCAGGCGGATCGAGTCGAAGATCTTGAAGGCGATCAGCGGCTCCATCACGTTCAGTTGCAACTGGCCACCTTCGGCCGCGATGGTCAGGGCCAAGTCGTTGCCGATGATCTGGAACGCCACCTGGTTCACGGCTTCCGGGATAACCGGGTTGACCTTGCCTGGCATGATCGAGCTGCCTGGCTGACGTGCTGGCAGGTTGATTTCGTTGATGCCGGTGCGTGGACCGCTGGACAGCAGGCGCAGGTCGTTGCAGATTTTCGACAGCTTGACTGCGGTGCGCTTGAGCATGCCGGAGAACAGCACGAAGGCGCCCATGTCGGAGGTGGCCTCGATCAGGTCGGCAGCCGGCACCAGCGGTTGACCGCTGATCGTTGCCAGACGCTGAACGGCCAGGGCTTGATAACGCGGGTCAGCGTTGATGCCGGTACCGATCGCGGTGCCGCCCAGATTCACTTCGGTCAGCAACTCAGGTGCCAGGGTCTTCAGGCGCGCCAGGTCTTCGCTCAGGGTGGTGGCGAAAGCGCGGAATTCCTGGCCCAGGGTCATCGGCACGGCGTCTTGCAGTTGGGTACGACCCATCTTCAGGACGTGGCTGAATTCTTCACCTTTGGCGGCAAACGACTGGATCAGGCTGTCGAGGCTGGCCAACAGTGCGTCGTGACCCAGCAGCAGACCCAGACGGATCGCGGTCGGGTAGGCGTCGTTGGTCGACTGCGCCATGTTCACGTCGTTGTTCGGATGCAGGTACTGATATTCGCCCTTGCTGTGGCCCATGGCCTCCAGCGCGATGTTGGCGATGACTTCGTTGGCATTCATGTTGGTTGAAGTGCCAGCGCCGCCTTGAATCATGTCCACCACGAATTCTTCGTGGAAATCACCGCGGATCAATCGGGCACAGGCTTCGCTGATGGCAGCGTGCTTGGCGTCGCTCAGGTGACCCAACTCGCGGTTGGCGTCAGCGGCGGCCTGTTTGACCATTGCCAGACCGACAACCAGTTTCGGGTAATGCGAAATCGGAACGCCCGAGAGGCGGAAGTTGTTCACCGCTCGCAGGGTCTGGATGCCGTAATACGCTTGAGCAGGTACTTCGAGTACGCCAAGCAGGTCTTTTTCTGTGCGGAAAGATGCAGCGGAGGACATGATAGAAATCATCTCGATAGGGACCCGGTCTGTGCCGGAACACTGCAAATGCTAGGCTGGTGAACTATTTTGGGCCAATGCTGTTAAACACTAGCCTATGCACATTCGGCATAATGCCCGTGTGACGCCGCGTGTATGGCGAGCGTGTGACCTAAATTGGTGCGTGTCCGGGAGGGCGTGATGAATCTGGAAAGTAAATGGCTTGAAGACTTCAGTGCTCTGGCCGCCACCCGTAGCTTCTCCCAAGCGGCTGAACGACGCTTCGTGACCCAGCCTGCATTCAGCCGGCGGATCCGCAGCCTCGAAGCCGCGCTGGGGCTGACACTGGTCAATCGCTCCCGCACACCCGTCGAGTTGACAGCGGCGGGTCAGCTGTTTCTCGTTACTGCACGTACTGTGGTCGAGCAATTGGGTGAAGTGTTGCGCCATCTTCATCACCTGGAAGGCGGGCAGGGCGAGGTGATACAAATCGCTGCCGCTCACTCTCTGGCACTGGGTTTTTTCCCGCGCTGGATCGCACAATTGCGCAACGAAGGATTGAATATAGCCACGCGGCTGGTGGCCACCAACGTCGGCGATGCGGTGCATGCGCTGCGTGAAGGCGGATGTGATGTGATGCTGGCGTTCTATGACCCGGACTCGGCGATGCAAATGGACCCGGAGATTTTCCCGTCACTGCATCTGGGCGACACTGAAATGCTCCCGGTCTGCGCGGCCGACGCCGACGGCAAGCCGTTGTTCGACCTGGAAGGCGAAACCAGCGTGCCTTTGCTGGCCTACAGCGCCGGGGCATTTCTCGGGCGTTCTGTGAATTTGCTTTTACGTCAGCGAGCGCTGCGATTCACCACCATTTATGAAACCGCCATGGCCGACAGCCTGAAAAGCATGGCGCTGGAAGGCCTGGGCATCGCCTGGGTGCCGCAACTGAGCGTGCGCGCCGAGTTGGCGCGCGGTGAACTGGTGATCTGCGGCGGCCCGCAATGGCATGTGCCACTGGAAATCCGGCTGTATCGCTGCGCACTGGTGCGCAAGGCCAATGTTCGGTTGTTGTGGCGCAAACTCGAGGGCGGGGCGGCGAGCCCTGCCTCTTGAGATGGGTGGAAATCAGGGGTTCTGATTTTCAGCCAGAGGCAGACAACCCGAGGTGTTTCAGTCGAATTGATTGAGGTAGTTTCGAATATTCTCTCGGTTTTTTTCACTGAAACGGTAGTAATTACCCCGGAAAGTAGAACCTAGGTCGGCTTTCATAATTGTGTCGTGCCACCAGCCGTCGTAGACGACGTCAGCGTCTTCATGCGTGGCACCGAACATATGACCCACCTCGTGTGCAGGCGTCAAATAGGAGTTTATCGAGGCTAATGCAACTTGACCTTTTCCGGTTGCAACGCCAGCGACGGTGCTGTTCATAGGGCTGCGGGTTAACAACAAAAACTTGTTCAAGTTTGGATCGTAAGGGCGCGTGTCCTCTACTTTCGATGTTAACTCGCTAACCATTTTTCCCCAGCCACGATTGGAGTCTCCGGCGCTTTCATTTTTGTAGTTGTAATTGGTCATTTCCGGTGAGGAGTTTTTAGGGACGAAGATAATCAAGACGCCACGACCTGAAATATCTTCAAGCTCGATCTTCAGCCAAGAGAAATAATCATCGTAGAGCTTGTCTCGGTCGTACGCATCGAGGTCATCGTGGATATAAACCATTAATAGGATGGGGTTTTTCACGTTATAGTCCTTTATATGTTTTTTAGTGGGTCGAGCGAAATTGACTGATGGATGGTTTCCACCGTATGGTTCTATTTAATTGAGATATAAGTTGAAGTTTGTTGGCGCTCCCAGCAAGTAAAAGTTGTTTTATTAGATGTCTTGTATGTTGCTGATTAAATAATTATGGATGACAGGTAGTTGTATTTGTTGTGTGCGGTAAATCGATTCGCTACCGAAAAACGCCCATTGATTTATTAACCCTGGAGTCAAAAAACCGAAAATTCATGACGTGTGACAGCTGGTCGCTCAAGGGGCTGTTTATCTGCCTTATTGAGGTATACTGCGCGGCCTTCGGCCGGTTCGCCCGGCCATAATTCGTACAATCAAGCCACGCATCCTGCGTGGCTTGTTGTTTTTTGACGCGCCTGCGGGCGCCCAGAGAGAAGAGGCACGACGATGAGTGCACTGGTTGGCGTGATCATGGGCTCCAAGTCCGATTGGTCCACCCTTAGCCACACCGCCGATATGCTGGAAAAGCTCGGCATTCCTTACGAGGTGAAAGTGGTTTCGGCCCACCGCACCCCGGACCTGCTGTTCCAGTATGCCGAAGAGGCCGAGGCCCGGGGCATCGAGGTGATTATCGCCGGTGCCGGTGGCGCGGCCCACCTGCCAGGCATGTGTGCGGCCAAGACCCACCTGCCGGTGCTGGGCGTGCCGGTGCAGTCGTCGATGCTCTCGGGCGTCGATTCACTGCTCTCTATCGTGCAGATGCCCGCGGGCATTCCGGTCGCCACCCTGGCCATCGGCAAGGCCGGCGCGATCAACGCAGCGCTGCTCTCGGCGAGCATCCTGGGCGCCAAGCACCCACAATTTCATACCGTGTTGAAGAAATTCCGCGCTGAGCAGACAGACAGCGTCCTGGACAATCCAGACCCACGCATCGCCTGAGGTTGTTGACGATGAAGATCGGTGTAATCGGTGGCGGCCAATTGGGTCGCATGTTGGCGCTGGCGGGTACTCCGCTGGGCATGAATTTCGCTTTCCTGGACCCGGCGCCGGATGCTTGCGCAGCCGCGTTGGGCGAACACCTGCGGGCCGATTACGGCGATCAGGACCACCTGCGTCAGTTGGCCGATGAAGTCGATCTGGTGACCTTCGAGTTCGAAAGCGTCCCGGCCGAAACCGTGGCCTTCCTGTCGCAATTCGTCCCGGTGTACCCGAGTGCCGAAGCGCTGCGCATCGCTCGCGATCGCTGGTTCGAAAAGAGCATGTTCAAGGACCTGGGGATTCCGACTCCCGCGTTCGCCGACATCCAGTCGCAAGCCGACCTGGACGCCGCCGTGGCTTCGATCGGCCTGCCTGCCGTGCTGAAAACCCGCACCCTGGGTTACGACGGCAAGGGCCAGAAAGTCCTGCGCAAGCCTGAAGATGTGGTCGGTACCTTCGCCGAGCTGGGCAGCGTCGCCTGCCTGCTGGAAGGCTTCGTGCCATTCACTGGCGAAGTCTCGCTGATTGCTGTGCGTGCTCGCGATGGCGAAACCAGGTTCTATCCACTGGTGCATAACACCCACGACAGCGGCATTCTCAAGCTGTCCGTGGCCAGCACCGATCACCCGCTGCAAGCGTTGGCTGAAGATTACTCCAGCCGAGTACTCAAGCAGCTGGAGTACGTCGGCGTGATGGCGTTCGAGTTCTTTGAAGTCGACGGCGGCCTCAAGGCCAATGAAATCGCCCCGCGCGTGCACAACTCCGGGCACTGGACTACCGAAGGCGCCGAGTGCAGCCAGTTCGAAAACCACCTGCGGGCCGTCGCCGGTCTGCCGCTGGGTTCGACGGCCAAGGTCGGCGAGAGCGCGATGCTCAACTTCATCGGTGTCGTGCCGCCAGTAGAAAAAGTGATCGCGATCGACGACTGCCATTTGCATCACTACGGCAAGGCTTTCAAGGTCGGCCGCAAGGTCGGTCACGCCAATCTGCGCTGTGCAGACCGTGAGACGTTGGCTGAGCAAATCCTCAAGGTCGAAGCGCTCATCGCCGAATAGTTTCATGTGGCAACGGCGGAACCTTCAGGGACCGCCGTTCTCTGATGGCAGGATGCCAAAGTCTGTCTAGGCTTTCCGCATATCCAAATCATTCAGAGGGAAATGCCATGGGAATTATCGGAACCATCTTTATCGGTTTGATCGTCGGCCTGCTGGCTCGGTTTTTGAAACCGGGCGATGACAGCATGGGCTGGATCATGACCATCCTGCTCGGTATCGGCGGTTCGCTGGCGGCCACTTACGGCGGCCAGGCCTTGGGCATTTACCATGCTGGCGAAGGCGCAGGTTTCATCGGTGCTCTGGTGGGTGCGGTGGTATTGCTGGTGGTCTACGGCCTGATCAAAAAAAACAACTGATTGAAGTGACAAAGCCCTCTCTGCGTCCTCGCTGGAGAGGGCTAGAATGCTCGGCGTTGCCATCGTCACATTGCCCTATCCTTTGCCGAGCACTTTCATGCGCCGTCTTCTGTTGACTCTTCTCTTCCTGGGCAGTGGTTTGGCCCATGCCGGCGAACTGCCGGAAACCGACTGGCTCGAACTGATGCCCAAGTCGGACCAGAAAGCCCTCGAGGCCATGCCCGAAATCGATCACAACTCCCCGGAAGCCAACGGCACCTTTACCCAAAAGGGTGGCATGAAGCAGAGCAAGGGCTTGCCGGCGGTGATGTACTCGACCAAAACCGTGCCGTCGATGAACGACAAACACATCCGCATTGGCGGTTATCCGGTACCGCTGGAATCCGACGCCAAGGGCCGAAGCACGTTGTTCTTCCTTGTGCCGTACCCGGGCGCTTGCATCCACGTGCCGCCACCACCGCCTAACCAGTTGGTGCTGGTGCGTTATCCCAAAGGCTTGAAGCTGAATGACATCTATACACCGCTGTGGGTGACCGGCACGCTGAAGATCGAGACGGTCAACAACGACCTGGCGGATGCGGCTTATGCGCTGGATGCGGCGCAGGTGCGAGTGGTTAAAGAGTCGGATTTGTAGGCGTTCAAATGTGGGAGCGAGCCTGCTCGCGATGGCGGTTTAACAGTCAACATTGATGTTGGATGTTATGGCCTCATCGCGAGCAGGCTCGCTCCCACATTGGTTTACGGTGTTGCTATAAAGGTTTGCTACCGATGCTCACGCCCAGGGTATGACTCGCCCCAGGTGCCAGCGTCACCACATCGCCCATCACATTCGCCGTTTCAATGCATAGCATGCGCTGCCAGCCATCGTCGGCCATGTCGCTGAACGCTGCGGCGCGGTCGATCCAGGGGTTCCAGATCACCGCAGAGCGCGAACCGCTGCTGGTCAGTTCGATGCGTCGTTCCCAGTGCGGGTCAACGATGCTCAGCTTCGGCGGGGTATTGAGATAGATGCGGTCGGTCTCGCCGCTAAAATGCAGATCACCGGTCTGGGTGACGGTTTTCCAGTCGCCCAGGGTTTCGATATAGCTCAAGCCATCCAGCCCTTCAACGTGCACGTTGCGCACATCGCTGACCGCGAAATAGCTGTGCAATGCCTGGCTGATAGTGACCTGTTCGGCGCCCTTGTTTTCGCTCGTCAGGCTGATGTGCAACTGCTCATCCAGACGAATGCTCAGTTTCAAGTCCACCTGATGCGGCCATCCTGGCAGACCGTCTTCGGGGAAAGGCAGGACAAATTCCACCTTCAGGCTTTCGCCCTCGGTTTCGATGCCACCCAGTTCCCAGTCCATCGCCCGCACCAGACCATGGGCGGTCGGCGGTTCCTGGCTGACGCGCATGGCCTGGACACTCTGCGGGTTGCGCGACAGGTTACCGAACCATGGCCAGCACACCGGCACGCCGGCGCGGATACTCTTGCCAGTCTTGAATACCGCCTCATCGTTGAGCCAGATCAGCGGCGGCTCGCCGGCCAGTTGATAACTGAGGATGTGCGCGCCTTGCTGGGCCACCAGCAATTCGGCCTGACCGTGGCGGATGCGCCAGCAGTTCAGTTCATCCAGTTTCACGGCTTCAACGTTGGGCGTGCTCATGGGGCAACTCTCGATCAGGAACAGGACTGCAATGGACCGCAAAACGGTCGCCGGGTTTAACGCCCACTTTTTTTACGGACTCTGGTTTTTACCAGCTCCGGTTCAACGAGCTCTGGGCGGAACCGAGCGAGTGCGGCCGCTGCCGTCGATGGCGACGAACACGAAGACGGCTTCGGTCACTTTACGCCATTCGCTGGACAGTGGGTCGTCGCTCCAGACTTCGACCATCATCTGAATCGAGCTGCGGCCGATTTCCAGCGCCTGGGTATAAAAGGACAGTTGAGCACCCACCGCCACCGGCACCAGGAACGCCATGCGATCGATCGCAACGGTGGCTACGCGACCACCGGCAACCTTGCTGGCCATAGCGGTACCGGCCAAATCCATCTGCGCCACCAGCCAGCCGCCGAAAATATCGCCAAAGCCGTTGGTTTCGCGCGGAAGCGCGGTGATTTGCAGGGCCAGATCGCCTTGCGGGATTGGATCTTCTTGTTCGAGCTCTATCATGCCGGGGGTGCCTCTGACCCGTGACTCTTCATGTATGTAGCGGGTAAATAGCCGTCTTGGAAAAACGATTCAGCCCCGAACATACTACGTTCGTCACGTTTTTCGTAAGGCGCCTAAAGGGAAACTCTGCGAAATCGGCTGACAGGTGCCAACGACGGTTTCGCACAGCAACCCCTTACAAGCCGTTGCAATGTTACGAGTATATCGATCGGTAGACTCCGAGACGACCGTCCGGTTCTCATTTTGACCGTCAAATACGCGCCTCTATGTGCTTTTTCGAACAATTTGCTATCGTGCCGAACCTGCCCAAGCCTCTGCCAGCGTTGTTGAGGTTGCAGATCCGACTATAAGAGAAGCCCTTGCCATGACCACAGCGCCCTCGAGCATCGCGCAGCCCACCCAATCCGCACGTCCGCTGACCCGCAACGACTATAAGACGTTATCGCTGTCTGCCTTGGGCGGCGCTCTGGAGTTTTACGACTTCATCATCTTTGTGTTCTTCGCCACGGTGGTCGGCAAACTGTTCTTCCCCGCCGACATGCCCGAGTGGCTGCGCCTGATGCAGACGTTCGGCATCTTCGCCGCTGGCTATCTGGCGCGGCCGCTGGGCGGCATCGTCATGGCGCACTTCGGTGATCTGCTGGGGCGCAAGAAGATGTTCACCTTGAGCATTTTCATGATGGCAGTGCCGACCCTGATCATGGGCTTGCTGCCGACTTATGCGCAGATAGGTATGTGGGCGCCGATCCTGTTGCTGCTGATGCGGGTGATCCAGGGCGCGGCGATTGGCGGTGAAGTGCCTGGGGCGTGGGTATTCGTTTCCGAACACGTGCCACAGCGGCACATCGGTTATGCCTGCGGCACGCTGACCTGCGGTCTGACCGCCGGTATTCTTTTGGGCTCGTTGGTCGCCACCGCGATCAACAGCATTTACACGCCGGTTGAAGTCGCGGATTACGCCTGGCGGATCCCGTTCCTGCTGGGCGGTGTGTTTGGCCTGTTCTCGGTCTACCTGCGCCGCTGGCTCCACGAAACACCGGTGTTCGCCGAACTGCAACTGCGCAAAGCGCTGGCCGAAGAAGTGCCGCTGCGTGCCGTGTTACGTGACCATCGCGGTGCGATTCTGATTTCCATGCTGCTGACCTGGCTGCTGTCCGCCGGCATCATCGTGATCATCCTGATGACCCCAACCGTGCTGCAGACCGTTTACCACTTCTCGCCGACTACCGCATTGCAGGCCAATAGCCTGGCCATCGTATTCCTGAGTCTGGGCTGTGTGGCTTCCGGTGTATTGGCTGACCGTTTCGGCGCCGGCCGGGTGTTCGTGTTCGGTAGCGCCGCGCTGCTGATCAGTTCGTGGACGTTCTATCACAGCCTGTTCAACCATCCCGAGTGGCTGTTCCCGATGTATGCCCTGACCGGCCTGCTGGTTGGCACTATCGGTGCGGTGCCGTACGTGATGGTCAAAGCCTTCCCGGCGGTGGTGCGGTTCAGCGGGTTGTCGTTTTCCTACAACCTGGCCTATGCCATCTTCGGTGGCCTGACGCCGATGGTGGTGACGTTGCTCTTGAAGGAAAGCCCGCTGGGGCCTGCCTATTATGTGGCGATTATTTGTTGTGTCGGGATTCTTGTGGGTGGATATCTCTGGAAGAAAGGGCGGTAACCTTGTAACCGATCGTTCCCACGCTCTGCGTGGGAATGCCGCCATGGACGCTCTGCGTCCGCTTTTGAATGGGACGCAGAGCGTCCCGAGATGCATTCCCACGCAGAGCGTGGGAACGATCTATTGCTAGATGCTGGCCTTTCATCCAATTGTCATATTTCAGCCATAGAGTGTTCACACGGCCTGCTGATACTTGGCCCCGACTTAACACACCTATCTGCTAGGAGTAAGGCATGAAACTGAAGCGTTTGATGGCGGCAATGACTTTTGTCGCTGCTGGCGTTGCGACTGCCAACGCGGTTGCCGCTGTTGACCCGTCGATCCCGAGCTACACCAAGACCACTGGTGTGTCGGGCAACCTGTCCAGCGTCGGCTCCGATACCCTGGCCAACCTCATGACCCTGTGGGCTGAGAACTACAAAAAAGAATACCCGAACGTAAACATCCAGATTCAGGCCGCTGGCTCCGCCACTGCGCCACCTGCGCTGACTGAAGGCACCTCTAACCTGGGCCCGATGAGCCGCAAGATGAAGGACACCGAACTGGCTGCCTTCGAACAGAAATACGGCTACAAGCCAACCGCTATCCCGGTTGCCGTGGACGCCCTGGCTGTCTTCGTACACAAAGACAACCCGATCCAGCACCTGACCATGGAACAAGTCGACGCGATCTTCTCCTCGACGCGTCTGTGCGGCGCCAAAGCTGACGTGAAAACCTGGGGCGACCTGGGTGTGACCGGCGACCTGGCCAACAAGCCAGTGCAACTGTTTGGTCGTAACTCGGTATCCGGCACTTATGGCTACTTCAAGGAAGAAGCCCTGTGCAAAGGCGACTACAAGCCAAACGTCAACGAACAACCTGGCTCGGCTTCGGTCGTGCAGTCGATCAGCTCCTCGCTGAACGGTGTTGGTTACTCGGGCATCGGCTACAAGACCGCCAGCGTGAAAACCGTGGCCCTGGCCAAGAAAGGCACCACTGAGTTCATCGAAGACACCGAAGAGAACGCCCTGAACGGCAAGTATCCGCTGTCGCGTTTCCTCTACGTATACGTCAACAAGGCCCCGAACAAGCCTCTGGCCCCGCTGGAAGCCGAGTTCGTGAAACTGATTCTGTCCAAACAGGGTCAGGAAGTGGTTGTGAAAGACGGCTACATCCCGCTGCCAGCCAAGGTTGCTGCAAAAGCACTGGCTGACCTGGGTCTGCAAGAAGGCAACAACGTCGTAAAAAAGTAAAACCCTAGGTCCGGGGTAAACCCCGGACCTATGTAGGAGCGAGGCTTGCCCGCGAAGGGATCGCATCGCTTTCAAGGGAGAACCGAGGCGATCCCTTCGCGAGCAAGCTTCGCTCCTACAAAGGCTCAGGGTTGCCACGATGGCAACCCGGCCCTCCCAAATTTCCGATCCACTGCCAGTTCCCACCGGCGGCGGATTTGTTGCGTCACTGCATTGTCATCTTTCTGTCATACAGGATCGCTAGGGTGTGCGAATGAATGATCTGGCCAACTCCACCATGACTACAAATCCCCCCAAGCGAATTGACTTCAATACGCCTGAGCTGCAACGCAAGCGCCGCATTCGTGCGCTGAAAGATCGCCTGACCCGCTGGTACGTCCTCGTCGGCGGCCTCGCCGTTCTTGGCGCAATCACCCTGATCTTTTTCTTCCTCGGTTACGTCGTCGCGCCGCTGTTCCAGGGGGCCGACCTGACCGCCAAAGACGCCATCACGCCTGCCTGGATGCAAGACGCTGGCAAGCCGCTGATGATCTCCCTCGAAGAGCAGAACCAGGTCGCCATGCGGGTTTCCGACAAGGGCCAGGCGTTGTTCTTTGATATCGACACTGGCGCTGAACTGCGCCGCGTCGACCTGCCGATTCCGGCCGGCACCAGCGTGACCTCCATTGGTGAAGATCAGCCCGGCCATCCATTGGTGGCGGTGGGCCTGTCCAACGGCCAGGCGCTGGTGTTCCGTCACACCTATAAAGTCAGCTACCCGGAAGGCAAGAAAACCATCTCGCCGGCCGTCGAGTACCCGTACGGCGAAACGCCGGTCGCGCTGAACGAGGCGGGCGGAGCGCTGGAGCACGTCAGCCTCAACGCTACCGAATCGACCCTGCTGCTGGCCGGTTCCACCGGTGCGCAACTGCATGTCATGTCGCTGACCAGCGAAGAAAACATGATGACCGGCGAAGTCACCAACGAGCAGAAGCGCATCGAACTGCCGCAAATGACCGAGCCGGTGAAGAACATCTTCGTCGACCCGCGTCAGCAATGGCTGTACGTGGTCAACGGTCGCGCTCAGGCCGACGTTTTCAGCCTGCGCGAGAAGAGCCTCAACGGGCGCTACAAGTTGCTTGAAGATGGCAATGCCGAAGTGACCGCCAGCACCCAATTGCTGGGCGGCATCTCGCTGATCATCGGCAACTCCAAGGGTGGCCTCGCCCAGTGGTTCATGGCCCGCGACCCGGATGGCGAGCTGCGTCTGAAGCAGATTCGTACCTTCCAGATGGGCACTGCGCCAATCGTTGAAATCACCGCCGAAGAACGTCGCAAAGGCTTCGTTGCCCTCGACGCGTCTGGCAAGCTCGGCGTGTTCCACAGCACCGCTCACCGCACTTTGCTGGTGGACCAGGTGGTTGATGGCCAAGGCCTGTTCGGTCTGTCGCCACGGGCCAACCGCGTGATCGTGGAGCAGGGCGGCAAGCTGCAACCGTTGCTGCTCGACAACCCGCACCCGGAAGTCTCGTGGAGCGCGTTGTGGAGCAAGGTCTGGTACGAGAACTACGACGAGCCTAAATACGTCTGGCAATCGACCGCGGCCAACACCGACTTCGAACCCAAGCTGAGCCTCTCGCCGCTGACCTTCGGTACCCTGAAAGCTGCGTTCTACGCCATGCTGCTGGCCGCGCCACTGGCCGTGGCCGCGGCGATCTACACCGCGTACTTCATGGCCCCAGGCATGCGTCGCAAGGTCAAACCGGTGATCGAGTTGATGGAAGCGATGCCGACGGTGATCCTCGGCTTCTTCGCCGGCTTGTTCCTGGCGCCGTATGTCGAAGGGCATTTGCCCGGTATCTTCAGCCTGCTGATGCTCCTGCCGATCGGCATTCTGGTGGCGGGTTTCGTCTTCAGTCGCCTGCCTGAATCCATCCGCCTGAAAGTGCCGGACGGCTGGGAAAGCGCGATCCTGATCCCGGTGATTCTGTTTGTGGGCTGGCTGTCGCTGTACATGAGCCCGTACATGGAAACCTGGTTCTTCGGCGGCGACATGCGCATGTGGATCTCCCACGACTTAGGGATTACCTACGACCAGCGCAACGCTCTGGTGGTCGGTCTGGCCATGGGCTTCGCGGTCATTCCGAACATTTACTCCATCGCCGAAGACGCCGTGTTCAGCGTGCCTCGCGGCCTGACCCTGGGCTCCCTGGCCCTCGGTGCCACACCGTGGCAGACCATGACCCGCGTGGTAATCCTTACCGCCAGCCCGGGCATTTTCTCGGCGCTGATGATCGGCATGGGCCGTGCGGTCGGTGAAACCATGATCGTGCTGATGGCCACCGGTAACACCCCGGTCATGGAAATGAACCTGTTCGAAGGCCTGCGCACCCTGGCGGCCAACGTCGCAGTGGAAATGCCCGAATCGGAAGTCGGCGGCAGCCACTACCGCGTGCTGTTCCTCTCGGCGCTGGTGCTGCTGTTGTTCACCTTCATCATGAACACCCTCGCGGAACTGATTCGTCAGCGTCTGCGCAAGAAATACTCGTCGCTTTAACAAAGGTAGAAGTCTGTGAAACAGAACTCCCTGAATGGATGGTTCAAGAGCGGCGCCCCCGGCGTCTGGATCAGCGGCGGCGCGGTGTCCATTGCGGTCATCATGACCATTGGCCTGCTGGCGGTGATTGCCGTGCGCGGTCTGGGTCACTTCTGGCCGGCGGACCTGATCCACGCCAGTTACGACGTGCCGGGACAAGCCAATCACCTCGTCATCGGCGAAGTGGTGCAGAAGGAAGAAGTGCCACGCGAGCGCCTGAAAAGCGCTGGCCTGCCGGTGCCCGATCAGGGCCCGGAGTTCATGACCCGCGAGCTGATCAAGGTCGGCAACCGTGATCTGAACGGCACCGACTTCACGTGGATTGTCGGCGAATGGCTGACCAACCAGAAAACCCCACCTGAGCTGATGACCATTGAGCGTCGCGAGTGGGGCAACTTTTACGGTTATCTGGTCAACGTCAAACAGGATGGCAAGGTTATCGCTGAAGGCGAGGCCGCATGGCCTGAGTTGCAGGCGCGTGTCGATCGCGTCAACCAGCTCGCCGCACAGCTCAAGAGCCTGGAAAAAACCGATATCGGCGCGATCAACGCCGGGCTCGAACGAGTGCGTCTGCACGGTCGCAAACTGGAACTGGCTGGCCATCTCGACGCTGCCGCACAAGCGGACCTGGAGTCCGAGCGTGCCGAGCTGAATGCCCGTTATCAGGAAATCGAAGCGCGTCTGAATGATCTGCACGCGCAGTTCAACCGCGACAGCCTCACCGCTCGCGACGCGAACGGTAAAGAGGTCGAAATCGGCATCGGTAAAGTGGTTCACGCCTACCAGCCGAACGCCATGGGCACTTTCACCAAGATCGGCTTCTACTTCAGCAAGGTCTGGGAATTCCTCAGTGATGACCCGCGTGAAGCCAACACCGAAGGCGGGATTTTCCCGGCGATTTTCGGCACCGTGATGATGACTCTGATCATGGCGATGATCGTGACGCCGTTCGGTGTATTGGCGGCGGTTTACCTGCGTGAATATGCACGGCAAGGACCGATGACCCGGCTGATCCGCATCGCGGTGAACAACCTGGCGGGTGTTCCGGCCATCGTTTACGGCGTATTCGGTCTGGGCTTCTTCGTCTATGTGCTCGGCGGTTCGGTCGACCGGTTGTTCTTCCCTGAAGCACTGCCGGCGCCGACCTTCGGTACGCCGGGCCTGCTCTGGGCCTCGCTGACCCTGGCGCTGCTGGCGGTGCCGGTGGTGATCGTGGCCACCGAAGAAGGCCTGGCGCGGATTCCTCGTACCGTTCGCGAAGGCTCGCTCGCCCTCGGTGCAACCAAGGCTGAAACCTTGTGGAAGATCGTGCTGCCAATGGCCAGCCCGGCAATGATGACCGGCATGATCCTCGCCGTGGCCCGTGCCGCCGGTGAAGTGGCGCCGCTGATGCTGGTGGGGGTGGTGAAACTGGCGCCGTCGCTGCCGCTGGATGGCAACTACCCGTACTTGCACCTGGACCAGAAGATCATGCACTTGGGCTTCCACATTTATGACGTCGGCTTCCAGAGCCCGAACGTCGAAGCCGCGCGGCCGCTGGTGTACGCCACCGCATTGCTGCTGGTGCTGGTGATTGCCACGCTCAACTTGTCGGCGGTATGGATTCGTAACCATCTGCGCGAAAAATACAAAGCACTGGATAGCTAAGTTAATGGGTCGCCGCTGTCCCTTGTGGGAGCTGGCTTGCCTGCGAGGCGAACGACGCGGTGTATCAGAGGCACCGCAGTGATGCCATCGCAGCGGTGCGGCGATCCGACAAGCCAGCTCCCACAGGGACCGGCGTCAGACAGAGATTTTGAGTAAGCCGCTGGCCTGAACAAAGCCAGCGGTTCAACGAACCGAATTTGTTAGCACAGGGAGCCTCCCATGCAGCACGAAGCACACACTCACGGCATCAACATGTCGGCCTTGGGCCGCGACAAACAGAGCCTGAGCCTCGAGCAGGAAACCGTGGCCATCGAAGTGCCGGGCCTGAGCCTGTTCTACGGCGACAAACAAGCGCTGTTCGACGTCAGCATGAACATCCCGAAACAGCGCGTGACCGCCTTCATCGGCCCGTCCGGCTGCGGCAAGTCCACGCTGCTGCGCACCTTCAACCGCATGAACGACCTGGTGGACGGCTGCCGCGTCGACGGCGCGATCAACCTCTACGGTCACAACATCTACCGCAAGGGCGAGGACGTGGCCGAGCTGCGTCGTCGCGTCGGGATGGTGTTCCAGAAGCCCAACCCGTTCCCGAAAACCATCTACGAAAACGTGGTTTACGGTTTGCGCATTCAGGGCATCAACAAGAAACGCATTCTTGATGAAGCCGTCGAGTGGGCATTGAAAGGCGCGGCGTTGTGGGATGAGGTCAAAGACCGTCTGCACGAGTCGGCCCTTGGCCTGTCCGGTGGTCAGCAGCAACGTCTGGTGATTGCCCGCACCATCGCCGTGGAGCCGGAAGTGCTGCTGCTCGACGAGCCGTGCTCGGCACTCGACCCGATCTCCACGCTGAAAGTCGAAGAGCTGATCTACGAACTGAAATCCAAGTTCACCATTGTTATCGTGACCCACAACATGCAACAGGCCGCGCGGGTTTCCGACTACACGGCGTTCATGTACATGGGCAAACTGGTGGAATTCGGCGACACCGACACCCTGTTCACCAATCCGGCGAAGAAGCAGACCGAAGACTACATCACCGGTCGTTACGGCTAGCAAGCGGTTGTTACTCACTGAACTGACGCTGCGGTCCACCGCACCTTACCGGACGCTCCAAGGACGCCAACATGATTAGTAAAGAAGGCCTTACCCATCACATCTCCGCGCAGTTCAACGCTGAGCTCGAGGAAGTGCGCAGCCACCTCCTGGCCATGGGCGGGCTGGTCGAGAAGCAGGTCAACGACGCGGTCACCGCGCTGATCGAGGCCGACTCCGGCCTGGCCCAGCAAGTGCGTGAGATCGACGACCAGATCAACCAGATGGAACGCAACATCGACGAAGAATGCCTGCGCATTCTGGCCCGTCGTCAGCCGGCGGCGTCGGACTTGCGGTTGATCATCAGCATCTCCAAATCGGTGATCGATCTGGAGCGTATCGGCGACGAAGCCACCAAGATCGCCCGTCGTGCCATCCAGTTATGCGAAGAAGGCGAAGCACCGCGCGGTTACGTCGAGGTTCGCCACATCGGCGACCAGGTGCGCAACATGGTTCGCGATGCCCTGGACGCATTTGCCCGCTTCGACGCCGACCTGGCGTTGTCGGTGGCGCAATACGACAAGATCATCGACCGCGAATACAAGACCGCACTGCGTGAACTCGCCACCTACATGATGGAAGACCCACGCTCTATCTCGCGGGTCTTGAGCATTATCTGGGTGCTACGCTCGCTGGAGCGGATCGGCGACCACGCGCGCAACATCTCGGAACTGGTGATTTACCTGGTGCGTGGCACCGACGTGCGTCACTTGGGCCTCAAGCGCATGAAAGAAGAAGTTGAAGGCACAAGTGCCGAAACCGCTAATGTTCCGGGAAAAGCTGACGATAAGTAAGATTGCCCAAGAAAAGCGCCCGGCCCTTTGGCCGGGCGTTTTTGTTTGCGTGAGGCTCTCGAATTGAAAAGCTGAATTGAAAAACCGAATAGAAAAGCAGCACCCGCGAACGAAAAGTCCCGGCGTGACTGAAGAGTTTTGGCAAAGTGCCATCAGCCAGCGTTATGCTTGCCGGGATTTTTAAAGGGGTGTTGGATGAGCAAGATCAGTGTGTTGGTCGTGGACGATGCGTCGTTCATTCGTGACTTGGTGAAGAAGTGCCTGCGCAACTACTTCCCGGGGATCCGGACCGAAGATGCAGTCAACGGCAAAAAGGCCCAGGCCATGCTGGCCAAAGAAGCGTTCGACCTGGTTCTGTGCGACTGGGAAATGCCGGAAATGTCTGGTCTGGAACTGCTGACCTGGTGCCGCGAGCAGGAAAACCTCAAGACCATGCCGTTCGTGATGGTCACCAGCCGTGGCGACAAAGAGAACGTCGTCCAGGCAATTCAGGCCGGCGTTTCCGGCTACGTCAGCAAACCGTTCACCAATGAGCAGCTGCTGACCAAGGTCAAGCAGGCGCTGAACAAGGTCGGCAAGCTCGACACCTTGATGAACAGCGCGCCGACCAAAATGAACTCGGCGTTCGGCAATGATTCCCTCAGCGCGTTGACCGGCGGCAAGGCTGCCGTGGCTACCCCATCGGCAGCCATCGTCAATCCGTTCGCCAAACCTGTCGCCGCCGCGCCAGCCCCGGCTGCCGCGCCGTCCCGCGGCCTACTCAATAGCCCGCCAGTCAAGGCACCTGCCGCCTCCGCCGCATCGGCTGGCGGTCGTGGCCAAGGCCAACTGCGCCTGCCCAGCGGCACCCAGCAATGCGTGATCAAGGCCTTGAGCATCAAGGAAGCGCTGCTGGTGGTGAAACGCACCGACACCCTGCCGCAAGTCCTCGATAGCGCCGTGCTCGACCTGGAGCAGGGCGACAACGCTGAAATCGCCCGCCTCAACGGCTACCTGCATGCCATCGTCGCCTATGAGCCGAAACCTGACAGCGACTGGCTGCAACTGACTTTCCGCTTTGTTGACCAGGATGCGCAGAAGCTCGACTACATCTCCCGCCTGATCGCCCGTGGCACGGCGCAGAAGCATTTCGTACCCGGCGCGTAACGTGTACCGCTGATCGTTCCCACGCAGAGCGTGGGAACGATCAAGCTCACCGCACATCCCTTGAACCACCCCATCTTGAAACATCTGTCGACTACGCGGGTCCATTTCAGCTGCTAGGCTCCTTTCCAGGCCTTACTCGACAGAATCTTGCCCATGCTCGCGCGCCTGCTGTTTTTCTGTGGTCTGTTCATGGCCTCCACCTCGGCTGTGGCCATGACGATTTACCGGTCCACCGACGCCAGTGGCGTGGTCTCTTACAGCGACCGCCCCACCAAAGGCGCGAAGGTGTTCGTTTTTCGGGACCGAATGGTCGAGCGTCTTGAGCGGCAGGTGTACCTCGATATCAAGAAGCAGAGGGGCATGGACAGTGTGTTCGTGCGCAACGATCTGTATGCGCCGGTCGAGATCGAGCTCAGTTTTTCTGGGCTGAATAACGTCAGCGGTGCGCCAAGCCGACCGATCCGTCGGGTTTTGCCGGCGCGCAGTAACATTCGTCTGGCGCTGCTCAAGGCGACGAAGGTCGGAAGGCCGCTGGCGTATACCCCAAGGTTCGAATATTCCCTGGGCGACCCCGCAGGGGCCGCCATGGCCTATCGATATCCGTTGCCCTGGCGTGGCGGGCCGTTTCGGCTGAGTCAGGGCGCCAATGGCCAATACAGCCACTACGGGCCGAAGAACCGTTATGCGATGGACATCGCCATGCCCGAAGGCACGCCGATAATCGCGGCGCGCGGCGGGATGGTAGTGAAAACCGAGAATGGCCAGACCGGGCGCGGCAATGACCCGTCGGGCAATTTCGTGCGGGTATTGCACGATGACGGGACCATGGGCGTGTACCTGCACCTCAAGAAAGGTTCGGTCAGCGTACGGGAAGGTCAGCGAGTGGTGGTGGGCAGTGCGCTGGCGCTGTCGGGCAATACCGGCAACAGCAGCGGCCCGCACCTGCACTTCGTGGTGCAGCGCAATACCGGGTTGGGGCTGGTGTCGATTCCATACCAGTTCAATCAGCCGGTAGGCGCGTTGCCCAACTTTGCGTTGGGCAAGAAATGAACGCGATGGAAATCTACTGTAGCGAGGGGCTTTTTGTGGCGAGGGAGCTTGCTCCCGCTCGGCTGCGCAGCAGTCGTAAACCGGTGAATGCGGTGTGCCTGGGTAAGCGCGGCTGCAGGATTGGGGCCGCTTCGCGACCCAGCGGGAGCAAGCTCCCTCGCCACAAGAACCCGCTCACCACCGGTATCACACCTAGTCGAGCATCAACACCTTGGCCAAAATGATCTTCGGTCCTTTCATCTTCTTGATGATGATCCGCAAGCCTTCGACTTCCAGCACTTCTTCCTCTTCCGGCACCCGTTTCAGGGTTTCGTAGACCAGCCCGGCGAGGGTTTCGGCTTCGATGTGGTCCAGATCGATGCCCAACAGGCGTTCCACCTTGAACAGCGGCGTATCGCCCCGCACCAGCAGCTTGCCCGGCTGATACGCGAGGATCCCGCGTTCGGCCTTGCGGTGTTCATCCTGAATGTCGCCGACCAGCACTTCCAGCACGTCTTCCATGGTCAGGTAGCCGATGATGTTGCCGTCGGCTTCCTCGACCACAGCGAAATGCGAACCGCCCTTGCGGAACTGTTCCAGCAACTGCGACAGCGGCATATGGCGAGATACACGCTCCAGCGGGCGGGTCAACTCGGCGAGGTTGAACGACTCGGGAATGTGATCCAGTGCGGCCAATTCAAGCAGCAAATCCTTGATGTGCAGCAGGCCGACGAACTCCTGGCGCTCGCTGTCGTACACCGGGTAGCGGCTGAACTTGTGGCGACGGAACATCGCCAGGATTTCCTTGAGCGGCGCGTTGAACTCCAGCGTCACCAGGTCTTCCCGGGAGTTGGCCCAGTCGACCACCTCCAGCTCGCCCATTTCCACCGCCGAGGCCAAAACACGCATGCCTTGGTCGCTCGGGTCCTGGCCACGGCTGGAGTGCAGGATCAGTTTCAGTTCTTCACGGCTGTAATGGTGCTCGTGATGCGGGCCGGGTTCACCCTGGCCTGCGATCCGCAGGATCTGGTTGGCGCTGGCGTTGAGCAGGTAAATGGCCGGGTACATGGCCCAGTAGAACAGGTACAGCGGCACGGCCGTCCAGAGCGACAGCAGCTCGGGTTTGCGGATGGCCCAGGATTTCGGGGCCAGCTCGCCGACCACGATGTGCAGGTACGAAATGATAAAGAACGCCGTGAAGAACGACACGCCTTTGACCACTTCGGCGGACTCTACGCCGACCGCTTCGAGCACCGGCTCGAGAATATGCGCGAACGCCGGTTCGCCGACCCAGCCCAAGCCCAGCGAGGCGAGGGTGATACCCAGTTGGCAGGCCGAGAGGTACGCATCGAGCTGGCTGTGCACGGTGCGCAGGATATGCCCGCGCCAGCCGTGTTGTTCAGCGATGGCTTCGACCCGGGTCGAGCGCAGTTTGACCATGGCAAATTCCGCCGCAACGAAAAAGCCGTTGAGCAAAACCAGGATCAGAGCAAAAAGAATCATGCCGAAATCGGCGAAGAGTGTCGCGAGGGTCAAGCCAGGGGAAGGGTCCATGATGGAGTTTTGCGGGTTCCGTGTATTCGAAAGGAAAGAAAAAAGTGCGCCTGAAGGGCAGGCACAAGTCAGCCAATGTAGCGGCTGACTCGGGGCTTGCCTAGTGGCGAGTGCTGGCCGGTATCAATCGGCGGCGCTGATAACCCGGGATTTGGTGACCTGGGCTGGCGAAAAATGGCAGGTAAACGTGCTGCCGTGGCCCGGCACACTGCTGATTTCCATACGTGCCCGATGGCGCAACAACACATGTTTGACGATGGCCAGCCCCAGCCCGGTGCCGCCGGTGTTGGAGTTGCGGCTGGAGTCGACACGGTAGAAGCGCTCGGTCAGACGCGGCAAGTGTTTGCTGTCGATGCCGATCCCCGAATCCTGCACGCTCAAATGCGCGCCTTGATCGTCACCCCACCAGCGAATGCGAATATTGCCCTCGGCCGGGGTGTATTTCACTGCGTTGAACACCAGGTTGGAGAACGCGCTACGCAATTCGGCTTCGCTGCCCTTGAGCAGAATCGTCGGATCGGCTTCCAGGCTGATGTGCTGGTTTTTTTGGCCGGACAGTTGCTGAGCGTCGCCCTTGATCGATTGCAACAGGCTGTCGATGGACACCGGTTGATTGTCCGACGGGTAATCGGTGGCTTCCAGTTTGGCCAGCAGCAGCAAGTCGTTAAGCAAGGTCTGCATGCGCCCGCCTTGCTGCTGCATCTGCTGCAGGGCACGGGTCCAGCGCGGATTCACTTCCTCGACGTTATCGAGCAGGGTTTCCAGGTAGCCGCAGATCACCGTCAGCGGCGTGCGCAGTTCGTGGGACACATTGGCGATGAAGTCTTTGCGCATCTGTTCCAGCTGATGGATACGCGTCACGTCGCGCACCAGCATCAGGTGTTCGTTGTTGCCGTAGCGGGTGATGTACAGCTGAATGCGCAGGCGATCATTGATTGGCGAAGGAATTTCCAGCGGCTCGGCGTAGCTGTCCTGCTCGAAGTATTCCTTGAAGCGCGGATGGCGCACCAGATTGGTCACGGGCTGGCCGCTGTCCTGAGGGGTCTTGAGGCCGAGCAGGGTTTCGGCGGCGCGATTCCACCATTCCAGGTTGCCGTCGCTGTCGAGCATGATCACCGCGTCTTTCAGCGCAGCGGTGGATTCCTGAACCCGGTCGATCACCGCTTGCAGGCGCCCGCGCACCCGTTGGTCGCGGCGTTGCAAGTGGTAGATGCTGTCGAACACTTCACCCCACAGGCCGTAGCCGTCGGGCGGTGCTTCATCGGGTTGGTGCAGGCGCAGCCATTCGTGCAAGCGCAGCAGTTGCTTGAGGGTCCAGGCCAGGTAAAGGCCCAGGCCCACAGCGAGGCTCCAGCCGTAGTAGCCGGAAATCAGGCCGATCACCAGGCAGGCGGTGACCAGCAACAGCATGTGGCGAATCAGGGTGCCATGCCAGTTTTGGTTCACGGAAAATTGCGTCCTTGTCAGCGAGTCTGGCGCAGTCGGCTCAGGCCTTGGTGGAAAACCGGTAGCCAGTGCCGCGCACGGTTTGTACCAGATTTTCGTAGGCATCGCCGAGGGCTTTGCGCAGGCGACGGATGTGCACATCGACAGTGCGCTCTTCGACATAGACATTGCCGCCCCAGACCTGATCCAGCAACTGGCCACGGGTGTAGGCACGTTCCTGGTGGGTCATGAAAAATTGCAGCAAACGGTACTCGGTCGGGCCCATCTCGGCAGGTTTGCCGTCAATGGTCACGCGGTGGCTGATCGGGTCCAGCAGCAGGCCGCCGACTTCGATCGGCGCTTCGCCATCGGTCGGGCCGGCGCGGCGCAGCACGGCTTTCAGGCGCGCCACCAGCTCACG
Organism: Pseudomonas lini; assembly: GCF_964063345.1. Taxonomy (NCBI): domain Bacteria; kingdom Pseudomonadati; phylum Pseudomonadota; class Gammaproteobacteria; order Pseudomonadales; family Pseudomonadaceae; genus Pseudomonas; species Pseudomonas lini. The sequence continues at coordinate 3,335,431 of NZ_OZ061318.1, forward strand.
CGGGGAAAACGGTTTGGTGATGTAGTCGTCAGCGCCGACTTCCAGGCCCTGGATCTTGTTGTCCTCTTCGCCCTTGGCGGTGAGCATGATGATCGGGATATCCCCGGTCAGCTCATCGCGCTTGAGGCGGCGGGCCAGCTCGATGCCGGAGGTGCCGGGCAACATCCAGTCGAGCAGGATCAGGTCCGGTTTGCGGTCGACGATAATGGCATGGGCCTGCTGCGAGTTCTCTGCCTCCAGGCAGTCGTAGCCGGCCATTTCCAACGCAACGGCGATCATTTCGCGAATGGGCGCTTCGTCGTCGACGATCAGAATGCTCCTGCCAACCATGCGTTAATCCTCTTGTCATTTAACTGTCTTGCGCCGCATTAGATAACGGAATTATTGCAGTCGTGTGACAGTATTTTAGCCGCCCTGCGATTGTCGCGATCCTGAACTAAGCTCTAAGTCCGAATCCTGACAACCACAAGAGGAAGGTTTCCATGAATCACATTGCTCAATCCTGGAAGGCCCTGCTGGTCGCGGCTGCGCTAACGCTGCCGTCCCTGGCCTTCGCCGCCGAGCCGGCGATGATGAAAGACGGGATGATGGTCGATCATAAGGGCATGACGGTGTACACATACGACAAGGACTCAGGCGGTAAGTCGATGTGCAACGGCGAGTGCGTTGAATATTGGCCGCCAATGATGGCGCCGGCGGGAGCCAAGCCCGAAGGCAAGTGGAGCACGATCAAGCGTGACGACGGTAAGATGCAGTGGGCCTATGACGGCAAGCCGCTTTACACGTTCATGAAGGACAAAAAACCTGGTGACATGGCAGGCGACAATATGAAGGACGTCTGGCACATCATGCGCGAGCATAAGTAAGCGATTCGCCTGCGCCGTAAACAGTTCGCAGCCTGCAGTCGCTCCATCCCCCTGTTGGAGCTTGCACAGGCTGCGATCTTTTCCAACGGTCAATGCAATGCGTAATCCAGCACTATCCCGACAAAAATCGCCAACCCCGCCCAATGGTTATGCAAAAACGCCTGGAAGCAGCGCATCCGGTCCTTGCTGCGGGTGTACCAGAACTCCCACGCAAAACAGCCCGCCGCCGCCAGCAACCCGAGGTGGAACCAGCCACCGAGGTGGAATTTCGAACCCGCCAGCAACAAACACCCCAGCGCCAGTCCCTGCAGGGTCAGAATGATCACCCTGTCGGCGTCGCCAAACAGAATCGCAGTGGATTTCACCCCGATCTTCAGGTCGTCGTCGCGGTCGGTCATGGCGTAATAGGTGTCGTAACCCACGGTCCACAACAGGTTGGCGATCCACAGCAACCAGGCCACCGCCGGCAGTTCACCGGTTTCGGCGGTGAACGCCATCGGCATGCCCCAGGAGAATGCCGCGCCCAGTACCACTTGTGGGTAATAGGTGTAGCGCTTCATGAACGGGTAAGTGAATGCCAGGGCCAAACCGCCCAGCGACAGCCAGACTGTCGCCGCGTTGGTGCACAACACCAGCAGGAAACTCACACCCATCAGCACCGCGAAGAACACCAGGGCTTCTTTCGAGCTGATCTTACCGCTTACCAATGGCCGCTGTTCGGTGCGTTTCACGTGGCCATCGACCTTGCGGTCCGCCCAGTCGTTGATCACGCAACCGCCGGCACGGGTCAGTACCACGCCGAGCACGAAAATCACGATATTGGCCAATGACGGCGAACCTTCACCGGCAATCCAGAGTGCCCACAACGTTGGCCACAGCAGCAAATAAATGCCGATCGGCTTGTCCATGCGGGTCAGCTGAATAAAATCCCAGGCCCGAGGGTTCAAGCGGTTCAGGGACCTGAGCAGGCTCTGGTACATCAGCAATTCTCCGGATGGGCGCGGGTGGCGTTCCACAAGGTCGGCAGGAAGATCTCGGCCACCAGCACGCTCAAGGCACCGCGGTCGAAACGCGAGCGCCGGCCCCACAGTTCAGGGGTCTGAGCCTCCATCGGCAACCATGCTTGAGGATAGTGACAAACCTCGATAGCCCGGCGCTGAAACGCCTGATCGCAAAACAGCAATTCGCCCAGAGAGCGGCTGCCCAGTTCGTCCATATGTAATCCATCCCCCTGCAACGCGCTACGCGCCGCCACGCTGCGGGCAAACACCCAGGCTTCTCCGTGACCGCGCAGATACACCTCGCGCACCCAGCCTTCACTGCCTTCGGCCAACTCCAGCGCAGCACATTCATCGGCGCGTAGCGATTGCCAGCCCTCGAACAGCGGCGTGACGCTGAAGCTGTCATTCGACAGGCGGATCAGGCGCCGGGTCAGCGACCCTTCATCGAACAACCAATCAAGCGTAGACGTGTCGGGGAGGGGCGTCAGTTGGCTTCGAGGGAGCCAGACCGGCGTCGGGAAGGGAGCTTTTGAGTGCGGCACAGTGAGTCATTATTGGCAGCAAATGAGGCGGCGAGCTTACCATGTCAGGCACCGATTTTGATTGACCGGCCTGCCGTTACGCCGAACAGGCTTGCATCTGCACGGCCCGATCAGTACAAAACGCCCCTGAGCCGGACGGCAACACTTCACCTATCGACCGTTCGTGCCGGCAAAAGCCTGAATCCTGAGGAAGTACCTGAATGAAAAAGTGGCAATGTGTGGTCTGCGGCCTGATCTATAACGAAGCCGAGGGCTGGCCGGACGACGGTATTGCAGCGGGCACGCCGTGGCAGGACGTGCCGGAAGACTGGCTGTGCCCGGACTGCGGCGTGGGCAAGATGGATTTCGAAATGATCGAAATCAACTAAGAACCAAAGGAGCAAGGAATGAACGCACCTGTCGTGATCGTCGGCACTGGGCTGGCTGGCTACAACCTGGCCCGGGAGTTTCGCAAACTCGATGGCGAAACCCCGCTGCTGCTGATTACCGCAGATGACGGACGCTCCTACTCCAAGCCGATGCTCTCCACCGGCTTCGGCAAGAATAAAGATGCCGATGGCCTGAGCATGGCCGAACCTGGCGCCATGGCCGAGCAATTGAAGGCCGAAGTGCGCACCCACACGCGCATCAGCGGTATCGATCCGGGCCATAAACGCCTGTGGATTGGTGAGGAAGCGGTGATCTACCGTGACCTGATCCTGGCCTGGGGCGCGGAAACCGTGCGGGTGCCCATCGAAGGCGACGCGGCGGATGCCGTTTTCCCGATCAATGATCTTGAAGACTACGCACGCTTTCGCGCGGCCGCAGACGGCAAGCGTCGGGTGTTGCTGCTGGGCGCCGGTTTGATCGGCTGCGAATTCGCCAACGATCTCATCCTCGGTGGTTACGAGGTGCAACTGGTTGCACCGTGCGAACAGGTCATGCCGACTTTGCTGCACCCGGCGGCGGCCGCTGCGATCCAAGCCGGTCTGGAAAGCCTGGGCGCGCGCTTCCACCTCGGGCCGGTGCTCAATCGCCTGCAACGAGTGGCTGATGGCCTGGAAGCGCATCTGTCCGATGGCCAAGTCATCCCTTGCGATGTGGTGGTGTCGGCCATTGGTCTGCGTCCGCGCATCGACCTGGCGGCCGCTGCCGGGCTGCAGGTCAACCGTGGCGTGGTGGTCGACCGTCATCTGAAAACTTCTCATGCCAACATCTATGCCTTGGGCGACTGCGCCGAGGTCGATGGGCTGAATCTGTTGTACGTCATGCCCCTCATGAGCTGTGCGAGAGCGCTGGCCCAAACCCTCGCCGGCAACCCTGTAGCAGTGAGTTATGGCCCGATGCCAATCACCGTGAAAACCCCGGTCTGCCCATTGGTGGTTTCGCCGCCGCCACGGGGCGCGGAGGGCGTCTGGACGGTCGAAGGGCAGGGCGCGGACGTCAAGGTGTTGTGCCGCGACAGCGCCGGCAAATTGCTGGGCTATGCCCTGACAGGCGCGGCGGTGATGGAAAAACTCGCCCTGAACAAAGAGCTTCCAGCTCTGCTGGCGTAAATACCGGACGTTCTGTCGGAATCACCCCGCTTTTGCCCCCACAAAGGTCGCGGGGAGACTGGCGCCGCTCTGAAGCGCGTGCCATTCTCACTCCCGTCTGCCGCAGAGTAGAGCACCTGCGGCGCCTTAGGCGCTGTTCCAACGAGAACAGCACGGACATAACAACAAAAAACCGTCAAAGGGGCTTCACTAATGCGTAAACCAGAACTCGCCGCTGCAATCGCGGAAAAAGCAGACCTCACCAAAGAACAGGCCAACCGCGTTCTCAACGCCGTTCTCGAAGAAATCACCGGCGCTCTGCACCGCAAAGACAGCGTCACGCTGGTGGGCTTCGGGACCTTCCTGCAACGCCATCGCGGTGCACGTACGGGCAAAAACCCGCAGACCGGTGAGCCAGTCAAAATCAAGGCCAGCAACACTGTTGCGTTCAAGCCAGGCAAATCGTTGAAAGACAGCGTTAATCCATAATTGCGGCGAATTCCCTGAATAGTGGGGAGGACCGTATTGAAAAATGGGCATGCCGATTGAATCGGGTGCTCATTTTTTTGCTTTCCGGAACTGAATTATTGTCTTGTTTCTCAAGTCTGGGGTGAGGACGGAGGCACAGAAACCGCTCCACTTTTCTACTGCGTTGTCTCTGGATCCGGAGCCGGAATGACCACACTCGCCCAACTGGCTGTACGTTTGCGTTGTGTCAGAGCACGCAATGCTTCTGCGTCAGGTTCGCCTTTTTTCGTGAATTTGACAGGTGCCAAAACATAGAGCATCACCTTTTCCTCGTCGGGGATCGTCTCTTGTTCGGTTTTCGTATCCCAGGCTTTATCCACGGCCACGAAAGCATCCACTTCATCTGGCCAGGCCAGGTTGGCATACATGGCATCGGAACGACGAATCAAGAAGCCTTCCGACAAGGGGCAATCATCGAACGTGTGGCGAGCGAGCAGAGACAGCAACTCAACCGGAAAAACCCAAGGACTGTGCGGGGTAAAACCTTGCTGCGTAAGAGGCCAGTCGCCAGGCAAGCATACGAATAATTCCGTATGAGGACTTTCGGCAAAAAGTCCGATGGTGAAGAGCAACTTGAACTTGTTTTTGCCGTCAATACAGCTGATACGCAGCTCCAGACCCTCTTCATTAGTGAAGGGACTCAGTTGCGCGGGTAAAACCCAGCCAGCGGTGTTGTGCACGAAAGTGACTATAGAACCACCAAATTCCTCGGGCTGGCTTTCAACAACGTCCATGATACTGACCGCCCCCGATTTTCTTAAGGTGGACGCAATATCTGTAAATCCCCAAGTATTGGCGATGTCCAATGGCGCGGTATTCAGCCTGGTGTGCAGTCGATTGATGTTGGCATGGTGTTCTATAAGAAGATTGACGACGTCCTCATGCCCAAAGGTAATCGCGTCAATCAGCGGGGTGGTTATGCTGTTAGGCCACCCATCCACCAGAGCACCGGCCTCAAGAAACCATTGGCATGTTTGTAGATGTCCATTGCCAGCGGCTGCGGCAAGTGGCGTGCTATTGCCGGAACTGGCAGCAGGCTGGTCCAGCGCAATACCTAAAGACACCAATAAGCGGCAAATTTCGGTTTGACCCTGTTCGGCAGCCATGTGCAGCAGGGTCTCATGCCCATCAAGACCATACATGGGCAGGTGCAATAGAACGGAATTTTTCTCTAGGTGCTTTTTTAGTGAGGCTGCATTTCCCGACGCGATGTCTGCGTGAATGGCTAATAAAGTCTTGATGTTCTTTTCATAAATTTCTTCTGGGTTGTTCATTTAAAAAATACCTTTTGTCATTTGAGCACCCATTTTTTTCAATGCGTTTTGGACACTGGCCAGCCCGCCGACGTCCGCTTTCTGAAGTATTTCATTGACTTTTTTGGCGCTGGCTATCGAGTGATTCCCTCCACCATTTTGGGCCCAAGTGAAGTTGCGCGGGTCGTTGTTTAGGCCAATTTTGTGTTTGGCCAGAATTTTTTGCGAGTCGGTAATGTACTTTTGATTTTGAGCTTTCCAGCTTTTCGGAGCTTTTTCGCGGACGATATGATGGTAATGCGGCTTTACCATACCCTTAGGTGCAGGCCCCATCGCTCTCTTCTGTGAGGCGCTGAGTCGACAAACTTCCCACCCCCACGGATCCACCCACCCAATCGGATTCGGTGCGTATTGATAGAGGTTAAATCCCCCCATCAACCCAATCGGATCCGGCGTCGTAAACCGCCCCACATCCGGATCGTAAAACCTGAACGTATTGAAATGCAGCCCCGTCTCCCGGTCCAGGTACTGCCCCTGAAACCGCAGGTTCTGCTCTTCGATGTAATACGGCTCGCGCACCTCTTCTAACGTGTTGCCCCACACCCGATAACTCGCCTGCCAGACGTTGTGGCCGTCCGCTTCGGTGAGTTGTTCCGGCAGGCCGTTGAGGTCATTGTGGTAATAGCGGATTTTTCGCAGCGGGCCGATACCATCGACGCGGGCCAGGGGTTCGTAACCGTCGTCTTCGTAGAGGTAAAGGCTGGTCTGTTGATGGCGATGTTCCTGCAACAGGCGCAGACCGTCCCAGGTGAAGCGGGTTTCACCGAGCGGGTAGCCGTTGGTGTCGTGCTCGGTTTTTTTAATGCGTCGACCCAGTGGGTCGTAGGTCATCCTGAGCACGCTGCCGTTTTCATTGCGCACTTCAATCAATCGGCTTTCGGCGTCGTAACCGAAGCGCTGCAGGCCCCGTTTAGCGCTGCGTTTTTCGATCATCCGGCCAAATGCGTCGTAGCGGTAACGCTTGTCTTGGTAGGTCAGCAGTTTGTTGTGTACCACCAGTCCGGCGCCGGGTTGTGGGCCGTCCAGCAGGTTGGCGGCGGCGTCGTAGGCGAAGGTTTCGCGCTGGCCGTGCAGGCTGTCCTGGCTGGCAATGATGCGGCCGGTGGCGTCGTAGTGCAGCAGTTGGCGATGTTGCGCGGCGGGTTGTTGGTCGAGTTTGCCGATCAGGTTGTCGGCGGGGTCATATTCGAAATGTTTCTGCACGGCTGCCGGCATCAGCGATGGCTGGCTGGTGTGTCGGCGCTGGCGTGAGCGTAAACGTCCGCAGCGGTCATATTCGCTGCGGGTGCTGATCTGGCCTTGGGTGCGCAGCACTTCGCGGTGCAGGCGATCGCGTTCGAAGTCGCTGATGACCTGGCCGTCGAGGTTGATCTGGTGCAGGTGGCCGCTGCCGTAATACAGGCGATTGATCCAGCGGCGGTCGGGCAGTTGGGTCTGGATCAGGTTGCCGAGTTCGTCATAGTGATATTGCAGGCTGCCAGCCGCGCTTTGTTCTTCGAGCAATTGGCCGAGGGCATCGTAGGCGAAGCTCAGGGTTTGTGCGTTGGCGTGGTGGTCGGTAAAGGTGACGGCGGTGAGCTGGTCCAGTGGGTCGTAGGTGTAGTCGGTGCGGCCATCGTCGGTGATTTTGGCGATCAGCCGGCCGACGGCGTCGCGCTCCAGTCGATGAACGATGGGGGCCGGGGGCGTCTCGGGGACGATGGCCAAGCCGTTGCCGTAAGGCGCCGGAACAGCCGTTACCGCCGCGACGTTATCCAGCAGGTCATAGATGTAGCGCTTGGCGCTGCCATCCAGATCCTGTTGTTCGGTCAGCCGATCTCCCGCATCCCAGGCAAACCGATAACTTTCACCGTTCTCATTGGTCAGCGCTTGTAGCCGCCCATAGCTGTCATACCCGAACTGCACTTGCCGGCCGTGGGCGTCGGTGCGCTGACGCACCTGGCCGCGACGGTTGTGTTGATAGAGCGTGGTGTGCCCGGCCGGGTCGGTATAACCGGTCAATTGGCCGCTGACGTCGCGCTGATAGTGCTCGGTACGGCCGTCCGGCAATTGGCTGCTGAGCAACCGCCCTTGGGCGTCGTAGCTGAATTGGCTGCGCTCGCCGAGGGCATCAGTGATGGTTTGCAGATAGCCCCGGTTGTCGTAAGTGAACCGCGTCGGATAACCCGAGCAATCGATGTGTTCGACCAATTGGCCGAACGGGTTCCAGCGTAGCTTTTTGCTTTTACCGGTGGCGTCGATGATCTCGACGACCTGGCCGTGGGTGTCGTAGCGGTATCGGGTGATGTGGCCCAGCGGATCGGTTTCGGCGATGCAGTTGCCGCGCTGATCGTAGCGGTATTGCCAGCTATTGCCGGCGGCATCGGTTTCCACCAGCGGCAAGGCCCAGAGCTCCAGCCACAAGGTCGAGTCGCTGCGACCCAGCGGGTCGGTTTCGCCGATCAGATTGCCGGCGTCGTCGTAGCTGTATTCGTAGTGCCCACCCTGCGGGTCGGTGGCGCTGAGCAATTGGCGCTCGTCGTTCCACTCGAACTGCCAGGTCTGGCCAAGGTTGTCGGTGTATTCGGTGATCTGGTGCTGGTTGTTCCAGCGTCGTGTACTAATGCGCTGCAAATCATCGGTAATGCGCGTAACACCGGCGTCGAGGTCATAGTCGAACTGGTAAGCATCGCCCTCGTCGGTCCAGTGCCGGACCACGCGCCATTCTTTTTCCTCGATGTAAGCCCATTCATAGAAGCAACGCAGCCCCGTGGGCAACTGGTGCTCGACCATCCGCTGTCCGGCGTCGTAACTGAAGCGCCGTTGCACCTGGCCGGTGGCGTCACGCACTTCGGTCAGGTTGCCTGACTGATCGTAGCCATAACTCACCAACACTTCGCGGTGTTGGTCAGGGTAGACCCGCTCCACCTGACTGACCCGTGTCTGAAGGTAGGTCAATTCCACCTGAACCAAGTCAAAGGTGTCGCGCAGTTTTACAAGGCGTCCGACGTCGTCATAGTCGAGATGGATGCGGTTGTCGTTGCGGTCACCCAATTGATCAAGGCGCAGCAGCGCGGTATTGCCCGGCGTTGGATTGAACAAGCGGTACACACCGTCATCGCTTTCAATCAGCAACTGCCCATTAACGTGCCGCCGGACACTCAGCCCTTCACCCGCGCTGAACACCGCGCCGCCCAACGGAATCGAACCCATGTCGATGCGCCGGCCCTGTTCATCGGTGTAGACCAGCGTTTCACCGCCCTCCGGATGAGGCAGGATTTCAACCCGCACCTCGTAGGACACGCTCCAACCCGCCCCGAACAAGCCGTCGCGACGCTCGTCACGGCTGTTGTAGAAGCGCTGCCAATCTATCGGCAGCACCCCCGGCAACACGAAATCCAGCTCTTCGTCACCGCCCAACACCTTGGCCCCGGTGGCGGCGTGCACCGGGTTCGACGAGCCCATGGCGGCGTTGGCCATGGCGCCCATCGCGCTGCTGACGGCCATCGACGTCGCGCCACCGACCAGCATGCACGGCAATTTGCTGAAGAACTTGCCTTTGCCGCCCTTGAGCATCAGCAACGCGGTGACCGCCAGGCCCACGCCCGGGGTCTTGCCGCTGCGGATCTCGCGCACCACCACCGAACCGCCGCCAATGGTCACATTGGAGGAAATCAGCCCGGACGATACGACCTTGGCATCGCAGGTGCTGCGATCGCCGCTGCGCACGGCGGGCTGGCCGTTGATGGTGACTTTGTCCGAGCCCTCGGCCAGAAACTGCGGCGGCATCGGCGGATGCTTCATGCAGACGAGCAGGTCCAGCGGCTTGGGCACGGCGCCAGGTGCCGGGGTGGCAACGGTGGGGCGCCACATCTGCGAGAAGAAGCTCTCGGCCATGTCGAGGTAACTGGCTTCGGCTTCCGGCTCGGGTATTTCCAGCTCGGTGCCGGCCGGCGCGACATGGGACGGGATCGCCCCGGCGGCCCGGGCGGCGGGAATGTTGTTGGTGAGGGTGTTGGTGGAGCCGGTGAGAATGTTCGCCTGTACCGTGGGCGGAAACAGCGAATTACTGAAACTCTCGCATAAATTGCTCAGGCCCTTGTCGGCCCCGGTCTTGCTCATGGCGAGGCCGACGATCGTGCCCACCACCAAGCCGAGCACGACGCAACCCAACCCGCCGGTGACGACCGTGATGCCCGTGGCCGCCACCACGGCGGCGGTGGCCAGCGCGGTGATCGCGATGTTGGCTGCCACCTCGAGCACGCCGCCGAGGATGTCGGCCATCATCGAGGTGTGGTTGAGTGCATCACCCAGCCGGGCGGCCCAGAGCGCGTCAGACATGCAAGGTGCTCATCAGGCCGTAACGTCGAACAATAGCGAACTCTTGATAGTCGCCCAATGCGCGGCTTCGGCATCGCCGAGTTTTTCGGCCTTCACGTAGCTCAGGGCGAGCATTTTGCGGGTGCCGGGCAACACCAGTGCCAACTGGTATTGGAAGACTTTGTCGTTGCCCTTGTTGAACTGGCTGCGCAACTCGATGCCTTCGACTTGCTGGCTGGCGCCCAGACGCACGGCGACGCCCGGTTGAAAACGCAAGTCTTGCACCTGCTTTTCCAGGCGCTTGAGCTGGTCGTCGAAGTTGCTTTGCAAGGTTTCGCCCTCGGCCAGCAAGCTGCGGCTGACAATCAGCGACGTGCCCAGTTCAGGGAACTTGAGGATGTTGATCGACGCGTCTTGCAGTTCGCCTGCCGGCAGTTGGAACTGGAATTCATTGATTCGGTAAGTCATGGAACACAAATCTCGTGATTAGCCCTTGGGCTTGGGAAACGCGGCATTGATGTTGGCGTCGATACTGGCCTTGATGCCCTGGCCATCAGGCGTGGCGCCAGCGCCGCCGCCATTGTTCAGATGCAGCACGCCGCCGGTGTTGAACTCGGCATCACCGCTGGCATAGAAGCTGATTTGCACGCCGGTCAGGTTGATCTGGCCGCTGGCATTGAGCTCCAGGATGCTTTCACCACAGACCAGCCGCAGGTTCTCACCCACTTCAATGACGTAGCTCTGGCTGATGCTGTCGGTCTTGCGCTGACCCACCGAAAGAATGTCTTCCTGTTTGACGATACGCAGGCGGTTGTTGCCGATGGTCACCGTCTCGTTATGCCCGATGCTCTTGTTGCGGTCGTGGCCCACCGAGTGGCTTTCATCCACCTCGACCACGATGTCCTGATTGCGCTCGGCATGGATGTACAGTTGCTCGGCGCCTTTCTTGTCTTCCATGCGGATTTCGTTGAAGTTCGCCGGTGTGCCGCCCTTGCTCGAACGGCTTTTCATGCCGCTTTGGGTGGCATTTTCCGGCAAGTCGTAGGGCACGGTTTGTTCAGCGTTGTAGACGCGGCCGGTGATGATTGGCCGGTCCGGATCGCCTTCGAGGAAGCTGACGATCACTTCCTGGCCGATCCGTGGGATCTGCATCGAGCCCCAGTTTTTTCCGGCCCAGGATTGCGACACACGTATCCAGCAGGAGCTGTTTTCGTTGGACTGGTCGTGGCGGTCCCAATAGAAGTGCACCTTCACCCGGCCGAATTGGTCGGTCCAGATTTCCTCGCCCTTGGGGCCAACCACCAGTGCGGTCTGCGGGCCTTTGACGATAGGCCGATGGGTGTTGGGCAGGGGGCGGTAGCTTTGTTGCGCGTCGATGCAGGTCAGGCTGCTTTCGAACTGCGCCGAAGCGCCAGCGCCGCCGCTTTCCCCGCTTTCCTGGGAAATGTAGTAACGGGCGCCGACGATCAGGTATTCGCGGTTCTGGTCCTGGCGGCTGAAGCCGGTGAGGCTGAACAAATGACCCGACCCCAGGCCCCGGGCGTTGCCGGCCAACTCGACCTGTTCGTGCAGGGTCTGCAAGGCTTCGATGCGGGTGCGGGCGTAATGTTCGCCGTCTGCACTTTGCACATAGGTGCCCGGATAGTCGTACAGCGGATAGTCGCCTGCGGTGTGCGGACGCGGCATGGCCGAGCGCACGTCAATTCGCGCGCTGGGGCGCTGAAAGTCGTAGTCGTTGAGTTCCAGTGAGCCCGGCTGGACTTCCTGGGCCAGGTGCCAATCGTGAATATGATCGCGTTCGCGCTGCTGTTCATTCTTCGGGTAGTAGGGCACCGAAGCATAGCCGGGCGCGCCGGTGTGAGCACCGTAAGCATCGGCCAACACCAGCACGTGACGACCCTGTTCATGGCGGAAGAAGTAGTAGATCCCTTCCTGCTCCATCAGGCGGCTGACGAAATCGAAACTGGTTTCGCGATACTGCACGCAGTATTCCCACTCGCGATAGGGCCGGCTCAGGGCATCTTCGAAATCGGAAAAACCCAGGTCGCGAAAAACCTGTTTGATGATCTGCGGGATGGTCAGGTTCTGGAAAATCCGGCAATCGGAGGTGCGGGTCAGCAGCCATAGCCAGGGCCGCAGCGTGGCCTGGTAACTGGCGAACTGGCCCTGGTCGACGTTCTGGCTGCAACGGGCAACGATGCCATGGAAATAGCGCTCGCCACCGCCGTCCAGTTGCAGGCTCAGGCACATGGGTTTGCCCAGCAACTGGTTGAGGTCGATGGCGTTGTCCAGCGAGTGCAATTGCAGCTCATAGTTGAACAGCCGCCCCAGCTCTTCGCCGCCGCCCATGTCCTTGAGCAACAGCACATCCGGCCCCAGGGGGCTGGTGATTTTTGCCAGGCGTGAGAGTTGCTTGAATAGCATCAGTTATCCCGTAAACGTTGTAATCGCCGCGCCGCTTTTTCCCTGCCGTAACCGGATCAAGTGTGGGAGCTGGCTTGCCTGCGATAGCGGTGTGACATTCAGCATTGATGCCGATTGATACATCGCTATCGCAGGCAAGCCAGCTCCCACACTGACGGCATTCCTTCAGGGGCTATGCGGCGTCGCTGAAGTCGTAGTGCAATTCGTTATCCCGGGCGCTGATCCGCACGCCTGCCAGCGCTTTGCCTTCGAGCATGCGGGTGAGGAACTCGCGGCTCATGTCCGGCAGCAGGCTGTTGGTCAGGATGGTGTCGATCATTCGCCCACCGCTTTCGGTTTCGGTGCAGCGGGAGACGATCAGGTCGATCACCGCGTCGTCGTAATCGAAGGCCACTTTATGGGTGTTCTCCACGCGCTTTTTGATGCGGTTGAGTTGCAGGCGGGTAATGGCCTTGAGCATCTCGTCGCTGAGCGGGTAGTACGGAATGGTCACCAGGCGGCCCAGCAATGCCGGCGGGAAAATCTCCAGCAGCGGCTGGCGCAAGGCCTTGGCGATCTCTTCGGGCTCGGGCACGTTTTGCGGGTCTTTGCAGACCCGGGCAATCAACTCGGTGCCAGCGTTGGTGGTCAGCAGGATCAAGGTGTTCTTGAAGTCGATCACCCGGCCTTCGCCGTCCTCCATCACGCCTTTGTCGAACACCTGGAAGAAGATCTCATGCACATCCGGGTGGGCTTTTTCCACCTCGTCCAGCAGCACCACGCTGTACGGTTTGCGCCGCACGGCTTCGGTCAGCACGCCGCCTTCGCCATAACCGATATAGCCCGGTGGCGCGCCCTTGAGTGTGGACACGGTGTGGGCTTCCTGGAATTCGCTCATGTTGATGGTGATGACGTTCTGCTCACCGCCGTACATGGCTTCGGCCAAAGCCAGGGCGGTTTCGGTCTTGCCCACGCCGGAGGTGCCCGCGAGCATGAACACGCCAATTGGTTTGCTCGGGTTGTCGAGGCCGGCGCGGGAGGTCTGGATGCGCTTGGCGATCATCTGCAAGGCATGGTCCTGGCCGATGATGCGTTTTTTCAGGTGCTGGTCGAGGTTGAGCACGGTTTCCAGTTCGTTACGGGCCATGCGGCCCACCGGAATCCCGGTCCAGTCAGCGACCACCGAGGCCACGGCCTGATAATCGACCGTCGGCAGAATCAGCGGGGTTTCACCTTGCAGGGCGGTCAGGCGCTGTTGCAGGTCCACCAGTTTCTCGCGCAGGGCGTGGCTGTCGTTACTGCCAACGTCGCTGTCTACCACGCCGACGCTTTCGCGCAGGGTGGCGCGGGTGGCGAGCAGTTCGTCCACCAGGGTTTTCTCTTCGGCCCAGCGGCTTTCGAGTTCGGCCAGGCGTTCGCGCTCGGCGGCCAGCAGGTTTTCACTGTTGCTCTGACGGGCGCCGATGACGATGCCGATGGCGTGCTCGCGGGCGATGATTTGCAGTTCGGTTTCCAACGCCTCGATGCGGCGACGGCTGTCGTCCACTTCGGCCGGCACGGCGTGCAGGCTGATGGCGACCCGGGCGCAAGCGGTGTCCAGCAGGCTCACGGATTTGTCCGGCAACTGGCGCGCGGGGATGTAGCGATGGGAGAGCTTGACCGAAGCTTCCAGGGCTTCGTCGAGGATCTGCACCTGATGGTGTTTTTCCATGGTCGAGGCCACGCCGCGCATCATCAGCAGCGCCTTGTCTTCGGACGGCTCGGCGACTTGCACCACCTGGAAACGGCGGGTCAGGGCCGGGTCTTTCTCGATATGCTTCTTGTACTCGGCCCAGGTCGTGGCGGCCACGGTGCGCAGGGTGCCCCGGGCCAGGGCCGGTTTGAGCAGGTTGGCCGCGTCCCCGGTGCCGGCGGCGCCACCGGCACCTACCAGCGTGTGGGCTTCGTCGATAAACAGGATGATCGGTTTTGGCGAGGCCTGGACGTCTTCGATGACCTGGCGCAGGCGCTGTTCGAATTCACCTTTCATGCTCGCGCCGGCCTGCAACAGGCCGACGTCGAGGCTGCGCAGTTCCACGTCCTTGAGCGCTGGCGGCACGTCACCGGCGACGATGCGCAGGGCAAAGCCTTCGACCACGGCGGTTTTACCGACGCCGGCTTCACCGGTCAGAATCGGATTGTTCTGCCGGCGGCGCATGAGGATGTCCACCAGTTGGCGGATTTCTTCGTCACGCCCGACAATCGGATCTAGCTTGCCGCTGCGGGCCTGCTCGGTGAGGTCGACGGTAAAGCGCTTGAGCGCTTCCTGCTTGCCCATGGCGCTTGGAGCCATGGCGCCACTGGCTTCACCGGGCACGCTGCCGGCGTTGAAACCATCGCTGGCGCTGAGCGCATTTTCCGGCGAGTCACCGACGTATTCGTCAAAACGCTCGCTCAGGGCTTCGACCTTGATCTTGTCAAACTCTGCCGACAGCCCCAGTAGCCCATGGCGCAGGCTCGGCGTCTTGAGAATGCCCAGCACCAGGTAACCGGTGCGCACCTGACTTTCGCCGAACATCAGGCTGCCGTAGACCCAGCCACGTTCCACGGCTTCTTCCACATGGGAGGACAAGTCAGTGATTGAAGTCGAGCCGCGTGGCAAACGGTCCAGGGCTTCGGTCAGATCACGGGCCAGGCGCGCCGGCTCGATGTTGAACTGACGGATGATGCGGTGCAGGTCTGAGTCCTGCAATTGCAGCAACTGATGAAACCAGTGGGCCAGCTCCACATAAGGGTTACCGCGCAACTTGCAGAACACGGTGGCGGCTTCGATGGCTTTGTAAGCCACGCTGTTGAGTTTACCGAACAACGCGGCGCGACTGATTTCACCCATGCTCTTGGCTCCTTGAGGTCTGTGAGGTGTTGGCTTGCTCGGCGTAATGCCGGGCGAGTATTAGATCGTTGGCATCTTTTTCAGGACGTCCCAGCCAGGTGTTGAAACCCAGGCGGAAGCGCCCATTGAGTTGCAACGCCGGTACTTCGGGCTGTTTCAGAATCAGGTTCAGGTCCCAGTCCAGTTCATGGCCCAGGTATTCGGCCACCCAGGCCACCAGCTCATTGAAGGGTTGGCTGCCGGGCAACATGCCCATGTAGTCATCCAGCTTGAGTGGGCCCAGGCGAATACGGAATTTGTGCTGGCGATCCCAGACGTAGCGACCCAGGCAAAAATCCACGCCCAATTGATGGGCGCTGACACCCACGCGGCTGCGTTCGGGCAGCTCCAGCCATTGGCCGACGTACTCTTCGATTTCCACCGGCAGGCCGAAGTACTCGCTGAGAATGGCCTTCAAACCGTCCGGGTAGCGGGTTTGTGCCGACAGATGACCGCTGTAATGCAACTTCGCCGTGTCGGGGATCCGCCCTTGTTTGAGCAGGCTCGGCATACCCCGGCCGCTCAGTGCTGCCAGGCGTGCCGACCAGTAGTCATCGTCCGGGCGGTCATGGCTGACCGTCGGCCGCGCTTCGGCCCAGGCCCGGTAAAACAGGCTCAGCAGGCGGTGATGGAACACATCCAGGAAGCGTTTACTGGTGCTGTCGGCGTTGTTGCGCTGGCGTTCGCGCACATATTCGGTGATGTGCAGCGGCAATGGACCGTTGGGGCCGCCGAGGCCGAAAAAGAACTGCTCCAGACGCGCCGGCGCACCGTCGATGCCCGGCTGTACCGACGCCAGGGTCGCCGGGGCGAAGGTGCAATCGGCCTGTTGCCCAAGGCGCAGCGGATCATCGGCCAGGCGCAACGAATGGCCCAGGCGCGGCAGTTCAGGCGATTCGCACTCGATGCGCCGCAACGCCTGGAAGAAGTCGTATTCCCAGGGCTCCTGGTGCATCGCGTCCAGGGTACTCACAGGGTCGGACGACGTCCGGGCTTGGCTTTCCATCGCATGATCTCGCCGCGTTCGGTGGTACGGATCACCGTCTCGGTAAAACTGTTGATTGACACGTAGCGTGCCAGGAAGCGCTCGAACACTGCACCGAGCAAGAAGACTCCTGTGCCGCGAAACGCGTTTTCATCGAATTCCAGGGTGATCTCCAGGCCACGACCGAACACGATCGGGCCCGGCATGGGCAAGCGTCGGGTGCAGGCCTTGCTGCTGACTTCGCGCAGGCCTTCGATCTGCAATTGCAACGCCGCATCGTTGCTGTCGCCGTACAGGCGCAGCAGTTCGCGCAGGGCGGCGGCGCCCTGGCCTTGTTCGCTGAGGGACAAATAATTCAGCGAAAGCTGGCTGATCAACCGCCATGCCTTGGCGTCGTGGGCATGGCTGGCGCGTGGGCGGCTCGGGCCTGCCACGCAGCGCACCGCCGCTACCGGTGCGCTGTCGGCCAGGGTGAAATCGGTCTTGCTGTTGCCCACGCTCATGAACAGCGGCAGGTCGCGGTTGGTGCACAACGCTGTTACGCCCAGTTGACGCAGATCGTGGCGATAAGGCGCCTGCTGGCTGTCCACCAGGCTGACGAAGGTTTCGCTGCCGATGTAAGTCGAGCGCGGGCCGTTGCGCCGCTGGCCGCTGGACAGCACGCGGGGTTCGCGCCGCACCGTGTACCAGGCCTGATCGCGGCCGTAGCGAGACGGATCGCGTACCGCATAGAACGGCAAAAAAGGCTGCTCCGACCCGGTGCCGTGGCCGGTGAGGGTGGTCAGGGAATGAATCTCGAAATCCATCGGCCGGGTGCGGTCGGCGATCACATGGTGTTCATTGACCCGTTCCGACAAGTGAATGCGATCCAGGCGCTTGGGAAACAAGTTGATTGCCGGGGTGCAGAACGGCAGGAACTGCGCGGCTCCGACGCTGCCTTCCAGGCTCGGATCGTGACGGTCGAACAGCACGATTATTTCCAGTTCCTGGCCGTCGCAGCGTTTGACCGCACGGCTCAACTGGGTGAAATCGACGAACAGAAAGCGCTGGGGCAGGGCGAAGTATTCCTGCAGCAGGCGATAGCCCTGGAAGGCCCGCGAGACCACTGGCAGCGCGGCGTCGGTATCGTCGAATCCCTGGGAGCGCAATGCGTCCTGCGGCAGGCGTTCCACCCAATCGCCGCCGGGCTTGCGGGCGAACACGGCGCAGACATTGCCCAGCAGCTGTTCGTAGAGTCGGAAGGGTTGTTCGTCTGCGCCGTTGAGGTACAGCGGCAGGTTGTCCAGGGCCAGACTGTTGAATGGTAGTTCGGCGCCAGTGCGCAGGGTCAGGCGCAGACCGGCCTTGGCCTTGGGTTCGCTGGCGGCCAGGCGCCCGAGCACGGCGGACGGGTTGCCGAAATACTCGGCCTGGCTGACCTGCAGCGGCCACAACGTCACCGCGTGGGCGGTGCGGTACTCGCAGCAGGTTTGGGTTTCGCGGCCCAGGGCGGCACGCAGGACCGTGTCCCGGGGCAGCGGGAAGCCGCTGCTCAGCGAGCCTTCATCGGGGTCGGCCTGTAATTGCACCACGGTCATCGACGGTGTCGGCGCCAAGTAATGGGGGTACGCGATTTCCAGCAGGTTATGAGTGAAGGTCGGGTATTCGGCATCGAGCTTGAGCTGTACCCGCGCCGTCAGATAAGCAAACCCCTCCAGCAAACGCTCGACGTACGGGTCGGCGCAGTCCATGCCGGACAACGTCAGCCGACTGGCGATTTTCGGGTATTCCTGAGCGAACTCCGCCGCGCTTTCGCGCACGTGGTGCAGCTCCTGGTTGTACAGTTCCAGCAGGCGCGGGTTCATGAGCGTCTCCGTTGTTCGGCGTTGATCACTCGCACATGGCCGGATTCCAGGTCCAGGTCGGTTTGCAGCACCAGGCGCAGCGGCACTGGCTGAGCCCAGAGATCGCCTTCGATCTCGAAACTCAGGGCGTTGTGGTTCATCTCGGCGGATGCCCGGGCCCGCACGCGCAAAGTGTTACGCAGAATCCGCGGTTCGAAGGTGGCGATGGCCTGGTGGATCAGCGCTTCAAGCGCCGCGATATCGACGTTCGATGCACTATTGCCGGCCAGGGCTGGCAGCCCGAAGTTGACCACCGACGTGCCGGCCTCGGTGTGCAACGTCGCATCGGCGCTGAGCAACGAAGTGGTGTTGAGCAGCCACGCCAGGTCACGCAGCACCGAGGCTTTCAATTGGGTCAGGGAGAGCACGCGCTTGTCGGCGCTTTCCTTGAGGTTGCTCGGATCGTCGTCGGTCAACCGGTCCAGCAGGGACGGTTGCAGGCGATCGCGGGTGGCGATTTCGGTTACCAAATGAAAAGACCCGTGTAATCTTTCTGATCCCCAGCACCGCGCAGGCAACTGGCACTGCGCGCGACCACCGAAGGTTCGAGCTGGCCTTTGACTTGGCGTACGGCGCGGTACTCGGACCGGCATTCACGACTGTTCGCAGGATCAACGCTCACATGCAGCACGATCACGATCGGTACGTTGTTGAAGGATTCGACGTGAGGTTTGCCCTGTCGGTCGACAGCAAATTGGCAAGGCCATGGCATCTCGAGGGGCAGCACGCTCTGATCCGGTTTACGCAACACGCATTGCTGCTGATCGTTCCCCAGCGTCAGTCGTTGTTCGCCCAGAGTGACGACCTGATCCTCGGAAGCAGGGGTAGTCTGTTGGCCGGCGCACGCCCACAGGCTCGACAACACACAGCACAGAGCCGCCAGGTTTCGGCTGGATCTGATCATGTCAGCTCCCAGAACCAGATGGCCCTGGATCGGTAGGCAGGGTCGCTGTAGCGGCCAATGGTCAAGCCACGATTCCATAGGTCGATATGATCGCCTGTGCGATTGTCAGCAGACTCCCCTGACTGCTGGAAGCAATCCTTGAAAAAGATGAGCCCGGTCTTGTCTTGCAACTTGCGCCGTTCTTCGGCACTTCCACCGAGAATCTGTGGCCGCCCCAGATGATGCTTCCACAACCAGTTCGCCAGTGATTCGGCACCCCTGGCGTGTTCATGTGCACATTTGGGTTCGGTGTAGGTGGATTTGTTGACCTTGATGGTCAGCTCTGCATTGAGTGTCATGCTCATGCGGATAGCACACTGATTTTCCCATGGCCCGTTGCAGGGTTTTGCGTCAGGGTGCGTAGCCAAGAGGTCGGAATACGCTTTCCACAAATTAATAAACGAAGGCTTGGCCATGACTCAGATACCGGAGGGGAAAGGATTGGATTCGAGCAGGCACTAAAACACCCCCGGCGTATAACGCCGGGGGCATCTTCGATTACACCTTGACGTTCTGACGGATGTTCCAGCCGAACTTGACCGGCCCGCCTTCCTTGGTGCCATCGGCCTTTTGCGGCTGGTAGTCCACCAGCACCTTGGCGAAGTTCAGGGTGAGGTTTTCGGTCAGGCGATCATCGCTGCCCGAGCCGCCGGTGCTCAGGGACGTGACCAGCACTTCTTCCAGATTGATGATCATGTACTCGACCTGGCTTTCGCCGCCGGCCTTGCGCACGGTCAGCTTGACCTTGTCGATGTGCTTGCCGCTGGCGCAGTGCATCATCAGGTTCGGTGAAGCTTTGTCGACGTACTTGGTCAGCGACAGGTCCTGGATGTTCACCTTGCCGGCACCACCGCCACTGCCCACGTGCATATTGCCGGACTGAGACATGCCCCAGCTCCAGTTCAAGACGTCGATCTCGTCCTTGTGGGCCTTGTCCATGGACTCGCCCTTGATGTCGCCGATCTTGATGAAAATATCAACAGCCATGTTTTCTCCCTGTGTGGTCTCTACCACATTGTGTTTTGTTGATCGTTCCCACGCTCTGCGTGGTAACGCATCTGGGGACGCTCCGCGTCACTGGGACGCGGAGCGTCCCGGGCGGCATTCCCACGCAGAGCGTGGGAACGATCACATCAAGGTCGTTTTTATGCGCCTTTGGCCGAAGGCAGCTTGGATACCAGGCGCAGCGACACGGTCAGACCTTCGAGCTGATAGTGCGGGCGCAGGTAGAACCTGGAGTTGTAGTACCCCGGGTTGCCTTCCACGTCCTCGACGATCACTTCGGCCGCGGCCAATGGGTGCTGGGCCTTGGTGGTTTCGGTGGAGTGCGCCGGGTCACCGTCGACGTAGTTGAGGATCCAGTCCTGCAGCCAACGCTGCATCTCGTCCTTCTCTTTGAAGGAGCCGATCTTGTCGCGCACGATGCACTTCAAGTAATGGGCGAAACGGCAGGTGGCGAACAGGTACGGCAGGCGCGCGGCCAGGTTGGCGTTGGCGGTGGCGTCCGGATCGTCGTACTCAGCCGGTTTCTGCAATGACTGGGCGCCGATGAACGCAGCGAAGTCGGTGTTTTTCTTGTGCAGCAGCGGCATGAAACCGTTCTTCGCCAATTCCGCTTCGCGGCGGTCCGAAATGGCGATTTCGGTCGGGCACTTCATGTCCACGCCGCCATCGTCGGTGGGGAAGGTGTGCGCCGGCAGGTTTTCCACTTCACCGCCAGACTCCACGCCACGAATGCGCGAGCACCAGCCGAAGTGTTTGAACGAACGGTTGATGTTCACCGCCATCGCGTAAGCGGCGTTAGCCCAGGTGTACTTGGAGCTGTCGGCACCGTCGGTGTTTTCTTCGAAGGCGAAGGCCTCCACCGGATCGGTCTTGGCGCCATACGGCAGACGCGCGAGGAAACGCGGCATGGTCAGGCCGATGTAGCGCGAGTCTTCCGATTCGCGCAGCGAGCGCCAGCCAGCGTATTCCGGTGTGGTGAAGATTTTGGTCAGATCGCGCGGGTTCGACAGTTCCTGCCACGAGCCCATGCCCATCACGGTCGGCGATGCGGCGGCGATGAACGGCGAGTGCATGGCGGCGCAGACTTTCGACAACTCGCCCAGCAACTCGACATCCGGCGGCGACTGGTCGAAGTAGTAATCGCCCACCAGGCAACCGTAAGGTTCGCCGCCGAACTGGCCGTATTCTTCTTCGTACATCTTCTTGAAGATCGGGCTCTGGTCCCACGCGGTGCCCTTGAATTTCTTCAGGGTCTTGTGCAGGTCAGTCTTGGAGATATTGAGCACGCGAATCTTCAGTTGCTCATCGCTCTCGGTGTTGTTGACCAGGTAGTGCAGGCCACGCCAAGCGCTTTCCAGTTGCTGGAAATCGGGGTGGTGGATGACCTGATTGACCTGGGCGGTGAGCTTGGCGTCGATGGCCGCGATGATTGATTCGATCGACTTGATGGCGTCGTTGGACACCAGGTCGGTCTGCGCCAGGGCCTGTTCGGCCAGGGTGCGCACGGCGGTCTCGACGGCTTCGCGGGCGCGGTCGGTCTTGGGTTTGAATTCCTGCATCAGCAGGTTGGCGAACTCGCTCGGCTCGGTGGAGCTGCCTGCAACGGGCTGATTATCTTGCTGCAACTGGGTCATGATCGTTCGTCCTGATTAAGCGCTGGGCTCGGAGTCCTGGGGCTTTGGCGCACTCGCCAGGGCCTGGAGCAACGCCGGATCCTTGATGGCCTTCATGATGATTTCTTCGGCACCGGTCTTGCCGTCCATGTAGGTCAGCAGGTTGGCCAGTTGGGTGCGCGCTTCGAGCAATTTGTTCAGCGAGTCGACTTTGCGCGCCACGGCGGCCGGGCTGAAGTCGTCCATGCTTTCAAAGGTGATGTCCAGGCTCAGGTTGCCTTCGCCGGTCAGCTCGTTGGGCACGTGAAATGCGACGCGTGGCTGCATGGCCTTGAGGCGCGAGTCGAAGTTATCGACATCCACTTCGAGGAACTTGCGATCGGCCACGGGCGCCAGAGGCTCGGCGGGCTTGCCGGCGAGGTCCGCCATGACGCCCATGACGAAGGGCAACTGGACCTTTTTCTCGGCGCCGTAGAGCTCGACGTCGTACTCGATCTGCACTCGAGGCGCACGGTTGCGCGCGATGAATTTCTGAGAACTTTGCTTCGCCACGTTGCTGCTCCTGGTCGCTTGAGCGACGGTGTTGGCGTCATCGGTGGTACCGGTGACGTGACTGCGTGATCCGTTCGCTTTTATTCGCTGTCTGGTCCGCGCAGGTTTTCAAATTGGCTCATGCCGTCGGGAATCAGGTTGCGCACGATGGCCGCAAAGTCGGCGTGCACCAGATTCTTCGCCCGGTTCAACAGCACCGGCAGCGGGCTGGAGGGCTCATGACGGGAGTAATACGCAAGAATCCGGTCCAGGCTGCGCAGCACGTCGTCGCGGTTGTTGATTTCGCCGGTGCTGCGCGGTGTGCTCGGCACGGCGGGGTGTTCAACCGGCGCGGCACTGTCGTCGCTGATGGAATCGGGCAGGGGGCTGTCGCCGCTCTGCGGGGCGAACTGGCCGAGAATCTGCAGGGCCATTTTTAGCGGTTGCTTCAACGGGCCAAGGTCAACGCCCTGGGCGGAACCGATTTGTTCGCTGATCTGTTGCTCGATGGCCTCGGCGACGCTGCGGGCCTCGTGCAAAGCTGCACGGGTGATTTCCAGTTGTTCGGGATCGCTGTCCAGGAACGCCCCGGCGAGCTGTTCGGCGCCGAGGTTTTCGTCAGGGAAACTTTGCAGGCCGCTGGCATTGGCGGCGGCGCGCAGGCTGACAGCACCAAAGGTTCGCGAACGGGCCAGGATGCTTTCGCGCAGCAGGCGAATGGTGGTATCGGACGTCAGGCCGGCGAGGGCATTGATGCGCACGGTGGGGTCGTTGTTGTCTTCGGCATCCAGGCGCGGATGCAGGTCGGCCCAGTACTGCTTGAGCAACTCGCTGATCAGCGTCAGGACGCGGGCCAGGCCGGTGACGCCTTCGAGGGCAAGGGAGCTTTGCAAAAGGAAGTGGGTGATACGCAGGTCTTTGCTGCGCTGCAGCAAATCCAGACTTTGCTGCTGGATGCTGCGCCATTCAGGGGGGGCGGCAGGCAATATCGAATCGCCCATGCTGCGCTCGGGCTGGCCTTGGGAATCGCGTTCCAGGCGCAAAAAATCCGCGTCGTATTCCAGATCTTCGCCACAGGGCGAAGTCGCGGAAACGGCGGCGAGCAACAAAGGCACTTCCACTGAATTTGATCTCCCTATCGCCCGACTGACAGAGTCGGGCAGTTCACACGTTAGCGCCAGGTGGAACTACGCATGTTTCCTTGAGTGTAATGGCCCTTTGGATACGCAGCGATCTCAAAGTGCCATCATTGTTATTCAAGAAGTTGTTATTTTTGGTGTAGTACTTATGGCTTGTCAAGGTAAGCTATTTCCCCTGTGTGACAGATGTGAAGTGCTTAACAACCCGCGCGACCGACGGGTCGAGGCAGGCACTGATGCAGGTTTTTTGTCATTCAAGCCGGTTAAGATCAGCAAACATGCTGGCAAAAAGCCGTTTTCGAGGTTGTTTGCAAGGTTGTCGGACCGAGTCTGGCGGGAGTGAATCCCGATTCGTCCGCGCGCAAAGTGTTCAGCAAGGAGGCAAGATGTCGCTGTGTTTGACTATCACTAGTTATCACAAAATTACCCCTGGCCAGTGCCCTGAGAAATCCATGAATCAGGGTGTGATGGCGATAGGCCGAAACTCTGATAATGATTGGGTATTGCCCGACCCTGAGCGCTTGGTTTCCGGCAAACATTGCAGTATTCAATATAAAGATGGCCGGTATTACTTAACCGATAACAGCACTAATGGTGTGGAATTGGTCAAGGCCGGTATTCGTCTGCGCAAGGGAAACAGCGAGCCATTGCAAGATGGCGAAGTTATTCGCATCGGTGATTATGAAATCCAGGCGCGTATTGATTTCAGTCTGCCGGTGACCGACGGCAATCCTTTCGCTGATTCGTCCAGCAGTTTTGAGGCCCTGATGGGGCGTCAGGGCGCCGTCGTGAATTCGCCGACGTCGTTGCCCGTGACACCACCTGCGCATTTTCAGGGCGTATCGGCCATGGACACGATGCCGGACCTGTTCGACTTTCTGACACCGACCAGCGTTCCGCCAGCCACCCAGCCGGACCATGTCCCGGCCGAGCTGCACGACTTCCGCCCACCGACCCCGATCCCCACCCCAACGCCCGTGGCCGGACCTGCACCGCTGGTGTCGGCCCCGGTGATTCCGGAAGATTGGGACCTGTTCAGCGACAAGCCTGCGTCGGTGGCTGTTGCCCCTTTGCCTGTTGCAGAGGTTGCGCCGCCAGCCGTACCTCACATCAGCGTACCGATCGAGCCGGCACCCCGTTGCGAACCGCCCGTGGCCGTCGTCGAACGCCTGGTCGATCCGGTCAGCCCGGCCGACAATTCTCAACCCGACCTGTTGCAAGCCTTTCTGCGCGGTGCCGGGCTGGATCAAGTGCGCCTGGACAAGGCCCAGGCTGAGGCGCAAATGGAAAGCATCGGCCGCAGCTATCGGTTGATGGTCGAAGGCCTGATCGATGTCTTGCGCGCCCGTAGCAGCCTCAAGGGCGAGTTCCGCATTCAGCAGACGATGATTCAACCGGTGGAAAACAACCCGCTGAAATTCGCTCCCAACGTCGATGAAGCGTTGCTGTTGCTGTTACGCCACAGCAATCAGGCGTTCATGGCGCCGGACCTGGCCGTGCGCGACAGCTTCGATGACTTGCGTGCCCACCAATTGGCGGTGATGGCTGGCGTGGAAGCTGCGATCAAGCACCTGCTGGCGCGCTTCGAGCCGGCGCAACTTGAAGAGCGCATGGGCAAGCCCGGTGGCCTGTCGAGTATTTTCAGTGGCTCGCGACAGGCCCAGTACTGGCAGCAGTTCACCGAGCTCTACAGCAATATTTCCCGCGAGGCCCAAGAGGATTTCCAGGACCTGTTCGGTCGGGAATTCAGCCGCGCCTACGAAGAACACAGTACAAGGCAGCGCCGCGGCTGAGCATCGCCATCGCATAGCGCCATTCATAGCAAAGAACGGAACAACGGATAGCTGAAACGTCATTGAGGACGCAGGATGATTCCCAGGTTTTTACTCGCAGTCGCCACCGTGCTTCTGCTGACCGCATGTGCCAAGGATGCGGCCAAACCCCAGCCCGAAGCGGCTGAGGCCGAGGCCGACACTGCCGCCGTCGAGTTGCACTTTCACGCCATTGCCGGGCTCAACCCCGGCGCCACTGGCCAGCCAGCCCCGGTCCGGGTGCGTATTTTCGAATTGAAAAACGCCGCCACCTTCGGCCGTTCCGATTATTTCGCACTGGCCGAACGGGCCCAGGCGACGCTCGGCACAGATTTGATCGATCAGGACGAAGTGCTGATCCAGCCCGGCCAGCAGTTGAGCCTGCAACGCGACCTCGACCCGGCCACCCGCCATATCGGCGTACTGGTGGGGTATCGCGAGCTGGATCAGTCGTTGTGGCGTGCGGTGATGAATGTCCCGCCGCGCCAATACACCGAATACCAGATCAGCCTCGACGTGCGCGCCGTGCGCAGCGCCGTCGTGGTTTCCCCATCCAGCCCTGCCCAATAAGCAATCGGAGCCCCCATGTCCTGGAACAATCGTGTGGTCTGGTCGGAAGGCATGTTCATTGGAACGCAGCACTTCCAGCAGCATGACCGTTACCTGGAGAACCTCATCGATGCCCGGAGCCGTCCGCTGTCGGCCGGCGCCTGGGGTTTCTCCGAATTGCTGATCGACCAGGGTCTGCTGGCCCAGGGCAAACTGGCGATCATCTCGGCGCGGGGCCTGTTGCCGGACGGCACGCCATTCAACATTCCGCAGGATGACCTGGCGCCGAGCCCGCTGAATGTCGATGACAACCTGCGCGATGGTTTGGTGTACCTGGCTTTGCCGCTCAAGCGCGCCGGTGCGCGAGACACCGTCGACGAAGGCGAAACCCTGGGCGCTGCGCGCTACGTGAGCCAGGTGCGCGAAGTACGGGACGACAACGCGCCGTTCGAAAACCAGGCGCCGGTGGCCGTGGGTTCGAGGGCGCTGCGATTATTGGTCGCCCAGGATGGCATCAGCGACTACGCCGCCATCGGCCTGGTGCGTATCAAGGAGAAACGCGCCGACCGCGCCCTGGTGCTCGACGACTCTTATATCCCGCCGCTGCTGGACGTGGTCGCCTCCAAACCCCTGGCCGCGTTTCGTAGCGAACTGTTGGGCCTGCTGCATCAGCGCGGCGAAGCTCTCGCCGGACGGGTGGTGGCATCCGGTGCCGGCGGTGCCTCGGAAATTGCCGATTTCATGCTGCTGCAACTGGTCAACCGTGCCCAGCCGCTGATCCAGCACTTGAGCCAGTTGAGCCCGTTGCACCCGGAGCGGTTCTACAGCGAGCTGGTGAGTCTGGCCGGCGAGTTCTCGACCTTTACCGCTTCCGGGCGGCGACCCCAGGAATACCCGCAATACCAGCACGATGACTTGGCGCTGAGTTTCGCGCCGGTGATGCAGGCGCTGCGTGAGGCGCTATCGATGCTGATCGACAGTAAGGCCACGCCGATTCCAATCGTCGAAAAAGCCTACGGCGTCCATGTGGCGATGCTGGCCGACAAGTCCCTGCTCGACAGCGCCAGCTTCATCCTGGTGGTGCGCGCCGACGTGCCCGCCGAAACCCTGCGCAGCCACTTCGGCCAACAGAGCAAGGTCGGCTCGGTGGAGCACATCCGCAATCTGGTCAATCTGCAATTACCGGGCATTGGCCTGCTGCCGCTGCCGGTGGCGCCACGGCAAATCCCGTATCACGCCGGCTCCACTTATTACGAACTGGACCGGGGCAGCGAGCATTGGCAGCAACTGGCCAACTCCGGCGGTTTTGCGTTCTACATCGCGGGGCAATTCCCGGGGCTGAACCTGGCTTTCTGGGCGATCCGAGGATAAACCGCAATGAGCAACGACGATCGTACCCAATTCATGCCGACACCCGGTGGCCGTGGTGCCGACCCGGTCCGCCCGGAGGCAGGTCGCGCCCAGGCCGCGCCACTTTCGATGCCGGCCGCGCCGCTTTTGATCGGCACGGCCGAAGGTCTCAACCCCCTGGAGGGCGCCGCTGGCCCGTTGCTGGCTTTGCTGACTCGCTTGCGCAACACCATTGCCCACCCGGCGCCAGCAAGCTTGCGGGCGCAATTACTGGCCTACCTGCGCCAGTTCGAGGAGCGCGCCGAGGCTGCCGGCGTGTTGCGCAACGATGTGTTGCTGGCCCGTTACGCCTTGTGCACCGCCCTGGATGAAGCGGTGTTGAGTACGCCGTGGGGGGGAGCAAGCGATTGGGGCAAACAGAGCCTGCTGATCACCGTGCACAACGAAGCCTGGGGCGGCGAGAAGGTGTTCCAGCTGTTGGAACATTGCCTGCAAAGCCCCCGCGAACGTTTGTATCTGCTGGAGCTGTTGTACCTGTGCATGTGCCTGGGTTTCGAAGGGCGTTATCGGGTCATGAACGACGGTCGCAGCCAACTGGAAGCCTTGCGTGAACGCACCAGTGCGGTTATCCGCAGTGCCCGTGGCGATTATGAGCGTGAACTGTCGCCCCATTGGCGTGGCGTCAGCGTGGCCCGCGACCGGCTGGCGCAATTCATGCCGCCATGGATCGCCGTGGCCATCGGCGTGGCGTTGCTGCTGGCACTGCTGTTTGGCCTGCGCTTGAAACTGGCCGCCGATGCCGAGCCGGTGTTTAAAAATATCCATGCGCTGGGTGAGATCCCGGTGCAGGCCATCGACCGTCCGGTGGTGCAACCGAAACTGATCGAGCGTCCGCGCCTGGCGGGCTTTCTTGCCGATGAAATCAAGGCCGGGCGGATAGCGGTGGAAGACGCCGTTGACCGTTCAGTGGTGACCATCCGTGGCGATGAACTGTTCGCTTCGGGCAGCGCCAGCATCGTCGACAATTTTCAGCCGCTGATGCTGCGCATCGCCGATGCCGTTCGCAAGGTCAAGGGCCAGGTCCGGGTGACCGGCCACAGCGACAATCGCCCGATTGCCACTTTGCGGTTTCCATCGAATTGGGCCTTGTCCGAGGCGCGGGCCACTTCGGTGCTGCAAATCCTTTCGGCCAAAACCGGCCAGCCGGAACGCTTCAGCGCCGAAGGCCGCAGCGACACCGAACCGTTGGCCTCGAACGCGACAACAGAGGGCCGCGCACGCAACCGTCGGGTCGAAATTACAGTGTTGGCGGAGGGGGTCGAGTGAAGGCGTTTTTCAGTTTTATCATCCGCTGGGTCATTCCATTGCTGGGGTTGATCGCCCTGAGCCTGATCATCTGGTTTGTCGGGCCGCTGCTCGAGTTCCTGGTGCCCGAAGGCCGGCGCTGGGCGCTGATCATTCTGGTGTTCGCGGTGTGGATCGCCTATCGGGTGTTTCGCATCATCCAGGCTCGCCGTCAGGCCGCCGAAGTGATGCGCAGCCTGGCGGCGCAAACCCCGCCGGACCCTACCAGTATCGCGACGGCAGAAGAACTCGAAACCCTGCGCCAGCGCATGGACGAAGCCTTGGCGCTGTTGAAGAAAGCCAAGCTGGGCGGTGACGAGCGTCGTAACCTGTACGAACTCCCGTGGTACGTGATCATCGGCCCGCCGGGTTCGGGCAAGACCACGGCGCTGGTCAATTCCGGGCTGCATTTTCCGTTGGCGGCGCAGTTGGGCGCCGGGGCGGTCCGTGGCGTCGGTGGCACGCGCAATTGCGATTGGTGGTTTACCGATCAGGCCGTGCTGCTCGACACCGCCGGGCGCTACACCACCCAGGACAGCGACGCGACGGTCGATAAAGCCGCGTGGCTGGGTTTTCTCGGCCTGTTGAAAAAACAGCGGGCCCGGCGTCCGATCGACGGCGCGTTTATCGCCATCAGCCTCTCCGACCTGCTGCTGGGCAGCGACGCCGAGCGAGCCGCCCATGCCGCCGCGATCCGCCTGCGTATCCAGGAGCTGTACACGCAACTCGGTGTGCGCTTTCCGATCTACCTGATGCTGACCAAGCTCGATCTGGTGCCAGGGTTCATGGAGTATTTCGATACCCTGAGCAAGGAAGAACGGGCCCAAGTCTGGGGTATGACCTTTGCCCTGGACGACGGCAAAAACAATGACAGCCCACTGGCCCATCTGCAAAGCGAATTCACCGGCCTGGAACAGCGCCTCAACGATCGTTTGGTGGAGCGTTTGCAACAGGAACGCGACCCGGCGCGACGCGATCTGATCTACGGCTTCCCGCAACAGTTCGGCGCGTTGAAGGATTGCCTGCAAAGCTTCCTTGAGGGCGTGTTCAAACCCAACGCCTTTGAAGAGCGGGTGCTGTTGCGCGGGGTGTATTTCACCAGCGGCACCCAGGAAGGCAGCCCGATTGACCGACTGATCGGCTCCATGGCCCAGAGCATGAACCTGGACCGCCAGCACCTGGCGCGCCAGAACGGCACCGGGCGCAGTTACTTCATCGAAAAACTCTTCAGCGCCGTGGCTTTTGCCGAGCGTGGGCTGGTGGGGGTCAACCCGAAAGTCGAACGTCGGCGCAAGTGGATTGCCCGGGGCGTGCTGGCCTCGACCGTGGCTCTGGTGCTGGTGGTCGGGACCTTGTGGTGGGTCAGCTACCGTGCCAACCATGCGTATATCGCGCAAGTCGATCAGAAGGTCGCGCCCCTGGGCCAGGCCGTGCAGAACCTCAGCCCGGCACAACGGGAGGTGCTGGCGGTATTGCCCTTGCTCAACGCGGTAAAGCACTTGGCCGACGACGCGCCGAGCTGGGCCGAAGGCCTGGGCCTGTATCAGGGCGACATGCTTGAAGCCGAGTCTGGCAGCGTCTATCGCAAGCTGTTGATCGCGGTCTTCGCGCCACGCTTGCTCACGCGCATCGAAGAGCAACTGCACGGCGGCGGCAATTCGGACTTCCTTTACGAAGGCTTGAAGGCCTACCTGATGCTCGCCGACAGCGAGCATTACGATGCCGACTTCATCAAGGCGTGGATCGCCCTGGATTGGGATCGCAGCCTGCCGCGCGACTTGCCGGCAGAGCAGCGCGCAGCCCTCGGGGAGCATTTGCAGGCACTGTTCGAGCGCCATCCGCCCACCGCACGTCTGGACCCGCGCCTGATCGACGACCTGCGCCGACAGTTGCAGCAGCTGCCGGTGGCCCAGCGCGTCTATGACCGGGTCAAGCGGCAGAAACTGCCGGACGGCATCCCGGACTTTCGGATCAACGAGGCGGCCGGGCGTGATGCCGCGCTGGTGTTCAGCCGCAAGAGCGGCAAGCCGCTGGGCGAACCCTTGAGTGGTTTCTTCACCGCCAAGGGTTACCGCCAAGGGTTTTTGCTCACCAGCCTGAGCCAGACCGGTACCTTGGCCGAGGAGCAGTGGGTGCTCGGTCGCGACCAGGCAGAACAACAGAACGTCGCCAGTCTGGCCGCCGACGTGCGCCGTCTGTATTTCCAGGATTACCAGCGCCAGTGGGATGCCTTGTTGGCTGATATCGACTTTGTGCCGATCACCAGCGTGGCCCAGGCCGCCGATGTGCTGCGGGTGATTTCCGGCCCGACCTCGCCGTTGAAAAAACTGCTGGTAGCAGTGGCGAAGGAAACCGACCTGCAACAGGAAGAACGTCTGCTGGCCGCCAAGGGCGCACCGGTGGAGGGCGGGGTCGACAAGCTCAAGGAGCGCTTGGGCACCTTGCTCGGCCAGGAGCAGGCGACACAAAACACCCCGGATGCCAGTGAAGATCCCATCACCGCGCATTTTGCCGAACTCAACAGCATCGTCAGCAAAAACGAAGGCGAGCCGGCGGCTATCGACGGTCTGCTGGCCGACATGAACGCCCTGTATGTGCAGGTCAGCGCCATGGTCGGCGCCAGCGGCGACGCCTTGCTCGGCGAAGCCAAGAACCAGGCCGCAGCGGCCGCGACACGGGTCAGCCTTAACGCTGAACGTCAGCCGCCGCTGGTGCAGGGCCTGGTCAAGTCGGTGGTCAACTCCACCACCAACAGCATGATGGGCGGGGTACGCAATCAACTGAACGCGGCCTGGACCAGCGAAGTGGTGAACATCTATCGCCAGTCCCTGGCCGGGCGTTACCCGATGTCGCCGGGCAGTGCGCGGGACGCAACCCTGGACGACTTCGGCCAGTTCTTCGGCGTGGGCGGGGTGATGGATAACTACTTCCGCAAATACCTGCAGCCGTACGTGGATACCTCGACCCAGGCCTGGCGCTGGCAACCGGGTGCCGCACAGAAGCTCGGCATCGCCCCGGGCGTGCTGCAAACCTTCCAGCGGGCAGCGACCATCCGGGATGCGTTTTTCCGTTCCGGCGGCACCCAGCCGATGGTGCGCTTCGAACTCAAGCCCGTGGCGATGGACGCCACCATCACCCAGTTTTTGCTCGACCTCGATGGCCAGCAATTGAGCTATGACCACGGTCCGAGCCGCCCCACCTCCATGCAATGGCCCAACCCCGGCAGCATCGGCGTGGTGCGGATTTCGATCATGCCGCCTTCAGCCAGCGGTCGTTCGGGCATCACCCTGGACGGGCCTTGGGCCTGGTTCCGTCTGCTGGAGCAATCAGACCTGACCGCCGGCAACTCGCCGGACCGCTTCAACCTGCGGCTGCGGGTCGATGGCGCCAGCGTCTCTTATGAGCTGCGGGCCAACAGCGCCTTCAACCCGTTCAAGAGTCGTGTGCTCAACGGTTTCAGCCTGCCGGAGCGGTTATGAGCACCCCGGGCTTCTATGGAAAGCTGGCCAGTCGCGGGGACTTTGTCAGCCGTGGCTTGCCGAAGAGTTTTATCGACCCCTGGGATTCGTGGCTCGCGGCTGGCCTGCTCGCCAGCCAGACGAGCCTCGGCGAGCGTTGGCTGGACGCCTATCTGGTCAGTCCCTTGTGGCGCTTCATGGTCGCGCCTGGCGTGTGCGGGCCGGACGCTGCGGTCGGCGTGGTGATGCCGAGCATCGATCGGGTTGGCCGGTATTTTCCGCTGACCGTCGCGGTGCTGCTGGACCCGGATGCGGACCCGGCATCGGTGGTCGGCGGAGCGGATGATTGGTTTGAGCGGGTGGAGAACCTGTTGCTGAGTACGCTGAACGTGGAGGCCAGTTTCGAAGCCTTCGGCGCGCAGCTGGAGACCTTGGGCAGCCCGATGTATCTCCCACGCACCCCGAGCAGCCGATTCGCCAGCCTGCATCGCTTCGATGGCAGCGACCCGCAACGGCGGATGTATGCGCTCGCCGAGTCGGCCTGCGAAGGCGCAAGCCTGTGGTGGGGTCAGGGTTCGGAGCGCATCGCGCCCGGTTTGTTGCGGTGCCAGGGATTGCCGGCCGCCGCTGATTTTGCGCAATTTTTGCTCGGCCAAGAAGGTGTTGTGTAGATGTGTCCAAGCCTTGGAAAGACGTTCAAGTCTGCAAGCAAGAGCCATGTCGGCATGGTCCGCCAGGTTAACGAAGATGCCTGCCTGGACCGGCCGGAAAACGGCCTGTGGGTGGTCGCCGATGGCATGGGTGGGCACGCGGCGGGCGACTACGTCAGCAGTCTGATCGTCGACAGTCTGCGTAGCATTGCCGTGGGCCGCTCGCTGGATGAATACGTCGCGGCGCTGAAAACCGACCTGCTGCGGGTCAACGCCGCCGTGCGTGAAGAAACCGCCAACCGCGGCGTGACCATGATGGGCAGCACGGTGGTGGTGCTGGCGGCGCGCGACTTGCGCGGGGTGTGCCTGTGGGCGGGTGACAGCCGCTTGTATCGCCTGCGTGACGGCCTGCTCGAAAGCATCTCGCGGGACCACAGTTACGTTCAGGATCTGCAGGACAGTGGCCTGCTCAGCGAAGCCGAAGCCCGGGTGCATCCGCGGTCCAATATTGTCACCCGCGCCATCGGGGTCCAGGCACAGCTGGAGCTGGCGAAGGTCGAGTTGCTGTTGAAGCCCGGCGACAGCTACCTGTTGTGCAGCGACGGGCTGACCAAGACCGTCGAGGACCATGAAATCGCCGAGGTGCTGGGCCACGACGACCCCGGGGAAATCGCCAGCAGCCTGGTGTCCCTGGGCCTGATGCGCGGCGCTCCGGACAACATCACCGTCATCGTCGTGAAGGTGCCTTCATGAACCCCACCCTGAACATTCTGATCCCGGGCTACGACATCGGCGATGAGATCGGCGAAGGCGCCATGGCCAGCGTTTACCTGGCGACCCAGCGCTCGCTGGAACGCAAGGTGGCATTGAAGGTCATGGCCGCCGCGCTGGCGGCCGACCCGAGTTTCTGCGAGCGTTTCCTGCGCGAAGGCAAAACCCTGGCGCGCCTGTCTCACCCGCATACGGTCACCATCCATGACATCGGCCATGTCGGTGAGCTGTATTACATGGCCATGGAATTCCTGCCCAACGGCACGCTCAAGGAGCGCATCGCCGCCGGCCTGACGCCGGAGCAGGGCCTGATCTATATCCGTCAGATCGCCTCGGCCCTGGGCTACGCCCATGGGTTGGGGCTGGTTCATCGCGATGTCAAACCGGCGAACATTCTGTTCCGTGCCGATGGCACGGCAGTGCTCTCGGACTTCGGCATCGCCAAGTCCATGGATGACCGCACCCAGTTCACCCAGGCCGGTTTCGCCGTCGGTACGCCCAGCTACATGAGCCCGGAACAGGCGCGCGGCCAGGATATTGATGGCCGGGCCGACCTTTATGCCTTGGGCGTGGTGCTCTACGAAATCCTCGTCGGCAAACTGCCGTATACCGGCAATGACGCGCTCTCCACGGCCCTGGCGCATTTGACCGAACCGTTGCCGGAGTTGCCGGTGCACCACGGTCGCTATCAAGAAGTGCTGCGCAAGTTGTTGGCCAAGGATCCGGCCGAGCGTTTTCCGGATGCAGCGGCGCTGTTGCAGGCGCTGGATAATCTGCCTCGGGAGTCGGTTGAAGCGACCACCATCCGGCCATTGCCCATTCCGGTATCGCCGATTGCGGTGAGCAATGACCTGGCGGGACTGACGCCGGTGTCCATCGATATACCGACCGGCCCCGCGCAGCCACAACCTCGATCCAAGCCTATACACAAGCCTGTTCCGCCGACTGTGAAGCCGACGCCGTCGTCCACGGTCTCGGAACAGCGAAAGGGGCCGGTGTTTGCACTCGCCGCCGTCGCGGTGGCCGTGGCGCTGGCCTTGGGCGGCGCGGGTTATTGGTGGCTGTCCGGTGACGTCGAAGCCGACGCCAAGGTGCCGGTGGTTTCAGCACCGCCGGCCAGTGCGCCGCCGACCGTGGCGCCACCCGTAAAGCCCCCCGTGGCAACGGAGGTCGATGGCGGTCAGCGGCCGCTGCTGATGGCCGGCAAAAAAACCTTGTTCCAGCGAGTGCTCAGCAAGCCGGGGGCGAAACTCGCCAGCGACCCGGGGGGCACGCCCGACAAGGCCTTGCCGGCGTTTTCGGTGCTTTACGTCTATCAGCGCAAAGAGGTTGATGGCAGCGCGTGGTTGCGTGTCGGCGCCGCCACCGACGGGCGCAGTGACGGCTGGTTGCCGGCCGCTCAAGTCAGCGACTGGAAGCAAAGCCTGGTACTTAAATTCACCGAACGCTCCGGCCGTGCGCCGGTGATGTTCCTGCGTCAGCCCGGCGACGTGGAGAAGCTGCTGGCCGATCCGTCGGCAGCCAAAAACCTGCTGCTCAAGGCCCAGCAGAATCGCGAAGACAACCAGCAGGTACTGGCCCTGGAACCGGCTGCGAGCGCGGTGCCGCAAAACCAGTTTTACCTGTTGCCGATTTTCGATTCGCGCGAGAGTTTCGATGAAAACGGCCAGTCGGTGCAGTTGCTGAACGTGGCGTCCATCGACCCCGGTGATGCTCCGAAGGCCGCTGCCAACAACACGCCAATTACTACCGCTAACGCCGACGCGTTCCGCACCGCCGTGGTATTGGTCGTTGACACCACGGTGTCCATGCAGCCCTACATCGATCAGGTTCGCGACGTCGTACACCAACTGCAAACCCGCATCGCCGAGCGGGGCGAGCAGGACAGTGTCAACTTCGGCCTGGTGGGGTTTCGCAGCAGCACGCAGAAAACCCCGGGCCTGGAATACGTCGCCAAAACCTTGATCACCCTGGAACAGGGCCGCGACCCACAGCGCTTCATGGACCTGGCACGGCAGGTCAAGGCGTCCACGGTCTCCAGCCATTCGTTCAACGAAGATGCGTTTGCCGGTGTGATGGAAGCGGTCGAGGGCATGGACTGGTCCGGCTATGGCGGGCGCTTGATCCTGTTGGTCACCGATGCCGGTGCCTTGCGCAAGAACGACCCGTATGCCGCCACGCAAATGAACGAAGCCGAAGTGCGCCAAGCCGCGCTGGGCAAGCAGATCAAGATCTACGCCTTGCACCTGCTCAGCGATGCCGGCAAGAAAACCCATGGCGGTGCGCAAAGCCAATATCGCACCCTGACCGCCGACGCCAACCCGCAGATCGGCGACCTGTACATTCCGGTGCCGGGCGCCGATGTGCGCAAGTTCGGTGAGCGGGTGGACGAGATCGGTTCGGTGTTTGCCGACCTGGTGCATCAGGTGCGTGGCAACAAACCGCAAACCGTGCCGCTGCTGAGCGCCGCGCCGAGCCTGACTGACAAATCGGCGGCCGTCGGTTACGCGATGCACATGGATTTTCTGGGGCGTAAAGCCGCCAGCCAGGCGCCGCAACTGGTCAGCGCCTGGACCGCCGACCGCGACCTGACCAACCCGGCGCTGCCGGCGTTCCAGGTGTGCGTGATGCTGACCAAGTTGCAGCTCAACGACTTGCAGCAATCGCTGAAACTGATCGTTGATGCCGCCCGCAAGACCCAGACCTCGCCGAAGAATTTCTTCCAGGAAATCGCCAGCGCCAGTGCCTACATGAGCCGCGATCCTTCGGCCTTGCGCAAGGGTGGCAACCTGGCCGATGGCGGGGTTCTGGGTGAGTACCTGGAGGGGCTGCCTTACCGCAGCAAGTCGCTGAACATGACCCAGGATTTGTGGCTTTCGCTGAGCGTGGCCGAGCAGGAGGACTTTATCGACGAGCTGGATTCGAAGATCCGCCTCTACGAAACCTTCCATAACGACTTGGCTAACTGGGTGCGTTTCGGCGATGCCGAACCGGGTGATGCCTTGTACCGCGTTCCGTTGTCGACGCTGCCGTGATGCTGAACATGAGCGCAGTGCACAAACACCGGGGCGTCGGCAGCCAGCGTTACAGCCTGGTGATTCCACGGCTGCAACTGCATGCCGGTGAACAATTGGCGGTGGTCGGTCCCAGTGGCTGCGGCAAAAGCACGTTGCTCGATTTGCTGGCGCTGGTGCTGGCTCCGGACCAGGCCGGGCAGTTTGATTTTGCGCTCGGCCAAACCAGAACGGACATTACCGGGCTGTGGCGCGCAGAGGCGCAAAGTGCCTTGGCGGACCTGCGCCGCCGGCACTTGGGCTACGTGCTGCAAACCGGTGGCCTGCTGGATTTTCTGGACGTGCGCGGCAACATCGACCTGTCGCGCAAACTGCTCGGCTTGAAAGACGACGGCAGTGTGGATCGCTTGGCCGGGGCATTGGATATCACCGATCAATTGGGCAAAAAACCGGGTGACTTGTCTGTCGGCCAACGGCAGCGGGTGAGTTGCGCTCGCGCCCTGGCCCATGGACCGAATCTGCTGCTGGCCGATGAACCGACCGCCGCCCTCGATCCGCTGAATGCGGAGCGCGTGATGCAGTTGCTGGTGACCCAGGCCCGCGAACATGGCGTGTGCTGCGTCGTCGCCACCCACGACGAGTCACTGGCCCGCGCCAGCGGTTTGCAGGTGCGGCGCATCAGTTGTCATCGCGACATCGATGGCGGTGTCACCGCCGTTCTCGGGGAGGCCTGCTGATGCGCAGCGCGCTGGTGGCTTCCCTGGCCTGGCAGGATTACCGCAACGATGCGTGGCTGTCGGCTTGTTCGGTACTGGCGCTAGTGGCGGTGGTCGCACCGCTGCTGGTGCTGTTCGGCTTGAAATTCGGCCTGGTCAGCAGCTTGACCGAGCGCCTGGAAAACGACCCGGCCACGCGGGAAATCATTCCCTTGGGTGGCGGTCGGTTCAGTGCCGCGTTTATCGAACAATTGAGCCAGCGCAGCGACGTGGCTTTCGCCTTGCCGCGCACCCGGCAGATTGCTGCGACGGCGGAGCTGACCACTGGCGCTTCGACGGTGACCGTCGAAATGATCCCCACTGCCGCCAACGACCCCTTGCTCGGCAGTCTGCCGGTGCCCCAAGGGCTGGATCAGGTGCTGCTCAGCCAGACCGCCGCTGAAAAGCTCGGGGCCAAGGCCGGTGATTGGCTGGAAGCCAGTTTCGGTCGGCAGGTGGCTGGTCGTGGCGAGGCACAGCGCACTCGCGTCCAGGTGCTGCACGTTCTGCCGCTGGAAGCCTTCGCACGGGACGGATTGTTCGCCTCATTGACGTTACTGGAAGCGGCTGAAGATTACCGGGATGGTCGCGCCGTGCCAGCGTTCGGTTGGCCAGGTGATGCGGTAGGCGTGACGGAGCAGCGGGTGTATCCGGCGTTTCGCCTGTATGCCCGCAACCTCAAGGATGTCGAGCCGCTGCGTCAGTACTTCGCTGCACAGAATCTGCTGGTCTCGACCCAGGCCCAGACCATCGCCCAGGTGCAATCGCTGAGCCGCAACCTGTCGATCGTGTTCTGGATCATCGCCGGGTTGGCCTTGGCGGGAGCGTTC
The DNA here is from genome assembly GCF_964063345.1 of Pseudomonas lini. Taxonomy (NCBI): domain Bacteria; kingdom Pseudomonadati; phylum Pseudomonadota; class Gammaproteobacteria; order Pseudomonadales; family Pseudomonadaceae; genus Pseudomonas; species Pseudomonas lini. The sequence continues at coordinate 3,373,439 of NZ_OZ061318.1, forward strand.
GCGGCGATTTTTGCTGGTGCGTTGGCGGCAGTCGAGCGCAAGCGCCGAGAGTTGTCGGTGTTGCGCCTGCTGGGGTTTTCCACGGCGGCATTGCTGTTGTTTGTGGTGGTGCAGGCGCTGTACAGCGCCGGCCTTGCTGCCCTGTTGAGTGCCGGGCTGTATGGCCTGGCGCAATCGGGTCTGAACCATTTATTTGCGCAGATGCCGGGTGAGTACGCCAGCCATCTGCTGGCGCGTCACTACGCGTTGGCCCTGGCGGCCGTGCTCGGCGTCAGCGCCGTGGCGGCAGTCTGTGGTGGCTGGCGAGTAGCGCGTATCCAGGCGTTTGAAGGAATCCGAGATGTATAAGTTACTGGGCGCCGCTGTGGCGCTGAGCCTGGCCAGCATGGTCTGGGCTGATGAAAGCACCGACAAACTGGACAACCCCAAGCCGCTGCCCGATGACATCAGCCTGCCGCTGCCGTGCGAAGGGCAAATGGTGTTCCGTTACGTCTACATCCTGGCGCAGGGCACTCTGGACGACCGCGAGATCAGTCTCGGCTATCCATTCAGTGAGGGCGAGGCCGGTTATCAACAGTCGTTCATCTCCGGTTACCGCCGGGACTTTATCAACGGCCAGTTCACCCTCAAGGATCTGCCCAAGGATTGGGGCAAGACCATCACGCCGTTGATGCCCAAGACGGACGCCAAGACCCCGCTCAAACCGATGCTCTATTTCATCGGCAAATACGAAGTCACCGCCCGTCAATACGCCCAGGTCATGGCCCAGGCGCAATCGTTGGCCAGCGGCGAGCCGGCGCCGGCCTGCGAGGCATTGCAAGCCGAGGCGCCGCAAGGCATGGCCGGGCGTTTGCCCAAGGTGAAATTGTCGCGCTTCGAGGCCGAACGCTTCTCGGCGGTGTATAGCGCCTGGCTGATGAAATACCACAAGGACCTGCTACCGGTGAGCGGTCGTGGTACCTCGGCGGAAGAGGGCGGGCTGGGTTTTGTGCGTTTGCCGACCGAGGTCGAGTGGGAATTTGCTGCCCGTGGCGGGCAGGCCATTAGCCGTCAGGACCTGGAAGGGCGTCTGTTTCCCCGGCGTCTGGAAGGCAGCGAAAGCGATGGGCCCCTGGCGGACTGGGCAGTCTTCAATCAGGTCGCCGGCGGCACCGGCCAGGCAGCGCGCCTGATGCCGATCGGTACCAAACTGCCAAACCCCATCGGCCTGTTCGACGTGATCGGCAACGCCGCCGAGATGGTCCAGGAGTCCTTCCAGCTTGTGCATTCCGGACGCCGCCAAGGCACCTATGGCGGCTTCGTGGTCAAGGGCGGTAACTATCTGGAAGGCGAGGGCACCTTGTTTACCGGGATGCGTCGCGAGTACCCGCTGTTCGCCGCCGACGGCACCGAGCAAAGCAACGAAACTACCGGGTTCCGGGTCGCGATTGGCGCGTTGTCGGCGCCACGTTCGCGCTACAAGGAGCTGTTTGCCCAATGGCAGAAAGAAGGTCGGCTGGCTTCGCTGACCGATGCCATCGACGACGCCCAGGACCCGACCAAACGCCTGGACAGCATCATTGCCGCCAGCGTCGACCCGCGCCTGCAAGCCGAGTTGGGGCTGGTCAACGAAGAGCTCAAGCGCAACGTCTCGCTCATCGCCCAGCAGCGTGAAGAAGCGGCCGGCAACCTGATCCAGTCGGCGGCCCTGGTGGCCGAGACCATCAACAACTACAACATTCGCCTGACCAATTTGCAGAAGAGTCGCCAACAGGCCGTGGACGCCAGGGACGAGGCCAGCGCCAAGCTGTTCGCTACCGCCATCGACAATGGCCGCAGCGCGCTGGACGGCGCGGTGGCGATCTATATCGACAACCTGGCGACTGGCACGCGCTACACCGATGCCGTGATCCAGGCGCAATTTCAACGCATCAAGGAAGAGTTGGAGCGCAAGCCGGTACTGGGCAAGAGCCTGGTAACGCGCGCAACGTTATTCGTTCGCCATGTCGGTGATTATCGTCAGCAACGACGAGCCGACCCAGCGGCGATATTGAAGGAATTGCTCGCATCGAACGCTCAGCGGTCTTGATCATTCGTTGTACAGCGAGCTTGGAAGGGACTCAGGCGGCGGTGGGCCGTGCTGAGCTGGTCAAACTTAAAAGAGAACACAACTATGCTTTCCTCCCGTAAACCTTTTGCTTCGCTTTCCAAGCGTCACTTGCTGCTGATGGCCGTCGGCTTCAGCACCGTACTGACCGGTTGCGCGACATCGCCGACCTCCAAGGTCGCCTCGAGCACCAAGGTCGAGTACTACCCCAACTGCTACGAGCCGGTGCAACACCTGCGCGCCACTGATTCGAACATGACCAAGTCGGTCGTCACTGGCGCGGCCGTCGGCGCTGTCGGCGGTGCACTGCTGGGCGCCCTGACCGACTCCGAGAACCGTGGCCGCAACGCCGCCATCGGTGCAGCGGGTGGTGCCGTGGCGGGCGGCGCGGCCGGTTACTACACCGAGCGCCAGAAGCAGATCGCCGATGACAACCAGCGCATCGCGTCCTACGCCTCCGACGTCAACAAAAGTGCCGCCGACATCGACCGCAGCACCGCGTACGCCAAGACTTCGCAGCAGTGCTACCAGAACGCGTTCACCAAACTGGTCGCCGACCGCAAGGCCAAGACCGTCAACGACACCGAAGGCCGCAAGCGCCTGGCAGAAATCGTCGCTGGCCTCAAAGAGTCCAACGACCTGATCGTCGCGGTTAACGGTAAAGCCAGCGAAGACCTGAACAACTACACCCAGGCCTATGAAAAAGACCTGCAGCAAGTAGGCGTGCAGCGCACTGACGTAGTCACTGTGGCAACCGCCGATACCACGCCGGTCGTGGCGCCGACCAAGAGCAAAAAAGCGGTGAAGCCGGCGAAAAAACCGGTGCTGCCAACCGTACCGAAAGAAGCGGTCAGCACCGAGAAAACCCTGCAGACCGCCAAGGTCAAACAGGATGAAAGCAAGCAGGTCGCCAGCGCCGGCACCACTCAGGTCAACAGCATGTGCAAGAACGCGGACCTGGGCGACTGGGCACCGGTGCCTTGCCCGAATGCTTGATTGAGTTTCTGTAGGTCTTGATCACTCCCACGCTCTGCGTGGGGGTGATCTGTACTGGCTACACCTTGGCGCCATGCGCCGCCCTCTCCTGCGCTTGCAAATGATCAAGCGCTCGCTACACCGGCAACTGCAGGTCATCCGCCATTCTGCTGCACGCTAATGTGCGTGATCTCCCGGGCAGGTTCGGGAATCTCCTGCTTGTCCAGCCCCGTTGCTTGCGAATAAAGCGAGTCGGTGCCACCGCCGTTCGGCGGGTATCTGACGGTTTTCGTACAAATCCCTAAGATTTCTCCCACTCGTGCCGACAGACTGATGAGACATGCGTGCACCAAAGTAGAGCGGCTCCAGAAGGCCGTCTGCGCTGTTACATGGAATGTTGCAATCCGGAACGCATCCCCACTTTTTGCATAAGAAGTCCCATGAAATGAATCTCAAGTTCAGCCATAAAATTCTGCTGGCCGCTTCAGGCGTCGTGGTGCTGGCTTTTGCGTTGTTCACTTTGTACAACGACTATCTGCAGCGAAACACCATTCGGCAAAATATTGAATCTTCCGTTGAGCAAGCGGGCGACCTGACCGCCAGCAGCGTGCAGAACTGGATGAGTGGCCGCGTGCTGGTCCTGGAAAACCTCGCGCAGAACGTCGCTCATCAAGGCGCCAATGCCGATCTGCCGGGGTTGGTCGACCAACCTGCCCTCACCTCGAACTTCCAGTTCACCTACGTCGGGCAGGCCAATGGTGTGTTCACCCAGCGCCCTGACGCGAAGATGCCGGACGGCTACGATCCGCGTCAGCGCCCTTGGTACAAACAAGCCGTGGTCGCCGACAAGACCATGCTGACCCCGCCTTACATGGCATCGGTCGGCGGGTTGGTGGTGACCATCGCCATGCCGGTGAAAAAGAACGGCGAGCTGCTGGGCGTCGTCGGCGGCGACCTGAGTCTGGAAACCCTGGTGAAGATCATCAACTCGGTGGACTTCGGTGGCATCGGTCATGCGTTCCTCGTCAGCGCCGACGGTCAGGTGATCGTCAGCCCGGACAAGGATCAGGTGATGAAGAACCTGAAAGACATCTACCCGGGTTCCAGTGTGCGCATCGAGAAAGGCATCCAGGAAGTAGAGCTGAACAAGCAGGACCGCATCCTCTCATTCGCTCCGGTGAGTGGTTTGCCGAATGCCGAGTGGTATGTCGGTCTGTCGATCGACAAGGCCAAGGCCTACGCACCACTGAGCCAGTTCCGCACCTCGGCGCTGATCGCGATGTTTATTGCCGTGACTGCCATCGCGGTGCTGCTTAGCCTGCTGATCAGCGTGCTGATGCGTCCGCTGACCACAATGGGCCGTGCAATGCAGGACATCGCTCAGGGCGAGGGTGACCTGACCCGTCGTCTGGTCGTAGAAAGCAAAGACGAGTTCGGCGAATTGGGCGGCTCCTTCAACCAATTCGTGGAGCGGATTCACGCGTCGATTTCCGAAGTGTCCTCGGCGACCCGTCAGGTTCATGACCTGTCGCAACGGGTAATGGCATCGTCCAACGCCTCGATCCTCGGCTCCGATGAACAAAGCGCCCGCACCAACAGTGTGGCCGCGGCGATCAACCAATTGGGCGCCGCCACCCAGGAAATCGCCCGCAACGCCGCCGATGCTTCGCAACACGCCAGCGGCGCGAGCGAGCAGGCCGATGACGGCCGTCAGGTGGTGGAAAAAACCATCCTGGCCATGACTGAGCTGTCGCAAAAAATCAGCCTGTCCTGCACGCAGATCGAAACCCTGAACGCGAGCACCGACAACATTGGCCACATTCTCGATGTGATCAAAGGTATCTCCCAGCAGACCAACTTGCTGGCGCTCAACGCGGCCATCGAAGCGGCACGTGCCGGTGAGGCCGGTCGTGGTTTTGCGGTGGTGGCGGACGAGGTGCGCAACCTGGCTCATCGCACCCAGGAATCGGCGGAAGAGATTCACAAGATGATCAGCTCGCTGCAGATCGGTTCTCGCGAAGCGGTAACCACCATGAACGCCAGTCAGGTTTCCAGCGAACAGAGCGTCGAAGTGGCGAACCAGGCCGGCCTGCGACTGGTCAGCGTGACCCAGCGCATCGGCGAAATCGACGGCATGAACCAGTCGGTGGCCGCAGCGACCGAAGAGCAGACTGCAGTGGTGGAAACCCTCAACGTCGACGTCAACCAGATCAACCTGCTGAACCAGCAGAGCGTGGCCAACCTCAATGAAACATTGAAGGATTGCGATGCACTGTCCCAGCAGGCCAATCGGTTGAAGCAGTTGGTTGATAGTTTCAAGATCTGATTGAGGTCAGTTCTACCGCGTTATCGTTCAATCGCGGGCAAGCCCGCTCCCACAGGGGATGTGTGTACGACACAAACCATGTGGGAGCGGGCTTGCCCGCGATAGCGGTAGATCAGTCACCGCTGAACCGAAGCCTTACACAAACAGCTTCAACACATTCCCCATCGCATCATCGGCAAACCCCTGAACAAACGCCTTGAACCCCGGCAGTGCCTCGGCACCGCCCTGGGCCGGTTCGGCGATGATGGTCCAAGTCGCCCGCGAATTGCTCGCCCCCAAGGACTCAACACTCATCGCCGCCCACAAATTGGCCACGCCCAGCGTGTTGTAGATCGTCGTCCAGGTCATGTTCAGCGCCAGGTCATCCCGGGAGTTGAGTTGCTCGACCACCAGGTTGCCGTCCTTGAAGAATTTCTTGCGCAGCGACGACACGCCTTCGCCCGTCATCTCGATGTGCGACAGCGCCGGAATGAATTGGTCGAAGCCGGCAAAATTACCGACCACCGCCCAGACTTGCGTTGCATCGGCCGGTACTTCCACCGAAGAAGTTACGTGGCAGCCGTGAGGGTTTTTGATCAGGGTATCGGGTTGCAGAGTCTTCATGGTTTTGCTCCGTGCAGGGGTAGGGTGAATCAGATGAAATTGATTTCTTTGAGGTAGTCGCAGCCGCGCCGCAGCAGCGCCGGGGATTTTTCCGGGTAGTGCGCGCCCATCTGCCGGACGCCGGCCTGGGCGTTGTCGTGGCCGATCATCGAGATGTCGCCGATGTCTTCTTCGAAGCCGTTGAGGTAGAAGCCCAGCACGCCAAACAGTGCGTTATCGCTGTCGACGCGGCCCAGTTGCTGCTGCCAGTCGGCGACGCTGACCATGGCGAACTCCCGACCGGCCTCGCGAAATGACGCCACGTAGCAATCCCAGCTCAGCGGCTCGGGGTTGTGCAGGTTGAACACCGCTTTTTCGGCCTGGTAACGGCTGGCGTGGAAGGCGATGAAACGGGCGAGGAAATCCACCGGCATCAGGTCGAAGTTCAACGCGAATTCCGGCACCTGGCCGAGCTGGATCGACCCCTTGAGCATCAGCATCAAGCGATTCTTGTGGGGTTGGCAGACACCGGTGAGGCTGTTGAAACTGATGTTGCCGGGGCGATAAAGATTGACCCGCACCCCACGCTCGCGAGCCCGTTCGAGGATCCGCTCGCCGACCCATTTCGACAGGTTGTAGCCGTTCTTGATGTAGATCGGCGGTGTCTGCGCGGCGGGCAATTCCAGGACCCGGCCATCGTCGGAAATCGTGCTGGACGCCGAGAGCGTCGAGACGAAGTTGAAGATCTTCTTGCTGCGCCCTTCACACAAACGCAGGCACTCGAAAATCGGCTCGACGTTATCCCGCGCCAACGACTCATAATCGAGGACGTGATTGACGTTGGCGGCGTTGTGCACCAATGCGCCGAACTCGCGATCCAGCCGTGCGTAAACATCTTCGCTGAGCCCCAGTTGCGGACGAGTGATGTCCGCCGCGTAAACCCGCACCCGGCTCAAGTCCAGATGCTCCAACCGGTTTTCCCGCAACGCATCAGCGAAGCGTTGCGCCGCCGATTGCCCGCCGCCATCGCGCACCAGGCACGCTACTTCGCTGGCGCCCCAGGCCAGCAGCGCTTCGACGATATGAACACCGACAAAACTGTTGGCGCCGGTGATGATCACCTTGTGTACATCGCCCATTCGGCTGACCGGCAGCGGCTCGATATCCAGTTCACGGAAGGCATCGGCCAGGGCTTTTTCGCTTAGCACTTCCTCGGTCCCGGAGCCGCGCACCAAGGTCGCCAGCTTCGCAATCGTCGGCAGTTCGATGAAGCGGTTGATCGAGATGCTGCGGCCGAACTCCTCACGCAAACGCAGCAACATGCGTGACAGCAAGATCGAGTGCCCGCCGAGATTGAAGAAACTTTCGTCGGTGGAAATGTCGCTGGCGGGCAGCTCCAGCAGCTCGGCCCAGATATTCAGTAGCAGCGCTTCATCGGCGCTGGCAGGCAAACGCCGCTGGTTGTTTTCGGTCACGTTGACGGGCAGTTCCAACAGCGCTTTGCGGTCGACCTTGCCGTTGCTGGCGAACGGCATTCTCGCCAGTTCGGTCCATACGGTCGGCTGCATATAGTCCGGCAGAAACTGCATCGCGTGAGCTTTCAAGGCTTCGCGAGCAGCACCGGGTCGCTCTTCCTGAGGCTGCGCGAGAAAGGCCAGAATCCGTCGATGACGGTCGATGACCACCGCCACCTGACGGTACAGCTGACTGTCGCGCAGGCAGCGTTCGATCTCTTCCGGCTCGACCCGAAAGCCGCGAATCTTCACCTGATTGTCTCGCCGTCCGCACAGCTCGATACCGTCACAGGTCCACTTGGCCATGTCGCCGGAGCGGTAGGGGCGCAAGCTCTGGCCGTTTGGCAGGCTCAGGTTCAGATAACGTTCGGCAGTCTGCTGCGGGTTGTTCAGGTAACCCAGACATACCCCCGGGCCGACGATGTACAACTCACCGACGGTGTGCTCGGCCACCGGTTGAAAGTCCTCATCGAGGATCAGCACCTGACTGTTGGCAATCGGTGCGCCGAGTGTCCGGTTGTTGTCGCCGGGGCGCAGTTGCCGCGCGGTGATCAGCACCGTGGCTTCGGTCGGGCCGTAGAGGTTGTAGAGATTGCCTTGGCGGGTCAGTTGCTCGATCACGTAGGGTTCGCAAACATCGCCACCGGTCATCACATGATCGAGGACCTGCAACTGATCCAGCGGCAGGATGCTCAACAGCGCCGGTGGCAAAAAGGCATGGCTGAGTCGTTGGTGGCGGATCAGCTCGACCAGTTGCAACGGGTCGCGACGTTGATCCTCGTTGGGCACGATCAGCTCGGCGCCCTGAAGCAGGGTCGGGAAAATATCGATCAGCGATGAGTCGAAACTCAACGATGAAAACTGCAATACCCGGCTCTGTTCGGTCAGCTGCACGTAGTCGGCGTACCACGCGGTGAAGTGCGCGAGGTTGGCCTGGCTGAGCAACACACCTTTGGGGTGCCCCGTGGTGCCCGAGGTATAGAGCGCCATGCACGGCGCGTCGAGATCAGGTCGTTGGCGCATCAAGGGTTGATCGAGATTCACATCGCCGATGTCGATGCCGCTGATGTCCAGCCCCGGCATCGTCTCGCTGAGCGGATGTTCTCCGTCGTGCAGCAACAACACCGCCCCGGCGTTTTCCAGAATGTATTGCTGACGTTGCAGCGGATGGCTTGGCTCCAGCGGCAGGTACACCGCGCCGCTGCCCAGGATAGCCAGAATCCCCGCATACAACGCGCTGCATTTTGGCAGACAGATCCCGACCACCAACGGTCCTTGATGTTGATCGAGCAACGGCTGCAAACGCTGCTGGATGGCGCGGCTGTGGGCGTGCAATTGCCGATAGCTCAGCGACGTACCGGCGATGTTCAGCGCCGGCCGCTCGGCAGACTGGATGAGGCGCTGTTCAAGCCGCTCGATCATCGGGATCTGACTCAGTTGAAGCAGCCAGGGTTGCGCCGTGGTGTTGAGCCGATGGACGAAGGCCAGGTGCTCTAAAAACAGCAGGTTTTCCACCTGCTCGAAGTGCGCGGGAGCCATCGGTTCTGCCTGCAGGAAATACTCGGCATCCCGGGAGAAGCGGCTAACCAGCAGTGCCACGTGATCGACCAGATCGGCCACCGCTCGCAGGCGCAATGCCTGGCCGTTACCGGACAGTTCTTCGGCGACTGGCACGCGACTTAACTGCATCGAGTTGTACGTGCACAGCAGGTCCAATGCCGGCAGGCCTGAGGCGCCCGGCACGCCGATACCCAGCTGCAGCGTCAGGCGCGGTGCATCGCCGAAGTCCTGAAATGGCAGGCTCGCATCGTCAATCAGCAAATCAAACGTGCTTGGCGCCAACTTCTCCAGATTCGCCAGCCGCGCCAGTGAATGACCGTGTTGTTCGAGTTCCAGCGCCAGGTCGCTCAGGGCCTGGCTTTGCCCTATGAGCAAAATATCGAGACGTCTCATGATGTTCTCCTCGTTAAACCAGGTAGTCGCTCAGGGCGTTTTGCACGCACGGTGAATCGAGCAGCGAACTGCTGCGAAAAAACCGCACGATGTTGGCGACCAGCGGGTGATGGCGATTGATCGGGAAGGCCAGCCCCGACACTTCGCTCTTGAGTGCCCGACGCGCCACATCGTTGATCTGCAAGGCGTCGATCAGGCGGAAGTCGAAGGACTTCTGGATGTCGTTGGTCAGGTAATGGCCGATGAACACCGGGAGAATTTGCGCGATGCACTGACGGTCGCCTTCGCTCGCGGTGTGCCAATAGATGCGCACCAACCGCGCCCAGAACCCGGAGTGACGGCCCTCGTCGAGCAAGTGGTCGGCCATCAGGCCCTTGATCGATTGCTTGACCGTGTCGTCCTTGGCGAACGCCGCGACATCGCCGGTCACGGTGTTCTCGGCGATGGCCACGCAGATCAGCTCCACGGCGCTGCGCAGGTGTTCCGGTGCGAGGGCCACGGCTGCCGGGATGGCACGGCTCAGTTCGATTTCATCCGGCAACTCGATCGGCGCGATGCCGGTCATGGCGACGGTTTGCTGCATGAAATCCATGGCCACCAACGCGTGGTAATCCTCGTCCACCACCACGGTCATGGCGTCGTAGCGACAGGCGAACGGGAACGCCACGCTGAAGCGGTTTTTGGCGATGCTGCGGGCGGTCTTGTCGACGATCTCGGTTTCGAAAATCACCACGTCGTTGATGAATTTGTAGAGTGTTTGCACCAAGGCGAAATCCCGTTGTTCCGGGCATTCGCGCAGGAAGGTTTCACTCAGCACCAACGGCTGACGGCTCAACGGATAGATCAGTTTGTCGTCGTTCTCCAGTACGCGCCGGGGGCGGGTGCGAATGGTCGCGCGGCTCTCCCAGGCATCGGCGAAGGATTGGTAGTCGGCGGCGTTCATGCGTTCACCTCTGCAACGGGTTCGCTCATGCTCAGGCGCAAACCGTCCCACAGGGCAATTCGGCTTTCCACAGCGGCAATGGCGCTGGCGTAGACGTCTTCTTCACGCTGCGGATCGCCATCGACCAGGCGGGCGAGGAGTTTTTCTGCCGCCGGGCCGTGGTCTTCTGAGTCGACCTCGATGTGCCGCTCCAGGTAGTAACGGAAGATCGGCGCCTGTTCGATGCCGATACCCCAATCGTCGAGAATCCGCTGAAACATCTGCGGAATTACACTCTCGCGGCCATGCAGAAACGCCGCCGCCACACTGTGCCCCGGTGCATGCATCGCGGTGTGCAAGGTGTGGCGCACGAACTGCGCAGCCGCCGGGTCGACGTCCACGCTTTGCAGTGCCACGTCATAGCTCACGCCTTCTTTTTGCAGCGCCACGAAGCGTTCGACGGCGGCCGTGCTGGCACCGACTTCGCGCATCGCATCCAGGTACAACTCGAAATGGCTGTAGTGACCTTGGGCCGGACGATCATCGGACTCTTCACCGAGCACGATCTCGTTGATCAACCGCGCGGCCTGAGGATCTCGCGGGGGCAGCCAGGGCAGTTGAACGCAGGTCAGTTCCTGTTGCAGGCGCTTGGTCAGCGACATGAAATCCCACACCGCAAACACATGGGTTTCCATAAAGCGTTGAAGGACCGATAACGAATGTATTTCAGAGAAGATCGGGTGCGCACTAAGTTCTGCTTTCTTCTGGTTAAGACGATCTTTAGTCGGTTTCATGAGCGAGCCTATAAGTGATCTGGAATACCGTTGAGGGGGGTGTTGATCAATAAGTGACGGTTGCTTTAAGTTTCTTATTGGCGAACAGGGGCCTCAATTGAATTGATGTTTTTCAGGTGCGTAATCACTAAGTGGTACGTGGCGCCAAGTGTTCATGGGCAGCGGAGAAAAACTAATACACGAATAAAGTTCCGGGCAAGTTATTTTTTAATTAATTTAAAGTTTAACTTTCTCGAGTGCGACAAGTCCCAATAAGACTTTTGTATTAAGTTTTATTTGGGCGTAGTTGCTCCTTTCGACTTATATAGGCCAAAATTTAAATAAAGAGTGAATGCCTCACTCAAAGCAACTTTCTACTGGGTTCGTTGATGTGATCTGAGGGGGTGGAAGTTGGCTGGGAGTGACGCCGGTTCTTCCTTTCCCGTGGCAAGACTCCTTCCGTAGGTTCTTGGTGCGTCGACTGCTTCGCGGGTGCGATGCGTCGTCCGTCATTATTTGTTGGCTGCCCAAGAGTGAGCGTAATTCACGGCAGTCGCTATCACCCCCTGCATGATCTGATAGGTGCAATTGTCGGGCTTGAAGATGGCGGGGGCTTTGGGGAACAGGCATGAAGTCGCTGCACACCGGTCTGAGGTGCGAACGAAAGGCGGATTTGTAAGCAGATTTGTTCGTCGAGTAATCCAGGTGCGGATCAGCTCAATGTCGCGACAAGCGAAAGCGAGCCGCTCAATGGGCTCGCTCGGGGCTGTCGCTGCGGGTTTACTTCGAGGTTTTCCGGCGCTGCGGCTCAGCGCTTTCGAGGTAGCGCGTGATGACTTCGACACCCCGGTTGAGGTGGTTTTCGAGCAATGTCACCGCTCGCTCGACGTCCCGCTCTTCGGCGGCTCGCAATAATGCTCGGTGATCTTCCTGGGAGAGTTTGCCCAGGCCCATGGCTTCCAGATTGAAACGCAAGAAGCGCTCCTCTTCGTTCAACCCGTCCTCGACGAGTCTCAGCAGCCGCTGGTTGGGGGCTTTGTGGTAAAGCGCCATGTGGAACAGGCGATTGAGCCGGCCGATCTCGGTGTAGTCGTGTTCCGTTTCCAACTCGTCGATATAGCGCGCTGCCTGTTCGAAATCGGCGGCTTCAAGCAAGGGGATCGACCGACGCAGGGCTTCGGACTCCAGCAAAATTCGCAGCTCATAGGTTTCTGCCGCATCGCCCTGGACCAACGGTGCAACCACCGCGCCTTTATGGGCGACCACGTTGAGCAGCGCTTGCGCTTCGAGCTGGCGCAAGGCTTCGCGCACCGGCATGCGGCTGACGCCGAACAGGTCGGCGAGGTCTTGCTGGCGCAGAGCGATGCCGCAAGGAATGCGACCGTCGAGAATCGCCGCGCGCAGGGTTTCTTCGATCACCGAGCGCGCCAGATGGGCGGGAATCGGCCCGTTGACCTTGATGCTGCTGAGAGGGTTGGGCTTCTGTGTCACAACAAACGCACCCTGATCAAATGAAAGGTTTGGATCCAAATGGACACTAGTGACTGCCTGACGGGTTGTCAAACGGGCAAAGGATCGCACTACCCTAAAGTCTAGCGTGCTGGCAGTGATCTCACCGTGCCATTGTTTTTTATCGGGCTAACCTGCACCATCGACCGACTTCCACCTGCCTACCCTGGATGCCTCGCATTGGCGGTACGTTTCGCGATCCCTCGGACTTTGCGCTGGCTAGGCTGCGCGCTGCTGCTGGCCGGCATCATGCTGGGCGGGCTGCATGCCGACTGGGATTTTTCGCTGATCAGCCGCCGCGCGCAGGCATTGTACGGGCCTTTGGGTGAAGGGCAGCAGCGCATCGATGCCTGGCAGCAATTGCTGGCCACGCAGAAGCAGATTGGCGAGCTGGAACAGCTCAACGTGGTTAACCGGTTCTTCAACAAGCAGATGCGCTACGAAGAAGACATCGACCTGTGGCACGAGGTCGATTATTGGGAAACGCCGATCGAAGCCTTGTGGAAAGGCGCCGGCGACTGCGAAGACTACGCTATCGCCAAGTATTTCAGCCTGCGCCATCTCGGTGTCTCCAGTGACAAGCTGCGCATCACCTACGTCAAGGCTTTGCGCCTGAACCGCGCGCACATGGTGCTGACTTACTACTCGAGCCCCGAGGCCATGCCTTTGGTGCTCGACAGCCTGATCGACGCGATCAAGCCTGCCAGCCAGCGAACCGATTTGCTGCCGGTCTACTCTTTTAATGCCGAAGGGTTATGGTTGCCGGGTGCCAAAGGCAACAAAAAGGTTGGAGACACCAAACGCCTGTCCCGCTGGCAGGATGTGTTGAAGAAAATGCAGGCCGAAGGTTTCCCGGTCGAGACGACTAACTAGGAGCACGCGCTCAGATGTCTTTGTTCAAACAGCTGTTGATCGCTATCTGTCTGTTCCTGGTGGTCGCCTTCACCGGCAGCTTCATGGTCAGTCTGGAAAGCTCGCGTACCCAGTACGTCAACCAGTTGCGCTCCCATGCCCAGGACGCCGCCACGGCGTTGGCGCTGTCGCTGACGCCGAACATCGACGACCCGGCGATGGTCGAGTTGCTGGTCAGTTCGATCTTCGACAGTGGTTATTACGCGAGCATCCGTGTGGTCGATCTGGCCAACGACAAGACGATTGTCGAGCGCAGCGGTATCCCTGCGGTCACCAATGTGCCGGACTGGTTCGTCAAACTGATCGGCCTGGAACCGGCCGGTGGCGACGCACTTGTCAGCCGTGGCTGGGAGCAGGCCGCGCGGGTCGAGGTGGTCAGCCATCCGATGTTCGCGTTGGCCAAGCTCTGGCAGAGCGCATTGGGCAGCCTCGGCTGGTTGCTGATCTGCGGCGCGGTGAGTGCGGTGTTGGGCGCGCTGTTGCTGCGCAGGCAACTGAAGCCGCTGGATTACATGGTCAAGCAATCCCACGCGATTGCTCGCCGCGAATTCCTCAGCCTGCCGGAACTGCCGCGCACCCCGGAACTGCGTCGGGTGGTGCAGGCCATGAACCAGATGGTCGAGAAGCTCAAGGCGCTGTTCCAGGAGCAGGCCGAACGCAGTGAAAAACTGCGGGCCGAGTCCTATCAGGACAACCTGACCGGCCTGGCCAACCGACGCTATTTCGAAATGCAATTGAACGCGCGAGTGAGTAATCCTGAACAGGCCAGTTCCGGCTATTTGCTGCTGTTGCGGGTCAAGGATCTGGCGGGTTTGAACCAACGGTTGGGTGGTCAGCGCACCGATGAATTGCTGAAAGCGGTGGGTGAGCAGTTGTCCCGAGAGTGCGCCAAGTACCCGGAAACCCAGAACCTTGTGACGCGCATTCGTGGCGGTGAATTTGCCGTGCTGGCGCCGGGGCTGGTGCGCGAAGAAGCGCTGCAACTGGCGAGTAACCTCGAAAGCGCCTTGGCGAGCCTGCATGCGACGGGCGCCACGGACGTCGCGTCGGTGGCCTCGATCGGGCTGGCGCCGTTTGCCCATGGCGACTCGCCGCAAGCGGTGATCGGGTTGGCGGATCAGGCACTGGCCCAGGCGGAAAGTCAGGGCGAACCGAGCTGGGCGTGCCTCGATCACAGTGCATCGGCCCGGGTTGGCGATGACCACCATGCCTGGCACACCTTGCTGGATCAGGCGTTGGATCAGCAGCGTTTCGAGCTGTACTTCCAGCCGGTGGTGGCCAGCCACGACACGCAGGTGGTGCTGCATTACAAAGTATTGTCGCGCCTGCTCGACGAGCAGGACCAGACCATTCCCGCCGGGCGTTTCCTGCCCTGGCTCGAGCGTTTCGGCTGGACGGCGCGGCTGGACCGTTTGATGCTGGAACGGGTGCTCGAGCAGATGGCTGACCATGAAGAGTCGCTGGCGCTGAACCTGTCTTCGGCGACACTGGCGGATCCGCAGGCACTGAACAAGGTGTTCGAGATTCTGCGTCAGCATTCGAATCTGGGGGAACGATTGACCCTGGAAATCGGCGAAGAACAAGTGCCTGAACAAGCGGTGCTGGAACAGCTGACGCGGCGTTTGCGCGAGCTTGGATTCTCGCTGAGCCTGCAGCGATTTGGTGGGCGCTTCAGCATGATCGGCAATTTGGCGCGGCTGGGGTTGGCGTATCTGAAGATCGACGGCAGTTACATCCGGGCGATTGATCAGGAGAGCGACAAGCGTCTGTTCATCGAGGCGATTCAGCGGGCGGCGCATAGCATTGATTTGCCGTTGATTGCCGAGCGGGTCGAGACCGAAGGGGAGTTGGCGGTGATTCGTGAGATGGGGTTGTATGGGGTTCAGGGGCAGTTGTTTGGTGAGCCTAAGCCTTGGCGGTGAGGCTGATGCCGTCATCGCGGGCAAGCCCGCTCCCACAGGATTTGTGTGGTACCACAATCCTGCGTTGACTTCCGCCCCCTGTGGGAGCGGGCTTGCCCGCGATGGCGCCCGTGCGGACACCGATTATTCCGGCAGCAAAGTCCTAGGAGATTTCCTTCAAGTTGTAGCGGTGTTGGTGAACTTGTTCCGGCTGAAGTCCAAGGCTAGTCTGGCCTTGTCACTGAATAATCGGTGACACGGACGTGCAAGTCCGGGTAAAACCCACATCCAAACACTGCCTCTGGCCATTCATCAGGCATTTTTAATGCTTGTTGTGATTGCTTTATGGCGGCTGTGTGCGGGAGACCTTCGGGTCTGCCGAGGTTTTGGTGTGGTCTACTCGGTCTTGCACCCCGCACATAGCTGCCACCTTAATTCGCGTGCAAGCGAACATTAGGTCAGCCTCCTTGTAATCAAAGAGAGCACACCATGTTCAAAGTAACTCCAAATCCGCCTGCTCCCCGCAAAGGCCGCCTCTTCACCGTCTCCCCCGACATCGACACCGAAGCCCTTCTCGCCAACGCCTCCGAAGACTTGCTGTCCATCAGCGCCATAGCCGCCGACCTGGCGGATGATGTGGAAGGCTCACGGCGCTCAGTAGCCCTGGCCCTCAGCCGAATGGCCGATGGCGTGCAGTTGTTGGTGGAGCGAGCGCTGGATCACCTTGAATCGCCGGAGATGCAGGGTCGGGCCGAGGTTTAGCCGGGTAGGGCAGTGGTGAGTTGAAGATCGCCTTCGCGAGCAAGCCCGCTCCCACACTGGATTTGTGTCGAACCGCAATCATGCGATCAACACAGAACCCATGTGGGAGCGGGCTTGCTCGCGAAGGCGCCAGTGCAGGCGCCAACGAAGGGTCGTTAGATCAACCCCGTCTCTTCATCATCGATCAACTGGCTCAACCCGCCCAACGCTTCACGGGCCTGGGTCCGGTCCATCAGCTTGGCTTGTGCGGCGGCCGGCAGGTCGGTGACGCGGATCACGCCTTTTTGGGTCAGCACCTGAATCAAGTCATCGAGTACCCGGATCATTTCCAGGTCGCTCTGTTTGAGCTGCTTGAGGCTGGTTTCAACCACTTCATGGGCAAACCAGGCCTGGATTTCATGGTTGTCGGCCGGCAGCGTTTCCGTGGCCTCGGCGTAGGCCGTGGCTTCCACGCGCACCAACTGACCTTGTGCATCGCGTTGCACGTAAAACATTGAGCATCCCTCGGAAATAGACCAGCGTCGTGCTGTCAGCAGCATAGGTCAACGCAGGCGAGTATGCGGTGCGACGACGAAATCGTCACCCGCGAGGTGGGCGCAAACGTGACGGCCGCCCGGTTTGGGCGGCCGTCAGCCTGCGATCAGCTGTTGTTGTGATCGATTTTGATGGTCGGGTCACTGCCGGCGATCAACGAGTTGATGCTGGCGCTGGACCAATTGTTACCTTCCAGTTTGATCGTCACGTCCGGGGTGGCCGCTGCAGCGTCGGCGCCATTGAACTTGCCGCCAGAGCTGACTTGCAGAGACGACACACCGTCCACGGTGGTGATTTTCAGGAAGTTATCAATGGTGCTGCCGCTTTCGCCCTGCAACAGATCACGCAGGTCGATGCGGTCGCCTTCGCTGGCCTTGAAGTCCTTGATCACGTCGTTGCCGGTGTCGCCAGCCTTCCAGATGAAGGTGTCGGCACCCGAACCGCCAATCAGGAGGTCGTTGCCTTTACCGCCGATCAACGAGTCATTGCCGCTGCCGCCGAGCAGAATGTCATTGCCCTTGCCGCCGTCGAGGAGGTCGTTGCCGCCCTGGCCGAAGAGAATGTCATTGCCCGCGCCACCCAGCAGCGTGTCGCTGCCGTCGTGGGCCCCGGACACGTCGAACGCGGTGTAGTGCTCGGTGATGAACTGATGCACGTTGCTGGTGGTGACTTTGCTGACATCGACGCCGGTCTGCTGGGCCACGAACGCCTGCATGGCCTGATAACCCTCGCCGGCGATGCCATTGAAGCTCACCAGATCGCCGAACAGGATGTCGTTGCCGTCACCGCCATTGACCATGTCGGCACCCGGCATCGTCGCTTCGGTATGGCCGATGACCGAGTTGGCCAGGTCTTTCGGGTCGATGTTGGTTTGTGGCGTTTGATCCGAGTCGTACGGCTTGAGATCGCCGAGGGTGATGTCCGTATTCAGGCCGATGGCTTCTACTGTCGACACGTTTTTCAGCAACGTGAAGCTGCTGGTGGAGTTGTCGATGGCAGTGGAATCGGTATAGCTGCCGGTGCCATCGCGATAGGACAGTTCGTACGTGCCGTTACCTTCGGCATGGAGGGTACCCAGTTCGGTACTGCTCCAGCGCCCCGAGTTTTTTAGAGTCAGCAGCGTGACGTTGCCGGCACTGTCGATGGTCAGGGAGTGAGTGCTGTCCAGGTAGCTGGAATAGGTCTGCCCCAATTTGTAATTGGTGGTGGTGATGACGTCATCGAGCTTCACGTTGCCGAACAAGGTCGGGTTGGTTTGCTCGCCGCTCTGGTAGTAGGTCGGCTTGCCGTCGGTGATGAAGTACGTAAGGTTCTTCGCGCCGGTGTTGGCAATCGCGTCGGCACTCTGGAACCAGTTGGCCGTGGTCTTGAACACGTCCTCGTAGTTGGTGCCTCCGCCGGACGACATCGAATCCAGAACGGACTTGAGCAAGGTCAGGGCGTTTGGATCGTTCAGGTTCACCGATACCGACTTGTTGACCTGGTTATCGAAGTCCACCAGGAAGATGTTCACCGTCCCGGAGTTGCCACCCATGCTTTGCTTGAGGGTGTTGAACACCGCGGTCAGCGAATCCTTGGCCGCGTTGATCGAAGAAGCGCTCATGCTGCCCGAGCTGTCGACCATGAATGCGATGTTGTAGTTGGTGCCCGGCACCACGGTCAGCCCGCCGATATCGGCGATCATGATGTCGTTGCCGTCGGTGCCGGTGATGGTGTCATCGGCGGCGGTGGCGGTGATGGCGTTGTATACCGCCGGGTAAACCGTAACGGGGATCTGTGCGGTGCTTGGCGCCGAACCACCCAGCGCTTCGGTGGATGTCGAAGTGACGGTCAGGGTGAAATGGCCGTTGTAGTACGGCGGCGGGGTGACGGTCAGGGCGCCGAGGTTCCAGCCGGTGACGTTGGCTTCACCGGAGGTGGCGCTGGCGGTGAAGGTATGGCCCGCGCCATCGGTGAGCACCGAGCCCGCCGGTATGCCGCTGATCTTCACGCTCAGGCTTTCGGAGCCGTCGGTGTCGGTCAGTGCCGTTTTGATTGCGGACAAGTGAACGCTGGTGCCTTCGGCGCCTTCGTTGAGTTTGTAGCCGTCGTAGTAGCCTTCGCCATTGGTGCCGTGCAGGTCGGACACTGTCACGCCAGACGCGGCCAGATCCGCCACGCCGGTGTACAGCGGCACGCCGGCGCTGCTGAGGTCGACCGCCGCACCGCCGTTGACCGACAGATTGACGTCATAGCTGCCCGGGCCCTTCTGGTTATGGTGGTAAATGTCCAGGGTGTAATAACCGCTGGTGGTCGGGGTGAACGAACCGTTCAGGTTACCGCCCGCACCCCAAGTGATTGCGGCCACGTTTTTACCACCGATGGTCACCAACAGGCTGTCGTCACCGGTACCGCTGAAGGTGTAAGTCTTGCCGGCTTCGAGAAAAATCAGGCCGGACGTTTTCGAGGCCGTCCCGACCGCGACGCTGCCGTCGGACTGAACGTTGGTCACGGTGCCGCTGGAGTTCGGTGTACCCGCGCCGTCGATGACCGATTTCAGCGTGCCGGAAGACGCACCGTTGCCATCGGTACCGAGACCCGGCAGACCGGTCCAGACTTCCTTGGTCAGGCCGGTGGACTTGACGCTGTTGTCCGCGACGCTCAGGGAGGGCGCATCGGCAACCGGCGTGATGTCGATTTTCACCGTGCCGGTGTTGCCCAGCAGTTGACCGTCGGTTGGCTGGAACTTGATCTGCGCGTAGTCGGCCTGGTTGTTGCCCACGTTGGTGCCGCCGTAGCCATCGACGCCCGATTCGTTGGCATCTGGCGTGAAGCGCAACTTGCCCGCGTCGATATCGGCCTTGCTGAAGGTCTGGTTGGTCGCCACGTCTTTCCAGGTCGCACCGTCCAGGTACTGCAATTTACCTTCGCCCGGCAACTGAGTGATTTTCACCCCCAGGTTGGCGGACGGGCTGTCGATATCGCTGATACCGAAGGTCGACCAGCCGAGGATCAGCGGGGTGTCTTCGGTGCCAGTGACGTTAACCGGTGCGGCGGTCGGCGCATCGTTCACAGCCACTACGTTGACGGTGGTGGTCGCGGTGTTGGAGTAGTTGCTGCCATCGGTCACCGTCACGGTGATGATCCGCGGCACGGTGCTCGGATCTTCACTGCTGTTGGTGAAGCTGATGTTTTTGATCTGCTGCATGTAGTCGGCCAGCGTCGCGTTGCCCGACAGGGTCAGGGTGACGGTGCCGTCCTGGCTGTTGGCATTGATGGTGATGCCATTGACGCTGTTGCCCAGGTTCAGCGCGTCGCCCGGCTGACGATTGGTCAGCACGATGGTGGCGCCGGTCAGCATCGTGCTGTCCGGGTCGGTGATTTTCAGGTCGGTGTCGCCGATCGAGACGCCTGGGCCGGTGGTGCCTTCAGTGAAGGTCACGTTGTAGTTGGCCCCGGTGGCGCCGCTGGAGTTGTTGGCGTCCAGGTCGAGAACCGGCGCTGCATCGTTGTCGGTGATCGAGGTGCTGACGCTGCCGTTGGAAGCGCTGACTGCGAGGTTTTCGAAGTTGCCGCCAGTGGCCGAGTCGATCTTGACCACGAAGTTCTCGGTGCCTTCGGTGAGCTTGTCGTCCAGCGTCGCGACGTCGAAGCTCGCGCTGCTGGCGCCCGCCGGGATTTTCACGGTGTACACGCCGGTGAAATCCGAACCGTCGGCGGCGGTGCCGCTGTAGACGATTTTCAGCGTCACTTCGGTCTGTGCCGGGTGAGTCAGGCTGACGGTGTAGCTGGCGGTCTGGCCTTCGGTGACTGAGGTGCTGCCACTGATGCTGACTTCGGTTTTGTCGATCGTGTCGGTGACGGTCGTGACTGCCGCTGTGTTGCTGGTGACCAGGTTTTCGAAGTTGCCACCGGTGGCGTTGGAAATGGTCGCCTGAACAGTGCTGGCGTCTTTATAGACGTCATCCTTCGGCGCATCGACGGTCACGGTGCCAGTGGTTTTGCCGGCGTCAATGGTGATCACGGCACCGTTGCTCAGCGTGACGGTCACTGGTGTGCCGGCGGCATTGGTCAGGGTCGCGGTGTAAGTGATCTGGCTACCTTCGGCGACCGAGTTGGTCGCGCTCAGGCTGAGAGTGGTGGTGTCGACGGTGTCGGTCACAGTGGTGCTGACCGGCGATTTATCCGCCACCAGGTTCTCGTAGTTACCGCCGCTGACGCTGGTGATCGAGTTGGTCAGCGGGGTATGACCGGCCAATGCGTCGTTCGGTGCGGGGGTGGTCACGGTGCCGGTGGTTTGACCGACGTCGATAGTGATCGTCTGACCGTTGGCCAAGGACACGGTGACCGGGCTGCCAGTCACGGGGGCACCGACAGTCGCGGTGTAAGTGACGGTGCCGCCTTCAGCTGCCGAAGCGGTGGCGTTCAAGGTGACGGTCGAGGTGTCGATGGTGTCGGTGATGCTGGTTACTGCTGGGGCAGTGCTTGGCACCAGGTTTTCGAAGTTGCCGCCGGTGGCGGTGGAGATGGTTGCCTGGACAGTGCCGGCGTCTTTGTAGACGTCGTCCTTCGGCGCATCGACGGTCACGGAGCCGGTAGTTTTACCCGCTTCGATGGTGATGACGGCGCCGTTGCTCAGCGTGACGGTCACTGGTGTGCCGGCGGCGTTGGTCAAGGTTGCCGTGTAGGTAATCTGGCTACCTTCAGCGACCGAGTCGGTCGCGCTCAGGCTGAGAGTGGTGGTACTCGCGGTATCAGTCACCGAGGTGTCGGCCGACTTGCTGTCGACTTCCAGCTTCTCGTAGTTGCCGCCCTTGGCGTCGTCGATCTTCACGCTCAGGGATGCGCCGCCGTTCAGGGCATCGTTTGGCGCTGTGAAGTTGACGCTGGCGCTGCTTGAGCCGACCGGGATGGTGATGGTCTGGCCGTTGGACAGGGTGACAACCACCGGCGAACCGGTCACCGGTGCGCTGACAGACGCGGTGTAAACCACGGTGCCGCCTTCGGCCACAGTGCTGGTCGCGGTGAGGTTCACGGTCGAGGTGTCGATGGTATCGGTGACGTCGGTGATCGCAGCCGCTGGGTTGGTCGCCAGGTTTTCGAAGTTGCCGCCCGCAGCGTCCTTGATCGTGACTTCAACCTGGCCGGCGTCCTTGTAGACGTCGTCCTTCGGTGCGTCGACGGTCACGGAGCCGGTAGTTTTACCCGCTTCGATGGTGATGACGGCGCCGTTGCTCAGCGTGACGGTCACTGGTGTGCCGGCGGCGTTGGTCAAGGTTGCCGTGTAGGTAATCTGGCTACCTTCAGCGACCGAGTCGGTCGCGCTCAGGCTGAGAGTGGTGGTACTCGCGGTATCAGTCACCGAGGTGTCGGCCGACTTGCTGTCGACTTCCAGCTTCTCGTAGTTGCCGCCCTTGGCGTCGTCGATCTTCACGCTCAGGGATGCGCCGCCGTTCAGGGCATCGTTTGGCGCTGTGAAGTTGACGCTGGCGCTGCTTGAGCCGACCGGGATGGTGATGGTCTGGCCGTTGGACAGGGTGACAACCACCGGCGAACCGGTCACCGGTGCGCTGACAGACGCGGTGTAAACCACGGTGCCGCCTTCGGCCACAGTGCTGGTCGCGGTGAGGTTCACGGTCGAGGTGTCGATGGTATCGGTGACGTCGGTGATCGCAGCCGCTGGGTTGGTCGCCAGGTTTTCGAAGTTGCCGCCCGCAGCGTCCTTGATCGTGACTTCAACCTGGCCGGCGTCCTTGTAGACGTCGTCCTTCGGTGCGTCGACGGTCACAGAACCGGTGGTGGCGCCGGCGGCGATGGTGATCACGGCGCCGTTGCTCAGCGTCACGGTGACCGGAGTGCCGGCGGCGTTGGTCAGGGTGGCGGTGTAAACGATGGAACCGCCTTCAGCCACGGAGTCGGTCGCGTTCAAACTGAGGGTGGTGGTGCTCGCGGTATCGGTCACCGAGGTGTCCGCCGACTTGCCGTCGACGTCCAGCTTCTCGTAGTTGCCGCCCTTGGCGTCGTCGATCTTCACGCTCAGGGATGTGCCACCGGCCAGGGCATCATTTGGCGCAGTGAAGTTGACACTGGCGCTGCTTGAGCCGACCGGAATGGTGATGGTCTGGCCGTTGGACAGGGTCACAACCACTGGCGAACCGGTGACCGGTGCGCTGACGGACGCGGTGTAAACCACGGTGCCGCCTTCGGCCACAGTGCTGGTCGCGGTGAGGTTCACGGTCGAGGTGTCGATGGTATCGGTGACGTCGGTGATCGCAGCCGCTGGGTTGGTCGCCAGGTTTTCGAAGTTGCCGCCGGTGGCGGTGGAGATGGTTGCCTGGACAGTGCCGGCGTCTTTGTAGACGTCATCTTTTGGCGCATCGACGGTCACGCTGCCGGTAGTCGCGCCGGCGGCGATGGTGATGACGGCGCCGTTGCTCAACGTCACGGTCACCGGAGTGCCGGCGGCGTTGGTCAGGGTGGCGGTGTAAACGATGGAACCGCCTTCAGCCACGGAGTCGGTCGCGTTCAAACTGAGGGTGGTGGTGCTCGCGGTATCGGTCACCGAGGTGTCCGCCGACTTGCCGTCGACGTCCAGCTTCTCGTAGTTGCCGCCCTTGGCGTCGTCGATCTTCACGCTCAGGGATGTGCCGCCGTTCAGGGCATCATTCGGCGCAGTGAAGTTGACGCTGGCGCTGCTTGAGCCGACCGGGATGGTGATGGTCTGGCCGTTGGACAGGGTGACAACCACCGGCGAACCGGTCACCGGTGCGCTGACAGACGCGGTGTAAACCACGGTGCCGCCTTCAGCCACAGTGCTGGTCGCGGTGAGGTTCACGGTCGAGGTGTCGATGGTGTCGGTCACCTCGGTGACCGCCGCCGCTGGGTTGGTCGCCAGGTTTTCGAAGTTGCCGCCGGTGGCGGTGGAGATGGTTGCCTGGACAGTGCCGGCGTCTTTGTAGACGTCATCTTTTGGCGCATCGACGGTCACGCTGCCGGTAGTCGCGCCGGCGGCGATGGTGATCACGGCGCCGTTGCTGAGCGTCACGGTGACCGGTGTACCGGCCGCGTTGGTCAGGGTCGCGGTGTAGGTGATCTGGCCGCCTTCATCCACGGCGCCGGTCGCGGTCAGCGACAGGTTGGTGGTGTCCTGGGTATCAGTCACCGAGGTGTCCGCCGACTTGCCGTCGACTTCCAGTTTCTCGTAGTTGCCGCCCTTCGCATCGTCGATCTTGACGCTCAGGGAGCTGCCGCCCGCCAGGGGGCTGTTTGGTGCGACAAAGTTCACGCTGCCGGTGGTTTCGCCGACCGGGATGGTGATGGTCTGACCGTTGGACAGGGTGACGACTACTGGCGAACCGGTGACCGGCGCAGACACCGAAGCGGTGTAAACCACGGTTTCGCCTTCGGCGACATTCGCAGTGGCTGTCAGCGAAACGGTGCTGGTATCAATGGTGTCGTTGACGGTGGTCACCGCCGGTGTATCGCTGGCGACCAGCTTCTCAAAGTTACCGCCGGTCGTACCTGTGATGGTCGCTTCAACGGTGCCGGCGTCCTTGTAGACGTCGTCCTTTGGTGCGTCGACGGTCACGGAGCCGGTGGTTTTGCCCGCTTCGATGGTGATCACTGCGCCGTTGCTCAACGTCACGGTGACCGGAGTGCCGGCGGCGTTAGTCAGAGTCGCGGTATAAACAATCGAACCACCTTCAGCGACCGAATCGGTAGCGCTCAGACTCAGAGTAGTGGTGTCCTGAGTATCGGTGACCGAGGTATCCGCCGATTTGCCGTCGACTTCCAGTTTCTCGTAGTTGCCGCCCTTCGCATCGTCGATCTTGACGCTCAGGGAGCTGCCGCCCGCCAGGGGGCTGTTTGGTGCGACAAAGTTCACGCTGCCGGTGGTTTCGCCGACCGGGATGGTGATGATCTGACCGTTGGACAGGGTCACAACCACTGGCGAACCGGTGACCGGCGCAGAGACTGAAGCGGTGTAAACCACGGTCCCGCCCTCTGCGACGGTAGACGTCGCGGTCAGGTTCACGGTCGAGGTGTCGATGGTGTCAGTCACCTCAGTGACCGCAGCCGCCGGGTTGGTTGCCAGGTTTTCGAAGTTGCCGCCCGCAGCGTCCTTGATCGTGACTTCAACCTGGCCGGCGTCTTTGTAGACGTCATCTTTTGGCGCATCGACGGTCACGCTACCGGTGGTGGCGCCGGCGGCGATGGTGACCACGGCGCCGTTGCTCAACGTCACGGTCACCGGAGTGCCGGCGGCGTTGGTCAGGGTGGCGGTGTAAACGATCGAACCACCTTCAGCGACCGAGTCGGTTGCGCTCAGGCTGAGGGTGGTGGTGCTCGCGGTATCAGTCACCGAGGTGTCCGCCGACTTGCCGTCGACTTCCAGCTTCTCGTAATTACCGCCCTTGGCGTCGTCGATCTTCACGCTCAGGGAGTTACCACCGATCAACGCATCATTTGGCGCGGTGAAGTTGACGCTGGCGCTGCTCGAGCCGACCGGGATGGTGATGGTCTGGCCGTTGGACAGGGTCACAACCACGGGCGAACCGGTCACCGGTGCGCTGACGGACGCGGTGTAAACCACGGTGCCGCCTTCGGCGACGGTGGACGTCGCGGTCAGGTTTACGGTCGAGGTGTCGATGGTATCGGTCACGTCGGTGACCGCCGCCGCTGGGTTCGTCGCCAGGTTCTCAAAATTGCCGCCCGCGGCATCCTTGATGGTGACTTCGACCTGGCCGGCGTCCTTGTAGACGTCGTCCTTCGGCGCATCGACGGTCACGGAGCCGGTGGTTTTGCCCGCTTCGATGGTTATCACGGCGCCGTTGCTGAGCGTCACGGTGACCGGTGTACCGGCCGCGTTGGTCAGGGTCGCGGTGTAGGTGATCTGGCCGCCTTCATCCACGGCGCCGGTCGCGGTCAGCGACAGGTTGGTGGTGTCCTGGGTATCAGTCACCGAGGTGTCCGCCGACTTGCCGTCGACTTCCAGCTTCTCGTAATTACCGCCCGTAGCGCCGTCAATCTTGACGCTCAGGGAGCTGCCGCCCGCCAGCGGGCTGTTTGGCGCGACAAAGTTTACGCTGCCGGTGGTTTCGCCGACCGGGATGGTGATGGTCTGACCGTTGGACAGGGTGACGACTACTGGCGAACCAGTGACCGGCGCAGACACCGAAGCGGTGTAAACCACGGTTTCGCCTTCGGCGACATTCGCAGTGGCTGTCAGCGAAACGGTGCTGGTATCAATGGTGTCGTTGACGGTGGTCACCGCCGGTGTATCGCTGGCGACCAGCTTCTCAAAGTTACCGCCGGTCGTACCTGTGATGGTCGCTTCAACGGTGCCGGCGTCCTTGTAGACGTCGTCCTTCGGTGCGTCGACGGTCACGGAGCCGGTGGTTTTGCCCGCTTCGATGGTTATCACGGCGCCGTTGCTGAGCGTCACGGTGACCGGTGTACCGGCGGCGTTGGTCAGGGTCGCGGTGTAGGTGATCTGGCCGCCTTCATCCACGGCGCCGGTCGCGGTCAGCGACAGGTTGGTGGTGTCCTGGGTATCAGTCACCGAGGTGTCCGCCGACTTGCCGTCGACTTCCAGCTTCTCGTAATTACCGCCCTTGGCGTCGTCGATCTTCACGCTCAGGGAGTTACCACCGATCAACGCATCATTTGGCGCGGTGAAGTTGACGCTGGCGCTGCTCGAGCCGACCGGGATGGTGATGGTCTGGCCGTTGGACAGGGTCACAACCACGGGCGAACCGGTCACCGGTGCGCTGACGGACGCGGTGTAAACCACGGTGCCGCCTTCGGCGACGGTGGACGTCGCGGTCAGGTTTACGGTCGAGGTGTCGATGGTATCGGTCACGTCGGTGACCGCCGCCGCTGGGTTCGTCGCCAGGTTCTCAAAATTGCCGCCCGCGGCATCCTTGATGGTGACTTCGACCTGGCCGGCGTCCTTGTAGACGTCGTCCTTCGGCGCATCGACGGTCACGGAACCGCTGGTGGCGCCGGAGGCGATGGTGATGACGGCGCCATTGCTCAGCGTGACGGTCACCGGAGTGCCGGCGGCGTTGGTCAAGGTCGCGGTATAAACAATCGACCCACCTTCAGCGACCGAATCGGTAGCGCTCAGGCTGAGGGTAGTGGTGTCCTGGGTATCAGTTACCGAGGTGTCCGCCGACTTGCCGTCGACGTCCAGTTTCTCGTAGTTGCCGCCCTTCGCATCGTCGATCTTGACGCTCAGCGAGCTGCCACCGGCCAGCGCATCGTTTGGCGCAACGAAGTTTACAGAACCACTGCTCGAGCCAACCGGAATGGTAATGGTCTGGCCGTTGGAGAGTGTGACGACCACTGGCGAGCCGGTGACCGGCGCTGACACGGACGCGGTGTAACCCACCGTCCCGCCTTCAGCCACACTCGAAGTCGCGGTTAGATTGACGGTCGAAGTGTCGAGGGTGTCGGTCACATCGGTGACCGCTGCTGCCGGGTCCGTCACAAGGTTCTCAAAGTTGCCACCCGCGGCATCCGCGATGGTTACTTCAACCTTGCCGGCATCTTTATAAACATCATCGGCAGGCGCATCGACGCTCACGCTGCCGGTGGTCGCGCCAGCGGCGATGGTGATCACTGCGCCGTTGCTCAACGTCACGGTGACCGGCGAACCGGCTGGATTGGTCAACGTAGCGGTGTACAGAATCTGACCACCTTCGGCCACTTCGGTGGACGCGGACAGGCTCAGGCCGGTGTCGTCTTTCGAATCGGTAATGGTGGTGAGTGCTGGTTCGGTGCTCGGGGTCAGTTGCTCGAAATTGCCGCCGGTGGTGCCGGTGATCGTGGTGCTGACGGTGCTGCCATTGTTGTAGACGTCGTTGGCCGCGGTGTCGACAGTCACGCTGCCGGTGGTCTTGCCCGCTTCGATGGTAATGACCGAGCCATTGCTCAAGGTCACGGTCATCGGCGTGCCGGCCGGGTTGGTCAGGGTGGCGGTGTAGGTGATCTGGCCACCTTCGACGACGCTGCCGGTGGCGCTGAGGCTCAGGCCGGTGTTGTCGATCGAGTCGGTGATGGTGGTGACGGCCGGCGTGGTGCTCGGCACCAGGTTCTCGAAATTGCCGCCGGTAGCGCCCGTAATCGTGGTGCTGACGGTACTGCCGTTGTTGTAGACGTCATTGGCCGGGGTGTCGACGTTCACGGAACCGGTGGTTTTACCGGCTTCGATGGTGATGGTCGAACCGTTGGACAAGGTGACGGTGACGGGTGTCTGCGCCGGGTTGGTCAGGGTCGCGGTGTAAGTGATCTGACCGCCTTCGGTCACAGTCGAGCTGGCCGTCAGCGTGACGGTGGTGGTGTCGACCGAAGCGGTAATGGTGGTGACCGCCGGGGTCGGGTTCGGCACCAGATTCTCGAAGTTGCCGCCAGTAGTCCCGGTGATGGTGGTGCTGACGGTGCTGCCATTGTTGTAAACGTCATTGGCCGGCGTCGGAACGTTCACGCTGCCGGTGGTGTTGCCCGCGGCGATGGTGATGGTCGAACCGTTGGACAAGGTGACGGTGACGGGTGTCTGCGCCGGGTTGGTCAGGGTTGCGGTGTAGGTGATCTGACCGCCTTCGGTCACAGTCGAGCCCGCCGTCAGCGTGACGGTGGTAGTGTCGACCGAGTCGGTAATGGTGGTGACGGCCGGGGTCGGGTTCGGCACCAGATTTTCGAAGTTGCCACCAGTCGCGCCGGTAATCGTGGTGCTGACGGTACTGCCGTTGTTGTAGACATCATTGGCTGGCGTCGGAACGTTCACGCTGCCGGTGGTGTTGCCCGCGGCGATGGTGATGGTCGAACCGTTGGACAAGGTGACGGTGACCGGCGTCTGCGCCGGGTTGGTCAATGTCGCGGTGTAGGTGATCTGCCCGCCTTCAGTGACGGTCGAGCCCGCTGTCAGTGTGACCGTGGTGGTGTCGACGGTGTCGGTGACCTGGGTCACGGCCGGAACAGTCGGCGGGGTGACCACGATACCGCTGCCGCCCGTGGTGCTGGTGACGGTCACGGTGATCTGGGTCGGATCGTTATAAACAGTATCGTTCGGCGCCAGCGGAACGTTGACGGTGCCGGTGGTTTGGCCGGCTGCAATCACGATCACCGAGCCGTTGGACAGGGTGATGGTCAGGTCGGTCAGCGGTGCCTGGGTCAGGGTCGCGGTATAAACCAGCACACCACCGGCCTCGGTGATGGTTGGCGTGGCGCTCAGGCTCAGGGTCGATTCGCGCGGGGCGTTGGTGCTGGTATTGGCAGTCTGGCCGCCGGTGGTGTTTTGTGTTGCCAAAGCGGCAGTGCCGATGCCTGCGGTCGGGAAACCAATGGTCGGGTCGACCCGGCCAGCGGTTGCATCCAGCACCACGAAGCTGTGGCCACCACCGGCAGCACCACCCGTGCCCGCAGCCGTAGGGCCGGCGGCGGTAGCTTCAAGAGCGGTGGTCGGGTCGACGCCGGCGGCGATGGCTTGCTGCAATTCGTCAACCGATGGCGCGGCTTGTGCAGTGGCTTGCGCAAGATCGGTGCTGGAATCCGGATTGCTGCCGCTCCACTGCGTGTCGCGGCCCAGGTCCAGGGTCCGACCGTCAGCCAGTTCGAGCGTAATGGCGCCGGCGGCGCCGGTGTCTACCTGATCGCCGACGAACAACCGGTCGCCTTCAACGAGTACGCGGCGGACGCCCTCTGGGGACACCGCGAAAACCTGACCAACAATGCTTTTGACGATGGCAACAACACTGCTCATTGAAGACTCTCCGGGTGTCACGTTCAGTTGACTTCCATGAACCGGTCGGCGTGTTCGCCGATCGGGGCTGGACGTACTTTCAAAGATGTTTGATGCATAACTTTGACGCGGTAATCGTCAATAATTTGGCTATATTTTTTCGAAATTAACTTTATGCCAAACTATTGACCTTCTGGGAGCCATCCTAAACAATCGCCCCGGTAATGTCACATTGATATTTAAGCGGCGACCTGTCCTACAGTGTGTGATCCAGTTCCGATTTTGAACTTTCCGACATGCGGTCATTCCGGTTGCCATCATCCGATGCAGTGCCACGTTCTGCAGTGATTCCAAGACAAGAAGTCCCGGGAAATTCCAACTATGCGTTTGCACCTGTTCAAGGTTCTACCCTTCGCCCTTGCCACCAGTTTTGTTCAGGCACAAAGCCTTCCGCAGGCCATGCAGCAGGCGCTGGATGTCCATCCGGAAATCCAGGCGGGGGTCAACAGCCGATTGGCCGCGGATTATCAGTTAAAGGCCGCTAAAGGGGGATACCTGCCAAGGGTCGATCTGCTGGGCGGTTATGGTCGCGAAGGCACCGACAGCGTCACCACCCGTACCACCGGCAACAACAATCACTGGGAAACGCTGAACCGCAGCGAGTCAAGTTTACGTCTGTCGCAGATGGTTTTTGACGGTTTTGCGACGTCCAGCGAAGTAGGGCGTCAACAAGCCACCGTTAATTCTCGCGCATATTCCTTGATGGGCACGTCGGAACGTACCGGGCTGACCGTCGCTCAGGTCTATCTCGATGTGTTGACCCGCCGCGAATTTGTGCGCCTGGCCGAAGACAATCTGAAGAACCACGAACGGATTCTCGACCAGATCAAGTTGCGCACCCAGCGCGGCGTGGGCAGCGGTGCCGACCTTGATCAGGCTGACGCGCGTATGGCCCAGGCCCGCAACAACCTGATCACTGAACAGACCAACCTGGCGGATGCCGAAACCAACTTCCTCAGTGCCGTCGGCCAGATGCCGGATCAACTGGAGCGGCCTGCCGATTTTATGGCGCTGTTGCCGGCCAACCTGAATGAAGCCCGGGCGCAGATGCTGGAAAACAGCCCGATCCTGCGCTCCGCCGAATCCGATATCGCCGCTGCCGAGAAGCAGTACGAAGCCGCCAAGTCGAGCTTCTACCCGCGCTTCGATGCCGAACTGGGTCGCACCGCCGATAACGATCTCGATGGTCAGAACGGTCACAACAACGAATGGCAGGCCATGCTGCGCATGCGCTTCAATTTGTTTGCCGGTGGCAGCAACAAGGCCGATCTGGAATCCAAGTCCTACCTGTCGAACCAGGCGCTGGATATTCGCAACAACGCCCTGCGTGTGTTGAACGAGGAACTGGGTCTGGCCTGGAATGCCCTGAATAACGCCAACGCCCAAGTGCCGATCGCCCAGCAATATGTTGATCGCAGCGCCAGTGTGCGCAGCGCTTATCAGAAGCAGTTCAGCCTTGGCGAACGCACCTTGCTCGACCTGCTCGACAGTGAAAACGAGCTGTTCAGCGCTTCCCGTCGGCTGGCCGAGATCAAAAACATTCAGTTATTTACTCAGTACCGAATCAAGGCGACCATGGGCGAATTGCTCAAAAGTCAGGGCGTAGTCGCACCGTTGGCATCCGTTGTGCAAAACGACGTGAAGCCCAAGGTTCAGCTGCCCGGGATGAATTGAGTCCTGCCCCATTTTAATCGTTAGCCAAGAGTGTCGAGCGTGGAATCAGAAGTCAGTCGAGTTCAACTCATTCATGATCCGCGCGCGCTGCATGACGATCCGTTACTGGACGGCCTGTTAGCCCTTTGCACTTTGCACCAGAAACCGGCCAGCGCCGCGATGCTGACCACCGGCCTGCCGCTGCCCAAACAACGCCTGAGCGTCGAACTGCTGCCCCGTGCGGCCGCTCGCGCCGGGCTGCAAGGGCGGGTATTGCAACGCAAGCTGGAGCAGATTCCGGCGATTGCCATGCCGGCGCTGTTGCTGCTCAAGGAAGGTCGCAGTGCGGTGCTGCTCGGTTGGCACGGTGACGACCAGGCCCGCTTGCTGCTCAGCGAAAGCGATGGTGGCGAGGTCTGCGTCAGCCGTGAACTGCTCGCCGACGATTACAGCGGCAAAGTCTTCTTCGCCCAACCCCAACATAAATTCGACGTTAACCACGGCACGCTGATCCCGCGCGCACGCTCGTGGTTTCGCGACACCCTCAAGCGTTCGCGCTGGCTGTATGTCGACGCCATCGCTGCCAGTTTTCTGATCAACATCATTGCCATGGCCGCGCCGCTGTTCGTGATGAATGTCTACGACCGCGTGGTACCGAACCAGGCCGAGTCGACCCTTTGGGTCCTGGCCATCGGCATCACGGGCGCTTACCTGTTCGACCTGATCCTCAAGAGCCTGCGCAGCTTGTGCCTGGACCTGGCCGGTAAGAAAACCGACCTGATCATCTCCGCGACGTTGTTCGAACGCATCGTCGGCATGGCCATGAAGTACCGCCCGGCTCGGGTCGGCAGCTTCGCCCAGAACATCCATGAGTTTCAGAGCCTGCGGGACTTCCTCGCGTCGCTGACCCTCACCAGCCTGATCGACCTGCCGTTTACGCTGCTGATCTTCATGGTCATCGCGATTCTGGGCGGGCATCTGGTGTGGATTCCGGTGTTGGCGTTCCCGATTGCCTTGCTGATCGGTTATGCCTTGCAGAAACCACTGGTGGCGACCATGGAACGAACCATGGCCCTGGGCGCCGAGCGCCAGTCGAGCCTGATCGAAACCCTCGCCGGCCTCGATGCGGTGAAGGTCAACAACGCCGAAAGCGAGCGCCAGTATCAGTGGGAGCAAACCATCGGCACCCTCAGCCGCCTCGAACTGCGGGTGAAAATGCTGTCCGGTCTGGCGATGAACATCACCTTGCTGATTCAGCAACTGGCCGGGGTGATCATGATCGTCTTCGGCGTGTACCAGATCATCGACGGCCATCTGAGCATGGGCGGTTTGATTGCGTGCTACATGCTCAGCGGCCGTGCCCTCAGCCCATTGGCTTCGTTGTCCGGCCTATTGACTCGCTACCAGCAGGCCCGCGTGACCATGACCTCGGTCGATCAGATGATGGAGCTGCCGCAGGAGCGCAATTTCGACGAGCGTCCGCTGAGCCGCAAGGTGCTGCAGGGCGCCATTGAATGCCGCCAGTTGAACTTCACTTATCCGGATCAGCAGAACCCCGCGCTGAAGAATATCAACCTGATCATCAAGCCCGGCGAGAAGATCGGCATCATTGGCCGCAGCGGCTCGGGCAAAAGCTCCCTGGCTAAATTGCTGGTGGGCCTCTATCAGCCGGACGACGGCGCGTTGTTGGTGGATGGTGTGGATATCCGTCAGATCGACGTCAGCGAATTGCGCCACAACATCGGTTACGTGCCCCAGGACATTCAATTGCTCGCCGGCACCTTGCGCGACAATTTGGTCTCGGGCGCGCGTTACGTCGAAGACGAATTGGTGCTGCAAGCTGCGGAACTGGCCGGCGTTCACGAGTTCGCCCGTCTGCACCCGCAAGGTTATGAGCTGCAAGTCGGTGAACGTGGGCAGAACCTGTCCGGTGGTCAGCGTCAGAACGTCGCCCTGGCCCGAGCGCTGCTGCTCAACCCGCCGATCCTGTTGCTGGACGAACCGACCAGCGCCATGGACAACACCGGTGAAGAACGCCTCAAGCAACGCCTCGCTGCAGTGGTTGAAAACAAGACCGTGGTGCTGGTGACGCACCGGGCTTCGTTGTTGTCGCTGGTGGATCGTCTGTTGGTGATCGACCGTGGGCAGATACTCGCCGATGGCCCGAAAGCCGCCGTGATGGAAGCGTTGAAGAAGGGGCAGATCAGTGTTGCTTAAGTCCGGGGTCAAAGAATCCATCCGCCGCTACTTCAAAGGCTCCGCATCGCTGCAAGGCCAGCCGCTTCCCGAGGTCAACAAAGCACTGATCGAAGACGCCCCGCGTGTGGTGCGGTTGACGATCTGGGCGATCATCGGCTTCTTCGTGTTCCTGATGCTCTGGGCCAACTTCGCGGTGATCGATGAAGTTACCAAGGGCGACGGCAAGGCGATTCCGTCGTCGAAGATCCAGAAAATCCAGAACCTTGAGGGCGGCATCGTCTCTGAGTTGTTCGTCACCGAAGGGCAGATCGTCGAGGCCGGCGCGCCGCTGATTCGTCTGGATGACACGCGGTTTGCCTCCAACGTCGGTGAAACCGAGGCCGATCGGCTGTCGATGCTGCTGCGTGTGGAGCGCTTGAGCGCCGAGGTCGATGACCGTCCGCTGAACTTCCCCGCCGACGTGCTCAAGGCTGTTCCCACTCAGGCTGCCAGTGAAGAGTCGCTGTACATCAGCCGTCGTCAGCAATTACACGATGAGATCGGTGGCTTGAAGGAGCAGTTGATTCAGCGTCAACAAGAGCTGCGCGAGTTCACCTCCAAACAGGCTCAGTACCGCAGTGGCCTGGCCTTGCAGCGTCAGGAAATCAACATGTCCGAGCCGCTGGTGGCTCAGGGCGCGGTGTCACCGGTTGAGGTTTTACGCCTCAAACGCGCCGAGGTTGAAACCCGCGGGCAACTGGACGCCACCACCCTGGCGATTCCTCGCGCCGAATCGGCGATCAAGGAAGTTCAGCGTAAGATCGACGAGACTCGCGGCAAATTCCGCAGCGAAGCCTTGACCCAACTCAACGAAGCGCGCACCGATCTGAACAAGGCCCAAGCCACCGGCAAGGCGCTGGAAGACCGGGTCAGCCGGACGCTGGTGACATCGCCGGTGCGCGGCATCGTCAACAAGCTGCTGGTTAACACCATCGGCGGCGTGATCCAGCCGGGCAGCGATCTGGTGGAGATCGTGCCGCTGGATGACACCTTGTTGGTGGAAGCCAAAATTCGTCCACAAGACATCGCCTTCCTGCATCCGGGACAGGACGCCACGGTGAAGTTCACGGCTTACGACTACACCATTTATGGTGGGCTGAAGGCCAAGCTTGAGCAGATCGGTGCCGACACCATCACCGACGAAGACAAGAAGACCACGTACTACATCATCAAGCTGCGCACCGAGCGCAGTCACCTGGGGACGGATGAAAAACCGTTGCTGATCATCCCCGGGATGGTGGCGTCGGTGGATATCATTACCGGCAAGAAGACCGTGCTCAGTTATTTGCTCAAACCGATTATTCGGGCGCGAGCCGAGGCACTGCACGAGCGGTAGTCTTCGGTCGGGGCTGATGGCCTCATCGCGGGCAAGCCCGCTCCCACAGGATTTTGTGATCGCCACAGAACCCTGTGGGAGCGGGCTTGCCCGCGATGGCGGCCTCAAGAGCGATAAAAATCAAAAGCCATATCGTTATTCACTAACGGTATTTAAATTCCAATTCTTATACCTATAAAGTCACTCCCCTGCGTACCTGCCGACCAATCGGCGCGCCGCACGACACGAACCAACACGGGACCTCCGTGAGTTTCTGATCGACGCGCGCCCTTTGAGCGTGCCGTGCGTGGGAGTGATTTTTATGTCAGCCGTCTCTTTTTCTCCAAAACCTGCATCAACCAGCGCCGCCACCCTCGCGTCGCAAGTCTTCGAAGTCCGTCCATTCAGCGGTGCCGTCGGTGCCGAAATCATCGGCCTGGACCTGTCCCGCCCGATCAATGACCAGGATTTCGCCCGCGTCCATCGCGCGCACCTGGATCATCACGTGGTGGTGTTCCGCGACCAGCGCATTACCCCCGAACAGCAGATCGCCTTCAGCCGCCGTTTCGGCGTGTTGCAGATCCACGTGCTCAAACAGTTCCTGCTGGCCGGGCATCCGGAAATCCTCATCGTTTCCAACATCATCGAAAACGGCCAATCCATCGGCCTCGGTGACGCCGGCAAGTTCTGGCATTCGGACCTGTCCTATAAAGAACTGCCGAGCCTGGGCTCGATGCTGCATGCCCAGGAGCTGCCGTCCGAAGGCGGCGACACGCTGTTCGCCGACATGCACAAAGCCTGGGACAGCCTGCCCGATGCGCTGCGTAAAGCCGTCGAAGGCCGCTCGGCGGCGCATTCTTATACCGCGCGCTATAGCGAGAGCAAATTCGAAGGCAATTGGCGTCCGACCCTGACGCCGGAGCAACTCGCTCAGGTCGCCGAGGTGGTTCACCCCATCGTCCGCACCCACCCGGAAAACGGCCGCAAGGCGTTGTTCGTCAGTGAAGGTTTCACCACCCGCATCGTCGGTTTGCCGGAAGACGAGAGCAAACAATTGCTCGACGAGCTCTATGCCCACAGCGTGCTGCCGCAAAACATTTACCGCCATCAATGGCAGGCCCACGACCTGGTGTTCTGGGACAACCGTTCGCTGATTCACCTCGCCGCCGGATGCCCCAGCCATCTGCGCCGCAAGTTGTATCGCACCACCATTCAGGGCGACGCGCCTTTTTGATTTCGGAGAATTCCCATGTCCAAACGTCTTCCATTTGCACCCTTGGCTGCGGCCATTGGCCTGGGTTTCAGTCTGCTCGCCGGCAGCCTGGTAGCGCCGACCGTTGCTCACGCCGAAGGTGAAATCCGTATCGCCGAACAGTTCGGCATCGTGTATCTGCTGCTCAACGTGGTGCGCGATCAGAACCTGATCGAGAAATACGGCAAGCAGGAAGGCATCGACATCAAGGTCGATTGGACTCAGCTTTCCGGCGGCTCGGCGGTCAACGATGCGTTGCTCTCCGGCTCCATCGATATTGCCGGTGCCGGCGTCGGCCCACTGCTGACGATTTGGGACCGCACTCACGGCAAGCAAAACGTCAAAGCCGTGGCTTCCTTGGGCAACTTCCCTTACTACCTGGTGAGCAATAATCCCAAGGTCAAAACCATTGCGGACTTCACCGAGAAGGACCGCATCGCGGTGCCGGCGGTCGGGGTTTCGGTGCAGTCGCGCTTCCTGCAATACGCCGCCGCCAAGCAATGGGGCGACAAGGAGTTCAATCGCCTCGACAAGTACACCATCGCCGTTCCGCACCCGGATGCCACTGCGGCACTGATCGCAGGCGGCACCGAGTTGAGTGGGCACTTCTCCAACCCGCCGTTCCAGGATCAGGCGCTGGAAAACCCCAACGTGCATGTGGTGCTGAATACCTATGACTTGCTCGGTCCGAACTCGCCGACCGTACTGTTCGCCACTGAGAAATTCCGTAGCGAGAACCCGAAAACCTACAACGCCTTCATCGCCGCGCTAACCGAAGCGGCCGAGTTTGCGCAGAACGATAAAGGTGCGGCAGCCGACACTTACATCCGTGTCACCAAGGCCAAAATCGACCGCGCGGCGTTGCTGAAAATCATCGACAACCCGCAGTTCGAATTCAGCATCACACCGAAAAACACCTACCCGCTGGCCGAGTTCCTCTACCGCGTCGGTGCGATCAAAAACAAACCGGATTCGTGGAAGGACTACTTCTTCCAAGACACTAAACCGCTGCAAGGGAGCTGACCGACATGAACGCCCCTTTGCAAGGCCACACGGCCAGCAAGCCGATCGCGGCAGCTCAAGCGCTGCTGTCGGTCGACCAGGTCAGCCTGGAATACCGCACGCCTGCGCGGGTGGTTCGAGCGACCCATCAGGTCAGTTTCGAGATCGATCCGGCGGACCGTTTTGTGTTGCTCGGTCCTTCCGGCTGCGGCAAGTCGACATTGCTCAAGGCGGTCGCCGGGTTCATCCAGCCCTGTGAGGGCGAGATTCGCCTGCAAGGCCAGCGGGTCGATGCGCCAGGGCCAGACCGGATCGTGGTGTTCCAGGAGTTCGATCAGCTGCCACCGTGGAAAACCGTCAAACAGAACGTGATGTTTCCGCTGCTCGCTTCCAGAACGCTCAAGCGCAAAGAGGCTGAAGAGCGGGCGCTGCACTATCTGGACAAGGTCGGTCTGGCGGCGTTTGCCGATGCCTATCCGCATACCTTGTCTGGCGGCATGAAAGCTCGCGTGGCCATTGCTCGCGCCTTGGCGATGCAACCAAAAATCCTGTTGATGGACGAGCCCTTCGCCGCCCTCGATGCGCTGACCCGGCGCAAGATGCAGGAGGAGTTGCTGCTGCTCTGGGAAGAGGTGCGTTTCACGCTGCTGTTCGTCACTCACTCCATCGAAGAGGCGTTGGTGGTGGGCAACCGGATTTTGCTGCTGTCGCCCCATCCGGGCCGGGTGCGGGCGGAAGTCCACAGCCATCAATACGACTTGCACAGTTTGGGTGGCGTGGCGTTCCAGGAATCGGCGCGGCGGATTCATCGGCTGTTGTTCGATGAAGGTCAGTCGCCGGAAACCGAGCGTGACCTGGATTTCGCCGACATTCGCATCGCTTATTGAGCCATTGGAGGATTGCCCGATGAGCCATTCATCATCTGCGCGTAAAGAATACGAAACTGTTTTGCAGCCGCTGACCAGCGTGCCGCTGGAGCGTGAATTGCCGCTCGGCCAGCGCCTCTGGCAGCAGGGCTGGCTGCGTAAAAGCCTGATCCTGATGTTGCTCGCGGTGCTTTGGGAAGCCGTCGCCCGCTATCAGAATAACGACCTGCTGCTGCCGAGCTTTTTGCAAACCGCCAGCGCGCTGCAGGAGGGCCTGCTCAGCGGCGAACTGCTGAGCAAGGTGTGGATTTCGCTGGTTGTTTTGCTCAAGGGTTACCTGATTGGCATCGTTCTGGCGTTTGTCCTGACGACGCTGGCGGTGTCGACCCGGTTCGGTCGTGATCTGCTGAGTACGCTGACCTCGATGTTCAACCCGCTGCCGGCCATTGCCCTGTTGCCGCTGGCGCTGCTGTGGTTCGGGCTGGGGCAGAACAGTCTGATTTTTGTACTGGTGCATTCGGTGCTCTGGGCGTTGGCCTTGAACACCTATGCCGGGTTTCTCGGTGTCTCGGAAACCTTGCGCATGGCCGGGCGTAATTACGGCCTCAAGGGCATGCGTTTCGTGCTGTTCATCCTGATCCCGGCCGCGCTGCCGTCGATTCTTGCCGGGCTGAAAATCGGTTGGGCCTTCGCCTGGCGTACGCTGATCGCTGCTGAATTGGTGTTTGGCGCTACCAGTGGCAAGGGCGGTTTGGGTTGGTACATCTTCCAGAATCGTAATGAGCTGTACACCGACAAGGTGTTTGCCGGGTTGGCGGTGGTGATCTTGATTGGGTTGCTGGTGGAGAATCTGGTGTTTGATACGTTGGAGCGGGTGACGGTGAAGCGGTGGGGCATGCAGCGTTGAGCTTTGCGATGACTGATCTGGCGCCATCGCGGGCAAGCCCGCTCCCACAGTGATCTTCAGTGGATGCGGACTATGTGTTCAACACAGAACCCTGTGGGAGCGGGCTTGCCCGCGATGGCGCCAGACCTGCCAATACATCAGTCAGGAGGATGTTTGCTAGCATTGCGTCTGAATCAATCCAGATCAGACACGAGTGCTCAACATGCAACTCCCGGACATGAACCTGTTAGTCGCCCTCGACGCCTTGCTCGACGAGGGCAGTGTGGTGGGCGCTGCGCGGCGGATGAACCTCAGCCCGGCGGCGATGAGCCGGACGCTGACGCGAATCCGCGAGGCCATCGGCGACCCGATTCTGGTGCGCGCCGGTCGAGGCCTGGTGCCAACGCCCAAGGCACTGGAGTTGCGCGAGCAGGTGCGGGACCTGGTGGAGCAGGCCGCTTTGCTGTTCCGCTCCGCCGATGACGTGGATCTGGGCAGTTTGCGCCGACGGTTCAGCATTCGCGCCAATGATTTCTTTGTGGGCGTCTACGGCGGCAAGCTATTCGACACGATGGAGCGCCAGGCACCGCATTGCGAATTGCGCTTTGTCCCTGAGGGTGACGGGGACGACGAAGCCTTGCGCGAAGGGCGCATCGATTTAAGCGTCAGCAACAACCGGCCGCTGATGCCGGAAGTGAAGGTGCAGAACCTGTTTGCCACTCACTTTGTCGGGCTGGTGCGTGAAGATCACCCGTTGTTCGATGAAGAGATCACCGCCGAACGGTACGCCGGTTTTTCCCATATCAGCATGTCGCGCCGAGGGATCGCCCGTGGCCCCATCGACACGGCGCTCAACGCCTTGGGGCTGGAGCGGCGGGTGGCGGTGATTGCGCCGAGTTTCCATGCGGCGATGTTCGCCTTGCCGGATTCCGATCTGATCTTGCCGGTGCCCAAGGAAGCATTGCTCAGCGTGCGACGCCTGGGCCTAAAGCTGCGCTCGTTCACCCTGCCGATTCCGTTGCCGACCCTGATGCTGACCCAGGCCTGGCATCCGCGTTTCGACAAGGACCCGGCCCATCGCTGGATGCGTGAAACCCTCAAGACCTGTTGCGATGAAACCTGGCTGGCGGCACAACCCACCTGAGTTGACGGTTGACGCATACCCCTGTGGGAGCGGGCTTGCCCGCGAAAGCGGTGTGTCAGTCAGCGTTTATGTTGAAGGTGATGGCCTCTTCGCGGGCAAGCCCGCTCCCACAGGGATCTGTGTCGTTTTCCGGCGTTAATTGCTGCATAGAGCGCACTTATAACTTGTCGATAAGTCAATTTTCGTAAGCTTCCACGCTCCCTAAAATGCTTCGGTATTCCCCTTCCGGAGCATGCAGTACATGACTTCCCTCACGGTCACGGCGCCTCTCGCTGCGGCCAAACCAGCAACCGCCATCACGCCGCCGGTCTTCGGCCCGCGAATCATCATTGGCTTGGTGGGCGTGTTGCTGGCGGTGCTGGTGTCGGGCCTGAACGAGATGGTGACCAAGGTCGCCCTGGCCGATATTCGCGGCGCGTTGGCCATCGGTTACGACGAAGGCACCTGGCTGGTCGCCAGTTACACCGCGACCTCGGTGGCCGCCATGGCGTTTGCCCCTTGGTGTTCGGTGACGTTCTCGTTGCGGCGCTTCACGCTGTGCGCGATCAGTGCGTTCACCCTGTTGGGTGTGTTGTGCCCGTTCGCTCCGAATTACGAAAGCCTGCTGGTCATGCGCACCTTGCAAGGTCTTGCCGGCGGCGCGCTGCCGCCGATGCTGATGACCGTTGCCCTGCGGTTCCTGCCGGCCAATGTGAAACTCTATGGCCTGGCCGGTTATGCCCTGACGGCGACCTTCGGCCCCGGTCTCGGTACGCCGCTGGCCGGGTTGTGGACCGAGTACGTCGGCTGGCAATGGACCTTCTGGCAGATCGTCGTGCCGTGCCTGATTGCCATGGCGGCGGTGGCTTACGGTTTGCCTCAGGATCCGCTGCGGCTGGAACGCTTCAAGCAGTTCAACTGGCGCGGCTTGCTGCTGGGTTTTCCGGCGATCTGCATGTTGGTGATCGGCATCCTGCAGGGCAATCGGCTGGACTGGTTCGAGTCGAGCCTGATTTGCGTACTGCTCGGCGGCGGGCTGCTGTTGCTGGTGCTGTTTCTGATCAATGAGTGGTCGCAGCCGATTCCATTCTTCAAGTTGCAGATGCTCGGTATCCGCAACCTGTCGTTCGCCTTGTTGACCCTGGCCGGCGTGCTGGTGGTGTTGCTCGCGGTGGTCCTCATTCCTTCCAGTTACCTGGCTCAGGTCCAGGGTTATCGCCCGGTGCAGACCGCGCCGATCATGCTGCTGGCGGCGCTGCCACAGTTGATCGCGCTGCCGTTGGTGGCGGCGCTGTGCAACCTGCGCTGGGTCGATTGCCGCTGGGTGCTGGGGATCGGCCTGAGCATGCTGACGCTGTCTTGCCTCGGTGGTTCGCAACTGACGTCGGCGTGGATTCGTGACGATTTCTACGTTCTGCAATGGCTGCAGATTTTCGGCCAGCCCATGGCCGTGCTGCCGCTGTTGATGCTCTCCACTGGCAGCATCACTCCAATGGAAGGGCCGTACGCCTCGGCCTGGTTCAATACCGTGAAAGGCCTGGCGGCGGTGATTGCCACCGGTGTGATCGAGGCGCTGACCACTGCAAGGCTGCATTTCCACTCGACCATGCTGGTGGACAACCTTGGTAATTCGCCTCTGGTTGACGGCACTAGCGCTGGTCTCGCTCACCGACTGCATCAACAGGCCGTGGTGCTGACGTCCTCCGATCTTTATCTGTGCATGGCCGGCGTCGCCGTGGCGCTGATCCTGATGATTTTCTGGCTGCCGACGCGGATCTATCCACCGCGCGCGCCGACTTGAATGCTTCACTGAAACAGAAGGTTTTTATGACGACTCAATCAAAGCAAAAAGTCGCTGTCGGCATTGCCGCAGTGATGGCGGTCAGCGTGTTGATTTATCTGCTGGCGCCGGGCTTGTTCGGCAAGCGTACACAGCAGAGCACCAACGATGCTTTCGTCTCGGCGGACTTCACCCTGGTAGCACCGCGCGTGGCGGGGTTCATCAAGGACGTGCTGGTGGAAGACAATCAGCAGGTCAAGGCCGGACAGCTACTGGCGTTGATCGACGACCGCGATCTGCGCGCTGCCGCTGAGGCTGCCGACGCTGAAACCTTGGTGGCCAGGGCGCAACTGCAGAACGCTCGTTCAACCCTTGAACGCCAGACGTCGGTGATTGCTCAGGCCCAGGCGACGGTAGTTTCGGCGAAGGCTGAAATGGCCTTCGCCGAGCATGAACTGAACCGCTACAACCACCTCGCCGGGGTTGGCGCCGGCACGGTGCAGAATGCTCAGCAAGCGCGCACGCGTATCGATCAAGCCTCCGCTCGCTTGGCCAATGTCACGGCGGTGCTGGCGGCGGAACGCAAGCAGGTTGAGATTCTGACCGCCCAGCGTGATGCGGCCGAAGGTGGGCTGAAACGAGCGCAAGCAGCGCTGGAAATGGCCAGCTATGAGCTGTCCTATACGCGCATCGTTGCGCCCCAGGACGGGATGGTCGGCGAGCGCGCGGTGCGGGTCGGCGCTTATGTCACACCGGGCAGCAAGATTCTGGCCGTGGTGCCGTTGGAGCGCGCGTATGTGGTCGCCAATTTTCAGGAAACCCAACTGACTGACGTACAGCCGGGGCAGAGCGTGCAAGTGCACGTCGACAGCCTTGGCGGCGAAGCCCTGCGCGGCCGCGTCGAGAGCATCGCACCGGCCACTGGCGTGACCTTCGCCTCGGTCAAACCGGACAACGCCACCGGCAACTTCACCAAGGTTGTGCAACGGATTGCGGTGAAAATCGTTCTGGAACCGGGTCAGGCATTGGCCGAGAGGTTGCGGGTGGGGATGTCGGTGGAGGCGAGGATTGATACAGCAAGCGCCAGCGAGCATGAGGTCGCGCAACGATGAACTTTGTTAATCACACATCCCTGTGGCGAGGGAGCTTGTCGGAATGCCGCACCATCCCGTTCGAGTGCGCAGCGCTCGCAAATTTTGGGTCCGCTGCGCGGCCCAGCGGGAGCAAGCTCCCTCGCCACAGGGCCAGCATTCATTCAGTGGTTTTTGTGTTGAGTCTGCTTTCATTGAG
Source organism: Pseudomonas lini (assembly GCF_964063345.1). Lineage (NCBI taxonomy): Bacteria > Pseudomonadati > Pseudomonadota > Gammaproteobacteria > Pseudomonadales > Pseudomonadaceae > Pseudomonas > Pseudomonas lini. Next base: position 3,416,374 of record NZ_OZ061318.1, read on the forward strand.
TGCTTGCACTGTCGGCCCGGACTTCCAGAAACCTCGGCCGCAACAAGTGGCCGAATGGTCCAAACCAACCAAAGCCGCCGCCAGTCAGATCGCTCCCGCCGAAATGAACGAACGCTGGTGGGAAGTATTCCACGACCCAAAACTCTCGGCCCTGACCCAACGCGCCCTGACCGACAACCTCGACCTCAAACTTGCCAGCAGCCGCTTGCAACAAAGCCGCGCCGCGCGCCAAGTGATCACCGCCAACCGCTATCCCAACACCGCCGCCAGCGGCAGCTACGGGCGCAAACGCAACAGCGGTGAAGGTCTGAACGATCCGTCGGGCAACAACGGCGACTCGGCGTTCAATCTGTGGGACGCAGGCTTTTCCGCCTCTTGGGAGCTGGATTTTTGGGGCCATGTGCGCCGCGAAACCGAAGCCGCTGATGCCACTCTGGAAGTGGCGGAAAACGATCGTCGCGGCGTGCTGCTGTCGGTGCTCGCCGAAACCGCTCAGGACTACATCCAGCTGCGCGGTGTGCAAAGCACCCGGGCCGTCACCGAGCAGAACCTCGACGTCGCCCGGCACAGTTTGAAACTCTCGCAACTGCGTCTGGCCGACGGTGTGGCGACGGATCTGGACGTTGCCGAAGCCGCTGCGCAAGTCGCGGCCATCGAATCACGTTTGCCGGCGCTAGAGCAGCGTCAGTCGCAATTGATCAACGCCCTGAGCCTGTTGATGGGCGAGCCGCCGCAAGCGCTGTCCGCCGAGTTATCCACAGACGCTCCCGTGCCGCAAACCCCGCGTCAGGTTGCCATCGGCTTGCCGTCGCAATTGGCCGAACGCCGCCCTGATATCCGTCAGGCCGAAGCCCGTCTGCATGCCGCGACTGCCAGCATCGGCGTGGCCAAGGGCGACTTTTATCCGCGGATCACCCTGTCGGGCAATATCGGTTCGCAAGCCATGCAATTGAGCGATTTCGGTTCCTGGGGCTCGCGCTCGTTCGTCATCGGTCCGCAGTTCAGCCTGCCGTTGTTCGACGGCGGTCGCCTGCGCGGCATGCTGCACCTGCGCGAAGCCCAACAACAGGAAGCGGCGCTGGCCTACCAGCAAACCGTGCTGCGGGCCTGGCATGAAATCGAGGATCAACTCACCGCCTACAACGCCAGCCAACTGCGCCGCGACAGCCTCGCCGAAGCCGTACGCCAGAACCAGATCGCCCTGCGCACCGCGCAGCAGCAATACGTCGAAGGGGTGGTGGATTTCGTCAACGTCCTCACCGTGCAAGGCGAATTGCTGGCGACCCAACAGCAGTGGGTCGAGAGTTCGACCGGGGTGTCGTTGGCAATGGTTGGTTTGTACAAGGCGTTGGGTGGGGGATGGGAGTCGGTGTATCCGGTGGCAGAGACGGCGCAGCGCTGATCTGCTCGCAGAAAAACGAAAAAACCGGCCGGAGCCGGTTTCTTCACCCTGACTGCCAGCGAACTTAATCGCTGCGTACAAGGTTTAGTTCGGCGAGATTAAGGTGTCAGGTCTACGTCTGCAATCTGTGGCTGTCCGGCTATGGTGTAGGAACCTTCTGGATGATTTGTAAGGCAATTAATACTGATCAGCGAACACGCTCTTTCAACCAATGATGGCCATCCGGCTTGACGCTCACCCCCGCTGTCATAGACTCCGCTCATCCGTCAGGGAGTTACGGTTATGCGGCGTGTTCGTATTTTGGTTATTGGATTGACCTTCGTAACGTGCGTAGTACAGGCGCAAACGCCTGCGCCAGACGATCCGTTGCTGGAAAGTAGCGCGGTCGGCGGTAATGCATCGGCCAGCAGTGACGCCCGTGGTGTGCTGCGGGCCCGGGATCAGGCGGTGCTGGCCAGCGAGTTGTCGGGGCGGATTGTCGAGTTGCCGTTCAGTGAGGGCGAGTCGTTCAAAAAGGGCGACACCCTGGCGCGGTTTGACTGTTCGGCTTATCAGGCCCAGCTCAACGCGGCTCAGGCCGCCAGCCGTGGTGCTGGTGAAGAGCTGGCACACAACAAACAACTGGCGGCGTTGAATTCGGTCGGGCGCTTTGAAGTGGCGCGGGCCGAGGCCAAGGTCAGCGAGATTCAGGCGCAGTCTCAGGTCTATCAGGTTCAGGTCAAACGCTGCAGCGTGGTGGCGCCGTTCGATGGTCAGGTCGTCGAGCGTAAGGTCAAGCGCTACGAAAGCGTTGCCGCTGGCGCGCCGTTGCTGGACGTGGTCGATAACCGCACCCTGGAAATTCACCTGTTGGTGCCGTCGCGCTGGATGGGCAAACTCAAGTCCGGCCAGACGTTCAGTTTTGTCCCCGATGAAACCGGTCAGCCGCTGAATGCCACGGTCAAACGCCTCGGTGCGCGTATCGATGAAGGCAGCCAGACCTTGCTGCTGGTGGCGGCGCTGCCCAACGCCAACGGTCTGTTGGCCGGCATGAGCGGAACGGCGCATTTCGCGGAGCTCAAATGAACGCCCCGGTGACCGGCGGCGCCGAGCAGGTGTTCGCAAGGTTTCTCGACCTCGAACGCCAGACCCGCGCCGCGCGCACGCCTTCGCAACTGGCTTACAGCCTGGTGAATGACGGTCAGGCGCTGTTCGGTTTCCGCCATGCCGCGCTGTTGATCGCCGGCAAGGTGCAGGCGGTCACCGGTGTCAGTGCCGTGGAACCGAATGCGCCGTTCGTGGCATTTGTCGAGCAAGCAGTCGCGCAGCTGTTCAAGCTTGAGGTGCTGAAACAAGCGCGGGTGATCACCCCCGATCTTCTCAGTGAATCGATTCTGGCCGACTGGCAAAGTCTGTCAGCCGCTCAGGTGTTCTGGCTGCCGCTGATCGATCATCAGGGCGAGGTGTTCGGCGGTCTATGGCTGGCGCGGGATGTGCCGTGGAACCCTTCCGAACAAGTGCTGCTGTCGCAACTGGGCGACACTTACAGCCATGCCTGGCTGGCGCAACAACCGCGCAAACCCTGGCGGCTGCGCTGGACGCGCAAGCGTCAGGTGGCGCTGGTTGCCGTGTTGTTGCTCGGGTTGCTGATCCCGGTGCGCCAATCGGTGCTGGCCCCGGCCGAAGTCGTCCCATTGGGCGGTCGGGTGGTCGCAGCGCCGCTGGACGGGGTGATCGCCGAGTTTCTGGTCAAACCCAACCAGGCAGTGAAAACCGGTGACCTGCTGCTGCGCTTCGAAAGCACCACGCTCAAGGCTCAGGCCGATGTGGCCGGGCGGGCCCTGGGCGTTGCCGAAGCGGAACTCAAGGCCAATTCCCAACGCTCCTTCGCCGATGCCGAGTCCAGTTCGAAAATCGATCTGCTGGCGGCGCGAGTGGAGCAGAAGCGCGCCGAACGGGATTACGCCCGGGAGCTGCTCAAACGCAGCGAAGTGCGTGCCGAGCGGGACGGCATCGCGGTGTTCGCCGACGCCGAACGCTGGACCGGCAAACCCGTGCAAACCGGCGAGCGGCTGATGGAAATCGCCGACCCGAACCAGGCCGAGTTGCGCATCGAATTGGCCGTGGGCGATGCGATTGCCCTGGAGGCGGGGGCGCAGGTCGCACTGTTTCTCGACAGTGATCCGCTGCAGCGGCATTTGGCCAAACTCGAACGTTCGGCTTACGAAGCGCAGCCCACTGCTGCCGGGCAACTGGCTTATCGACTGGATGCGACGTTCGACGCCGCACCGCCGCGCATCGGTTTGCGCGGCACTGCGAAAGTCTTCGGCGACCGTGCGCCGCTGGCGTTGTATCTGTTGCGTCGACCGCTGGCCGGGTTGCGTCAAAGCGTGGGCCTGTAGATGAGCCTGCCGAGCCTGCGGGCAGACCTGCAATTGTCGACGGCGGCCCCAGCCCTCGACGGATCGCCGCGCTGGACCTTGGCCGACCCGGTGCGTGGGCGCTATTTCAAACTCGGTGCGGCGGCGATGCGTTTGCTGCGCCATTGGTCTCTGGGTGATCCGGAGCAAGTGCTGCGTGCCGCCAACCGCGAACCGGGGCTGCCGCTGGATGGCGTGGCGCTTGAGCAATTGCTGGAGTTTTTGCGCGGCCACGACCTGATCAGCGCCCTCGACCCGTCGCAGCGCGCCAGTTACAGCCTGAAGGCCGCGGCTCAGCGCCAAAGCCTGTGGCAAATCCTGCTGCATCAATACCTGTTTTTCCGGGTTCCGCTGTGGCGCCCGGACGCTTTTCTCAATCGCGCCTGGCCGTGGCTGGAACGTTTCGGCCCGCGCGCATTGCGCTACGGATTGCCCGCGACACTGGGCCTCGGGGTGTTTCTGGTGTCGCGGGACTGGCAGCGGTTTATCGCCACCTTTCCGCACCTGTTCAGCCTCGGCGGTGCGCTGGCGTTCGCTGTGGCGCTGTTTTTCGCCAAGCTGTGCCACGAGTTCGGCCACGCCTTCATGGCCAAGCGCGCAGGTTGTCGGGTGCAGAGCATGGGCGTGGCGTTCATGGTGCTGCTGCCGATGTTTTACACGGACGTCAGCGACGCCTGGCGCGTCAATGATCGCCGTGCGCGGTTGTTGATCGGTGCCGGCGGGGTGCTGGCGGAGCTGGTGTTGGCGTGTATCGCGCTGCTCGCCTGGTCACTGCTGCCTGACGGCCCCGGGCGCACGGCGGCGTTCATGCTCGCCAGTGCGACCTGGATCACCACGCTGGTGATCAACCTCAATCCTTTCATGCGTTTCGATGGCTACTTCTTGCTCAGTGATTTCTGGGAAGTGGATAACCTTCAAGGGCGGGCCTTTGCCTTGTGCCGCTGGCGGCTGCGCGAGTTTTTGTTCGGCTACGCAGCCCCGGCGCCGGAACCATGGTCGCCGAAGATGCAGCGGCGTTTGCTGATCTGGGGGTATGGCGCGTGGCTGTGGCGGGCGGCGCTGTTTTTCGGGATTGCGCTGGCGGTCTATCACCTGTTCTTCAAGGTGTTGGGGATTTTCCTGATGCTGGTGGAGCTGGTGTGGTTCATTTTTCTGCCGATCCTGAGTGAGTGGCGGCAATGGTGGAGCCGTCGCGAACAAGCGCATGCGCCTCGAGTACTGCTCAGCGGTCTGGCATTGCTTGGGCTGTTGCTGCTGCTGGCGTTGCCTTGGCGAAGCGCGGTGGAGTTGCCGACGATGCTAGAGGCCGGACGCGCCAGCGCCCTGCACGCGCCGGTGGCGGCGCGGGTCAAAACGGTGAATGTGCAGGATGGCCAGATCGTCGCTCAGGGCGAGGTGCTGATCGAGTTGGAATCCCCGGATCTGGACTCACGCCAGGCCATCGTCCGTCGCGAAATCCAGATCCAGCAGTTGCAGATGCGTCGTCAGGCCGGCCGCAGCGAAACCGCCGCCGATGCCGGTATCGTCGAACAGCGCCTGGCTGAAGCCGTGGCCGAATATCGGGGGCTGGCTGCCCAGCGTGAGCGTCTGCTGCTGCGCGCCCCCCACGGTGGCAAGGTGCGCGATTTGCTGCCGCAGTTAACGGTCGGCCGCTGGCTTTCGACCAAAGATCCTTTGGCCCGGGTGGTCGAAGACGGCGCGCGCTTGCGCGGTTATCTGGCCGAAGCCGAACTCTGGCGTGTCGCCCCGGGTGCCAGCGGGCGGTTCATTGCCGATGACCCGATGCACCCGGCGATCACCGTGCAATTGAGCGAAATCGACACCAACGGCGTGGCTTATGTCGATCAGGAAGCGCTGACCTCCGATCATCACGGGCCAATAGCCGTGCGGCGTGATCAGCATCAGCGCGCCGAGCCGGTGCAGGCGCAGTACGGCGCGCGGTTGAGCATCCTCGAAAATACCCCGACGCCGGTGCAGCCGTTGCGCGGCATTGTGGTGTTGCAGGGCAGCGGCGAGTCGTTGCTGGGCGTTGCCTGGCGGCGCTTGGCGGCTTTGGGGGTCAGGGAAAGCGGCTTCTAAGGGTGAATAGCTAAGGGAGAACAACGATGGCGAATACCGATTCAGTGGCAGCGGACGGCTTGGTGGTCAGGCCTTCGCGGACCAGTGATGGGCCTTTTCTGCACAGCCTTTACCAAGCGGCGCGGCCGGATTTGCAATGGATCGACGGTGAGCAGGAGGTGGTCCAGCAGGTGGTTGCCCAGCAATTCAAAGTGCAGGAACAAGGGCTGGGGGAGAACTTCCCCAATGCCATGCATTACGTGATAGAGAAACTCGACACGGCCATTGGCGCGTTGACCACGGATTTCGGCCCCAATGAAATTCGCGTGCTGTACCTGGCGTTTATCCCCCAGGCCCGAGGCAAGGGTTACGGTCGGACGGTGCTGCAAGGCGTGCAGAAAGCCGCGCAACAAATCCGCTGCCCGGTAGCGACGGTGGTCTGGGCCAACAATCCCCATGCACGCCAGCATTACCTGGCGCTGGGGTTTCAGGTTGAAGAACGCAACCCGGCGGCGGAGCGGTTGGTGTGGTATCCGAAGGGGTGAACTCACCGCCAATCCCGTGCAGGAGCTGCCGCAGGCTGCGATCTTTTGATCTTAAAGAGCAAGATCAAAAGATCGCAGCCTGCGGCAGCTCCTACATAAAGCGATCAGCGTCGCTCTTCAGTTGAACGCGATGTAGAAGTACCCCAGTTGCGGATCACGCCCCATGGCCGGTACCCGCGAAACAAAAATATCTTCTACCTGACCCAGCTCCGGCAACTCTAGCGCACACAGCCCATCGACAAAATCAGTGGGTTGCAGGCTGTTGAGCTCGACGCTGAACGGCATGCGCTCGCTGTTTGGCATCTGTGAACGGGGCGTTTCTGCAAGGGCGTCGATATGGATCGGCAATTCACTGCCATCGGGCAGCCGCAGCGTTCCTGTTTTGCCCAGCAGCGCCTGAAAGTGTTGGCTTTGAACCTGTTGCAGCATGGCATCACTCCATAAAGCAAAAGTGGCCGAGGGATTTGAACCCCCGGCCAGACCCTCAGTTACGCGAAGGGAATAGCCCGTTCAGGGCGATGCTGAAGTTGAGCACTAGGAATGGGTTCATCACTTCCATGGGCAAGCCGTTGCCGGCGGACGAGATTTCCCCCGTTACCGTAGTGGCCACGCCCTTGAGCGGTACGGCCGCGGCACCTTGCTGATCGGAGTAAATACTCGCCGAGCCGGGGCCGCCGCCGGAGGCGCCGATGTACGAGTTGGTCGCGGTCGGGTTGGTGACCGGGTTACTCGCCGGGCTGGCCAGTTGCAGGGTGGTGGTGGCCGTGAGCCCGGACAAGGCGTGGGTGTGGTTGGGCAGGTTAGTGATGGTCGCGGTGACGTTCTCGGTCCCGGATACTTCGCCGATGACGCGTGGGGTCAGGCCCAGGCCGTTGCCCATGGCGACCGGCATGCGACCTTGCAGGTTGGGCAGCATGAAACTGGTGGTGCCATTGCCTCCGAAATTGACTCCCAGCAGTGCGAAAACCGTGTTGTATTGCGAGATCGCCAGCGTCTGGCCGTTGCATAGGGCCCAGCCGTTGGGCGCGAAGTTAAAGGCGAAAGGCTGGATAGTGCCGATGAATACTTCCATGATTCCTCATCCCTCAGGTTAGTGTCTGATACGTCACGTTGCAGGCCCGGTTATCCGGGCAGTTCGCGCTGATCAGCCGACTCCTTTCATCTCCGTGGCTGGGTCACGCCACGCCAAAGCGTAGACGCTGATCGGAATGATTGCCGGACGTCGTCCGTCGCAAGGCCAGCATCGACGTCGGGCTCGCGCCTGTCCTAAAGTGCTGGTGAAGCTTCGGTTTTCACATGGCCGTTGCAAGGGGAGGTAATGGAGGCGCGCAGAGAAACACCGCTGGGCGATACCCAGGACCCGCATGCGATGCCGGGGTTGTGGGCGGCTGTCCGTCGCTTGCTTCAATGGGCGCGGGAGCACTGGCTGTTGTCGATCCTGGTATTGGCCGCCCTGGTGCGTTTTTACGACTTGACGGCGGCTGCGATCTGGGGCGACGAAGGGTCTAGCCTGTTGCTGAGCCAGTATTCCCTGGCCGGGATCTGGGAACATGCGGCTCATGATGTGCATCCACCCTTGTATTTCATGCTGCTGCACGGCTGGATCGGCCTGTTCGGCGACGGCATTTTTTCGATTCGCAGCCTGAGTGCGCTGCCGGGGATTGCCACGGTGGGGCTCGGCGTCTGGCTGGTGGACCTGCTTGCTACCCGCCGCGCCGCATTGCTGGCCGGGGTTCTGCTGGCGCTGCTACCCACGGCGGTGCGTTACAGCCAGGAAGTGCGGATGTATTCCCTGCTGGGGCTGTGGCTGATCGGTGCCACGATCGCCTTGATGTATTGGATCAGGCGGCCGCAACGCACGCGCTATCTGGTGATTTACACCTTGCTGATGAGTGCGGCGTTCTACACCCATTACTTCACGGCGCTGTGTGTGCTTTGCCACTGGCTGTATCTGGGACTGATCCGCGTGCAATCAGGGTATCGATTGCGGCACATTCAGCGCTCTGGCTGGTGGCTGGCCAATGCGGCGATTGTGGCGTTGTACCTGCCGTGGGTGCCCAATCTGCTCGATCTGATCCAGCACATGGATCAGCTCAAAGCCAATGGCGATGTGGGGTGGGAGCTCCCTGTCACGCTCGGGTCATTACCTTCGATGATTTGGTCGTTCCTGATTCAGGACGACGGCGAGAACCTGCCCACGCTGGTTTTTATCGCACTGCCACTGGCGCTGCTGGCCTTGGCGGGCGTGGCGTTGGCGCGGGATCGCAGTGTTTTCCGTGGCAGTGCACTGGCGGTGATCTACACCGTTCTCCCGGTGTTGCTGGTGTTTGTGGTGTCGTTCATATCGCCGGTGTTTATCGAGCGTTACCTGACCGCTTATGCCCTGGGCTTGCCGATGTTTGTGGCGCTGGCCATCGACCGCTTGTACGCGGGCTCCAAGGTATTGGCGCTGGCCGTGCTGATGCTGTTTGTCGGCGTCGAACTGGTGGGCCTGAAGAACAATGCCACGGTGGATACCGACGATCAGATCAGCGTCATGGTCAACTACGTGAACCAGCACTTCACCCCCGGCGATCGAATCGTCACCAGCGACATGCTTTGGTACCTGAGTTATGTCTATTACAACCGCACTGACGCCAAACCGTTGCTGTACACGCCGCCGTTGGCCGATGGCAGGTCGAGCCGGCCGAACGCTTACGGTTTCGGTACGCTGGTGACCCATGACATCTACCTGGATAGTCTTGGCGCCTTGCCCAAAGGTAATGGTCGAGTCTGGCTGGTCGGTACCATCGATGGACCGGACGAATTCGCCCCCTTGCCTGCGGGTTGGCAACGCATCAGTGAAACCCACGCGGGAGGCGCCGAGGCGCGCTTGTATGTGCTGAAGTAAGCCCGTGTTTTGAGGGCTTAATCGATTCGTCTTTCAGCCGGTTATATCAATCGTTTTTTTCAGTCGATTTAGCTCCGATTTGATATCAGAGCACCACTAGTCGCAACACCATTCATGGTCTACGCTCGTCCTATAAAAGGACTTTTGGCGGGTGAATGGATGCAGCACTTTCACTTTATTTCCGGCTTGCCGCGTTCGGGCTCAACCCTGCTTTCTGCGATTCTGTTGCAGAACCCGCGCTTTCATGCCGGTATGACCAGCCCCGTGGGGGCGCTCTTTTCCGGTGTCCTGGAGCAATGCAGCGCCGGCAGCGAATTCGGTGCGGTGATCGACACCGACCTGCGTCGCCGCCTGTTGCGCGGCCTGTTCGATTCTTTCTACGCCGACAAGGCCGACAAACCGGTGGTGTTCGACACCAACCGTCTGTGGAGCTCACGCCTGCCGGCGATCAGCGATCTGTTCCCTCAAGCCAAGATTATTGCCTGCGTGCGCAATGTCGCCTGGGTCATGGACAGTATCGAGCGCCTGTACCGCGCCAACCCCTTCGAAAACACCAAGCTGTTCGGCGATGCGGTCGAACGCAACACGGTCTACAGCCGCTGCGAAACCCTGGCCCAGCGTAATCGGCTGGTGGGGTTTTCCTGGGCCGCCCTCAAGGAAGCCTATTACGGCGAACACGCCGACTCGTTGCTGATCATCGATTACGACTTGCTGAGCCAGGCGCCGGAACGGGTGATGCGACTGGTCTACGACTTCATCGGTGAACCTTGGTTTGAACATGATTTCGATCATTTGGCCTATGACGCGCCGGAATTCGACCAGGCCCTCGGCCTCTCGGGGCTGCACAAGGTGAAGGCCAAAGTCCAATTGCAGTCCAGGCGCACGATCCTGCCGCCGGACTTGTTCAAGCAATACGCCGAGTTGTCCTTCTGGCTCGATGGCTCCGCCAGCGCCGCCAATGTCATTCGTATGAAAGCCGACGCCGCGATCAGTTGATCGCGGCGTTTTCATTGATGCGTCAGAAAGTTCGAGTCCGGGTGAGCAGCATGTGGTGGAGCAAAGGCAAGTCGCGGGTTACCGAAGGCGCACGAGCGCTGGCCTCGCCAATGATCATGTCCCTGGAACCACGCATGCTGTTCGACGGTGCGGTGGCCGCGACGGTGGCCGACACCGCCGAGGCTGACAGCCATGCCACCGCCGAGGCGGTCAAGGCACCGACGGCCGACCAACCGGTCGCCAGCAAGGACACCCACGGCCAGGCCGATGCCACGCCAGCACCGGCCCCCGCTGCCGTGCCGGGGCAGAGCGTGGTGTTCGTCGATTCGCGGGTCAAGGACGCCGACAGCCTGCTTCAGGGTGTCGCGCCCGGTACTCAGGTGGTTCAACTGGATGCCAGCAAAGATGGCTTGCAGCAAATTGCCGACTATCTGGACACCCATCAGGGCATCAGCTCAGTGCAGATCATTGCCCACGGCAACGCGGGCGATCTGTGGCTGGGCGATAGTTATCTGTCGGCCGACAACGTCGCGGCCCGCAGCGCAGTGCTGACGGAAATCGGCAAGGACATGAACGTCGGTGGCGACATTTTGATCTATGGCTGCTACACCGCCGAAGGTGAGCGTGGCTTGAGTTTTGTCGACTCGCTGGCGCAACTGACCGGCCGCGATGTGGCTGCTTCCAGTAATCGCACCGGGATCGGTGGCGACTGGAATCTGGAAATTGCCACCGGCAACATCGAAAGCGCCAACGTCCTCTCGACCACGGCCATGAGCGAGTATCAGTGGGGGCTGGCCACCTGGACCGCCACCAACAACGCCAACACGGGCGTCGGCTCGTTGCGTGCCGCCATTGCCTCGGCGCAGAACGGCGATATCGTCACCTTTAACAGCAGCATGACGGTGCAGCTGACGTCCGAACTGCTGATCAACAAGAACATCACCGTTGATGGCGACTTGAACAACGACGGCGCGGCTGACGTGATTCTCGATGGTCAGTACCAGACCCGAGTGATTGAAATAGCGGCGGGCAAAATCGTGACGCTCGATGGCCTGGTGATCACCCGAGGCCTGGTGTCGGGCACGGGCGGCAACGGAGGCTACGGTGCCACCGGCGCGATGGCCGGGGGCATTTTCAACGCAGGGATTCTGACCCTGAACAACGTTACCGTGACTTCCAACGGCGCTTCCGGTGGCGGTGGCGGCGGCGGTGTTACAGGCGCTTTTTACGGCGGTGGCGGTGGTGGTGGCGGCGGTTTGGGCGGCCAGGGCGGCGGGCATGGCGGTTCGGCAGGGCCGGGCACCGGCACCTTGGGCGGTGGGGCGGGCGGTGGCGGTGCTGGCGGTTATGGCGGCGGTTATGACGCGACCCACATGGGCGGTCGAGGTGGCACCACCACTGGCGGTCTTGGCGGGGTGGGTGTTTCCAATTACAGCAACGGCGGTAACGGCGCGACGGCCACCAATGGCACGATTTCCATTGGCGGCGGTGGTGGCGGGGCCGGTTGGGACAAGGTGGGTGGCGCTGGCGGCAACGCGGTGGGCGGGATCTACAACGCCAGCAGCGGCACCATCACCATCGTCGGTACGTCGACCATCAGCAACAACATTGGCGCCGGCGGTGGTGGCGGCGGTGGTGGTGGCTATGCCAATGCCAGCAATGGCGGCGCGGGCGGCAAGGGCGTCGGTGCGATCTGGAACAAAGGCACATTGTTGATCACGGCAGCCAACTTCGCCGCCCTGGCCGGTAATGCCGCTGGCAGTGGTGCCGGTGGTACCGCGCAGGGCGGGGGGGCAACCGGCACCTCGCCAACCTCTGTTGCGACAATCTATAACGATGGCGGTGTACTCAACACCGCGTATTCGCCGCCGCCGACCGCGACCATTGTGGTCGCTGACACTACACTGGGCATCGGCGAAACGTCCTTGGTGACGATCACCTTCTCCGAGGCCGTGACCGGTCTGACCAATGCGGATCTGACCATCGCCAACGGCACGTTGACGGCAGTGAGCAGCGGCGATGGCGGCATCACCTGGACGGCAACGTTCACGCCGACCGCCAGTCTTTCCGATACGACCAACGTCATTACCCTGGACAACACCGGGGTAATAAACGGTCTGGGCACCGCCGGCGTCGGTACCACCAACTCCAATAACTATGTCGTCGATACGGCGCGGCCAACCGCCAGCATTGTGTTCACCGACACGGCCCTCAGGGCCGGCGAAACCTCGCTGGTGACCATCACCTTCAACGAAGCGGTCACCGGTCTCACCAACGCCGACCTGACAATTGCCAACGGCACGTTGACCTCGGTGAGCAGCGGCGACGGCGGCATCACCTGGACGGGGACCTTCACTCCAACCGCCAGCATCACTGACGCGACCAACCTGATTACCCTGGACAACACCGGGGTCAGCGACCTGGCGGGCAACGCCGGCAGCGGCACCACCGATTCGAACAACTACGCCATCGATACCGTGCGGCCAACGGCAACCATCGTGGTGACGGACACGGCGTTGAGAATCGGCGAAACCTCTCTGGTGACCATCACCTTCTCCGAGGCGGTAAGCGGTTTTACCAACGCCGACCTGACCATCGCCAACGGCACGTTGACCTCGGTGAGCAGCAGCGACGGCGGCATTACCTGGACCGCCACGTTCACCCCGAACGCGAGCATCAATGACACGACCAATCTGATCACCCTGAACAACACCGGGGTCAGCGACCTGGCGGGTAACGCCGGCAGCGGCACCAGCGATTCCAACAATTACGCCATCGATACACTCCGTCCAACCGCGACCATCGTGGTCGCGGACACGGCGTTGAGAATCGGCGAAACCTCTCTGGTAACCATCACCTTCTCTGAGGCGGTGAGTGGTTTTACCAACGCCGACCTGACCATCACCAACGGCACGTTGACCTCGGTGAGCAGCAGCGATGGCGGTATCACCTGGACCGCGACCTTCACACCTTCCGCGAGCATCAACGACACGACCAATCTGATCACCCTGGATAACACCGGGGTCAGCGATCTGGCGGGTAATGCCGGCAGCGGCACCACCGATTCCAACAACTATGCCATCGACACCGTGCGCCCAACGGCCACCATTGTGGTCGCGGACACGGCGCTGAGAATCGGCGAAACCTCGCTGGTAACGATCACCTTCAGTGAAGCGGTCAGTGGTTTCACCAACGCCGACCTGACGATTACCAACGGCACGTTGACTGCGGTGAGCAGCAGCAACGGCGGCATCACCTGGACCGCGACGTTCACGCCTTCCGCGAGCATCAACGACACGACCAACCTGATCACCCTGGACAACACCGGCGTGGCTGATCTGGCGGGTAACGCCGGCAGCGGCACCACCGATTCCAACAACTACGCCATCGACACCCTGCGCCCGACGGCGACAATCGTGCTGGCCGATACAGCGCTGACAGCGGGCGAAACCTCGCTGGTGACCATCACCTTCTCCGAAGCGGTGACCGGTTTCACCAACGCCGACCTGAGCATTGCCAATGGCACCTTGACCGCGGTGAGCAGCAGCGACGGCGGCATCACCTGGACCGCAACGTTTACCCCGACGGCAGGGATCATCAGCGCGACCAACGTCATCAGCCTGGCCAACACCGGCGTGGCGGATCTGGCGGGCAACACCGGCAGCGGCATCAGTTCCTCGGGCAACTACGCTATCGACACCGCTCCGCCGACCGCGACGATTGTGGTGGCGGACACTGCGTTGAGAATCGGTGAAACGTCACTGGTGACCATCACCTTCAACCAGGCCGTGAGCGGTTTCACCAACGCTGACCTGACGATTGCCAACGGCACATTGACCGCGGTGAGCAGCGGTGACGGCGGCATTACCTGGACCGCCACCTTCACTCCGACCGCCAGCATTACTGATACGACCAACCTGATCACCTTGGACAACACCGGCGTGCAGGCTGCCGTCACCGGTAACGTCGGCAGCGGCACCACCGACTCCAACAACTACGCCATCGACACCGTGCGCCCGACGGCCACCATCGTGGTTGCGGACACCGCGCTGAGAATCGGCGAAACCTCGCTGGTGACCATCACCTTCTCCGAAGCGGTGAGCGGTTTTACTAACGCGGATCTGACCATTGCCAACGGCACATTGACCTCGGTGAGCAGCAGCGATGGCGGCATCACCTGGACCGCCACCTTCACGCCTTCTGCGAGCATCAACGACACGACCAACCTGATCACCCTGGACAACACCGGCGTGGCTGATCTGGGGGGTAACGCCGGCAGCGGCACCACCGATTCCAACAACTATGCCATCGACACGGTCCGACCCACCGCGACCATCGTTGTGGCCGACGCTACCCTGAGCGCCGGCGAAACCTCGCTGGTGACCATTACCTTCTCCGAGGCGGTGAGCGGTTTTACCAACGCCGACCTGAGCATTGCCAATGGCACGTTGAGCGCGGTCAGCAGCAGTGACGGCGGCATCACCTGGACTGCCACGTTCACGCCAACCGCCAGCATTACCGACGCCACCAACCTGATCACCCTGAACAACACCGGGGTCAGCGATCTGTCCGGCAATGCCGGTAGCGGTACCACCGATTCCAACAACTACGCCATCGACACCACCCTGCCGACCGCGACGATCGTGGTGGCCGACAATGCGCTGAAAATCGGTGAAACGTCGCTGGTGACCATTACCTTCAGTGAAGCGGTCAGCGGTTTCACCAACGCCGACCTGACCATTGCCAACGGCACCTTGACGGCGGTGAGCAGCGGTGACGGCGGCATTACCTGGACGGCAACGTTCACGCCAACCACCAGCATTACCGACGCAACCAACTTGATCACCCTGGACAACACCGGCGTGCAGGCTGTCGGCACCGGTAACGTGGGCATCGGCACCACCGATTCCAACAACTACGCCATCGACACCGTGCGGGCAACGGCCACCATCGTGGTGTCGGACACGGCGCTGAGAATCGGCGAAACCTCGCTGGTGACCATCACCTTCAGCGAAGCGGTCAGCGGTTTCACCAACGCCGACCTGACCATCACCAACGGGACATTGAGCGCGGTGAGCAGCAGTGACGGTGGCATCACCTGGACCGCGACCTTCACCCCGAACGCGAGCATCAACGACACCACCAACCTGATCACCCTGGACAACACCGGCGTGGCCGATCTGTCGGGCAACGCCGGCAGCGGCACCACCGATTCCAACAACTACGTCATCGACACGGTCCGACCCACCGCGACCATCGTCCTGGCCGACGCTACCCTGAGTGCTGGTGAAACCTCGCTGGTGACCATCACGTTCAGCGAAGCGGTCAGCGGTTTCACCAACGCCGACCTGAGCATCGCCAACGGCACGTTGACCGCGGTGAGCAGCAGTGACGGCGGCATCACCTGGACCGCGACCTTCACCCCAACCGTCGGCGTGAATGACTCTAGCAACGTCATTACCCTGGCCAATACCGGTGTGGCCGATGTGGCCGGCAACACCGGCAGCGGCACCACCAACTCCGGCAACTACACCATCGATACGGTGCTGCCGACGGCCACTATCGTCGTTGCCGACAATGCGTTGAGCGTCGGTGAAACGTCGCTGGTGACCATCACCTTCTCCGAGGCGGTAACCGGTTTCACCAACGCCGACCTGACCATCGCCAATGGCACCTTGAGCTCTGTAACCAGCGGTGATGGTGGCATCACCTGGACCGCAACCTTTACGCCGACCAATGCCATCACCGACACCAGCAACCTCATCACCCTGGATAACAGCGGTGTACAAAACGGCTCGGGCAACGCCGGTAGCGGCACCACCGATTCCAATAACTACGCCATCGACACCGTACGCCCGACGGCAACCATCGTGGTCGCGGACGCGGCGCTGGCGGTTGGTCAAACATCGGTGGTGACCATCACGTTCTCTGAAGCGGTGACCGGTTTTACCACGGCCGACCTGACGGTGAGCAACGGTACCCTGAGCAATCTGAGCACCAGCGATAACATCACCTACACCGCAACCCTGACGCCGACGGCGAGCGTCACCGATTCGACCAACCTGATTACCCTGGACAACACCGGAGTGATCGATGCGGCCGGCAACACGGGCGCCGGTACCACCGATTCGAATAACTATGCCATCGACAGCCTGCGCCCGACCGCCACCATCGTGCTGAGCGATACGACTCTGAAACCTGGGGAAACTGCGCTGGTGACCATCACCTTCAGCGAGGCGGTGACAGGTTTCGACAACAGTGATTTGAGCGTCGCCAACGGTACCTTGAGCGCGGTCAGCAGCAGCGACGGCGGCATCACCTGGACCGGAACTTTCACCCCGACTATCGGGATTACCGACGCCAGCAACATCATTACCCTGGCCAATACCGGTGTGACTGATGTGGCCGGCAATACCGGGGCCGGCACCACCAACTCGGCTAACTATGTGGTGGAAACCCAGGTGCCGACCGCCAGCATCGTGGTTGCCGACAACGCCCTCAAGGTCGGTGAAACTTCGCTGGTGACGATCACCTTCAGTGAAGCGGTCAGCGGTTTCAGCAACGCCGACCTGACCATTGCCAACGGCACCCTCAGCAACGTTTCATCCAGCGATGGCGGCGTGACCTGGACCGCGACTTTCACGCCTACCGCCAGCGTGACGGACACCACTAACCTGATCAGCCTGGACAACAGCGGTGTGATCAACGCGTCGGGCAACAGCGGCGTCGGCGTGACCGATTCCAACAACTACGCGATCGATACCGCTCGCCCGACCGCAACCATTGTGGTCGCGGACAATAAACTGGGTATCGGCGAGACCACTACCGTCACCATTACCTTCAGCGAAGCGGTGTCCGGTTTCGACCTGTCGGACCTCAGCGTGGCCAATGGCGTGCTGTCCAACCTGGCCAGCAGCGACGGCGGTGTGACCTGGACCGCCACGCTCACGCCAACCGCGAGCCTTAACGATGCGACCAACCTGATCCTGCTCGACACCGGCAATGTGCTCGACGCGGCGGGCAATGCCGGCGCTAGCATCGCCATTTCCAACAACTACGCGCTCGATGCGACTCGCCCGACCGTCACCATCGTTGTTGCCAACCCGAACCTGGGCATTGGCCAGACGACGCTGGTGACCTTCACGTTCAGTGAGGCGGTCAGCGACTTCGATTTGTCGGACCTGAGCGTCACCAACGGCGAGCTGACTAACCTGGCCAGCAGCGACGGCGGCAAGACCTGGACCGGGAACTTCACACCTGCCGCGAACATCACCGACCCAAGCAACTTCATTGCGCTGGACACCAGCAATGTCACGGACCTGGCGGGCAACATAGGTGCCAGCGTTGCGGTCTCCAACAACTACACGATCAACACCGTGCCGGCGTTTGTGGTCTTACCACCTGTCACCGTGCCCGCTCAGCCTAACGTGCCATTGCAGCCAATCGTCTTCACCCCGCCCACTGGCGATCTCGGCTCGCCGCTGACCTTTGCCCCGCTGTTTGAGCAACGGGTGATCGGCAACGGCATTCGGCCTTTGGGCGACATTTTCATGAACCACGGGGCGCTGGCGCCAAGCTTTATCGCACAAGTATTCAGCAGCAGTGACAACGGTGGCGATGGTTCAGGCCACGGCTTCCTCGGCTTTGGCGGGGGTGACGGCGGGGTCTTCGGCAGCAGCACGCTGTCGAATCTGTTCAATCAAGACACTGGCAGCGAAGGGGATTCGCTGAGCACCTTTGGTAATAACTCAATCAGGATGGGAGATGCTTCCCAAGGACTGCGCGGCGTGTTTGGCGCACCGAGTCTTGGCCAGCAATTGCAACAGCTCAAAGACACCGAGCAGCGGCAGGTTGAAAGCCTGGCCGCGGCTTTGCAACAGGTCGGCATCAGTGAAATGCAGGCCTGAAAAACCATTAAAGCAGGGCAGCACCTGGGGGCTCCAAGGATGAAGAGAAGTCAGAAGTTATTCGGCGCCAGCCTGCTGGCGCTGGCGATCAGCGGGTGTGCAGTCACCAGTAAACCGATCGAACGCAGCGTCAGCCAACAGCGCGCCAAGAGCGATCTGCAAAACATGTACACGGGTCAGGAACCCCTCAGCGGGCCGCTGACCCTGCACCAGGCCATGGCTCGCGCGGTGAAGTACAACCTCGAAGGCCGGCTCAAGATCATGGAGGAGGCCTTGGCCAAGCGCCAACTCGACCTCGCCAGTTTCGACATGCTGCCACGCATGGCGCTGGATGCCGGTTACGTGGGGCGTAACAACGTCAACGCTTCCAGCAGCCAGAGCGTGGAAACCGGAACCCAGTCCCTGGAACCATCGACCTCCCAGGACCGCGACCGTGAAGTGGCGGACCTGACCATGGTCTGGAACGTGCTCGACTTCGGCGTCAGTTACATCAGTGCCAAGCAGCAGGGCGATCAGCGGCTGATCGTGCAGGAGCGTCGGCGCAAGGTGATCAACACCATCGTTCAGGACGTACGCTCGGCCTATTGGCGAGCCATGGCCGCCGAACGTTTGCTCAAGCAAATCGACAGCCTGATGGCCCGGGTCGAAACCGCTCGCAACAATAGCCAGAGCATGAGCGAACAGCGCATCGGCGATCCGATTCAGGCATTGGGTTATCAGCGCTCACTGATCGAAGCGACCCGCCAACTGGAAGAACAGCGCCGTGCGTTGTCGCTGGCGAAAACCGAACTGGCGACCCTGATCAATCTGCCGCTGGGCACCGACCTCAAGTTGGCGACCCAGGACGATTACGTCATCCCGGAGCTCAAGATCGACCTCGCCAGCCTGGAACAGGAAGCCCTGACCAGTCGGCCGGAGTTGCGAGAGCAGGATTACCAGACCCGCATCAGCGCCGCCGAAACCCGCAAAGCCATGCTGCGTCTGCTGCCGGGGCTGGAGTTTTCCGCCGGTGGGCATTACGACAGCAACTCGTTTTTGGTGGAGCAGGGCTGGGCGGATTACGGGGTGAAAGTCACCTGGAACCTGTTCAATGTGATTTCAGCACCCGCCGCGATCGACGTCGCCAAGGCCGGTGAAGAAGTCGCCGTGGCGCGTCGACAGGCGATGTCGATTGCCGTACTGGCGCAGCTTTACGTGGCCAACGCCAACTATCGCGAGGCGATGCGGCAGTTCAAGACTAATCAGCAACTATCAGACATTGATGGGCAAATCGTCGGCCAACTGCGCAATCGTTATCAGGCGGCCGGGCTTGGCGAACTGGACCTGATTCAGGGTGAGCTGAACACGTTGCAAGCGGATCTGCGACGCGACTTGTCTTACGCCGACCTGCGCAACGCTTACGGGCAAATCTTCGCGAGCGCCGGTCTTGATCCGTTGCCTGACGAAGTGCAATCGACCGAAGTCCAATCCATCGCCACCGCCCTGGCCAATCGCGAAGAGGCGTGGGCGGCGGGCAACATCTCAGTGCCGGTGGCCCATGCCCCGGTCCAATAACCTGCTGGCGCCGACGGCGAGCATCAGCCGCGCCCAAAGGGAGACCCGCAACGGTCATCGTGGCGCGGCGATTCTGCTGACCGGTTTACCGGCCGCGGGCAAGTCAACCTTGGCCCAGGCACTGCACGCCGAGCTGTTCGAGCACGGTGTGCAGAGTGTGGTACTCGATGGCGACGGACTGCGGGTCGGGCTCAATCGCGATTTGGGGTTTACCGACAGTGATCGCCTGGAAAACATCCGCCGCGCCAGCGAACTTGCGGCGCTGTTGGTCGAGAACGGGCAGATTGTCATCCTGGCGATGATCGCGCCCTTGGTGGAGTTGCGTGAAGTGTTCGCCCGACGGTTGGGCGAGGATTACCGCGAAGTCTGGTGCAGCGCCTCGTTGGCAGTGTGTGAACAGCGTGACCCCAAAGGTCATTACGCTCGGGCTCGACGGGGTGAGTTGGCGGGGTTTACCGGTGTCTCCGCGCCTTACGAACCACCGCCATGTGCGTCGCTGGTGCTCGACACGGGCGCGCAAACGGTCGAGGCCTGTCTCGACCGTTTGCTGACCTGGCTCGGCGAATGCGCGGTGCTGCCGAAACGATGAGTCGGCCGGCCTTCTCCCGCTTGCCGGTAACGGTGGATTTGCCGTTGCTGTTGCAGGCGCTGGCGGCAATAGGCGAGGGCGATTGGCACAGTCACTTCAATAGCGATTATTACGCTGGTGACTGGAGCGGTGTGGCGCTGATTTCCGCAGCCGATGCCTTGACTGAACTGTCGCCCGGTCGCGGTGAGCCTTTATTGCGTTCGCCCTGGCTGCAAGATGTTCGATGGCAGCAAGGGCTGCGGGATCTGCCGCTGGAGATCGTCTGCGCGCGCCTGTTGCGGCTCGGCCCGGGCGGGCGCATTCACGAGCATCGCGACTATGACCTGGGCGAACCAGACGCTGATTTGCGTCTGCACATTCCGCTGCTCAGCCCACCCCGAGTGGACTTTCTGCTGGACGGCCAGCGCATGCCGATGGCCGCAGGCGAATGCTGGTTTCTCGACCTGTCACGGCCTCATCGCGTGGACAATCGCGATACCCAGGCACGGATTCATCTGGTGCTCGATTGCCGACCCGGTGCCTGGCTGGAGCAGGCGATTATCGACGGGCTGGCAACCACGCCGTCGCCGCAAATCGGCCATGACGCTTTTGCGCAGTTTCAGACATTGGTGGCCAGCGATCCGCAGCTGTGCAAGTCCTTGCAGGGGTTGCAGGACAACCAAGCTTTTATCGTCCGTACGCTGGAGCTGGGGGCCGAGCGGGGTCTGCTGTTCACCCGTGAAGAACTGCGCGCGGCGATGCGCGACGGTCGCCGTCAATGGAATGAACAATGGAGCGCCTGAACCTCGAAGGCTGGTTGCCGATCCGCGTGTGGCAAGAGGGTGGGCAATGGCAAGTCGACTGGTGCTGGTTCGGTGACACGCGTCTGCATCAGCCGTTTTTTCGTGATGCGGTGGAGGATGCGCTACGGCTGCCGTTCAATCAGGCGTTTCGCCGAAAAACTGCATTGTCGAGCCTCGCTGCCTGGCAGGTTTGCAGTCCCGGCCTGACGCCGAGCGCCTTTATCTTTCACGCCTCTCGCTGCGGCTCGACCCTGATCAGCCAGATGCTCGCGCAACTCGATAATCACATCGTCATCAGCGAATCACCGCCGCTGGATACGTTGCTGCGCAGTGATTTGCCCGCCGTCGAACGCTGTGCCGCCATCAAAGGCTTGCTGTCTGCCTACGGGCAACGTCGGCTTGGCGTGGAGCAACGGCTGGTGATCAAACTCGACGCCTGGAACATCGGTGAACTGCCGTTGCTGCGCGAGTGTTTTCCTGAAACCCCGTGGTTGTTTCTTTATCGCGATCCGCTGGAAATCGCCGTCTCGCATCTGCGTCGCCCGGGCATGCACATGGTGCCGGGGATGATCGGGGCGAGTGTGCTGGATGAGGAATGTCCGTTCAGCAGCCGTGAGGATTTCATCGCCCGACGATTGGGGAGGTTGCTGACGGTGGGGGTGGCGCAATGCCGGGCGTTTGGGGGATGGGCGGTGAACTACAGCGAACTGCCGCAAGCCATGACGGGGCGGTTGGCGGCGTTCTTTGCTTTGGATATCGAACAATGCAAGCAGGTGCTCACGGCGGCGGGACAACATGCCAAGCAGCCGTCGCAGGTGTTTGTCGGCGACAGCGATGACAAGCGTCGCGAAGCCTCGGTGCTGCTTAACGAACGCATACAACAATGGGCGCTAGAGCCTTATGAGGCTCTGGAGCAATTGCGCAAAAAATAATCGCAATGGCCTTTGTGGCGAGGGAGCTTGCTCCCGCTGGGGTGCGAAGCGCCCCAAAAATCTACGACTGCTACGCAGCCGAGCGGGAGCAAGCTCCCTCGCCACAGGTCATCGGTGCATCAAGGTTTCGACGACAAATCCGCCATCCCCTTGAGCAACTCTATCGGCAGCGGGAAAACGATGGTCGAACTCTTGTCCCCGGCAATCGAACTCAGCGTCTGCATGTAACGTAATTGCATGGCCCCCGGCTGGCGGCCGAGCATTTCAGCAGCCTGCATGAGCTTTTCCGAGGCCTGCAATTCGCCTTCGGCGTGGATCACCTTGGCCCGGCGTTCCCGTTCGGCCTCGGCCTGTTTGGCGATGGCGCGAATCATCGATTCGTTGAGGTCCACGTGCTTGATCTCGACGTTGGCCACCTTGATGCCCCAGGCGTCAGTTTGAGCATCGAGCACTTGCTGGATGTCGACATTCAACCGCTCCCGTTCGGCCAGCAATTCATCGAGTTCATGTTTACCGAGCACCGCCCGCAACGTGGTCTGCGCCAGTTGGCTGGTGGCCATGAGAAAGTCTTCGACCTGAATGATCGCCCGTTGCGGATCGAGCACGCGGAAATACAGCACCGCATTGACCTTGACCGAGACGTTGTCGCGGGTGATCACGTCTTGCGGCGGTACGTCGAGTACCACGGTACGCAGGTCGACGCGAACCATTTGCTGAACCACCGGAATCAGCAGGATCAGGCCAGGGCCTTTGACCTGCCAGAAGCGTCCGAGCTGGAACACCACGCCGCGTTCGTATTCGCGCAGGATGCGGAAGGTCGACCCCGCCAGTGCAATCAGCAATAGCAGCAGCGCGGCAAAACCCAGTTGCAGGCCCATGACTATCCTCCGCCATCATTGTTCATTGCGGGCACCGCGTCAGCCGCGGCCACTTCCAGCAGGAGACCCTTGCGTGCCACCACCCGGACCTGTTGACCCGGTTGCAGCGGTGTTTCGCTCAGTACCTGCCATTGTTCGCCTTGCAGATGGACCCAGCCGATATACGCATCGCCAGCCTGCAACGACGTTACCGGCGTCACGCTGCCGAGTAATTCGTCATCACCGCTGACGTTGCGGCGCGGTCGGGTTTTCAAGGCGTGGATCAGCAGGAAAATCAGCAGCAAAGCACTGATCAACCCCAGGCCGATCATCAGGGGAACAGGGACCTCGGTATTGGTCAGAATCACCGCGCCGATCACGAACATCACAATGCCGCCCAGACCGACCACGCCGTAATTGGGCAAGGCCGCCTCGGCAATCAGAAACGCTATGCCGAACGTGATCAGCCAGATCCCGATAGGGTTGGGAACCAGCAGGACGACGGTGTCCGCTGCGAAGACCGATCCGCTCAAGGCCAACAGCAGCGCAATTGCACAGCAACGAGTGTTCACTTGACCCTCCGGGAGAGTCATCCGTCCGCGAGCTGTTCGTAGCTCTGTATACAAGTCTAGTTGAGCCTGCACTTGTATGAATTTTGACCAGTTGTCGACAGCGTCCGACGGGCGGATTTCACGCCGGATCCCGCCAGCGGGCCTAGACTTTTAAGGGAGACAAAAAGTTAACCATCGTCCGCGATTCGTTGCTGCGGACACCGAGGTGCATCATGCGTATGGCTAAAACCGTGCAGAACAGCCTGGAAAAGGCGCACTGCGACTATGACATCGTTTCCCACCCGCACTCGGCCAGCAGCCTTGAAACGGCTCGGCTCGCGGGCATTCCTGCCGAACGGGTCGCCAAATCGGTGATTCTCGACGATCGCCACGGGCATTACCTGATGGCCGTGCTACCCGCCAGCCGTCACCTGGACCTGAGCAAAGTACGTGGCAGTAGCGAATGGCAAATCACCCGTGAAAGCAACCTGCCGCACCTGTTCGATGATTGCGAACGCGGCGCCGTGCCTGCACTGGGTGAATCCTACGGGATGGACATGGTCATCGACCCACAGCTGACCCGGCAGAAAGACATCTACCTCGAAGCCGGCAACCACAACAATCTGGTACACATGAGCGTACCGGAATTCTTGAAAATGGTGCCGCATGCCGAGGTGTGCGAGTTGAGTCTGTCGGCGTAGCGTTGCCGTCAATCGCGGGCAAGCCCGCTCCCACAGGAATTGCGAAAACCCTGTGGGAGCGGACTTGCCCGCGATTGACCGCGTAGCGGTCACCCCCATTTAGTAGCCATCACGAAGGAGCCAAACATGGAATCCCCAACCCACAGCCTCCCATCTCTGTTCAAACAACTCGGCCTGTCTGATGACGCCGAAAGCATCGATAAATTCATCGCTACCCATTCACCACTCAAACCCGAACTGCACCTGGCGGACGCGTTCTTCTGGAGCGAGAGCCAGGCAGAGCTGCTGCGTGAGGAGATTCTGGATGATGCGGATTGGGCGGAGGTGGTGGATCAGCTGGATGTGCTGCTGAGGAAGGGGCGGGGGGTGTAAACGAAAAACCTCGTCACAGGTTTCTTCTGGGTCTTATTAACTTGCTTGAAGTAGCTTCCATGGCGACAAATCCCAAGATGAGACTGACCCATGCAATATGTTTTGGCCGAAAGAATCATCAGCATCACCGAGTTGGCTAAAAACGTCGGTGCTGTCTTGCGGGATACACAAGCCGGGCCAGTCGCGGTAGTGGATAACAATCGAATCAGGGCGTATCTGGTTTCGGCGGATCTCTATGAAGCGATGCTGGACCGCCTGGATGATGTCGACCTTGCAACGCTCATACGCGCTCGCAATCAGGAAACTGGCGAACCAATCAGTCTTGAGGACCTGTGAAAACTCATTGCCAGCATGAGAATTGTTTCAAAACTTGACCAACTTTCCCCGCCAATGCCATATTGATAGTTAGCAAACTAACAGTGTGTGCCTCCCTTCATGCCAAAGAATCTCGCCGCTCTCCAGATGAACATCAGCAGCGCCATGGTGGTGGCCGCCAGGCATTGGCGGAAGATCTGCCAGACCACGCTGGTCAACTATGGAATCTCCGAAGCCTGCGCCGTGCCGTTGTTGATGATCGGGCGTTTGGGTGAGGGTGTGCGGCAGGTGACGGTCGCGCAGGCGGCGGGGATGGAGAGTCCTTCTCTGGTGCGTTTGCTGGATCAGCTGTGCCATGCCGGTTACGTCTGTCGTACCGAAGACACCCAAGACCGCCGCGCCAAGTGCCTGAGCCTGACCGAGACCGGTCGCGAACTGGTGCAGGCAGTCGAAATCGAGTTGGTGCGTTTGCGCCATGAAGTGCTCGAAGGGATCGCCCCGAGTGATCTGGAAGCGGCGCTGCGGGTACTGAAAGCTTTCGAAGCGGCCAACCATCCTGCGGTGGCTCAACCTTGAGCGGATTTTTCACTGGCGTGCCCCCGGCGCGGGACTGGTTCTACGGTGTGCGCACGTTCGCGGCATCGATGATCGCGCTGTACATCGCCATGCTTATGCAAATGCCTCGTCCGTATTGGGCGATGGCCACGGTGTACATCGTTTCCAGCCCGTTCGTCGGCCCTACCAGCTCCAAGGCGTTGTACCGCGCCGTTGGCACTTTGCTCGGTGCGGCGGCGGCGGCTTTTTTCGTGCCGATGTTTGTGCAGAGCCCTTATGTGCTGGTGGTGGTCATCGCGCTGTGGACCGGAATTCTGCTGTTCCTGTCCTTGCACCTGCGCACGGCCAACAGCTACGCCTTGATGCTCGCCGGTTACACCTTGCCGCTGATTGCGCTGCCGGTGGTGGATAACCCGCTGGCGGTGTGGGATGTGGCCGAGGCGCGCACCGAAGAGATCTTTCTCGGCATTGCCTGCGCGGCAGTGGTCGGCGCCATGTTCTGGCCACGGCGGCTGGCACCGGTGTTCAACGATTCGGTGAATAAATGGTTCGCCGATGCCTCGACCTACAGCCTGCGTTTCCTCAGTCGCAACGTGCAGCCGGACGAAGTCAGCGCCCTGCGTTCATCGATGGTGGCGAACTTCAACAGCCTGGAATTGATGATCGGGCAGTTGCCCCACGAGGGCGCGCGGCCGCAGACAGTGCGTAATACCAAGGAACTGCGCGGGCGAATGATCCATCTGTTGCCGGTGATCGATGCCCTCGACGACGCGCTCTATGCCCTCGAGCGACGCACGCCGGAGCTTGTGGATAAGTTCGCGCCACTGCTGACCGCGACCGCCGAATGGCTTGACCACAAAGACGCGGACCTCGACCGCTGGCAAGCCCTGAAAAACCAGCTCGAAGCGCTGCAACCGAGTGCCGAGGCGCTGGACGATCGCAAGCAGTTGCTGTTTTCCAATGCGCTGTATCGCCTCGGCGAATGGATCGATGTGTGGCAAGACTGCCGCAGCCTGCAATATGCCATTCAGTGCGAGAGCCAGGACAGTTGGCGCGCGGTGTATCGGCACTGGCGCCTCGGTCGGCTGTCGCCGTTTCTCGACCGTGGCTTGATGCTCTATTCGGCCGCGTCCACGGTCACTGCCATCATCGTCGCCTCGGTGCTGTGGATTCTGCTCGGCTGGACCGACGGTGGCAGCGCAGTGATCCTGGCGGCGGTGGCGTGCAGTTTTTTCGCTTCGATGGACGACCCGGCGCCGCAGATCTACCGGTTCTTTTTCTGGACCGCGATGTCGGTGCTGTTCGCCAGCCTCTATCTGTTTCTGATCCTGCCGAACCTGCATGACTTCCCGATGCTGGTGCTGGCGTTTGCCATCCCGTTCATTTGCGTCGGCACTCTGACGGTGCAGCCGCGCTTCTATCTGGGCATGTTGCTGACCATCGTCAACACGTCGTCCTTCATCAGCATTCAGGGTGCCTACGACGCGGATTTCCTCAGCTTCGCCAACTCCAACCTGGCCGGGCCCATGGGCTTGCTGTTCGCGTTCATCTGGACCCTGATCGCCCGGCCATTCGGTGCGGAACTGGCGGCCAAGCGCCTGACCCGCTTCAGTTGGCATGACATCGTCAGCCTGACCGAGCCAGCCACGCTGGCCGAACACCGACAATTGGGCGTGCAGGTCCTCGATCGCCTGATGCAGCACTTGCCGCGGCTGGCCATGACCGGCCAGGACACCGGGATTGCACTGCGGGAAGTTCGCGTGGCCCTGAACCTGCTCGACCTGCTGGCCTATACGCCGCGTGTGGTGGGCGTGCCGCAGGTGCTGCTGCAACAAGTGGTGGGCGAAGTCGGCGAGTACTTCAAAGCGTGCCTCAAGGCAGACGAACGCTTGCCAGCGCCGAGCCCGTTGCTGATGACCCTCGACCGCACCCGTCGCGCCCTCGACACCAAGTGCGATGACGGCGCCCGTCTGCATTTGCTGCACGCCCTGAGCGGCTTGCGCCTGGCCTTGCTGCCGGGTGTGGAGTTCGTCGGCGCGGGCGAGCTTGAAGAACCGCTTCCCCATGGCATCGATGGAGCGCCTTTATGATCGGTGATCTGGATATCAGCGGGGTGTTCCTGCCCACGCTGCTGGTGCTGATGGGCATTACCTACGTGTTGTACCTGTTGGTGCACGGGTTGCTGACGCGCCTGCACTTTTACCGTCTGGTCTGGCACCGGGCATTGTTCAACGTGGGTCTCTACGCCTTGCTCCTCGGCGCCGTGGACTCACTCAGTCGATACCTGATGACATGAAAAAACCTTTTTTGACCCTCGGCCGCGTGGTCCTGACGCTGTTGATCGTGACCTTCGCCGTTGTCGTGGTCTGGCGCATGGTCATGTATTACATGTTCGCGCCCTGGACCCGGGACGGGCACATCCGCGCCGACATCGTGCAGATCGCCCCGGACGTGTCGGGGCTGATCCAGCAAGTGGAGGTGCGCGACAACCAATGGGTGAAACGCGGCCAAGTGCTGTTCAGCATCGATCAGGACCGTTTCAAACTGGCGCTACGCCAGGCAAAAGCGGCCGTCGCCGACCGTCAGGAAACCCTGGCCCAGGCTCAGCGCGAGGCTAAGCGTAACCGTGGCCTCGGCAATCTGGTGCCCGCCGAGCAACTGGAAGAAAGTCAGTCCCGTGTCGCGCGCGCCGAAGTGGCGTTAATGGAGGCGCAGGTGGCGGTGGACAGCGCCCAGCTCAACCTCGACCGCTCGCTGATTCGCAGCCCGGTGGATGGCTACGTCAACGACCGTGCGCCGCGTTCCCAGGAGTTCGTCACCGCCGGGCGGCCGGTGTTGTCGGTGGTGGACAGCAATTCCTTCCACATCGATGGTTATTTCGAAGAAACCAAACTGGACGGCATTCATGTCGGCCAGAGCGTCGATATTCGCGTGGTCGGCGACCGCGCCCGTCTGCGTGGGCACGTTGAGAGCATCGTCGCCGGTATCGAAGACCGCGACCGCAGCAGTGGCAGCAATCTGTTGCCCAACGTCAATCCGGCGTTCAGCTGGGTGCGGCTGGCGCAGCGGATTCCGGTGCGTATCGCCTTCGACGAGGTGCCAGCGGACTTCCGCATGATTGCCGGCCGCACGGCCACGGTGTCGATCATCGACGATCAAGCCCGGGAGCCGGCGCAATGAGCAGGACGTCGGGTTTGGCGATGGCCGGGTTAGGGCTGTTGCTGTCGGCCTGTCAGGTGGTCGGGCCGGATTATCACTTGCCGGACGAGGCCGCCGTGCACCGTGAAGACTTTCAGGGTGATCTGGCGGTGAACGGCAAGAATGTCGTCTCGGAACCGGTGCCCAGCGATTGGTGGCGGTTGTATCAGGATCCGCGACTGGACCAATTGGTGCAGCAGGCCATGGCCTCCAACACCAATTTGCGGGTGGCGGCGGCGAATCTTTCGCGGGCTCGCGCTCAGGTCGACGAAGCGCAGGCGGCGGGCGGTTGGAGCGGCGGCGTGAAAGTCGGTGCCCAGCGTTTGCAGGAGTCTGGCGAGGCATTCTTGCTGGCGGATAAAGTGCCGGTGGCCAACGTCGGTGACATCGGTATCACTACGTCCTATCAGTTCGACCTGTTCGGCACGTTGCAGCGCGGCATCGAAGCGGCCAAAGCCAATGCCGATGCGACCCAGGCGGCAGCGGACACCGCGCGTATCACGCTGGTGGCCGATGTGGTGCGGGCTTATACCCAAGTCTGTGCAGCCAACGAAGAGCGGGAGATCGCTCAGCATTCCCTCGATCTGCAAGCCCAGAGCACCACGCTGACCCAGCGCTTGCGCGATGCCGGGCGCGGTGATGAAACCCAGGTCACCCGTTCACAAACCCAATTCAAATCCTTGCGCGCCGAATTGCCGCGTTATGAAGCGGCACGTCAGGCCGGATTGTTCCGCTTATCGATGCTGCTGGCCAAACCGGTCGAGCAATTGCCGGCGGGCACCAGCGACTGCGCCGAGCTGCCAAAAATTGCGCAATTGTTGCCGGTGGGTGACGGCGCCACGTTGCTCAAGCGTCGACCCGACGTGCGGCAGGCCGAGCGCAGATTGGCGGCCGCGACGGCCGGTATCGGCATCGCAACCGGCGAGTTGTACCCGGACATCAGCATCGGCGCGACCGTTGGCTCGGTCGGGATTCTGGAAAACCTCGGTAAACCGGCGACCAATCGCTGGGGGTTCGGCCCGTTGCTGAGCTGGACCGTGCCGTCCAACGGCTCCCGCGCACGAATCCGTGAGGCCGAGGCAGCGACCCAAGGCGCGCTGGCGCATTTCGATGGCGTGGTACTCAACGCCATCCGCGAGACTCAGACCGGCCTGGCGCAATATTCTGCGCAACTTCAGCGCCGCGATGCGTTGGCAGATGCCGAGCAATCGGCGCAACTGGCGGCAGACCAGACCCACCGCTTCTTTCAGGCTGGCCGCGCGTCGTTTTTGGCGGACCTGCAAGCCACCCGCACCTACACCGACGTACGGGCGCAACTGGCTTCGGCCAACACTCAAGTCGCGATGAGCCAGATCGATTTGTTCCTGGCTTTGGGCGGCGGCTGGGAAAGCGGACGAACGCAAGGCTCACAACCCGGCAAACCCTGAGGCCGTTGCTATGCTTTGAGTTGATGGGGGCGCGCGGCGAACCCATCGATCAAGGCTTGCGTTGGTCATGGGGATCTAATAATGAAAAACCCTTATGCTCCCGGCTTCTGGTGCGCCATTGCGGCATTGGTTTTGCTGTCGGCCACCTATTTCTACGGCGTCATGCTCGCCCACCAGCTCGACACGGCGCTGATATTCCTCGACAGCGCGGCGGCGTTGATCGCCGCGATGGCTATCGTGGTGGTCGCCTGGGCTTCATTACAGGGCCAGCGCATCAAGAAACGACAACTCGAACAAGGCAAGATTCTGGTGCAGATCTGGGACACCAAAGTGGCTTTGCGTCGCGTCGAAACGGTGTTCGACCGGTATTTCTGGGGCAGTTACTGGCAACCGGGGCGCACGTTCCAGGAAGTCATGGGCGAACTCACCGGTACGCCGCTGGAAAAAAGCCTCGAAACCTTGAAAAAACAATGCCTGGCGCTGGATAAGCAAGTGGCCGACGAGGGGTGGCACTGGCTCAACAATGCGCGAGAGCTGTCCGATGTCGCCAACGCCATGGCCCGTGAACGCTATCAGCTGGATTTCTGCGACCCGCGCGCGGAAGTGACCGGCGGGGCGGTGATCAATCGGGATTTTGAAGTGCTGGTGTATACGTGGACAGCGCGGCTGAAGAGTTTTGATCATCAGCTTGATGAAATTGAAGTGCAGTATTCGTGAATTGAGGTTGGCTGGACTGACGCCATCGCGGGCAAGCCCGCTCCCACAGGTTCAGCGCAATCCTTGTGGGAGCGGGCTTGCCCGCGATGGCAATCTTACAGCCGCCGAAACTCTCGCCCCTTCTACGCGGTCCATGGACACTCTTTCACCTTTAATCATTGGGCCGCTTTGCGGCGCAAATGCTAATCTCCATCCCACTTTTAGCGCAGTCGTGACCGCAACCCGTCATGGGTTCAGGGAAGACGACCACACTTTCAACAACGGACATTGACGGGTACTTCATGAATAAATCAGCAGGCGTGCTTCTAGGAATTGTCGTGGCCATCGGTGCAATCAGTGCCGGCGGTGCGTGGTACACCGGCAGCAAACTCGATGGGGTGCTGAACACCTCGATCGCCGACGCCAACAAAGAGCTGCAAGCCGCGCTGGCTGGTTCCAACGGTACGGCGTCGCTGGAGCTGGTGTCGCTGGACCGCCATGTGTTCAGCAGCACCGCGCACTACCGCCTCAAGGGCGAAGGCGAGATGTTTGGTGAAGCGCCGGTCGAGTTGCTGTTCGTCGACCGTATCGAACACGGTCCGCTGCCGTTCTCGCGTCTGGTATCGCTGAAATGGTTGCCGGTCCTGGCCACCAGTCACTACGAGTTGGAAAAGACCCCACTGACCGAGAAGTGGTTCGCGGCCGCCAAGGACCATTCCCCGGTCAAAGGCGTGGTCAACATCGGCTACGACAACTCCACCAAGGGCACCCTCGAATTTCTGCCGCTGGAAGCAGCATTGGATGACAAGTCCAATCTGACGTTCTCCGGATTGAAACTCGACGTGGCTGCCAGCGCCCAGGCGCAAAAGGTCAAGGCTGACGGTTACATGGACAGCCTGAAGCTGACCACCGTGGCCGAAGATCAGACCCCGGTGCAGGTCGAACTCAACGGCTTGACCCTGGCCAGTAACCTGAACAAAAGCACCTACGGCTATTACGTCGGCGACAACACCCTCGAGCTGACCAACAGCAAAACCACCTTTGGTCCCAAGCAATCGGTACTCGGTTTCAAGAATTTTGAAATGAAGAACAAGACCGAGGAGTCGGGCACTAATGCTTCGGGGCGTGCCGATTACAAGGTCGGTGAAGTGTCCTTGAACGGCAAGGTTATCGGTTCCGCGCAGATGGCCATGAGCCTGAAAAACCTCGACATCCCG
This sequence comes from Pseudomonas lini, assembly GCF_964063345.1. NCBI lineage: Bacteria > Pseudomonadati > Pseudomonadota > Gammaproteobacteria > Pseudomonadales > Pseudomonadaceae > Pseudomonas > Pseudomonas lini. The sequence continues at coordinate 3,448,317 of NZ_OZ061318.1, forward strand.
TCAACGATGTCGCTGATGCAGATCTACCAGACCAAACTGCAACCGTACGAAAAGGCCGCCACTGAAGCTGCTGCCGCTGGTCTACCGGCGCCGGAGCTGAACCTGACGCCGGCCGAAGAGGCGCAAGTCAAAATCGGCCTGGAGAAACTGCTGGCCGCCGGCCCGCAGGTGGCCCTGGAAAACCTGTCGTTCAACACCAGCAACGGCGAAAGCCGCGCCAACCTGGTGCTGGACCTGACCAAACCGCAGTCCATGGACCTGCCGCCAGACCAGTTGGTCAAGCAATTGATCGCGCTGCTGGACTTCAACGTACTGGTGTCCAAGCCAATGCTGGTTGATGTGCTCACCGTGCAGTCGCAAATCGACGGCCAGACCGACGCCAAGCTCATTGCCGATCAGGCGAGTGCAACCGCCGACATGTTCGGCAGCATGGCGGTCGGCACGCAACTGGCGAAACTGGACGGTAACAACGTCGTCACCAAACTGCACTACGCCAATAATCAGGTGGACTTCAACGGCCAGAAAATGACCCTGGAGGAGTTTGTCGGCTTCGTAATGAGCAAACTCGGCGGCACTGGCGACGTCACCATCCAGTAAAACCGCAGGCTTGCGCGCAACGCCCGGCCTCTGCAACACGCAGACGTCGGGCGTTTTGCTGTCTGGGGTTTTGAAACGAGGAGAGGGGGAGGAGGTTCCAATGCCAGTCAATCAAGGCACGGAACCTGTGGGAGCGGGCTTGCCCGCGATGAGGTCGTGTCAGTCGATAGAGATGTGAGCTGATAGATCGCTATCGCGGGCAAGCCCGCTCCCACAGGTGTCTGCGTTTGGCTGACTGGCATTGAAGAAGGGCCCCAACGTCAGGAATCTGAATAATTATTGTGTTCTGAATAGTCGACTACGCTTGCATGCAAGACTATGTCGATAAAGCTTGGCTGGGTCTTTCGACCTGGCTTTTCTCGTTACGAATGGGCAAGGGACATTGCGACCCGGCTAGCCATGTAAGGATGCTGACGAATGCCGTGTTTTGCTGGTCCCTTTATTCATCGTGGGTTGCGCCCCTTGTTTCGCGTTGCGCTCTGCGGTCAGTTGCTGTGGCCGATGCCGGCGCTCGCCGACACCCCCTACGACCAAATGGTTCGCGATGCCCGGGCCGGCAATTACACGCCTGCGCTGACCGCGTTGCGTCAGGTGCCGGTAAGCCAGGCCACCACCGGCCAGATCAGCGATCACCTGCAGATCGCCAGCTGGGCTGGGCTGGATGCCGAAGTGGTCCAGGTCTATGAAACCCAGGGGCACAATCGGGCGTTGCCGGTTCAGGCCCTGACCGCCACCGCGCGCGCCTATCGCAACCTCAAGCGCTGGGACTCGGCGACCCAGGTGTACAACAAGGCCCTGGCCCTTGAACCGCAAAATGCCGATCTACAACTGGGGTTGGCGATGACCCAGGCCGACGCCGGTAAACCTGACGAGGCGGTTGCCCGCGCCAGGGCGCTGGTGGCGGCGAAACCGGATGATCCTTCCCGCCGCCTGGCCTTGGCCTACGCCTTGACCCGCGCCGGTGCCACCTACGACGCATTGTTTGAATACGACCAGGCCTTCATCCGCGCCGGCAGCAAGCCCGACGTCGCTCGGGAATACGTGATTGCCTTGCAACGCGCCCGTTTGCCGGAACCGGCCTTGCGCCTGGCGCGTCAGCGACCGGGGTTGCTGGATCCGGTCACGCTGCGACGTCTTGAAGGTGATCTGGCCGCAGAGCGCGTGCGGTTGGCCGAGCTGGCCACTCGTAGCGAAAAAGAACGTTATGTGATCGCTGATCGGGCGTTGGCCGATTACGACCAGTTGCTGGCGACCTGGACGCCGGATCCTCAGGCCCACGATGACGTCATCCGCTGGCGAATCGACCGCATGGGCGCCCTCAAGGCCCGTGCGCGCACCGCCGATGTGATCGTCGAATACCAGAAGTTGCTCGCCGAAGGCGTGAAGATTCCGACCTACGCCCTGCGTTGGGTGGCGTCGTCCTATCTGGACCAGCGTCAGCCAGAAATCGCCACCGATGTGTATCGTCAGGTGCTGGTGGCGCCGGATGCCGATGTCGGCGACCGCCTGGAAGACAGCACCGCGCTCTATTACGCCTTGCTCGAAAGCGATAAGGCCGATGAAGCGCGTCAGATCGCCGAAGACCTGGCCAAGACTCAGAAACCGCGCGTCGAGCTCAAGGGTTTGCCGGTGGGCAATCCCAACGATGAATGGATGGACGCGCAGCAACTCGCTGCCCAGGCCGGCACCTACGGCGCTGACCTGCCGTCGGGCGAGCAGCGTTTGCAGACGCTGGTGGAGCAGGCGCCCGGCAACCTCGGCCTGCGTCTGGCCCAGGCCGATTTGTACCTGGCCCGGGACTGGCCACGACGCGCCGAGAATCAGCTCAAGGAAGCCGAGAGCATGGCGCCGCGGGACATCGGCCTGGAAATTGCGCAAGGCCACACCGCCATGGATCTGCAGGAATGGCGGCAGATGGATGCGCTGACCGACGATGTGGTCGCGCGCTATCCGAACAACCGTCAGGTCCAGCGTTTGCAGCGTCAGCGTGCAGTCCATGACATGGCCGAGCTGCGGGTGGAGGCCTATGGCGGCAAGAGTTATGGCGGGGGCAACGGCGACGCCGGGGCGGTCAACGGCAGTCGCGATTTCGGCATCGAAACCACGCTGTACAGTCCACCCATCGATGAAGACTGGCGCGTGTTCGCCGGTGCCGGTTACGCCACCGGCGACTTCCAGGAAGGCACCGGCCACCATCGTTTTCAGCGCGTCGGGCTTGAGCGTCGAACCCGCGACATGACCCTGGAAGCGGAAGTCTCCAACCATTCCTACGGTTTCGGTGACAAACAGGGCGCTCGCCTGGCGATTGCCCGAGACATCGACGATCACTGGCAGTACGGCGGCAGCCTCGAATACCTGTCGGCGCAGACGCCGCTGCGGGCCTTGAACAGCGACATTACCGCCAATGGCGGCAGCGGCTTCATCCGTTGGCGCGCCAATGAGAGCCGAGAGTGGAGACTGGCGGTCAGCCCCTCGCACTTCAGCGATGGCAACAATCGTGTCGAAGCCTTGCTCACCGGTCGCGAGGGTGTTTATCGCGCGCCTGGACTGCAGGTCGACCTCGGCCTGGAGGTCGGCACCAGCCATAACTCCAGCTCCAGCGACGTGCCGTACTTCAACCCCAAATCCGACTTCAGCGTGCTGCCGACGGTGAACGTCAACCACGTGCTCTATCACCGCTACGAAACCTCCTGGAGTCAGCAGTTCCAGGCGGGTGCGGGCACCTACAGCCAGCGTGATCACGGGACCGGCGGCGTCGGCCTGCTGGGTTACGGCCAGCGCTACAGCTGGAACGATGTATTGGAGGTGGGCGGCCTGCTGAGCGTGATCAACCGGCCTTATGACGGCGACCGCGAAACCGATCTGCGCCTGCTCGTCGACCTCACTTACCGCTTCTAGAAGAGTTTGAAGATGCCTTTTATTTCGCGTTTCATCCTTCTGCTGGGAGCGCTGTTGATCAGCGCCTGCGCCCAGCAAGCCCCGGCCTTCGCACCGCCGTCCGAACGCCCGGTGTCGGCCAATGAAAAGCCGTGGCCGAAAAACCACGTACTCGGGATCGCTTACCACGATGTCGAAGACCGCGACCCCGATCAGGCGGTAGTGGCCGTGCGCACCGAGCGCATGATCGAGCAACTGGCGTGGCTGCGGGAGAACAACTACAAGCCGGTTACCGTCGACCAAGTCCTGGCGGCTCGCAACGGCGGCCCTGAACTACCGCCCCGGGCGATCATGCTGAGTTTCGATGACGGTTATTCGAGCTTCTACACCCGCGTGTTGCCAGTGCTGCGCGCCTATAACTGGCATGCCTTGCTGGCGCCGGTGGGGACGTGGATCGATACGCCGCTGAACCAGCCAGTGGATTTCGCCGGTACACCGCGCAAGCGTTCGGACTTCCTGACCTGGGAACAGATTCGCGAGATTTCCCGATCCGGCCTGGTGGAAATCGCCGCCCACACCGACGCCAGCCACAAAGGCGTATTGGCCAACCCGCAAGGCAACCTGCAGCCGGCGGCCGCGACCCGGCGCTATGACGCTGTTAACGGACGCTATGAAACCGAAGCCCAATTCCAGGCCCGGATGCGCGCCGATGTGGCGGCCATCTCGGAGAAAATCCGCAAGGTCACCGGTTACAAACCGCGTGTCTGGGTCTGGCCATACGGCGCGGCGGACGGCACCTCACTGCAAGTGGTCAACGAACAGGGTTATCAGATGGCCCTGACCCTGGAAGATGGCCTCGATGCCCTCGACAATTTGATGAGCAGCCCGCGCTTTTTGGTGGCTTCGGATCCGAATGGTGAACGCTTTGCCAACAGCATCGTCTCGGTGCAGACCGAATCACCGATGCGTGTGGTGCATGTGGACCTGGACAACGTCTACGACAAGGATCCGGCCCAACAGGAAATCAACCTCGGCAAACTGATCCAGCGCATGGCCGACATGGGCGCCAACACGGTGTTCCTGCAAGCTTTCGCCGACCCAGCGGGTGATGGCCTGGTGCGCTCGCTGTACTTCCCTAACCGGCACCTGCCGATGCGCGCCGATATCTTCGACCGCGTAGCCTGGCAGTTGCGCACCCGGGCTCAGGTCAAAGTCTATGCCTGGATGCCGGTGCTGAGTTTTGCCCTCGATTCGAAGCTGCCACGAGTCACTCGCTGGGACCCGAAAACCGCTACCACCTCGATCGATCCGGACCAGTACAAGCGCTTGTCGCCATTCGATCCGAACGTGCGGCGCATCATCGGTGAAATCTACGAAGACATGGCACGCCTGACCTCGGTCGACGGCATCCTCTATCACGATGACGCGATATTGTCGGACTTCGAAGACGCCGGGCCCGAAGCCCTGAAAGTCTATGCCGCCAACGGTCTGCCCGGTTCGGTTGCCACCCTGCGCGACGATCCAGCCATGCTGCAACGCTGGACGCGATTCAAGAGCCGCTACCTGATCGATTTCACTCACGAACTGACCGCCAAGGTTCGCGCCATTCGTGGCCCGCAAGTGAAAACGGCGCGCAATATTTTCGCCGAACCAATGCTCAACCCCGAGAGCGAAGCCTGGTTCGCGCAGAACCTCGACGATTTCCTGGGTGCCTACGACTGGACCGCGCCAATGGCCATGCCACTCATGGAAAAACAGAGCCGCCAGAAATCCGGCCCTTGGCTCGAAACGCTGGTGGCGACGGTGAAATCGCGCCCCGGCGCACTCGACCGCACGGTGTTCGAATTGCAGGCCCGTGACTGGACGAAAAAAGCCGACGCCGACATCGGCGGCGAACAGTTGGCTGACTGGATGGGCCGTCTCAAGCGTCAGGGCGCCACCAGTTTCGGCTACTACCCGGACAACTTCCTCGAGAACCAGCCGGATCTGAAAACCGTGCGGCCCGCGCTCTCCAACAAGTGGAATCCATAACATGCTGGACAGACTTTTAGCCCTGCTGGTTCTGGCGATCGTCCTTGGGGTTCCCCTCGGGCTGATCTTTCTGCTCACCGGGCAATTCCTGATGGACTTCGTGTTCTTTTATCCACTGTTCATGTCGGGGCTGTGGATCGCCGGCGGCCTGTATTTCTGGCTGCATTGGGAGCGGCACTGGCCGTGGCAGGACGACACTTTGCCGCCACCGCTGGCCGGCGAGCCGCTGATCTCGATCCTGATCCCTTGCTACAACGAAGGCGACAACGCGGCCGATACCATCCACGCGGCGCTGGCCCAGCATTACCCGAACATCGAAGTGATCGCGATCAACGACGGCTCCAAGGACAACACCGCCGCGGTGCTCGATGCACTGGCGGCGCAGGATCCGCGTCTGCGGGTGCTGCACCTGGCGGAGAACCAGGGCAAGGCCGTGGCCCTGCGCATGGGCGCCATTGCGGCGCGCAGCGAGTATCTGGTGTGCATCGACGGTGACGCATTGCTGGCGCCGAACACCGCGGCGTATCTGGTGGCGCCGATGCTCGACAATGCGCGACTGGGCGCCGTGACCGGCAACCCGCGAATCCGCACCCGTTCGACCCTGATCGGCCGCGTGCAGGTCGGCGAGTTCTCGTCGATCATCGGCCTGATCAAGCGCACCCAACGGGTGTTCGGGCGGATCTTTACCGTCTCCGGGGTGATTGTCGCCTTCCGCCGTACGGCGCTGAACCGGGTCGGCTACTGGAGCCCGGACATGATCACCGAAGACATCGACATCAGTTGGAAGCTGCAACTGGATCACTGGAGCATTTTCTACGAGCCCCGCGCGTTGTGCTGGATCCTCATGCCGGAAACCCTCGGCGGCTTGTGGAAGCAGCGTCTGCGCTGGGCTCAGGGCGGTGCCGAGGTGCTGTTCAAGAACATCCGTGGCATCTGGCAATACCGCCATCGTTACCTCTGGCCGCTATTGTTCGAATACTGCCTGTCCACCGGTTGGGCGTTCACCTTTCTGCTGTCAGTGATTTTCTGGGGCGTTGGCAAGTTCGTCGAAATGCCGCCAGCCATTGCCGTTGATCACCTGATGCCGCCGGCGTTTACCGGGCTGCTGTTGGCAGTGGTCTGCCTGGTGCAATTCGCGGTCAGCATCCTGATCGACCGCCGTTATGAAAAGGGCCTCGGCAAGACCATGTTCTGGGTGATCTGGTATCCGCTGGTGTTCTGGCTTATCAGCCTGTTCACCACTCTGGTCAGTTTCCCCAAAGTGCTGTTCGGCCAACATCAGAAGCGCGCGCGCTGGGTCAGCCCGGACCGGGGCATCAAGCCGCTGAATGACGATGAAGAGGAGGAGGTCATCAAATGAGAATCATCAGAACCCGGCAGCGGCCCTTTCTGGTCGTGATCGATATTTTGCTCACCGTGCTCGCTTGGGTCGGTCTGCTGTATTTGCTGGCGCGGGGTTTGTGGCCGTTGATCGATACCCATGACGGCCCGCGCATTGATGCGTCATTTTTCGACGCCCTCGGCACGTTGCAGATTTACCTGTGGGTGGCGTTGTTGAATGCGGTGATCCTGATCACGTGGGCGCGTTATCAACAGCGCAAAAGCAAGAGCTTCGCCCAGCGCCGTTTGCCGGCGCCGGTGGTGGATGATCAGGGGCTCAGCAAAAGCTTCAAGCTGACTGGTGACCGGCTGGCGAAATTGCGCACGCCGGGCTCGATGACCATTCATAACGATCAGGATGGCGATGTCAGTCATGTCGTTACGCACTTCTTCCCGGTCGACCCGGCCCAACTGCCATCGCCTTTGGCGCCGCTTGAGCATCCGTTCGTGATTCGCTTACCGGCCGAAGATGACGACAATCGAGAGCCGGTGAGCCATCTCTAGGCATATGTTCATCTGTGGCGAGGGAGCTTGCTCCCGCTGGACCGGGCTGGCGCTCCAGGCCGAAGGACTCCCGATGCCATTAACCGCGCTGTATCTGATAAAGCGCGGCCACCGATTTTGCGTCTGCTTCGCAGGCGAACGGAAGCAAGCTCCCTCGCCACTAAGTCGCCGTCAGTTCAGGTCCCGAATCAGGCGCCACGCCTCATCCACCGACAGCGGTTGTTTCATGCGTTCGGCGAGCATCGCCATCGCCCGCTCCTGATCGCAGGCAACGACCGCCGCCACCACGCCGTTTTTGCCGAACAGGCCGATAAACGGTGGATGGTCAGGGTCGCCCTTGAACTCGACCTCGTCCCAGGCTTCGGCGTGTCCGAGGTAGTCGTAGTTTTTGCCGAAGTGCCAGGTCCAGAAATACGGCACGTCGAGGTAGCGCTCATCGCCGCCGAGCATATTCGCCGCCGCAATCCGTGCCTGTTGTTGGGCCAGGCGCCAATGCTCAATCCGTCGGGGCTGGCCATTGAGCGGGAAGGTCGCAATGTCGCCGACGGCCCAGAGCCCGTCGGTCACGCGCATTCCACCGTCGACCTTCAATGACTGGTCTTTTTCTTTTGGCAGATCGGTAAACGGACCGGTTGCAGGGGTGACGCCAATGCCGACCAACACCAGATCCGCCGCAAAGCGCTGACCATTGTCCAGCCGCACCGCTTCGACCTTGCCTGTGCCTTCGATCTGCGCGGCCTCGCCATCGGTATGAAACACCACGCCGTTGGCCTCGTGCAGGGCACGAATCGCTTTGCCGACGGCATCGCCGAATTGCGCCTCGAACGGGATGGCATGGCGGGCCAGGACAGTGACCTCCAGGCCGTACTGACGTAGGGATGAAGCGGACTCCAGAGCAATGAAACTGTCACCGACAATCACTGCCCGTTGACCGGGTTTGGCGGCTGAAAGAATCTGCTGCGCTTGCACCTTCGAGCGCAGCACGAATACCTGCGGCAGATCGGCGCCGGGCAGCAGCAGAGACTTGGGTATGCCGCCGGTGGCGATCACTGCGGCGTCATAGTTCAGCGATTGACCATCAGACAGGCGCAGAGTCCGGTTCGGTGCATCCAGGCCCATTACATCGCTGTTTATCCGTTCAATGCGCTGTTCGCTGTAAAAACCTTCATCCCGCAGTGGCGGGACTTCGTCGGGCGGCATTTCCCCGGCAATCACGAATTTGCTCAACACCGTCCGGTCGTAACCGGCCTCAGGCTCACGGTCGATCAGCAATACCCGGCCACCGAAACCTTTCTCCCGCAACGCCGCCGCACAAGCCGTACCGGCGGCACCGGCACCGATGATCACAAAGGTCCGCTTATCGTCCGCCGGCGGTGTACTGGGGGTGGGCATCGGCTGGTCGTCGACCCAGACCTCGTCGTCGCGGATCTCAAGCGGATAGCGTCGCAAACTGTCCAGAGACGGTGGCTCACACAGCGCGCCGTCCTCGAGCCGGTAAGCCGCTTTGTGCCACGGACAGATCAACCGTCCTTCACACAGCGCACCTTTGGCCAAGGGGGCCCCGGCGTGAGGACATTTGCCCTGATAGGCGCGCAATTGATCGCCGACCCGCAGCAAGACGATTTTCGTCTTATCGATCCGGACTTCAAGGCCACGGTCGTGGGGCACATCGGCGAAACGGGCGACGCGATGCAGTGCCATGATCAATCTCCCGACAGTGTTTCACTTAGGAGTTTGGTGCCTATTGCGAGGTTCAGCCAATTCCCGCTGCCAACGTATCAACGGTCCGGCTATAGTTTGCCAGCCGACCACGGCCCCACCCGCACAAGGTGCTCCGGTATGACCCGATTGACCTCTTTGAACCCTTGGCTGGCGGCCGTTGCAGTCGCCCTTTGCGTGCAGTTTCCGGCGCAGGCCCAGGAGCGTTTCACCCTCAGCATTCCCGGTGTTTCGGACAATCGTCTGTTCACGTCGGTGGCGGCCAGCGATGCCGCCGGTTGCGGCGGCAAGAACCAGTCCCCGGCCCTGAGCTGGAACGCCGGCCCTCCCGGCACCCTCAGCTACGCCATCGTCATGCACGACCCGGACGGCCAGAAAGGCCTGGGCGTCGATCACTGGATTCATTACGGGATCAAGGCCGCGACCCGTCAGATCCCGGCCGGTGTTGGCGTCAAATCCGCCCTCGAAGGCGTGGGCGGCACCAACATCAAAGGCACCGCCGGTTACATCGGCCCTTGCCCGCCCATCGGCGACAGCTCCCATCACTACATCATCCAGCTTTACGCCCTGGACCTGGCGCCAGACGCCTTGCCTGCCGGCCTGACCCGCGCGCAACTGATGGAACAGATCAAAGGCCATGTGCTGAAAAACAGCAGCGTGGTGCGGCGTTATCACCGCTGAAGATTTTTTTCGGTGAGTTAACCCGAACCTGTCGGGCTGTCCGTCTCAGAGGATGAATGAGTCAATTTCCTTCTGAGGTCAGCCCCCATGTCCCTCCCTCTGCACTACCTCCGCCCGGCCGCCCAGGGTTTCGCCGCCGGGTTGTTGCTGGCCATCGCCGGTTGCGGCGCTTCATCCACGCCAGATTCTGCGACGGACGCCTCTGAGACAGATAGCCCGGCAGCGGTTGCGCCTCCGGTTCAAGGTGCGCTGAAAACTGAAGCGTTGGTGCGTAGCGAGATCATGAAGGACACCGCGCAGGCCAAGCGCAACGCGCGACCAGCACCATCGGTCGCTTTCGCGCCCACGCCGGCCGGTGAAACTTATCCACAGGGCTATCGGGACGAGCAGCGAGAGCAATATCAGGCGCTGGCCGATAACCCGATTCACAGCGTGACTGAGGCGCCGGTTTCGACCTTCAGTGCCGATGTCGATACCGGCGCTTATGCCAACGTCCGGCGCTTGCTCAATCAGGGGCGCTTGCCTCCCGAAGGGGCGGTGCGGCTGGAGGAAATGGTCAATTACTTCCCCTACGATTACGCCTTGCCCAGCGATGGCTCGCCGTTCGGTGTGACTACCGAGCTGGCGCCGTCGCCCTGGAACCCGCATACCCGCTTGCTGCGCATCGGCATCAAGGCATCTGATCGCGCAGTGGCGGAGTTGGCCCCGGCGAACCTGGTGTTTCTGGTGGACGTGTCCGGCTCCATGGACCGCCGCGAAGGTTTGCCCATGGTTAAAAGCACGCTGAAATTGCTGGTCGATCAATTGCGCGAGCAGGACCGGGTTTCGCTGGTGGTGTATGCCGGAGAATCTCGCGTCGTCCTGGAGCCGACTTCCGGACGAGAAAAAGCGAAAATTCGTACCGCCATCGATCAATTGACTGCGGGCGGCTCGACCGCCGGCGCGTCGGGTATCGAACTGGCCTATCAAATGGCCCAACAGGCGTTTATCCCCAAAGGCATCAACCGCATCCTGCTGGCCACCGACGGTGACTTCAACGTCGGCATCAGCGACTTCGACAGCCTCAAGCAGATGGCTGTGGATAAACGCAAAACCGGTGTCTCTCTGACCACCTTGGGTTTTGGTGTGGATAACTACAATGAACACCTGATGGAGCAACTGGCCGATGCTGGCGATGGCAACTACGCCTACATCGACAACCTGCGCGAGGCGCGCAAGGTACTGGTGGATCAGCTCGGCTCGACCCTGGCGGTAGTGGCGAAAAACGTGAAGCTGCAGGTGGAGTTCAACCCGGCGCAGGTCAGCGAATATCGGCTGCTGGGTTATGAGAATCGCGCCTTGAAACGTGAGGATTTCAGCAACGACAAAGTCGACGCCGGAGAAATCGGTGCTGGACATACGGTGACAGCGTTGTATGAAATTGTGCCCAAGGGTGAGAAGGGCTGGCTGGAACCGCTGCGCTATGGCAATCCTGAGGCTGATGTTTCCGCAAAAACCGGAGAATTGGCGATGCTGCGAGTGCGTTATCAGTCGCCGGAAGGTGGGAATAGTCGCTTGATCGAGCGGCCCATCTTGAGTGGAGAGCTGAGGGGGGAGGCCGGCAAACTCTCGGCAGCCAGCAATGACCTGCGCTTTGCCGCGGCCGTCGCTGCCTTTTCCCAGCAACTCAAGGACGGGCGTTATACCGGTGAGTTCAGCCTCAAGGACACCGCAGCTCTGGCCCGTGGCGCCCGGGGTGATGATCAATTCGGCCTGCGCAGTGAATTCGTGCAATTGGTGGAGTTGGCGCAGAGCCTGCGAACCCCGACCGCTTCGAATCAACAGCCCAATGACAACCGGATAGAGTGAAAGAGGCCAGCACTGACATGTCCGATTCTGCAATCAGCTCAGCCGCCAGCAGCGACGAATCGCTGCTGGCGCGCTACCGCTCTGGACACGGGCCGGCGTTTGAAGTTTTGTACGCCCGCCACCGTCAGGGCCTTTATCGATTCCTCCTCGGTCTCAGCGGCAAGCCCGAACTGGCCGAAGAGGTGTATCAGGAAACCTGGCTGAGCCTGATCCGCAGCACCAGTCAGCCACAAGGCCGGGCGAACTTTCGTACCTGGCTTTACCAGATTGCTCGCAACCGACTGATCGATCACTGGCGCAAACATGGAATCCACAACCCCTTGCACGACAGCTATGACGAACAAACCCATGCCCTGATCGATGACGCGGCCGATCCCGAACAACTGCTGAGCCTGAGCCGCGACGGTCAACGCCTCGAAGCCGCCCTGCAAACCCTGCCCGCCGATCAACGCGAAGTGTTCCTGCTGCGCGCCCACGGCGACCTCGACCTGCCACAAATCGCCACCCTCACCGAAACACCGCTGGAAACCGTTAAAAGTCGCTTGCGCTACGCCCAGCAAAAACTGCGTCGGCTGCTGGCCGAGGAGGTACTGACATGACTGACGCCAAACAGACACCGCCATCGCCCGACGATGAAGTGCTCAAGCATTTTCGCGACCACGCAACCGGCGAACCACCGGCGCATCTGGACGCCTTCATCCTGGCCACTGCGCATCGCGAAGCCCCCGCACCGAAGCCGAACCTGTGGCAACGCTGGCTCCGCGCCTGCCAACAACCCCGCTGGCAAGTGGCATTCGCCAGCCTCGTCGGTGTGGCCCTGATGCTGGCGTTGGTGCAACGCACGCCGGAACAACTGCCGAGCTATGACTTCGCGCCAGCGCCCAAAGCGTCCGCGCCGGCCGCGAAACCGGAAGCCGCTGCTCGCTCCCAGACTGCACCGACCGGCGCTATATCCGCGCCGGCACCTGCTGCGCCTATGGCGGAGTTTTCTGCACCGTTGCAGCGCGAGTCGATCAACAGCGAAATGGCGGATGAAGCAAAAATCAGCAAACGCTTAGCCGCACCGGCCAAGTCACTGGATGATCAATTACGTGAGGTGATACGTCTGCAAGACACCGGTCAAACCCAAGCTGCAGAGGCGCTGATGACGACATTGCACAAGCGCTTTCCGAAAGAAAACCTCACAGCCCGACTCAAGGATTTGCAGAAGAAATGAAGTGAACAGCGGTCGGCAAATTTGGCATCGACACCCGAAAGCGCGCACTATCAGCCCATAGCCGATGCGTTGGAGGATGCCGTGGCACAAAAAATCGACCGCATCGCCCAAATGCTCAACTGCCCGGTCAAGGGTGAGGAATTACGGCGAGCAGTGACTGAGAGTCGTAAGGAGTTTCTTCTGGCAAAGCAGGCAGAAGAAACACTTGAGGAAGACGTTCTTGATGATGAGTTGATCGAGGACGAAGAAGACGATGATGACTACGACGAGTTTGACTGGACGACAGAATGAAAAAACCGCGTAGGCAGCCTGTTGAAGTTCTCGACCAACTTGATCGTTTGCGTAGCGCAGTAATACGTGAGTCTGTTGCTGCCAGCCGCAATGATCCACGTCCGGCTATTGATTCCGAGACAATGTTTGCCGAGCTAGATGCGCTCATCCATGAGATCGAAGCAGAGCAAAGCCGCCCATAAAGAACGCTCACCCGCAAATTGGAGACACAAAAAAGCCCCAGACCCTAAGATCTGAGGCTTTTTCATCTCTACGTATGGTGCACCAGGCGGGATTCGAACCCACGACCACTGCCTTCGGAGGGCAGTACTCTATCCAGCTGAGCTACTGGTGCAATGCGGGCGCCATGATACTCATATGCGCTGCGGGCGTCCATGCTGCTGAATCGTCTGTGCTTTTCCAAAGCGTAACCTGCGTTTGCTACGCTGATCTGAAAAAATAGGCAAATGCGCCGTTTTCGTTCTTTTTTTCGAACAGCCTATTGTCCTTTACCCCCTTTGATCCTAGGATTCGTTTGAGATTTCAAACGCTCTTGTCTGGGTGCTGAACCGCACGAGTTCGATTTGTGCGCTATTTATGTGCTTCAGCCCGGTGAATGATTTCCCTGACGGCAGCCTATAAGGCGCCTTTCTACAATCATAATTCGCTCCGCGCGTGCCGCGGTGCTGTTAAGGAAAGCCGACATGCAGCTTAAAGACACCCAGTTGTTCCGCCAGCAAGCCTTTATCGATGGCGCTTGGGTCGATGCGGACAACGGTCAGACGATCAAGGTCAACAACCCGGCAACGGGCGAAATTCTGGGCACTGTGCCGAAAATGGGCGCTGCCGAAACCCGCCGTGCCATTGAAGCCGCTGACAAAGCGCTGCCGGCCTGGCGTGCACTGACCGCCAAGGATCGTGCGAACAAGCTGCGTCGCTGGTTCGAGCTGATCATCGAGAACCAGGACGACCTGGCTCGCCTGATGACCCTCGAGCAGGGCAAGCCATTGGCTGAAGCCAAGGGCGAGATCGTTTACGCCGCTTCCTTTATCGAGTGGTTCGCTGAAGAAGCCAAGCGCGTTTACGGTGACGTGATTCCGGGCCATCAGCCAGACAAGCGCCTGATTGTGATCAAGCAGCCGATCGGCGTGACCGCCGCGATTACCCCGTGGAACTTCCCGGCCGCGATGATCACCCGTAAAGCCGGCCCGGCCCTGGCCGCCGGTTGCACCATGGTGCTCAAGCCTGCTTCGCAAACTCCGTTCTCGGCTTTCGCCCTGGCTGAACTGGCCCAGCGTGCCGGTATTCCGAACGGTGTGTTCAGTGTTGTTTCCGGCAGCGCCGGCGACATCGGCAGCGAGCTGACCAGCAACCCGATCGTGCGCAAATTGTCCTTCACCGGTTCGACTGAAATCGGTCGTCAGCTGATGGCTGAATGCGCCAAGGACATCAAGAAAATCTCCCTGGAACTGGGCGGTAACGCGCCGTTCATCGTGTTCGACGACGCGGACCTGGATAAGGCCGTCGAAGGCGCGATCATTTCCAAGTACCGCAACAACGGCCAGACCTGCGTCTGCGCCAACCGTCTGTACATTCAGGATTCGGTCTACGACGCGTTCGCCGAAAAGCTGAAAGTGGCCGTGGCCAAACTCAAGATCGGTAACGGTCTGGAAGACGGCACCACCACGGGCCCGCTGATCGACGAAAAAGCCGTGGCCAAGGTTCAAGAGCACATTGCTGACGCTGTTGGCAAAGGCGCAACCGTGCTGTCCGGTGGCAAGGTGATGGAAGGCAACTTCTTCGAGCCGACCATCCTGACCAACGTGCCGAACAACGCTGCCGTGGCCAAGGAAGAAACCTTCGGTCCATTGGCGCCACTGTTCCGCTTCAAAGATGAAGCCGATGTGATCGCGATGTCCAACGACACCGAGTTCGGTCTGGCTTCGTACTTCTATGCTCGCGACCTGGGCCGTGTGTTCCGTGTGGCTGAAGCCCTGGAGTACGGCATGGTCGGCGTCAACACCGGGTTGATCTCCAACGAAGTCGCGCCGTTCGGCGGCATCAAGGCGTCGGGCCTGGGGCGTGAAGGCTCCAAGTACGGCATCGAAGATTACCTGGAAATCAAATACCTCTGCCTGGGCATCTAAGCTCGGCCCGGCAAGGCATTGCTTCAAGCGCAAAGGGCACGAGAGCGCTGTCCCTTTGCGACGCTTCAAACGGAATTTTCTCTGTGGCCGGGAAAGCTGTGGCAGTCGATCATCGCATGCTGCCGTAGTTGCCTCCCCGCCGCATTTTCCTTGAACCACGCCGCCCGATGAGCGGTGAATGAGGACACTATGAGCAAGACTAACGCATCCCTGATGAAACGCCGCGAAGCCGCTGTACCGCGCGGTGTTGGCCAGATTCACCCGATTTTCGCCGAGTCTGCGAAGAACGCCACCGTGACCGACGTTGAAGGTCGCGAGTTCATCGACTTCGCCGGCGGTATCGCTGTGCTGAACACCGGTCACGTGCACCCGAAAATCATCGCCGCCGTTACCGAGCAGCTGAACAAGCTGACCCACACCTGCTTCCAGGTCCTGGCTTACGAGCCGTACGTGGAAGTGTGCGAAAAAATCAACGCCAAGGTGCCAGGTGATTTCGCCAAGAAAACCCTGCTGGTGACCACCGGCTCCGAAGCTGTGGAAAACTCCATCAAGATCGCACGTGCTGCTACTGGCCGTGCCGGCGTGATCGCGTTCACCGGCGCTTACCACGGTCGCACCATGATGACCCTGGGCCTGACCGGTAAAGTCGTGCCTTACTCGGCCGGTATGGGCCTGATGCCAGGCGGCATCTTCCGCGCGCTGTACCCGAACGAACTGCACGGTGTGAGCATCGACGATTCGATCGCCAGCATCGAACGCATCTTCAAGAACGACGCCGAGCCGCGTGACATCGCTGCCATCATCATCGAGCCGGTTCAGGGCGAAGGTGGTTTCTACGTCGCGCCTAAAGAGTTCATGAAGCGTCTGCGCGCCCTGTGCGATCAGCACGGCATTCTGTTGATCGCGGACGAAGTTCAGACGGGCGCTGGCCGTACCGGCACTTTCTTCGCCATGGAACAGATGGGCGTTGCTGCCGACCTCACCACCTTCGCCAAATCCATCGCTGGCGGCTTCCCGCTGGCCGGTGTGTGCGGCAAGGCTGAATACATGGACGCTATCGCTCCGGGCGGCCTGGGCGGTACTTACGCCGGTAGCCCGATCGCTTGCGCCGCGGCCCTGGCCGTGATGGAAGTGTTCGAAGAAGAGCACCTGCTGGATCGCTGCAAAGCGGTCGGCGAGCGTCTGGTGACTGGCCTGAAAGCCATCCAGGCCAAGTACCCGGTCATTGGCGAAGTGCGTGCCTTGGGCGCGATGATCGCGGTCGAGCTGTTCGTCGACGGCGACAGCCACAAGCCGAACGCTGCTGCTGTGGCATCGGTGGTGGCCAAGGCGCGGGACAAGGGCCTGATCCTGTTGTCGTGTGGCACCTACGGCAACGTTCTGCGCGTGCTGGTACCGTTGACCTCGCCGGACGAGCAGTTGGACAAAGGCCTGGCGATCATCGAAGAGTGCTTCGCCGAGCTCTGATTGATTTGTGACCTGATCGACAAAAAACCCGCTTCGGCGGGTTTTTTTATAGCGCTTGAATCGCATCACTGTATCGAATGGCCATCATTGGCTAAGGTGCAAGCATTGCCGTTGGAGTGTGCGATGACTGCTGTAGTGTTACCCGCTGTACCGCGTGTGCTGATTGCCGAGGCTGACCCTTGGTCCCGCGACCTGCTCAAGCAAGTGTTGTTGAATGTGCGCTGCGACGCACGGTTGGATCTGTGTGCCGATGGCCAGGAGGCACTGCACCTGTTGGCGGAAAATCCTTACGACCTGGTGATCGTCGACTGGGAGTTGCCCGGCATCGATGGCCTGAACGTCTTGCGCAGTGTCCGTCAGCGCAAACGTAACCCGCCGCTGCCCTTCATTCTGATGAGCAGCCGCAACGATAGCGCCAGCGTGCGCGAAGCCTTGCCTCTGGCGCCCACGGCGTACCTGAGCAAACCGTTGAACATCGAAAGCCTGACTCAGCGTCTGCAGGATGTGTTGCTGAGCCCTGGTGAAGAGGTGTCGTGCGAGGTGCCGTCATTGGCGCCAGGCATGACCTTGTCGGTGTATCTGGAGCGGCGTCGCGAACTGGCGGACGGTGCGCCGCTGATGACCGACGTGCAGGTGGCGATCAAGCGCAGCCTCAATCCCGATGGTCTCGATCTGACAGTGCTGGAAGACGAAATCCGCACCGACCCACACATTACCGCTGTCCTGATCGCCGCTGCGAACAGCGCAGCGCAGCATCATGGCGTCGCTGTGCAAACCCTGGCCCAGGCGCTGCATCGCTTGGGTGCCGGGCAAAGCATGAACCTGATTCTGGGCCTCGCCCTCAAGCGCAGTGCCCGGCTCAGCGATCCGCAGCTGGCGGACTATGCCGAGCGTTATTGGGAATTGTCGCTGCACACCGCCGAATACGCGCGGACGCTGGCGCGTTTGCTGGATTTGGATCAGGCGCGCTGTTATTGCGCGGGCATGCTGCATCGTCTCGGAGACCTGGCCTTGCTGCGCTGTTTGCAGGAGTGGAAGCAAGCCGGTGGAGAGTTGGATGAGTGGGAGGAAGTCGGTGATGCCCTGGCCGAATTCGGCGCGGCCTACGGTTCGGCGCTACGGACCCGCTGGCGCCTGCCTCTGGAGCTGCGAGAGCTGATTGCGGCGGTGTATCAGCTCGGTGGCGGGGTTTACTCCCGCGAGGCGCTAGTGATGAACATGGCCGCGCAACTGGCGCGCCTGACCGAGCATGAAGGGATCGAGGCGTTGTCCAAGAGCCGCACAGCGCGGTTGCTCAAGATCGGATTGCCGGAATTGATGCGTTTGCGCAAAAAATAAGCTTTATACAATACCTGTGGGAGCGGGCTTGCCCGCGATGAGGGTCTGACATTCAGCATTGATGTAGGCTGATAGTCCGCTATCGCGGGCAAGCCCGCTCCCACAAGTTTTGCGTTGAGTTTCGATTCGAGTTCAGCCAGAAATGATGCGGTTCTTGCCCTGCCGCTTGGCCTGGTACATCGCCGCATCGGCGCGGGCGAACAGGCTGTCGACACTTTCGTCCTCGGGAGTAAGGCTGGTCAGGCCCTGGCTGACGGTGATGCCGAAGGTCTGGTCGTTACAGCTGAAGCTCAACCGCTGAATTTCCCGTTGCAGGCGCTCGGCCACTTGCATGGCCATGTCCGGTGCACAACCGGGAAACACCGCTGCGAATTCCTCACCGCCGATCCGTCCGAACAGATCACCACGCCGCAGGGCCGCGCGACCGCTCTCGGCGATGCGTTGCAGCACCTTATCGCCTTCCTGATGACCGTAGGTGTCGTTGACCACTTTAAAGTCATCGATGTCCAGCAGCAGGAACGCCATTGGCGCACCGTTCAGCCGCGCCTGCTCGAATTCGTGATGGGCGCATTCGAAGAAGTGTCGGCGATTGCTGCTTTGGGTCAACACATCGGTGCTGGCCAGGCGTTGCAGCTCGGCTTCCAGCTGCTTTTTTTCGGTGATGTCTTCGGCAATGCCGACGATGATCACCGGTTGGCCCGGCTCGGCCTGACGGTTGATGAAGCACTTGTCGCTGAGCCAGCGCACCTGCCCGTCGGCAGCGATGATGCGGTACTCGCGATCTTCGACGGCGCCTTTGACCAGCACTTGCGCGAGGCTGCGCTCGGCGTAGTCCAGATCGTCGGGATAGACGCTGTCGCGCCAGTGGTTGAAGTCGGAGAGCAACAAGCCGGCGGGGCGGCCGAAAATTCGGTCATAGGCCGGGCTGACGTAGAGCACCTGACGGGTTTCCCAGTTGAAGGCCCAAAGCACGGCGTTGACGCTGACCAGCAGCGAGCTGAACAGCTGTTCGCGTTCGCTCAGGCGTGCCACTTCACCTTGGGCATGCATCAGCGCCATCAGCGTTTGCGCGGCCTCGGGCCACTGCGGAAGGGATGTGTCTTGTAGGCTCTTATTAACCATCGGCACAAATCTCAAAGGGCGTGCCGCTAAGTCGACAGCGGCCGAGAACAAAGCCCGCCTGGATGGCGAAGTGTCTTTGAGATAGGGGATTTGGAGCGAAGTTCCCGCCTTGGGGGCAGGGTCCCGCTGGGCGGTATGGCTGCTTGAATTGGCGACGCGTTTTTACGGGTAAAACGCGTCGTCAGAGTTTGCGTCTGCTGCGCAGCCAAGCGGGAGCAAGCTTCCCTCGCCATAGACAAGCCCTTACCACAGCAAGCCCCTCTTCAGGGGCTTGCTGTCACCAGAGGATCAGGCGTTGGCAGGGCGCAGGGAATAGGTTTTCAACTGGTCGGCGAATTCACGCAGGGATTGAATCCCGCTGGCCTCGGCCTCGTGTACCCAATCCTTGATAGCAGCCAGCATGTCGTGACCGTTTGAGCTGGTCTTGACCCAGATCTGTTGCAAGGCCAGGCGTTTTTCATAAATTACCTTCAGCGCCTGGCTGTGCTCGAGCATGGTCTGGATGCGCATATGGTGCTTGTCGTCCAGCAGGCTGGTTTCCCGCGACAGCAACCGCTTGGCCCGGTGGAACTGGTGGCGGACCGAGTGATCGACCTTTTCCAGCTCTTGCTTGACCAGCGGCGCAATCACCAACTTGCGGTACTGGGCCATGATCTGGAAGCGGTTGTTGAGGATCGCCATGGCAGTGTCCATGTCCAGGCTGCCTTTGCCTTCAACACGGTGAGCGATGGGTGCGACCCGCTGGACCTTGGCCAGACGCAGGAAGCTGAAGACCTGGATCCAGGCCCAGCCGAGGTCGAACTCCCATTTCTTTACCGACAGTTTGGCGGAGTTGGGGTAGGTGTGATGGTTGTTATGCAGTTCTTCGCCGCCGATCAGGATGCCCCAGGGCACCAGATTGGTCGCCGCATCGCGGCATTCGAAATTGCGGTAGCCGATGGCATGGCCCAGCCCATTGACCACGCCGGCGGCCCACACCGGGATCCACATCATCTGGATGGCCCAGATGGTGATGCCGATGGTGCCGAACAGCAGCAGGTCGATGACGCCCATGATCGCGACGCCCAGCAGCGGGAAGCGGCTGTAGAGGTTGCGTTCGATCCAGTCTTCGGGGCAGTTTTTGCCGTAGATGCGCAGGGTCTCAGGGTTTTCCGCTTCGGCGCGGTACAGCTCGGCGCCTTTGCGCAGAACCGTGGATAAGCCCTTGATGACCGGGCTGTGCGGGTCATCGACGGTTTCGCATTTGGCGTGATGCTTGCGGTGGATAGCCGTCCACTCGCGTGTGTTCTGCGCCGTGGTCAACCACAGCCAGAAGCGGAAGAAATGTTTCAGGCCGGCATTGAGCTCAAGCGATCGATGGGCTGAATAACGATGTAGATAAACCGTGACGCCGACGATCGTCACGTGGGTCATCAGTAAGGTGACTGCCACCAGTGACCAGGGCGATAAGCCAAGAAAACCTTCGTACCACATAGCCTATAGGACCCTCGATAAATAAAAAAACAGCCGTTGCATTATCACTTAGCCCACAGATAAAACCAGTCGCCCTTTCAGATAAGAGTGGCTGGATGTTTCTTTAATTTATAACTCCAGCCTTTTTGTAGGGATATAGACAGTCGAATGCCGGCCATATATCGCAATGCCTTGCGTGCGGCGCTGCTCTATCTGGTGCTTTCCGTCGCCTGGCTCCAGTTTAGTGGTTATTTATTGAACAGATTCTTCGATAGCTCCATCGACCTGCGGCCTTGGTAACTGATCAACGGTTTTGCCCGGGTGGGGCGGGTAATCATTGCGCTAGCGCAGAGCATGGGGATGCAAGTGCATGCCAAGGGGGTCGAACAGGTCGAGCAGGCGGCATTCCTGCTCGAACCCGACTGCGATTTGGGGGCAGGGGTACTGCGATCTTTTGATCTTCAAACTTATAACGTCCCGCAATCCCTTGCGCCATCAAATAATACCTTCTGGTTATATAAACATTCTTAAATAGTCTTTTTAAGAATATCCGCGCCTATCTACTATTGCTCTCACGCCGTAAGCAGTGCCCGCCACTGCCAGGCATATCTCATTAAAGGAGCAGCACCATGAGCGCATCCCTACGTAGTGTTGACGGGCAGGACGAAGCCACTATTTTGCGTGAGATCCAGAGTGCCTTGCGCGATCTGCGCTTTGGTGCGGTGGAAATTACCGTGCACAACGCCCAGGTGGTTCAGATCGAACGCAAAGAGAAATTCCGGTTGCAGAGCCCGGGCAACAAACCGAGCTGAAGCCAAAGATCAAAAGATCGCAGCCTTCGGCAGCTCCTACGGCACACAGAGGGCTTTCGAAGGCTGCGATCTTTGAACAGGCAACCCGTTCCAGACCATAAGAAAAAGCCACCACACCAAGAATTCCAGGAGCTTTCACCATGTCGTCGATTCGTCATTTTGCTTTGGCCGCCCTGGCCAGTGCCCTTTTTGCTGGTTCCGCGGTTGCCAAGGATTACGAGCTGCTCAACGTGTCGTATGACCCGACCCGTGAGCTGTACCAGGACTACAACGCTGAATTCATCAAGTCCTGGCAAAAGGACCACGCTGGCGACAGCGTGAAGATCCAGCAGTCTCACGGTGGTTCGGGCAAACAGGCTCGCGCAGTGATCGACGGTCTGCGGGCCGACGTGGTGACCCTGGCCCTGGCCGGTGACATCGATGAAGTCGCCAAGCTCGGCAAGAGTCTGCCGGTCGACTGGCAGAAGCGTCTTCCGGAAGCGAGCACGCCTTACACCTCTACCATTGTGTTCCTGGTGCGCAAGGGCAACCCGAAAGGCATCAAGGACTGGGGCGACCTGACCAAAAACGGCGTGGAAGTCATCACCCCGAACCCGAAAACCTCGGGCGGCGCACGCTGGAACTTCCTCGCGGCCTGGGCCTATGGCCTGAAAGCCAACGGCGGTAACGAAGCCAAAGCCAAAGAGTACGTGCAGACGCTGTTCAAACATGTGCCTGTGCTGGACACCGGTGCTCGCGGCTCGACCATCACCTTCGTCAACAACGGTCAGGGCGACGTGTTGCTGGCCTGGGAAAACGAAGCCTTCCTGGCGTTGAAAGAAGACGGCGGCGCCGACAAATTCGACATCGTCGTGCCTTCGCTGTCGATCCTTGCTGAACCACCGGTGGCCGTGGTCGACAAAAATGCCGAGAAAAAGGGCAACACCGACATCGCCGAGGCGTACCTCAAGCACCTGTACAGCCCGGCCGGCCAGGAAATCGCAGCGAAAAACTTCTATCGTCCACGTGACAAAGAGGTGGCCGCCAAATACGCCAAGCAGTTCCCGACACTGGAGCTGGTGACCATCGACAAGGACTTCGGTGGCTGGAAAACCGCGCAACCGAAATTCTTCAATGACGGTGGCGTGTTCGACCAGATTTATCAGGCGCAGTAACCTGAAATAGATCAGCTAACGGTCAGTTAAGCGCAATCCATGTGGGAGCGGGCTTGCTCGCGAAGACGGCGGCACAGTCAATATCGATGTCGCCTGACACGCCGCTATCGCGGGCAAGCCCGCTCCCACAGGTTTCGCATCTTAACTGACGGGCATTAGCCAACAGGCCCCGATTTCACCGTCGGGGCTTAGCGCGTTTTCAACCAAGGACTTTTATGTCGCGTCGTATCTCCCCCGTCATACCCGGCTTCGGGCTGACGCTGGGCTACACCTTGGTGTACCTCAGCCTGATTGTGCTCATTCCACTGGCGGCGATGTTCGTGCATGCCGCTCAACTTACCTGGGATCAGTTCTGGGCCATCATCTCGGCGCCACGGGTGCTGGCGGCGCTGAAGCTGAGCTTCGGCACCGCGCTCTATGCCGCGATCATCAACGGCATCATTGGCACGCTGCTGGCCTGGGTGCTGGTGCGCTACACGTTCCCCGGCCGCAAAGTCATCGACGCGATGATCGACCTGCCCTTTGCTTTGCCCACTGCGGTGGCCGGTATCGCGCTGACCGCGCTGTACACCCCCACCGGTCTGGTGGGTCAGTTCGCGGCGGACCTGGGGTTCAAGATCGCCTATACCCCCCTTGGCATCACGCTGGCGCTGACTTTCGTGACGCTTCCTTTCGTGGTACGTACCGTACAGCCTGTACTGGCCGATATTCCCCGTGAAGTGGAGGAAGCAGCGGCATGCCTCGGCGCCAGACCGTTACAGGTTTTCCGCCATATTCTGGTGCCCGCGTTGTTGCCAGCCTGGCTGACCGGTTTCGCTTTGGCCTTTGCCCGCGGGGTCGGCGAGTATGGTTCGGTGATTTTTATCGCCGGCAACATGCCGATGAAAACCGAAATTCTGCCGCTGCTGATCATGGTCAAGCTCGACCAGTACGATTACACCGGCGCCACCTCCATTGGTGTACTGATGCTGGTGGTTTCCTTTGTTCTGTTGCTGCTGATCAACTTGCTGCAGCGGCGCATCGAAACCCCATAAGGAGGCGCGAATCATGTCCCAATCGTCTATTGCAGCTGCCTCCTCGAACGCCTCCCGCCGTGGTAGTGCCACGTCGCGGCGAATCCTCATCGGTCTTGGCTGGCTGGTCTTCGCACTGTTTTTGTTATTGCCGTTGTTCATCGTGGTGTCCCAAGGCCTGAAGCTGGGCCTGGGGGCGTTCTTCACCGCGATCTTCGAGCCGGACGCCTTGTCGGCGTTGAAACTCACCGTGATTGCGGTGCTGATTTCGGTGCCGCTGAACCTGGTGTTCGGTGTCAGCGCGGCGTGGTGCGTGAGCAAATACTCGTTCCGCGGCAAGAGCATGCTGGTGACCCTGATCGACCTGCCGTTCTCGGTGTCGCCGGTGATCGCAGGTCTGGTCTACGTATTGATGTTCGGCGCCCAGGGCCTTTTCGGCCCGTGGTTGCAGGATCACGACATCCAGATCGTCTTCGCCTTGCCAGGCATTGTGCTGGCGACGATTTTCGTCACCGTGCCATTCGTGGCCCGTGAGTTGATCCCGCTGATGCAGGAACAAGGCACTCAGGAAGAAGAGGCCGCACGCCTGCTCGGCGCCAATGGCTGGCAGATGTTCTGGCACGTCACCGTTCCCAATATCAAATGGGGCCTGATCTATGGCGTGGTGCTCTGCACTGCGCGAGCGATGGGTGAGTTCGGTGCGGTGTCGGTGGTTTCCGGGCACATTCGCGGGGTGACCAACACTCTGCCGCTGCACGTCGAGATCCTCTACAACGAATACAACCACGTGGCCGCGTTCGCCGTGGCGAGCCTGTTGCTGATCCTGGCGCTCTTCATCCTGCTGCTCAAGCAGTGGAGCGAAAACCGTATTAACCGCCTGCGCGCCAGCGCCGCGGAGGAATAAGTCATGTCGATCGAAGTGCGTAACGTCAGCAAGAACTTCCACGCGTTCAAGGCGCTGGACAACATCAGCCTGGACATTCAAAGCGGCGAGCTGGTGGCGCTGCTGGGGCCGTCCGGCTGCGGCAAAACCACGTTGCTGCGAATCATCGCCGGCCTGGAAACCCCGGATCAGGGCAACATCGTGTTTCATGGTGAAGACGTTTCCGGCCACGACGTGCGTGATCGCAATGTCGGTTTCGTGTTCCAGCACTACGCCCTGTTCCGCCACATGACAGTGTTCGACAACGTCGCATTCGGCCTGCGCATGAAGCCAAAAAACCAGCGTCCGAATGAAAGCCAGATCGCGGTGAAAGTCCACGAACTGCTGAACATGGTGCAGCTGGATTGGTTGGCCGATCGCTACCCGGAACAACTCTCCGGCGGCCAGCGTCAGCGCATCGCGTTGGCCCGTGCCTTGGCGGTGGAGCCGAAAGTGTTGCTGCTCGACGAACCCTTCGGTGCCCTCGACGCCAAGGTCCGTAAAGAACTGCGTCGCTGGCTCGCACGGCTGCACGAAGACATCAACCTGACCTCGGTGTTCGTGACCCACGACCAGGAAGAAGCAATGGAAGTCGCCGACCGGATCGTGGTGATGAACAAGGGTGTGATCGAACAGATCGGCTCACCGGGTGACGTCTACGAAAACCCGGCCAGCGATTTCGTCTATCACTTCCTCGGCGATTCGAACCGTCTGCATTTGGGCGAAGACCGGCACGTGCTGTTCCGTCCACACGAAGTGTCGTTGTCGCGCCATGAACTGGAAGACCACCACGCGGCTGAAGTGCGCGATATTCGTCCGCTGGGCGCTACCACGCGGGTGACGTTGAAGGTTGAAGGCCAGAGCGAGTTGATCGAAGCGGAAGTGGTGAAGGATCACGACAGCCTGGTTGGATTGGCGAAGGGTGAGACGTTGTTCTTCAAGCCCAAGGTTTGGCAGAAAGTCGCCAACATCTAAAGCAAAAGCATCGCGGGCAAGTCGGATCGCCGCACCGCCGCTCCCACAGGGGATTTGTGAACGACACAGATCACTGTGGGAGCGGGCTTGCCCGCGATGGCGTCCTACACCGCTGCGTTTTTCTGACGCAAACGCACACCCCCCACCCGCGCCTCGATCTGCTCTTTCAGCTCATGCCGCAACCCGAGCAAAAACGCCAACTCAACCACGACAAACAACGGCCCGACAATCAACCCCGTCACGTCATCGACAAACGCCGGTTTGCGTCCCTCGTAATGATGACCGACAAACTGAATCGCCCATCCCAGCACAAACATCCCGATGCCGCTGGCCAGCCAAACCAGCGTACTTTGCTGTGCGAGAACCTGACCCGCCCAAATGCACAGACCGAGCAACACGGTCATCAACACCCCAAGACGCACCTCCAGGCGCAGGTAAAACCACGCCGATGCCATCGCGACCAGCACCGCCGGCGAAACCCAGCCTGCGCCCCATTGCGGCCGCGACAGCAATACCGCGACCGCCACTACAATCAGCGGGATACCGATAAAGTGGCTGGCGATATTGCGCGGGTCACGGTGGTAGGCGGCGTATTGACTGAGATGGTCAACGAGGCTTTTCATTGTTATTCCTCCTGTAGGGTGATGGATGATGCGCCGGGTTTCATCTCTCGCTCTGTCAGCCAGGCGACAATCTCCAGGAGTTTTCATGGACATGCAGGTTTGGCGTTCGCGCCTGGATACGGGGCAGTGGTTCAGTCATTTACCTGTTCCCTTACAGGATAGTCTGCTGGCTGCGGCCCGAATTCGGCGCCTGCCGTCGGGGCAACTGCTGTTCAAACGCGGTGATCCGCCGTGCGGGCTGTATGCAGTGCTCGAAGGTTCGGTGCGCATCGGCGCGGTGAGCGAGCAGGGCAAGGAGGCGCTGCTGAGCCTGGTGGAAGCGCCGCACTGGTTCGGCGAAATCTGCCTGTTCGATGGCCAGCCGAGAACCCACGATGCCTACGCCGTTGGCCAGTGCACCCTGTTGCACATCCCGCAGGCGACGCTACTGAAGTTGCTCGACCAACAACCGGAATACTGGCGGCAACTGGCGTTGCTGATGAGTCACAAACTGCGCCTGACCTTCATCAACCTCGAACAGCTAAGCCTGATGCCAGCCCCGGCGCGCCTGGCCCATCGCTTGCTGATGATCGCCGAGGGTTACGGCGAAATCGATCCTCCGCGCCGTGTTCTGCAACTGCCTCAGGAGCAATTGGCGTCGATGTTGTCGCTGTCGCGCCAGACCACTAATCAGATTCTCAAGGATTTGCAGGGGCAGGGGATTCTGAATCTCAGGTATGGCGAGATCGAGATTCTGGATGCGGAGCGGTTGCGGGCGTTGGCGGGGATTTGAAAAAACATCACAGCCCTCTGTAGGCGCTGCCGAAGGCTGCGATCTTTCAAACCGCCACGGTATTGGTGGGCTTTATCCGCCAACGCGCCTAGCCTGTGACGACGATAATCGAGGTGTGCCATGCGTGTATTGCTAGTGGAAGACGAATCCGAGACCGCCAGCCTCCTGGCCAAAGGCCTGAGCGAGGCGAGTTACGCGGTGGATGTGGCGCTCAATGGCATGGACGGCCGGCGCTTTATCGAATCCGGCGAATACGAACTGATCATCCTCGACGTGATGCTGCCGGGGCTCAACGGCTGGCAGTTGCTGCAGCAGATCCGCAAGCTCGGCGACACGCCCGTGCTGCTCCTCACCACCAAGGACGGCATCGAAGATCGCCTGCGCGGGCTGGAATTGCATGAGGATGATTACCTGCTCAAGCCGTTTGCCGTCAGTGAACTGGTGAAGCGGGTGCGCAAGCTGTTGCGGCGGGATCGCGGTCGATAGCGGTTTCAGTGGTGTTTGAGAAATTGCTATCGCGGGCAAGCCCGCTCCCACAGTGGTTCTGGGTGAATCACAGTGTTGTGAGCAACCGAAACCCCTGTGGGAGCGAGGCTTGCCCGCGAAGAGGCCGGAACATACAAAATACCTCTCGGATCTGTCACCCCAACCCATCCCGAAATTGCCCCGGCGTCATCCCGGTCCAGCGTTTGAACGCACGACTGAAGCTGCTGGTGTCGGCGAATCCCAGCAGATAACTGATCTCACCCAACGAGCACAGCGGATCGCGCAGGTGCAGCAGCGCCAGGTTTTCCCGGCTTTCGTTGAGCAGCGTATCGAATCGACAACCCTCGTCCGCCAAGTGCCGTTGCAGGCTGCGCAGACTCAAGTGCAGCGCATGGGCGATGCATTCGGCCGACGGCTCGCCTTCGGGTAATTGCTCTTCAATGGCGTCGCGAACCTTGCGCTCCCAGGTCAGGGGTTTGAGTTGCGCCAGGGTGCGTTTGAGCACGGTTTCGTTGTGCTCGGCGAGTTCCGGGTTGGCGTCGTCCAGGTGACTCTCGAAGTCCAGCAGGGCGAACTCCAGTCGGTCTTCATCGGCGTTGAAATACACCGGTGAGCGGAACACTTTGTGCCATTGATGCGGGTCGGCAGGTTCCGGACGGCGCAGATAAACCGCCAGCGGGGCGTAGTCACGGCCCAGGCGATTGCGGCAAGTGCGCACGTAAATCGCCGCGAAGGCATCGATGGCCTCGAAGGCTGGCGCGGGGTTGCCTTGGGGGATTTTCAGGCGGAAGCGGTAGCGATCCTCGGTGCGGATCAACTCCAGATCCAGTGCGTTGCTGACCACTTGGTGATAACGCACGATGCGCTCGAACACCTCCCGCAGGCTGCCGCTGGCCACCAACGCATAACCCAGCGCATGAAACGTGGTGGGGCTGACGAAACGCGACACCCGCAAGCCAATCGCCGGATCGCCGCTGACCTGAACCGCGATTTGCCACAGGCGGGTGGTAGCGGATAACGGGTAACGGGCGTTCGGGTCGTCCATCAACTGCGGGTCGAGCCCCGCCTGTTGGCACAGGGCGGTGCTGTCGAGCCCCAGCGCATCGAGCTGCTTGCGCAGGGCGCGGGTCCAGCTGGCGAGTGAGGTCGGTTCAGTCATGTTGGCGCGTCCGGTCAACAGGTTGGCGTTCACGGCTACCGCTCTGTAAAGCATGGCAAGGCAGGATGCGAACATCAATAACCAGAGGATGGAAGCATGGACGGTACTTCTGCAAGTCCCCAGCGACTGAATGCAGCACAGCGATCAGCGCATATTCGCGAGGTGGTATTGGCCAAGGGCGTCGAACTGCGTCAGCGCTACCCGATTCTCAACCATCAGGACGCCTTGGGCGCGGGCATTCTGGCCTTCGCGTTGGTCGGGATGATCGGTTCGGCAGCGCTGTACATCACCGGGTACATGACCTGGTGGGTATGCCTGTTGCTCAACGCGTTTTTCGCCTCGCTGACCCATGAACTGGAGCATGACCTGATCCATAGCATGTATTTCCGCAAACAGCGGGTGCCGCACAACCTGATGATGGGCCTGGTGTGGCTGGCGCGGCCGAGCACCATTAATCCATGGGTCCGCCGCCATTTGCACCTCAACCATCACAAGGTGTCCGGCACCGAAGCCGACATGGAAGAGCGGGCGATCACCAACGGTGAGCCCTGGGGCATCGCGCGGCTGTTGATGGTCGGCGACAACGTGATGTCGGCGTTTATCCGCATGCTGCGGGTCAATACCCGGGCGCACAAGTTCAGCATCATCAAGCGTTCTCTGAAAGTCTATGCGCCACTGGCACTGGTGCATTGGGGGGCGTGGTACGTGTTTCTCGGTTTTCACGCCGCCAATGGCATTGCGCATCTGTTGGGTGCGCCTATCGAATGGACGGCGACTACATTGGCGGTGATGCAAGTGATCGACATCGCTGCCGTGGTGATCATCGGCCCTAACGTGTTGCGCACGTTCTGTCTGCACTTTGTCAGCTCGAACATGCACTACTACGGTGACGTGGAGCCGGGCAATGTGATCCAGCAAACGCAGGTGTTGAACCCTTGGTGGATGTGGCCGTTGCAAGCATTCTGCTTCAACTTTGGCAGCAGCCACGGGGTCCATCACTTTGTGGTGAAGGAGCCGTTTTACATCCGTCAGATGACCGTCCCGGTGGCGCATAAGGTAATGCGCGAGATGGGGGTGCGGTTCAATGATTTCGGGACGTTCGGACGGGCGAACCGGTTTGTGCGCAAGGAATCCGTAGGGGCGCAGGAGGTGCGTGCCGCTCGGGTTTGAGAGAAGTGCCCGGAAACTCAGAGGACGCTGGTCATAAATTTGACCCAAAGGAACGTTACGTTGTGTCGCAAGCAGCGGTGGCTTGAGTGCATCGCAATGATTGGTATATGCGTTTTTGACCTAATAAAGTAATTAAATATTCCTTTATTAGATAACCGTTTCAGCCAATCATTCACATCCCCGCGATGTGGTTCGCGCTAACAGATTTTGAGTTTCCGGGGCCGTCTCCTTGGCAGGGTGCGGCCCCTTTTTTATTCCTGGCAAACACCAAACCCTGTGGGAGCGAGCCTGCTCGCGATGGCGTCGTCACATCCAACATGGATGGTGACTGATCTACCGCTATCGCGAGCAGGCTCGCCCCCACAGGAATCGGTTTTATATTCGATATAGGTCTTAATAAATAGCTTCTTATTCCTTAACGAATATAACTCTCCTCCCTATACTCGGTCACGAACAGACACGCAGCAGGAGAGCTCCCCCATGCGCAACGAATCAATTCGCTACCTGATTGTGCCGGGCTGGCAAGGATCGCCAGAAGATCATTGGCAAACCCATTGGCAGAACAGCCTGCCAAACAGTGCGCGGGTGGAGCAGGCCGACTGGCTGACGCCTCGTCGTGAGGACTGGGTCGCGGCACTGGCCGAAGCGATTGCCGCCGACAGTACGCCAGTGATTCTGATCGCCCACAGCCTGGGCTGCATCACCGTCGCCCATTGGGCGGCCACGGCACCATTGCCATTTTTGCGTCAGGTACGCGGCGCGTTACTGGTCGCGCCAGCGGACGTCGAGCGCCCGGCTTGCGCGCCGGCCCTGCGCAACTTCGCACCGATCCCGACCTATTTGCTGCCATTCCCGAGCCAGGTCGTCAGCTCCGACAACGACAGCGCCGTGAGCGCGCCACGAGCGCTTGAACTGGCGCGTCAGTGGGGCGCCGAGGCGGGGATTTTATCGGGTGCCGGGCACATCAACGTGAAGTCCGGTCACCAGCGCTGGGAGCAGGGCTTTGCGTACCTCTATCGTCTGCAAAACCGCATGGAACAGCACGCCCTGCGCCGTGCTTGAACCATTATTTTATTGAACGCCCCCCGTCTCCCCGGCGGTTTTGGGCGGGAGTCTGCCATGAGCTTGCATGAAACATTCGGTCAGCCGCTGCTGACCTTTCCCGATGCGGAAAAAAGCCCGCTGAGCATTCGCGCCAAGGCGTTGGTGTTCGTCGATCCGCGTTCCCGACAGTTGCGCCAGGAGCTGGAGCAACTGGCGCCACGTTCGATTTCGGTATTGATCCGCGGTGAAACCGGCAGCGGTAAAGAGCTGCTGGCGCGACACATCCATCGTGCCAGTGACCGTGGTGGATTGTTCGTGTCAGTCAATTGCGGGGCGATCAGCCCGACCTACGCCGATGCTGAACTTTTCGGCTATGCCGCCGGCAGTTACAGCGGCTCGGCCAGCAGTCGCGCTGGCTGGTTTGGTTCGGCCAATGGCGGCACGCTCTATCTGGACGAGATTGGCGACCTGCCGCTGCCGATCCAGATCAAGTTGCTCGCCGCCCTGGAAAACCACGAAGTCACCCGCGTCGGCGCTCAGCAGCCAAGCCCGGTGGACGTGCGTCTGGTGGCCGCCACCAGCATTGATCTGGCCCAGGCGGTGGCTGCCGGGAAATTCCATGAGCGGCTTTATCACTACCTCAGCGAAGGCCAACTCGAACTGCCGGCCTTGCGCGAACGGGTGGGCGATATCTTGTCGCTGGCCGAATACTTCCTCGGCATCTACAGCCAACGCCTCGACCTTCCGGTGCCATTGATCAGCGACGCCGCGCAGCATCTGCTGGAGCAGCACAGTTGGCCGGGCAACACCCGGGAACTGGAGAACGTCATTCACTTTGCGCTGCTGGTGAGTACCGGCGACGAGATTTTGCCGGAGCATTTGAATCTGCCCGAGGCGAGTGTGTCGCTGGTGACGATCGAGCAGCAACTCAAACAAATTCTCGGCAACGGTTCCGCCGCCGAGAAAGACGCCTTGAAAAAACTGCTCAAAGCCACCGGGCTTTTGTAGGAGCGAAGCTTGCTCGCGAAAGCGGTGTGCCAGGCAACATTAATGTCGATTGAGACTCCCACTTCGCGGGCAAGCCTCGCTCCTACAGGGTTTTGCGCGAGTTAGATTTGCATGAACAAAATGGAATATGAAAGTGAATAAAAGATATTGTTCGGGAATAAAAAATCCCGGTATTGTCCGCGTCACGCCAGCGATAGCACTTCAATAGCACTTACAAAAACCACTCGTAATAAACAAGCCGTCGTCGATCACGACCGCGATTTTTCGATAAGGACACTGCATGAAAAAGGTTCTGTTGTTCACCGCATTGGCGGCTGCCCTGACCACGGGCCTGGCCCAGGCTGGCGAAAAACTGGTGGTCGCGGCGACGCCGGTTCCACATGCCGAGATTCTTGAACTGATCAAACCGACCCTTGCCAAAGAAGGCGTGGACCTGGAGATCAAAGTCTTCACCGACTACGTTCAGCCTAACGTGCAGGTCGACCAGAAACATCTGGACGCCAACTACTTCCAGACTCTGCCGTACCTGAAAAACTTCAATGAAGGTAAAGGCACGCACCTGGTGACCGTGATCGGCGTACACGTCGAACCATTTGGCGGCTATTCGAAGAAAGTCAAAAGCCTGGCTGAGCTGAAAGACGGCGCAACCATCGCCATCCCGAACGAAGGCAGCAACAGCGGCCGAGCCCTGATCCTGCTGCAGAAGGCTGGCCTGATCGAGTTAAAAGACCCGAAAAACGCTGTGGCTACCCCGAAAGACATCGCCAAGAACCCGCACAATTTCAAGTTCAGGGAACTGGAATCGGCCATGCTGCCGCGTGTTCTGGACCAGGTCGATCTGGACATGATCAACACCAACTACGCGCTGGATGCGGGCCTGAACCCGGCGAAAGACGCGCTGGTGATCGAAGGCGCCGATTCGCCTTACGTGAACTTCCTGGTGGCTCGTCCAGACAACAAGGACAGCGTTGCCATCCAGAAACTGGCCAAGGCTTTGACCAGTCCTGAAGTGAAAGCATTCATCGCCAAGAAGTACAGCGGCGCGGTACTGCCGGCGTTCTGATTTACCGCAGTCTCGAACCCCTTCAAGGTTTCAACGCCGACGGCTAATACAGCGTCGGCGTTTTTATTGGGGGTGTGTTTCACTTGTGGCGAGGGAGCTTGCTCCCGCTGGGTTGCGAAGCGACCCCAAAACCTGCGCACACGTTGTGTCAGACAAACCGCGTTGGCTGATTTGCGACTGCTACGCAGCCGAGCGGGAGCAAGCTCCCTCGCCACAAGATCAAAAGATCGCAGCCTTCGAGGCTTAGGCCACTCTGGCCTTCAGCGCTTTGCGCAACGCCACCAGCAATTTCATGATGTCCTGCGGATCCAGCCGCTGTGGCACGTTTACGTCAGCCATTTTCTCTTCCTTGTGAAGGTTCGGCCGGGGGAGTCTGGCCAAAAGCTGCACGTGCGTGGAGGGTATTTTGAAAAAAAGATCCTTCCTACAGCACAAAGAAAAATAGTCGTCCTCCACTGCCGCCGCAAATCCGCAGGATAGTTTTTTGCGTGATATCAATATGCTTTAACGGTATTTAAATTCTTCTTTTTATACCTTTAAAGTCGGTGCCTGCCGGGTGGTTATCCACTGCCCACGGACTGCGCCATCGTCGCTTACTGAGCGGCGTACAGGATGTTCAATGACTTTCGATTACGCTTTTATCCTCAGCACCCTGCCGGCGTTTCTCAAAGCCGTGGGCGTGACGCTGCAGGTCGGCTTTATCGCCATCGGCACTTCGTTGCTGGTGGCGCTGATCAACGCGACGATTCTGGTGTTTCGCACCCCCTACCTGCAACGCCTGGTCGGGTTGTACGTGGAGTTGGCGCGCAACACGCCACTGCTGGTTCAGTTGTTCTTCGTCTACTTCGCCTTGCCGGCCTTGGGCATCAAAGTCTCGGGCTTCGCGGCGGCGATCATCACCATGACGTTTCTCGGCGGCGCCTACCTCACCGAAGTCCTGCGCGCCGGCGTGGAGGCGGTGCCCCAGGCGCAACTTGAGTCAGGTCGCTCCATCGGCCTGTCTCACGGGCAATTGCTGCGCTACGTGATCCTGCCGCAAGCCGGCATCCTCAGCCTGCCGTCGTTGTTCGCCAATTTCATTTTCCTGCTCAAGGAAACCACCGTGGTCTCGGCGGTGGCGGTGCCGGAGATTCTCTACACCACCAAGAGCTATATCGCGCTCTATTACAAAACCTACGAAATGCTCGCCGTGCTGACGCTGATCTGCGTGCTGCTGTTTTTGCCGTTGTCGCTGCTGCTCAGCCGTCTGGAAAGGAGGCTCCAGCATGGCCAGTTCGGGTCTTGAGCTGCTCTGGGTGTCGTTGCCGCAACTGGGCAAGGGCGCTGCGCAAACCCTGTCGATCTCTTTCCTGAGCATCGCCATCAGCACGGTGGGCGGCGTGCTCTACGGCGTGTTGCGCACGCTGAATTCGAAATGGCTGAACGCGATTCTGCGGGTCTATCTGGAACTGTTTCGGGCGATCCCGGTGCTGGTCTGGCTGTACTTGCTGTTCTTCGGTCTGCCGATTTTTTTCGGGCTGAGCATTCCAAGCTTCTGGTGCGCGGTGCTGGTGTTGTCGCTGTGGGGCGCCAGCGAAGTCGGTGAAGTGGTGCGCGGCGCCTTGCATTCATTGCCGCGTGGCCAGCGTGAGGCCGGGTTGTCGATTGGGCTGGATGGCCCGCAACTCTACGGCTACGTGCTGCTGCCTCAAGCCTTGAAGCGCATGACGCCGCCGACCATCAACGTTTACACGCGGATCATCAAGACCAGCTCCCTGGCGGTCCTGATCGGCGTGGTGGACGTGATCAAGGTCGGCCAGCAGATCATCGAACGCACCTACGAATCAGTGCTGATCTACGGCGCGCTGTTCCTGTTTTTCTTTTTCATCTGCTACCCGCTGTCGGCCGCCTCGCGCGTGCTGGAGCGGCGCTGGACGCAAGCATGAGTGCATTGATCGAGTTCAAGGGTTTCAACAAGTTTTTCGGCGAGCAGCAGGTGCTCGACGGCATTGATCTGAAGGTGAAGTCAGGTGAAGTGATCGTCATCCTCGGCCCCAGCGGCTGCGGCAAAAGCACTTTGCTGCGTTGCCTCAACGGCCTGGAAGTGGCTCACAGCGGCAGCTTGAATTTTGCCGGGCGTGAGTTGCTGGACAAGGGCACCGATTGGCGCGAAGTGCGTCAGCAGATCGGCATGGTATTCCAGAGCTATCACCTGTTCCCGCACATGAGCGTGCTCGACAATATATTGCTCGGCCCACTCAAGGTGCAGAAGCGCGAACGCCGTGAAGCCCGTGCTCAGGCTGAAGCGCTGCTCGAGCGTGTCGGTCTGCTGGACAAGCGCGATGCCTTCCCGCGCCAGCTTTCCGGCGGCCAGCAGCAACGCATCGCTATCGTTCGTTCGCTGTGCATGAACCCCAAGGTCATGCTCTTCGACGAAGTCACTGCCGCCCTCGATCCGGAGATGGTCAAGGAAGTGCTCGAGGTGATTCAGGGCCTGGCCCGCGAAGGCATGACGCTGCTGATTGTCACCCATGAAATGGCCTTCGCCCGCGCCGTGGCCGACCGCATCGTGTTCATGGATGCCGGGCGCATTCTTGAGCAAAACCCACCCGAGATTTTCTTTACGAACCCGCAAACCGCACGAGCGCAGCAGTTCCTGGAGAAGTTCTCCTACGTCGCCGCACTACCCAAAACGACTCAAACAAAGGAATTGGAACTGTCATGAAAACTGCCAAGTCTTCTCTGCTGCTGCTCCCGCTGTTCGGCCTGGCGCTGCTCGCAGGCTGCAACAAAACCGAAGAACCGACGAAGCCGAAAGTCGCAAGCGTCAGCACCGCACCGGCCGGTTACCTGGAAAAAATCAAAGCCCGGGACAAGCTGATCGTCGGCGTCTTCACGGATAAACCGCCGTTCGGTTTTGTCGATGAAGCCGGACGCTACGTGGGGTTTGATACCGACATCGGTCGCCAATTCGCCAAGGATCTGCTGGGCGATGAGAACAAGGTCGAGTTCGTTGCAGTGGAGCCGGCGAGCCGGATTCCGTTTCTGCAAAGCGACAAGGTCGACCTGATTCTGGCCAACATGACCGTCACCCCGGAGCGTAAGGACGCGGTGGACTTCACCAACCCGAACCTCAAGGTTGCGGTGCAGGCGTTGGTGCCGCAGGCGAGTTCGGTGAAGAGCCTCGATGACCTGGCGACCCGCACCACTATCGTGACCACGGGCACCACGGCGGATATCTGGCTGACCAAGAATCATCCGGACTGGAAACTGCTGAAGTTCGAGAAAAACTCCGAGTCCCTGCAAGCCCTGGCCAATGGTCGCGGCGATGCTTATGCCCAGGACAATCTGGTGCTGTTCAGCTGGGCCAAGCAGAATCCGGGCTACCGCGTGCTGGAGGAAAAACTGGGGGCCGAAGCACCGATCGCGCCGGCGGTGAAGAAGGGCAATATCGAACTGCGTGATTGGGTGAATGTGGAGTTGGCGAAGTTGGGCGAGGAGAAGTTTTTGCTCAAGCTGTACGACCAGTATGTGCGTAAAGAATTGAGCGATGACACCAAGCCTGAGAGCGTGATTGTCGAGGGAGGGAAGTGGCAGGGGTGAGTCTGACCTTTGCGGCGATCTCTCGGCCGTCATCGCGGGCAAGCCCGCTCCCACAGGGTTTGGTGTGGACACAGATTTTGTGTCCATTGAAGACCATTGTGGGTGGAGGGAAGTGGCAGGGGTGATTCTCTGACCTTTGCGGCGATCTCTCGGCCGTCATCGCGGGCAAGCCCGCTCCCACAGGGTTTGGTTTGGACGCAGATTTTGTGTCCATTGAAGACCATTGTGGGTGGGAGGGAAGTGGCAGGGGTGATTCTCTGACCTTTGCGGCGATCTCTCGGCCGTCATCGCGGGCAAGCCCGCTCCCACAGGGTTTGGTTTGGACGCAGATTTTGTGTTCACTGAAGATCATTGTGGGAGCGGGCTTGCCCGCGATGGCGGTTTATCAGACACCACCTAATCCGGCCAATACCACGCCGGCTCGTCCAGCATCCGCTGCCCGACCATCCCGGTCTGGCCGAAATTCTTCTCCAGCACAATGCAATTGCATTCCGGGTCTTGCTGCAACGCCGAGATCAAGCGCCGCGCATGGGACACCACCCACACCTGACACTGCTCGGACGCTCGAATGATCAACCGCGCCAACGCCGGCAGCAGGTCTGGGTGCAGACTGGTTTCCGGCTCGTTCAACACCATCAGCGTCGGCGGGCGAGGGGTCAGCAGTGCCGCCACCAGCAGCAGATAGCGCAACGTCCCGTCCGATAACTCGGCGGCGGACAACGGTCGCAACAACCCTTCCTGATAAAACTCGATGGCAAACCGTCCGCCCTGCAATGGCGCGATGTTCAGTCGCGCGCCGGGAAAGGCATCGCTGATAGCCGCCTGCAAGGCTTCGGGATCACCGATTTCGATGATGGTCTGCAAGGCTGCCGCCAGGTCGCGACCGTCGTGGTGCAACACCGGCGTGCGGGTGCCCAGTTGCGGTTGGCGAACCGGTGCGTCGGCGTCACTGCGAAAGTGATCGTAGAAGCGCCAGCGACGGATGAACTCACGTAATTCCAGAACCTCCGGTGAAGAACGCAAACTGCCGACCTGATCGAACAGGCTGTCGAAATTCGGCGTGTGCTGGGCCAGTACGTCCCAGCTGCGATTGGCTCGGGCACGGATCATCGGGCCGTCGCGATCCACCAGCAGGCTGGCCGGCCGATAAGTCGGCCCGGCCCAGACGCATTCACGCTTGATTTGCGGGTCGAGGTTGAAGCGTGACGGAATAGGTAAACTGTGTCCGGGCAGCATGAAGTGGCCGTTGGAATCGGGGAGCCCGAGGCTGATCGAGTAGCTGAAATCTTCACCGGCAAACCCCAGGCGCAGGCGTTTGGCGCCGTGTCTCACCGTAGCCTCGACCGGGACGTCACCATTGCGCATCCGTCGGCTGATACTTTCAGGCCCGGCCCAGAAGGTCGAATCCAGCCCACCCTCACGGGCCAACGCATTGACCACCCCGCCCTGAGCGGTTTCCGCCAGCAGGCGCAAGGCGCGATAGAGGTTGGATTTGCCGCTGCCGTTGGGGCCGGTGATCAAGTTCAACCGGCCAAGCGGAATCACCAATTTATTGATCGAGCGGTAATTGGCCACCGCGAGGGTTTTGAGCATGGGTAGCTTCCTGCTGCAGGGTCCGTCATTCTGCCTTATTGTCAGCAACACGGTGATCCCTGTGGCGAGGGGGCTTTTGTGGCGAGCGAGCTTGCTCGCGCTGGGCTGCGAAGCGGCCCCCAAAGTCATTCAATGAGGTGTGTCAGGTAAAACGAGATAGCAGGTTTTGCGTCTGCTGCGCAGCCGAGCGGGAGCAAGCTCCCTCGCCACAACAAACCCCTCCACCACGGGGAATGCAGCAAACCCGTGCACTCGTTGAACCCTGTTCTAAGCTCACAGTCGTATCGTCACTGGCACGTTCGTACAGCGCAAAGGAGTTTGCATGGCGGGTTCCGGATTGAAATTAATGGTTGGCCTGAGCCTCATCGCCTTGCTGACCGCCTGTGGCGATAAAAAGCCCGTCGAGAAGGATCGCCCGCGAGTCTTCGTGCAAGAGGTCAAACCATCGGATTACGCCGCCGCGGTGACACTCACTGGTGACGTCCAGGCGCGGGTACAAACCGAATTGTCGTTCCGCGTGGGCGGCAAGATAATTCAGCGTATGGTCGATGTCGGTGACCGGGTTTCGGCCAAACAAGTGCTGGCCAAACTCGACCCGAAAGACCTGCAAACCAATGTCGACTCGGCCCAGGCTCAGGTCGTGGCCGAACAGGCCCGGGTCAAACAAACCGCCGCCGCCTTCGTTCGCCAGCAAAAACTCCTGCCCAAAGGCTACACCAGCCAGAGCGAATACGATTCCGCCCAAGCCGCCTTGCGCAGCAGTCAGAGCGCATTGACCGCTGCTCAGGCGCAGTTGGCCAACGCCCGTGATCAACTGAGCTACACCGCATTGATTGCCGATGCTCCGGGGGTGATTACCGCGCGCCAGGCCGAAGTTGGCCAGGTGGTGCAAGCCACGGTGCCGATTTTCAGCCTGGCCCGGGACGGCGAGCGTGACGCAGTGTTCAACGTGTATGAATCGCTGCTGGCCGAGCCGCCGTCGGACAGATCGATCGTGGTCAGCCTGCTCGACAACCCGAAGATCAAAACCACGGGCACCGTTCGGGAAGTCACGCCGGCGGTGTCCGCGCAGACCGGCACGGTACAAGTCAAAGTCACCCTGGCCAGTCTTCCCGAGGGCATGCAACTCGGGTCGGTGGTGAGCGCCACTGCCAAGCCAGTCGGCAAAACCGCAGTGGAGCTGCCCTGGTCG
This sequence comes from Pseudomonas lini, assembly GCF_964063345.1. NCBI lineage: Bacteria > Pseudomonadati > Pseudomonadota > Gammaproteobacteria > Pseudomonadales > Pseudomonadaceae > Pseudomonas > Pseudomonas lini. The sequence continues at coordinate 3,487,534 of NZ_OZ061318.1, forward strand.
GCCCTGACCAAGAACCTCAGTGACCCGGCCGTGTGGCTGGTGGATGCCGAGGGCAAGGCGCAGTTGCACACGGTCACCGTCGGCCGTTACCTGACCGGCAAAGTCATTGTCAGCGCCGGCCTCAACGGTGGCGAAAAAGTTGTCACCGCAGGTGGCCAATTACTGCATCCGGGCGTGCGGGTGGAGATTGTCGAAAACACCTACAAGACACCAATGACAGGAGCTCAGCCATGAAACGCCTGTTGCTGTTGTCCGCCGCTGCACTGCTGGTCGCCTGCTCCAAAGAGGAAGCGCCGCCAGAACCGGTTCGGCCGGTATTGTCCGTGGAGGTGAAGGCGCTCAATCAAGAAGACCTCGGCCGGTTTGCCGGCAGCATTCAGGCCCGTTACGAAAGCAACATCGGTTTCCGGGTGCCGGGGCGTATCGCCAGCCGTAACGTCGATGTCGGCGCCGAAGTCCAGAAGGGCGCGTTACTCGCCACTCTCGACCCCACCGATCAGCAGAACCAGTTGCGCTCGGCTCAGGGGGATCTGGCGCGTGTTCAGGCGCAGCTCATCAATGCTCAGGCCAACGCCCGGCGTCAGCAGGAACTGTTCAATCGCGGGGTCGGCGCCCAGGCTCAACTGGACATCGCCCAGACCGACCTGAAAACCACCCAGGCCTCTCTCGATCAAGCCAGGGCCGCAGTCGATCAGGCGAAGGACCAACTCAACTACGTCGAGCTGCGCACCGATCACAAAGCCATTGTCACCGCGTGGAACGCCGAAGCCGGGCAAGTGGTGACGGCTGGCCAGCAAGTGGTGACCCTGGCGCAGCCGGACATCAAGGAAGCGGTGATCGATTTGCCCGACACCCTGGTCGATCGATTGCCCGCCGACGTGGTGTTCCAGGTCGCCTCACAACTGGACCCGAGTATCACCAGCACGGCCATCGTGCGCGAAATCGAACCTCAGGCCCAAAGCGCAACCCGTACCCGTCGCGCTCGTCTGAGCCTGGCCGATACGCCGCCGGGCTTTCGCCTCGGCACGGCGATCAGCGTGACCCTCAGCTCTGCGATCAAGCCACGCCTCGAACTGCCGGTGAGCGCGCTGCAGGAGGTCGACGGCAAACTGCGGATCTGGGTCGTCGATCCGCAGACACAAACTGTTTCCCCACGGGACGTTAGCCTGATCAGTCGAACCGATGCCACGGTGGTCCTGGCCAACGGCGTGAAGTCCGGCGAGCGGGTGGTCAGTGCCGGTGTGAACAGCCTCAAGCCGGGGCAGAAAGTGAAAATTGACGAGGACAGCCCGCAATGAAAGGGAGTTTCAACTTATCCGAATGGGCCCTCAAACATCAGTCGTTTGTCTGGTATTTGATGTTCGTCGCGCTGCTGATGGGCGTGTTCTCGTACCTGAACCTGGGCCGCGAAGAAGACCCGTCGTTCACCATCAAAACCATGGTAATCCAGACCCGCTGGCCCGGCGCGACCCAGGAAGAAACCCTCAAGCAGGTCACTGACCGGATCGAGAAAAAACTCGAAGAACTCGACTCGCTCGACTACGTGAAAAGCTACACCCGCCCCGGAGAATCAACGGTCTTCGTTAACCTGCTCGACACCACCAGCGCCAAGGACATCCCACAAATCTGGTACCAGGTGCGCAAGAAGATCAACGACATTCGCGGTGACTTCCCGCAGGGCCTGCAAGGGCCGGGCTTCAACGATGAGTTCGGCGACGTGTTCGGTTCGGTGTATGCCTTTACCTCCGACGGCCTGTCGATGCGCCAGTTGCGCGATTACGTGGAACAGGTGCGTGCCGAAATCCGCGAAGTCCCGGGGTTGGGCAAGGTCGAGATGGTCGGCGAGCAGGATGAAGTCCTTTACCTGAACTTCTCCCCCCGCAAACTGGCTGCCCTCGGCATTGATCGGCGCGAGGTGGTGCAGACCCTGCAATCGCAGAATGCCGTGACCCCGGCCGGGGTGATCGAGGCCGGTCCGGAGCGAATTTCGGTGCGGACCTCGGGGCAGTTTGCCTCTGAAAAAGATCTGGCCAACGTCAACCTGAAGCTCAACGACCGCTTCTACCGACTGGCCGACATCGCCGACATCAGCCGTGGCTACGTCGATCCGTCGACCCCGGAGTTTCGTTTCAACGGCCAGCCAGCCATCGGCCTGGCGATCGCCATGAAAAAGGGCGGCAACATTCAGGACTTCGGCAAGGCGCTGCACCTGCGCATGGATGAGCTGACGGCGGATCTGCCGGTGGGCGTCGGTGTACACACCGTTTCCGACCAGGCTGTAGTGGTGGAAGAAGCCGTCGGCGGCTTTACCAGTGCGTTGTTCGAAGCGGTGGTGATCGTGCTGATCGTCAGCTTCATCAGTCTCGGTGTACGTGCCGGGCTGGTGGTGGCGTGTTCGATTCCGTTGGTGCTGGCGATGGTCTTTCTCTTCATGGAATACAGCGGCATCACCATGCAGCGGATTTCCCTCGGTGCGCTGATCATCGCCCTCGGTCTGTTGGTGGACGACGCGATGATCACGGTGGAGATGATGGTCACGCGCCTGGAAATGGGTGAAACCAAAGAGCAAGCGGCGACCTTCGCCTACACCTCGACGGCGTTCCCGATGCTCACCGGCACGCTGGTCACCGTGGCCGGTTTCGTGCCGATCGGCTTGAACGCCAGCTCCGCCGGTGAGTACACCTTCACGCTGTTCGCGGTGATCGCGGTGGCCATGCTGGTGTCGTGGATCGTCGCCGTGCTGTTCGCCCCGGTGCTCGGTGTGCACATTCTGAGCGCCAAGGTGAAGCCTCACGACGCAGAGCCGGGGCGCATCGGTCGGGCGTTCAATGGCGGCCTGCTCTGGGCCATGCGCAATCGCTGGTGGGCCATCGGCATCACCGTGGCGTTGTTTGTGCTCTCGGTGTTTTCCATGCAGTTCGTGCAGAACCAGTTCTTCCCGTCCTCGGACCGCCCGGAAATCCTTGTCGACCTGAACCTGCCGCAAAACGCCTCGATCGCCGAAACCCGCATGATCGTGGATAAGTTCGAAGCGACGCTCAAGGGCGACCCGGACATCGAGCGCTGGAGCACCTACATCGGCGAGGGTGCGATCCGTTTCTACCTGCCCCTCGACCAGCAATTGCAGAACCCGTACTACGCGCAACTGGTGATCGTCAGCAAAGGCAAGTCACGCACGGCCTTGACTGCTCGCCTGCAAAAGCGCCTGCGTGAAGAGTTTGTCGGTGTCGGCAGTTACGTCCAGGCCCTGGAAATGGGTCCGCCGGTGGGACGGCCGATTCAGTATCGGGTCAGCGGCAAAGACATCGATCAGGTGCGTAAACACGCCATCGCCCTGGCCACCGAACTGGATAAAAACTCGCACATCGGCGAAATCATTTACGACTGGAACGAGCCGGGCAAAGTGCTGCGCATCGACATCGCCCAGGACAAGGCGCGGCAATTGGGGTTGTCGTCGGAAGACGTGGCGAGCTTGATGAACAGCATCGTCGTCGGTTCGCCAGTGACGCAGGTCGATGACGATATTTACCTGATCGACGTGGTCGGCCGCGCTGAAGATGCCGAACGCGGAAGTCCGGAAACGCTGCAGAATTTGCAGATCGTCACGCCGGGCGGCACGTCAATTCCACTGCTGGCATTTGCCACGGTGCGGTATGAACTCGAACAGCCGTTGGTCTGGCGTCGTGATCGCAAACCGACCATCACCATCAAGGCCGCGGTGCGCGACGAGATTCAGCCGACCGACCTGGTGAAACAGCTGCAACCGGACATCGATAAATTCGCCGCCAGTTTGCCGGTGGGCTACAAAATCGCCACCGGTGGTACGGTGGAGGAAAGCGGCAAGGCCCAGGGGCCGATTGCCAAGGTCGTGCCGTTGATGCTGTTTTTGATGGCGACCTTCCTGATGATCCAATTGCACAGCGTGCAGAAACTATTCCTGGTGGCCAGCGTCGCGCCGCTCGGGTTGATCGGCGTGGTGCTGGCGCTGATCCCGACGGGTACGCCGATGGGCTTCGTGGCGATCCTCGGGATTCTGGCGTTGATCGGCATCATCATCCGCAACTCGGTGATTCTGGTGACCCAGATCGACTCTTTCGAGAAGAGCGGTTACACGCCATGGGATGCGGTGGTGCAGGCCACGGAACATCGGCGCCGACCGATTTTGTTGACGGCGGCTGCAGCGAGCCTGGGGATGATCCCGATTGCCCGGGAAGTGTTCTGGGGGCCGATGGCCTACGCGATGATTGGCGGGATCATCATCGCGACTTTGCTGACGCTGCTGTTTTTGCCGGCGCTGTACGTGGCCTGGTACAAGGTTCGCGAGCCGAAGAAAGAGGAGCAGTAAGGCGAGCGCTTCGCGCTCATCGCGGGCAAGCCCGCTCCCACAGTGATCGAGTCGTTCAGGCAAACTCGGTTCCCTGTGGGAGAGTAAGGACGAGCGCTTTGCATCATCGCGAGCAGGCTCGCTCCCACATTGGATCGCGTCCGCCTGGACAACTCGATCACTGTGGGAGCGGGCTTGCCCGCGATGGCGTCCTCACAGACTACGCAGGCTTGCGCCAAACACTCGCCAACCAAGGCTGTTGCTCCCGCGGCAGCCCCGCCGGCCGGTAGTAGTGCTCAAGCTCCACAAACCCCGCCTCAGTCAGCAGTTCCTGCCACGCCTGAAGATCGTAATACGCCCCATACCGCGGCCCGTTCCAGCCCTCTTGGTTCTCACCACGCGGATTGGAGCTGAACAACACCCCACCCGGCTTCAACGCCTCGCGCAGCTGCTTCAACACCCGAGGCAATTCCTGACTAGGGATGTGGAACAGCACCGCATTGGCAAAAATCCCGTCAAACCGCTCGGTCGGCAGATCGAGTTTCAGAAAGTCCTGTTGCCAGACTTCGCAACCACTGTCCTCCCGCGCCATCTGCGCAAGCTTTTCCGAGCCGTCGAGGCCGATAGCGGTGTGGCCCAGGTGAGTGAAGGTTTTCAGGTCACGACCAGGCCCGCAGCCGAAGTCGAGAAGGGTGAACGGCGCCTCACCCTGAATATGCCGCAACAGGGCATCGATGTTCTGGCTGACATCGTGATCGCGAGTGCCTTCACGGAAGTCTTCGGCCACTGCGTTGTAATGGCCCAGGGTAGTGGAGGTGATCTGCTCCAGGTCGTCGGGAGTCTGTTTCATGGTCGGCTGCGCAGGCAATTGGGATTCGCCGAATATACGCCATCAAGCCTAGGGCTGCTTCGCAGCCATTCGCGAGCAAGCCCGCTCCCACACTGGATCGCGTCGAACACAAATTCCATGTTCACCGAAGATCAAATGTGTGAGCGGGCTTGCTCGCGAAAGCGGTATCACTGACAACCAATGACTAAAGCCTGACTCAGCTCTGTTTCATCCCCAGACATTCAATGGACCGATCAACCATCGCCTTGGCAATCTCCAGCAAATGCCAAACGGAAAACACCAATGCCCGATCGGCCCCCGTGAGCTGATCGCCACACTGATACGCCGTGACCGAGGCGCAGCGCAGCAGATCGGCGACGTAGAGCTGGGTATCCTCGAAGCTCACGTCTTTACTGACGTTGTAGAAGCGAAATTCGTCGGGCGGGGAGGGCTGATCGCCGGTGAGGTAGAAATCAATCGCACGGTAGAGCGCCGATCGATCCCTGAGCGGGTCTTCAGTGGCGGTTTCGTTGGTGGGGTTTTCGGGAGGTGGATCGGGAACGGATTTTTTCATGTGTTGCTCCTATTGCTACATGGGAGCCATCACTTATCGCCTACTAAACGATTGGGTGGCGGCTGTACGCAGGTTAGTAGGCCGGTCAATAGGAAAACCGGTGCACCCGAAGGTGCCCCACGCACAGCCACCATATTCTGCATGCGGCAAAAAAATGCCGGACATGAGCATGGAATCGCTATGCGCCTATTGTTCCGGGCTACTAAACCCAATCACTGATGAGCAGTGACGGACCGAGACTAGCCACGGAATTTGGCAGGCGCAAGCGAGCGGAATGATCTAGGAAACGTCCTGCAAAAGAAAGGGATCGGGCCTGCTGGCACTCTGATTTTCTTGTGCGAAATGTTCCCCAGGAGCTAGAGACAATACTTCTGGTGAGAGAGCTTTTCTGTGGCGAGGGAGCTTGCTCCCGCTGGGCTGCGCAGCAGACCCAAAACCATTCAATGAGGTGTGTCAGATAAACCTCATTGAATGGTTTGCGATTGCTGCGCAATCGAGCGGGAGCAAGCTCCCTCGCCACAAAAACCTTTGTTCGCACTATGGGGCAAGGATCAAGCTCAGCGCTTGTTGAGGCCCCGCGCCAAGCGATCGCCACCCAACTGAATCACCGCCACCAACACCACCAGCAACACAATCACCGTCAACATGATCTGGCTGTCAAACCGCTGATACCCATACCGATAAGCAATGTCCCCCAACCCACCGGCACCAATCGCTCCGGCCATGGCCGACGAGTTGATCATCGTCACCAACGTAATCGTGAAACCACCGACAATCCCCGGCAGCGCTTCGGGCAGCAGCACATGCCAGACGATATGCCCGCGTCGGCAGCCCATCGCCTGCGCGGCTTCAATCAACCCATGGTCGACCTCGCGCAAACTGACCTCGGCAATGCGTGCAAAGAACGGCGTGGCCGCAATGGTCAGCGGTACCACGGCAGCCCACACGCCATACGTGGTGCCGACGATCAGCCGGGTAAACGGAATCAACGCCACCATCAAAATCAAAAACGGAATCGAGCGGAACAGGTTCACGAACGCGCCCAACGCGCGGTTCAGTGCCGGTGCTTCGTAGATACCACCCTTGGAACTGGTGACCAAAATCACCGCCAGCGGAATGCCCGCCAATAGTGCAATCAACGACGACACACCCACCATCAAAAACGTATCGATAAAGCCTTGCAGCAACCGATCAAACCACATAACCCAGCACCTCCACCTGTTGCGCCCAGTTGCCGGCGCGCTGACGCAGTTCCTCGGCGCCGAGGGACGAGCCGGTCACCGCCAGCAGCAATTGCCCGAGTGCATGCCCCTGAATCCGTTCCACGCCCCCTTGCAGCAAGCGCACGCGACCACCGAGGGCGCTGAACAGCGCCGCCAGGTCTGGCTCGTCGCTCGCGCTGCCGGTGAATTGCAAACGCAACACCACGGCGGCGTCAGAAGACTGCGGCTGCTCCCGCAAGCGGCTTTGCAGCTCTTGCGGCAGACCGTGTTGCAGTGGCGCGAGCAAGGTCTTGCTGACGTCATGTTGCGGGTTGCCAAAGACTTCCCAGACCGGCCCTTGCTCGACGATTCGCCCGTGTTCCAGCACCACGACCCGATCACAGATATCGCGGATCACCGCCATCTCATGGGTGATCAGCACGATGGTCAGGCCCAGGCGCTGATTGATCTCGCGCAGCAGGCCGAGGATCGATTGCGTGGTCTCCGGGTCCAGCGCCGACGTCGCCTCGTCACACAGCAGAATCTGCGGGTCATGCACCAGCGCCCGGGCGATGCCGATGCGCTGTTTCTGCCCGCCGGAAAGTTGCGCCGGGTAGGCTTTGTGTTTCTCTTGCAGGCCGACCAGTTCCAGCAGTTCGCGGACTTTGCGCTCGCGCTGCTCCTTGGGCACGCCGGCGACTTTCAGCGGCAATTCGACGTTCTGCCAAACCGTCTTGGCCGACATCAAATTGAAGTGCTGGAAGATCATGCCAATCCGCCGCCGCAGCGCCACCAAACGGTCTTCATCGAACTCGCCGATGTCGATCTGATCGATCAGCACCCGCCCGCTGCTCGGTTGTTCGAGGCGGTTGATGGTGCGGATCAGCGACGACTTGCCGGCGCCGCTGCGACCGATGATGCCGAACACTTCGCCGCGCTGGATCGCCAGGTCGATACCGTGCAGGGCCGCCACCGGACCTTGCTGGCCGTTGTAGGTTTTGCCCAGGCCGATGAAGCGCACGTGGGCACGATTGAAGTCTGGGTGCAGTTCGGTTTGTGTGGCGTTATGTGGCTCCGGAAGTTCCAGTCGCCGTTGGATCGCGGCCGTCATGCTCAGCTTTCCCAGCCGGCTTGATAGAGCTTGCCGTGGGCTTTATCCAGCGCCGCGCGAACGGCTGGTGAATGCTGGTAGATGTCGACGAATTTGATCAGTCGCGGGTCGGTTTTGCTTTTCGGCTGGATCACGAACTGGATCACGTATTCCTTGTGATCGAGGCCGTCGAACAGCAGGGCGGAACTGGCATCGAAGGTCTTCGACAGACGGATATAGGCCGGGTAACCCTGGACCAGATCAGCATCGTCGTAGGCGCGTACCAGTTGCACGGCTTCGACCTGAAGGATTTTGATTTTCTTCGGGTTGGCGATGATGTCTTCTTCGGTCGCCTTGTAGCCGACGCCCGGTTTGAGGGAGATCAGCCCGGCCTTGGCCAGCAGTTGCAGGCCGCGACCGCTGTTGATCGGGTCGTTGGCGATGGCCACGCTGGCACCGATGGGCAACGCGTCGAAGCTTTTGTATTTCTTCGAGTAGAGGCCGACGTTGTTGATGATGCCCGGGGCGAACGGCACCAGGTCAAAACCAGCGGCGGCCTTGGCGTTTTCCAGGAACGGAATGTGCTGGAAATAGTTCGCGTCGATGTCACCCGAAGCGAGGCTGACGTTGGGGGCGATCCAGTCGCTGAACTCCACCAGTTCGACTTTCAGGCCTTGTTTGTTAGCTTCTTCTACTGCGGCTTCCAGGGGAATGGCGAAGGCGGCGGTGGTGCCGACTTTCAGTGGTGCGTCGGCGGCGAAGGTGATGGAGCTAAAGAGGCCGAGGGCCAGGGCCAGTGCTTTGACTGGGTGGTTGAACAGTTTTTTGGTCATGATGAGTTTTCCAGTCAGTGCATTGAATTTTTGGTGTCTGTTCGGGCCTCATCGCGGGCAAGCCCGCTCCCACAGTGTTCTCGGGTGTTCACACAATCCCTGTGGGAGCAGGCTTGCCCGCGATGCTTTTAGCGGCGAAAAGCCGACCCGGTGTGTTGTTTGGGTAAATACGCCTCTTCGTGAAACAGTTTTTCCCGCAGGCTGCCGTTGTCGTAAGCGGTCTTGTACGACCCTCTGCGCTGCAACTCCGGAATCACCAGCTCAATGAAATCCACATAGCTCTCCGGCGTGACAATTCGCGTCAGATTGAAGCCATCCAAGCCGGTTTCGGCGATCCACGATTCCAGTTCGTCAGCCACCTGCTGCGGCGAGCCGACCACGGTGATGTAGCGACCACCGAGGGCGTGTTGTTCCAGCAGTTTGCGGCGGGTCCAGTCGTTGTTTTGCAGGTTCTTGGTGGCGGACTGAATGGCGTTGCTCTTCACGTACTGGATAGGTTCGTCGAGTTCGTACTCGGAAAAATCGATCCCGGTGGACGCCGAAAAATGCGCCACGCCAGCCTCGGCACTGGCGTAGCTCAGGTACTCGGCGTGTTTGGCCCAGGCCAGTTCTTCTGTCGCACCGACGATCACGTTCAAGCCCATGAACACCTTGATGTCCCAAGGGTTGCGCCCGGCTTCGACGGCGCTGGCGCGAACCTTGTCCACCTGAACCCGGGTCGCCGGTTTGTTCTGACCGCTGATGAACACGCACTCGGCATGCCGACCTGCGAATAGCAAACCGCGATCGGAACTGCCGGCCTGGAACAGCACCGGCGTGCGTTGCGGCGACGGTTCGCAGAGGTGATAACCCTCGACCTGATAGAACTCGCCCTTGTGCTCGACCTTGTGCACTTTGTCTGGCTGGGCGTAGATCCGCTGTTCGCGGTCGTTGAGCACCGCGTCGTTTTCCCAGCTGCCTTCCCAGAGTTTGTAGAGCACTTGCAGGTACTCGTCGGCCTGGTCGTAACGGCGGTCGTGTTCTACCTGTTCGCTCAGGCCCATGGCCTTGGCGGCGCTGTCGAGATAGCCGGTGACGATGTTCCAGCCGACCCGCCCACGGCTCAAATGATCAAGCGTCGACAGGCGCCGGGCGAACAGATATGGCGGTTCGTAGGTCAGGTTGGCGGTCAGGCCGAAGCCGAGGTTTTTGGTGACCGCAGCCATGGCCGACACCAGCAGCAACGGGTCGTTGACCGGCAACTGGATCGACTCTTTGAGCGGCACGTTCACCGAGTTTTGATAGACGTCGTACACGCCGACGATGTCGGCGATGAACAGACCGTCGAACAGTCCGCGTTCCAGCAACTGAGCCAGTTCAGTCCAGTATTCGATGATTTTGTATTGGGTGGAATTGTCCCGTGGATGCGTCCACAGGCCATGGTTGATGTGCCCGATGCAATTCATGTTGAACGCGTTGAGCAGGATTTTCTTTTTGGCATCGGCCATCAGATGGTCCCTCGCAATGGAGGGTTTTCATCGTTGAGGTAGTAGTTGCCGACAGCGTGATACTTCCAGCGCACCGGGTCGTGCAGGGTATGTACCCGTGCGTTGCGCCAGTGACGATCCAGACCGTGTTCGACCAGGGTCGCCTGGCTGCCGGCCAGTTCGAACAACGTGCTGCCGGCGGCGAGGGAGATTTCAGTGCTGATGGCCCGGGCTTCGGCGACGGCAATGGATGCGGCGGCGACAGTCTCGGCATTGGTGTCGGCCTGAGCCTGGTCGAGGAATTCGCCGGAGCGTTCCAGCAGAGCTTCGGTGGCGTGCAGGCGAATAGCCAGGTGACCGAAACTCTTGATCGTCAGCGGGTCTTCAGTGGCTTTTTCATGAGTGGCGTCGATCCACGGCCGGGTCTTGGTGCGCACAAAATGCAGGGCATCTTCATACGCGGCGCGGGCAATGCCGGTGTCGATCGCGGCGTGGAGAATCTGCGCCAACGGGCCGACAGTGGTCGGGCGTTCGAAAGCGCTTTGAAACGGGATCACGTCCTCGGCGGCGACGTAGACGTCCTCGAACACCACCGAACCGCTGCCGGTGGTGCGCTGGCCGAAGCCGCTCCAGTCGTCGATCACTGTCAGGCCTTTGCTGTTGCGCGGGACGAAGGCCAGTTGCTGCACACCGTTTTCGTCCACCACTGACGTCGGGATGCGCTGGGCGTAAATGGCGCCGGTGGCGTAGAACTTGCGACCGTTGATGCGGTAGCCGTTGCCATCGCGAGTCAGGCTGGTGACGCGGTCATGGGCGGTTTTGGTGCCCAGTTCCGCGAGTGCATTGCCGAAGCGCTGGCCGGCCAATACTTCTGCGTACAGGCGTTTTTTCTGCTCATCGGTGCCGTTTACGCGCAGCACTTCAAGAGCATAGAAATGGTTCTGGGGAATTTGTCCGAGAGAGCCGTCGGCCTGGGCGATCAGTGCGATGACCTTGGCCAGGGTGACGTTGGAAACCCCGGCGCCGCCGTATTCTTTTGGCACGCTGATGCCCCAAAGACCCGAACGGGAAAACACTTCCAGTTCCGGGTATGGCAAACGACGTTCGCGGTCGCGCAGTGCGCTGTCGCGTTTGAAATCGTCGGCCAGGTCACTGGCGACGATCAGGGCTTGCTCATCGCTGGTGATGACCGCGACGTGGTGAGAAAGAGTCATGTGTTTCTCCAGAGATCTGGTCAAAAAGGTTCTGGTCGTCAGATCCAGGAATGGCGAGCCGGCAGAGTGCCGTTGAGGTGATAGTCGCCGACGGCGTGATACTTCCAGCGCACCGGGTCATGCAGCGTGTGCACCCGGGCATTGCGCCAGTGGCGGTCGAGGTTGAATTCGGCGAGGGTGGCGCGGCTGCCGGCCAGTTCGAAGAGTTTTTCGCTGGCCAGCAGCGAGATCTCGGTGGTCAGTACTTTGGCTTCAGCCACGGCAATCGAAGCGCGCGCAGCGGACTCGGCGGTGAGCGGCGCGGCGTTGACCTGATCGAGTACTTGGCCTGCCTTGCGCAGCAGTGCTTCGGCGGCGTGCAGTTCGATTTTCAGCTTGCCGATGTCGGCGATCACGTAGAGGTCGTCGCTGGCCCGGTCGACCTTGGCGTCGATCCACGGTCGTGCGCGTTTTTGCACGAACTCGATGGCGTCATCGATGGCGCCTCGAGCAATGCCGGCGTCGATGGCTGCTTGAATCAATTGCGACACGGCGCCCTGGGTATTCGGGCTGTCATTGATCTTCCAGTTATCCACCACTAGCTCGGCGTCGACCCGCACATTGTTGAGCAAAATGGTGCCGCTGGCGGTGGTGCGCTGGCCGAAACCCGACCAGTCATCAACGATGCGCAGGCCCGGTGTGCCACGACGGACGAAGGCCAGCACTTGCTTGCCATCGTCGTTCAGCGCCTTGACGGCCACCCAGTGGGCGAACAGGGCGCCGGTGGAATAGAACTTCTGCCCGTTGATGACGAAGCCATCGCCGTCGGCAGTGATCCGAGCCTTGAGCTCCAGGGTATTTTTAGTCCCGCGCTCCGGCCCCGCGTTGCCGATTCGCCAGCCTTCGAGCACGCTTTTGAACAGCTGTTTTTTCTGCGACTCGGTGGCGCTGCCGAGTATCAGGTTGAGAATCCCGAACTGGTTCTGCGGGATCTGCCCCAAGGCCGGGTCGGCCGCGGAAATGATCGCGAACACCGAGGCTAAGGTGACGAATGAAACCTGCGGGCCACCGTACTCACGCGCGATGGCAATGCTGCCCAGGCCGCTGCGGGTGAACTGTTCGATTTCTGACCACGGCAGCTTGCGCTGCTGGTCACGTTTGGCGGCTTGCAGGCGGGCGACTTGCGCCAGCTCATGGGCAGCCTTGATGGCTTGTGCGTCGTTGCGCAAGACCTGCACGGGCAACAACAATGGGGCGATGTCCAGATCACTCTGGACGATTGCATCTGCCAGACTGGACATCAGTGCCGCTCCTTGGCTGCACGCAATGCCCTGGCGATTTGCACTGGGGTGATTGTGTTCCGGACCATACCTACCTCACATCTCATGAAAGCGCCGCAAGTGGCGGCGAACGAAAAACACGAATGTCCGGTGGTCCGGTGCATATACCCTAAACGTGTATAAATAATTTATGAACTAACTTTTAGGAATATGTATAGAAGGGTGATATCGCCCGGTTGGTCGGAGCCCCTGTGGCGAGGGAGCTTGCTCCCGCTCGGCTGCGCAGCAGTCGCAAAAACCTTTAACCGGGTTCAATTTGAAAGAACGCGTTTGTCGGTTTTGGGGGCGCTTTCGCACGCCAGCGGGAGCAAGCTCCCTCGCCACAAAAAGTCCTCATGACACAACAGGAGTGTTGCTACAGAGTCTTCACTTCTTTCGGGATTCAGCGGCCATGAGCGTTTCTTTCGCCGGCACTTTCAGATAGGGATTGGCACAGCCGATTTTCAGTGTGCGTGCCGGTGCCCAGCGGGAGTTGTTACCCACGCGGTCGAGGATGCAGTAGGTCACTTCCAGTCGAAGGTCTTCGCCGGCTTCGAGAATGATCGCCGGTGGGACCCAGACCTGAATTGGCTGACCCACATCGCAAGCCTTGAGCTTGGGCAGGTCCATGCGCACATCGCCCCAGCGCAGGGTGATTTCGTCGTCGACAGCCATGTTCAGGTAGGGCTCGATGGTCAGTGGCACACCGCGTTTGACCTGGTTCGAATTGACCCCCTGACGGCGAATGGTCTCTGGGATGAATACGGGCGCCAGGCTCTGGTTTTCCTCATCGCAAAGAAGCAGGCCACCCGGGCAATCAAGTTTGATCTGGACCCGCGCCGCCGGTGATACCGCGGGCCCTTGCCCGACCTGCATGACCTTGTAATGGACGCGTGCAGAACCATTGGCAATGAAGCTTTCCGGCACCCGCAGGCTCACGGCTTTGCTGTCGTGGTCGGCCCCCAACACGCTGGAGGCGACATAGCAGTTGTCCCAGAACAGCTCGATCAGATCGCCTTCGTCCATGCCGGGGTAGGGCGGCACGTCGATCATAAGGTGAGCGGCCGAGGTGATGTTGATACCGGCCTTGTGGCTTTGCGCCAGGGTCGGGGCTGCAAGTTCGGGTTTGTTCGAAGTGCTTGTCATGGGGTTTCTCTCCTAGAAGCCTTGCCGCGAAGTCCATTTCTGAAAGATCGAAAGGCGTGAATTACCAAGCAACAAAACGATTCACTACTTGCGCGCTTAAACAATAATTGAGTGGGGTGGCTGTTGCCTGTTGGGGACTAGATAAGAGTGCGGTTGAATAGGTGTCAATAGCGTTGGTTGGTTAAAGGTTAGTTCTTGCGTGATTCAGAAAGCTCCTACGCAGTATGGTTAACAAACCGCATCGCTCTGTCGAATATAGTTCGGTATTTGGTGGGTTTTATGCCTCCGAGGCAGCAACCCTTTGAGCGTGGACAGCAAGGTGTTTTATAAAATTTAGGCGATATGAATCTGTTGCAGGACATATATATGTACCGCATAGGACGGCGGGAAGTTATTTATGATGGGGGCGAATCATGCAATTTGTTGAAGGCTGCTATACGTTTTTATAAAGCGGAGTTTATGCCACTTCCATCCATGGAAGTTGACAGCTTTTCGAGTGGGGCAGCACTAAGCGTTATTAAGAAACTTGCTGAGAAACTGCTGGGTCCGTTCCTCTTTAGGATTGGCAAACAGTGCCTTGGCTTCGCCTTGTTCGACGATCACACCCTTGTCGAAAAACACCACGCGGTTGGCCACGTCCCGGGCGAAGCCCATTTCGTGGGTAACGATCACCATGGTGCGTTTCTCCTCGGCCAGGCCGCGGATGGTCGCCAACACTTCGCCCACCAGCTCCGGGTCCAGCGCCGAGGTGGGTTCATCGAACAGGATCACTTCCGGTTCCATCGCCAACGCTCGGGCAATCGCCACACGCTGTTGCTGACCGCCGGAGAGGCGTCGCGGGTAAGCGTCTTCCTTGCCCGCCAGGCCGACCTTGGCCAACAGCTTTTTACCCAGGGCAACGGCTTCGGCACGCGGGATCTTTTTCACCACCAACGGGCCTTCGATGACGTTTTCCAGGGCGGTGCGATGGGGGAACAGGTTGAAGTTCTGGAACACGAAACCCACATGCTGACGCAAGCGCCGTACCAGGCTCTGCTGCTGGTTCAGGGGGCGGCTGCCATCGATCTCGATGTCGCCGACCTTGATCCGGCCGCTGCTGGGCTCCTCGAGAAAATTCAGGCAACGCAGGAAGGTGGTCTTGCCCGAGCCGCTGGGGCCGATGATCGCCACCACCTCGCCTTCCTTCACCTGCAGATCGATGCCGTTGAGCACCACCTGGCCCTTGAACTGCTTTGTCAGTTTTTCCACGACAATCATTGGGTCAGGACTCCTGGTCGTGCCGATTGACCCGCGCTTCCAACTGGTTCTGCAGGTGCGACAGTACAGTCGCCAGAACCCAGTAGATCAGCGCAGCGGCAAGATACATGGTGAAAATTTCGAAGGTACGGGCGGTAATCAGCTGTGCCTGACGGAACAGCTCCGGCACCTGAATGGTGGCTGCCAGCGCGGTATCCTTGACCAGCGAAATAAAGCTGTTGCCCAACGGTGGCAGAGCTGTGCGCGCCGCTTGCGGCAGGATGGCCCGGCGCAGGGTTTGCGCGCGGGTCATGCCGATACTGGCGGCGGCTTCCCACTGGCCGCGCTCGATGGAGCTGATCGCGGCACGCAGGATTTCGCAGGCGTAGGCGGCCATGTTCAGCGAGAAGCCGATCAGGGCAGCCGGCAGCGGATCAAGTTCGATACCCAATTGCGGCAAGCCGTAATAGATCACGAACAATTGCACCAGCAACGGCGTGCCGCGAAAGAACGACACGTAGACGCGGGCGATCCAGCTCACCAGTTTGAAGCGCGACAGGCGCATCAATGCCAGGCCGAAGCCCATCAGCAGGCCGAAGAACATTCCGCCCAGGCTCAGGATGACTGTGTAGTACGCGCCCTTGAGCAGAAAGGGCGCGGAGTCCAGCGCAAGTTGGAAAGCTTCTCCCATTATTGAGTGACGTCAGCGCTGAAGTATTTTTCCGAAAGCTTTTTCAGCGTACCGTCGGCACGCAGCTTGTCGATGGCTTTGTTCACCGCGGCCAGCAGCTCAGGCTCGCCTTTGCGCAGGGTAATACCGGCTTCCTGGCGGGAGAACGCTTCGCCGGCGGCGGCAGTGTCCTTGGCCTTCCTGGCATATTCCAGCGCAGCCAGGCGGTCGATCAGAATGGCGTCGATGCGGCCGACGCGCAGATCCTGGAACTTGGTCGGATCATCTTCGTAGGTGCGGATGTCAGCCTTAGGCACATTCTCTTTCACCCACTGCTCGTAGTTGGTGCCCAGACCTACGCCGACTTTCTTGCCAGCCAGATCGGCGGCGGTCTTGATGGTGTCTTTGTTTTTGGTCAGGGTCAGCGCCTGAATCCCGGAAACGGTGTAAGGCGTGGAGAAGTCATACTTCTTCTTGCGCTCTTCGGTGATGGTCACCTGGTTGATCACCGCGTCCAGACGCTTGGATTCCAGGGCTGCGAGGATGCCTTCCCATTTGGTCGGCTGCAGTTTGACCTTCACGCCCAGCTCTTTGGCCAAGGCTTCGGAGAACTCGACTTCGAAGCCGCTCAGTTTGCCGGCCTCGTCGACGAAGCTGAACGGTGGATAAGTGCCTTCCAGGCCGACGTTGATCACGCCTGCGTCCTTGATTTTTTGCAGCTGCTCACCGGCCACTGCCTGCCCGAGCAGGCCGGCGCTCAGCGCCAGGCCCAGCGAACCCACCAGCAGATTTCGACGTAATGCGGAAAAATTCATGACAAGCCCCTGTTTTCTTATGGAAGACGCTTAAGGAAAGTTGGCAAATTCGGGATTTGAACGACTGCGATATCCTGCCCTAAAGCAGCTTATGCGTCTTGCTGCAAATTCGCCTGCGGCGCGACTATATGATGTTGTCTTTAGATAGGAAAATACTAAATATTGATCTTGTTATTCTTTTATTGAATATTCGATGGATGCGGTCCTCGTGGCGAGGGAGCTTGCTCCCGCTCGGCTGCGCAGCAGTCGTAAACCCATTCACCGCGATTCAACTGAAACACCGCGGTGGCGGTTTTGGGGGCGCTTCGCACCCCAGCGGGAGCAAGCTCCCTCGCCACAGAAATGCTTTATCCAGTCAGAAAGTCTCTGTAGGCAAACAATGCCGGCGCCCCACCGGTGTGCAGGAAGATGATTGGGCCGTCATTGAAGCGCTGGCGCCCGATGCCGTCGAGTAAACCGGCCATGGCTTTGCCTGTGTACACCGGATCCAGCAACAACCCTTCCTGACTCGCCAGCAGCTTCAGCGCCGACAATGTCCCGGCATTCGGCTCGCCATAACGCGGGCCGAAATATTCGTCCCACAGTTCGATTTTGAAATTCGCCGGCAGGCTCACGCCCAGCAGTTCGGCCGTGCGCTCTGCGAGGCCCTCAACTTTCGGGCGTTGAGCTTCATCGCTACGGGAAACAGTCACGCCAATCACTGGCAAATCCGGCAGTGCTTCGCTCAATGCCAGCGCCAGACCGCTATGGGTGCCGGCACTGCCGGACGCCAGCACCACGGCGGCGAATTGCAGCCCGGTGTCCTTGATCTGTTCAGCCAGTTCCAGGCCCGCACGGACATAACCCAACGCGCCCAGTGCATTCGAGCCACCAATCGGCACCAGATACGGCTTTTTACCGTTGCTGCGCAGACGCCCGGCCAACGCTTCCAATTGCTCGTCGGCGTTGTCGAGGTTTTCCACCAGCTCGACCTTGGCATCGAACAGGTCCAGCAACAGCCGATTGCCATTGCCGACATAGTTGCTGTCGTCGGTGCCGAGCGGATTTTCCAGCAGGGCTACGCAGCCCAGGCCAAGCTTGGCCGCAATGGCGGCGGTCTGACGCACGTGGTTGGACTGGATCGCGCCTGCAGTGATCAACGTATCAGCGCCCTTTGCCTGCGCATCGGCGGCCAGGTATTCGAGTTTGCGCAGCTTGTTGCCGCCCAGTGCCAATGGCGTCAGGTCATCGCGTTTGACGTACACATCGCGGCCCAGCCAGGTCGACAGGCGTTCGAGTTTTTCCAGGGGAGTAGGATGACCGAGCAGATCGAGGCGGTTAAAGCGGGCAAGCTGTTGTTTGATCATGGGTCCGTACTGGCGGGGGAAGATGTCAGGACTATAGGCACGGGTATTTAGTGGGGCAACTGCCAATCGCTTATAACCAAAAGTATTGAACACAGCACTATTGGTTCTTAATTCGGCTGCAAGCCGTTGCCGTAAAGTAATCGCGGTTAACGCGGCCAGACAGTCCGGCCGCCCGTGAGGAGTTTTTACCGTGAGCGAGCGTTCCAGTCATTGGCAATTGCAGACCATCGTCGGCCAACTGCGTACCGCGCGCGACCAGTGGCGCGCACAAAACGGCCGTGCCAGCGGCGAGCAGGGCGGTCGAGAGTTGCCGTCCCGAGCGGCCATGGCAGACATTCTCGAAGCCTTGTGCGGTGCGCTGTTCCCGATGCGTCTAGGCCCGGTGGATTTGCGCGAGGAAAGTGAAGATTTCTACGTCGGCCACACACTCGACGTGGCACTGAACGCGTTGCTGGCTCAAGCGCGGCTCGAACTGCGTTACGCCGCGCGCCACAGTGCCCAGGCCGACACTGAAGTCGAGGCCAAAACCATCCAGATCATTCAGGATTTCGCCCTCGCTTTGCCGGGGCTGCGCACTCTGCTGGACACCGACGTACTGGCGGCCTATCACGGCGACCCGGCGGCTCGCAGTGTCGATGAAGTGTTGCTCTGCTATCCCGGGATTCTGGCGGTGATTCACCATCGCCTGGCCCATCATTTGTATCGCGCCGGCTTGCCGCTACTGGCGAGGATCAGCGCGGAAATCGCCCACTCGGCCACCGGCATCGACATCCATCCGGGGGCGCAGATCGGTCGCAGTTTCTTCATCGATCACGGGACCGGTGTGGTGATCGGCGAGACCGCGATCATTGGCGAGCGCGTGCGGATATATCAGGCGGTGACCCTGGGTGCCAAGCGCTTCCCGGCGGACGAAGACGGCCAGTTGCAGAAGGGCCATCCGCGGCATCCGATCGTCGAAGATGATGTAGTGATTTATGCCGGCGCAACGATTCTGGGGCGGATCACCATCGGCAAGGGCTCGACCATCGGCGGTAACGTCTGGCTGACTCGCAGCGTGCCAGCAGGGTGCAACCTGACCCAGGCGAATCTGCAGCATGATGATGGGACGCAGAAGTAAGCTCCAGAATCTCTAGTGGTCTTTCTGACGCCATCGCGGGCAAGCCACGCTCCCACAGGTTTTGTGTCGAACGGTAATTCCGTGAACGACACGAAGCCTGTGGGAGCGGGCTTGCCCGCGATGATTTCAGGTCAGGCCGAAATAATGGCATTTAGCTAATTTCCCGCTGAACGAATCCCGCCAACCCCGCGTCATCCCCTTCCTTGAGCTAGCACAGGAAAGCGACCGCCGAGCCCTGCGATTAGTCCTTAGCCCCCTACCTATGTTTAACTTGAACGCTCATTCAAGTTAAACCGCCGGTTTGCTGCCCGCTCACAACAGGAGGCTTGCCTTTGCCGAGTCCGTTATTGATTGCCCTGTTTCACCCCCTTGAGGTGCACCTTTCATGAGTGCATCGTCCACCCCCGCAAGCGGCCAGGTCCGCATGAATCCGCCGGTTTTTTATTTCGCGGCGACCTTCATTCTGTTGTTCGCCGTTGTTGTCATGGCAATACCTGAACAGGCCGGTGCCTGGCTGTTGCAAGCGCAAAACTGGGCGGCCAATACGGTCGGCTGGTACTACATGCTCGCGATGACGCTGTATCTGGTCTTCGTGGTGGTCACCGCCTTGTCTGGCTACGGCAAGATCAAGCTCGGTGCCGACCACGACGAGCCCGAATTCAGCTACCTGTCCTGGGCCGGCATGCTGTTCGCCGCCGGGATCAGCATCACGCTGTTTTTCTTTTGCGTGTCCGAACCGCTGACTCACCTGGCGCAACCGCCGCAAGGCGAGGCTGGCACGGCGGATGCGGCGCGTCAGGCGATGCAGATTCTGTTTCTGCACTGGGGCCTGCATGGTTGGGGCGTATTCGCCTTCGTCGGCATGGCGCTGGCCTATTTCGCCTATCGACATAACCTGCCGCTGGCCCTGCGTTCGGCGCTGTACCCGCTGATCGGCAAGCGCATCAATGGCCCGATCGGCTACGCGGTGGACGGCTTCGGCATCATCGCCACGGTGTTCGGCCTCGGCGCGGATATGGGCTTTGGCGTATTGCACCTCAACTCGGGCCTGGACTACCTGTTCGGCATCGCCCACACCCAGTGGATTCAGGTCGGCCTGATCACGTTGATGATGGGCGCGGCGATCATCGTTGCGGTGTCCGGCGTCGATAAAGGCGTGCGGGTGATGTCCGACATCAACATGCTGCTGGCCTGTGCGCTGCTGCTGTTTGTGTTGTTCGCCGGCCCCACCCAGCACCTGCTCAACACTCTGATCCAGAACATCGGCGACTACCTCGGCGCCTTGCCGATGAAGAGTTTCGACCTGTACGCCTACGACAAACCGAGCGACTGGCTGGGCGGCTGGACGGTGTTCTACTGGGCCTGGTGGATCGCTTGGTCGCCGTTCGTGGGCCTGTTCATCGCACGGATTTCCCGTGGCCGGACCATCCGTGAATTCGTCTTCGGCGTGCTGCTGATCCCGCTCGGTTTCACCCTGGCGTGGATGTCGATCTTCGGCAACAGCGCCATCGACCAGGTCCTCAACCACGGCATGAGCGCGCTCGGCATGTCGGCCATCGACAACCCGTCGATGACCCTGTACCTGTTGCTGGAAACCTATCCGTGGAGCAAAACCGTGATTGCGGTCACGGTGTTCATCAGCTTCGTGTTCTTCGTGACCTCCGCCGACTCCGGCACTGTGGTGTTGTCGACGTTGTCCGCCAAGGGTGGTAACCCGGATGAAGACGGGCCGAAATGGCTGCGAGTGTTCTGGGGCGCGATGACCGCGTTGGTGACCAGCGCGCTGCTGTTCTCCGGCAGCATCGATGCATTGAAGTCAGCGGTGGTGCTGACCTCGTTGCCGTTCTCGATGATTTTGCTGCTGATGATGTGGGGGCTGCACAAGGCGTTTTACCTGGAATCGCAGAAGCAGATCGCGCAACTGCATTCCCTTGCGCCGGTGTCCGGCTCGCGGCGCGGTGGATGGCGTCAGCGCTTGAGTCAGGCGGTGCATTTCCCGTCTCGGGATGAGGTCTATCGCTTCCTCGATACCACGGTGCGCCCGGCGATTGAGGACGTGACCGCCGTGTTCGTCGAGAAGGGTCTGCACGTGGTCGCTCAGCCTGATCCGGCCAATGACAACGTCAGCCTGGAGATCGGTCACGGCGAACTGCATCCATTCATCTATCAGGTACAGATGCGCGGTTACTTCACGCCGTCGTTCGCCCGTGGCGGCATGGGTTCCAAGCAACTCAACAACCGCCGTTACCACCGGGCCGAAGTGCATTTGAGAGAGGGCAGTCAGGATTACGATCTGGTGGGTTACACCAAGGAACAGGTCATCAACGACATCCTCGACCAGTACGAACGGCACATGCAGTTCTTGCACCTGGTGCGTTGATCTACGCGGGTGGCGCTGACGTCTTGTCAGGCGTCAGTGCTCATCGCCATGAACAACACCAGCGCCGCCACCGGTACGCCGAATACCGCGCTACCGACCACCAGTTCCGTGCTCAACGGCTGGCCGGCGTTGACCATGCCGACCGCGCCGTTGATCAAGGTCAACGCCAGCCACAGCACGACAAAGCTGTAGGCCAGGATTTGGCGGGGGAAACCGATCTTCTCGCCGATGAACAGCATCAGCGCCAGCAGGATCAGCCCGAAGAAGATGATGATTGCTGTGTGCATGGTGGAGTTCCGCCCTTCAGGTATGCATTGCTTTTGAGGCAGTCATCGCGAGCAGGCTCGCTCCCACATTCAACCGCATTGCTGGATGAGAGCTCGGTTAGCTGTGGGAGCGAGCCTGCTCGCGATGGGGTCACCTCGGTGTCCTTGCTACTTATTGAGCATAGGCACCTCTGCGCTTAAACCAACCCACTTGACCCAAGCCGAATCCGGTCCCGCCAGAAACGACACAACGCGAGCAATATCCTCCGGGTGACCCAAATGCTCCAGTGGAGGGGCCGTTTGACGGTACGCGAAGATCAAAAGATCGCAGCCTGCGGTGTAGCGGTCCAGTTTTTTTAGACCAATCTGTAGAAGTATTAGGCCGCCAGCTGCTCAAAGAGCGCTGGCGGCAGGTCGTTCGAGGCAGTGTGGCAACGGCGATGGTTGTAGTGCGAGATAAAATCCATCACATCCTTCTCCGCCTCGAAATGATTCTGGTAGCCGCCCTGCGGCATCCAATCGTGTTTCAGCGTTCTGAAATAACGCTCTACCACCGCATTGTCCCAGCAGTTGCCACGGCGGCTCATGCTCTGGACGATCCTGCTTTCTGCCAAGCATGCAACAAAACGGTCAGCGGTGTACTGACAGCCCTGGTCTGAGTGAAATAGCAGCTCAGGCATCGGTCGACGCAGCGCTACCGCCAGCCTTAGCGCCTTGATAGACAGCTCGGTGTCTGCGGTCCTTGAGCACGCCCACCCGACGATCCTGCGTGAAAACAGATCCATCACCACCGCCAGATACAACCAACTGTCTTTCACTTTGATGTAGGTGATATCGCCTGCCCAGAGCGTATTTGGCTGGATTGGATTAAAGCGACGATCAAGTATGTTCGGCGCAGTCACCGCAGGCTTGGTAGCACGGCGATAGTGGGCATAACGTGGCCGGCGCCTTGGCAGACCGAGGGTCTTGATCAAAGTGCCCATTCGATAGCGCCCGATGAAAATGCCCGACTTTCTTAACTCTTTGGATAGCCCACGAGCGCCGAGCGCCTCACGATGCTCTTTATGTAGCGCACGAATTTGAAGCTCCAAGGGGCGCTGGGCTAGGCGGCGCTGCTCAGGTTTGCGCTTAACGTAATAGCTACTGCGGGCAAAACCGAGCACCGAGCAAATGCGTCGAACCGACATTCCCCCTCTAGCGCCATCAATCACTTGGTTCGACCGAACAGAACCTTTAGATGAGAGGGCAATTGCTTTTTTAGCACTTGGTTCTCGGCCTCGAGCAACGCCAGTTTCGCCTGCAACGACTCGATCATTTCCTGATCTTGTGGCCGAGTTGGCTGCAACATTCCCGCCTGCTCCCGGCGCCAACTCAGAACCCAACGACGTAGGGCTGTGGGTCCAACCTTGGTTAGCTCACAGGCTTTAGGGATGGAGTAATTCATTTCCACAACCAAGCGAATGGCTTCCGCTTTTTCCTCGGCCTTAACAACCCGATATCCCATGATGCTTCCTTAGGTCGAGACTCCTACATCATGGTCCAAAAACAGTGAGCCACAATACGGCAGCTCCTACAGTGATATGCGGCCGAGCGTAGGAGCTGTCGAAGGCTGCGATCTTGGCGATGGGTCTGGCACTGAAGATGAAAACTGTGAAACGTTTCAGCAATTAGTCGAGTCCGAGGTTTATCGGCGTTTGTCCGGGCGTATGCTGGGCAACTTGCAAAGCAGTCGATACCACATTCAAGACAGACAAGAGAGGATTCGATGACCTACACCGCTGCCGAAAACCGCTACGATTCCATCCCTTACCGCCGTGTAGGCCGCAGCGGGCTGGTGCTGCCGGCGCTGTCCCTGGGCTGGTGGCACAACTTCGGCGACTGCACGCCAATCGACACCCAGCGCTCGTTGCTGCGCACGGCGTTTGACTTGGGCATCAACCACTTCGACTTGGCCAACAACTACGGCCCGCCGTATGGCAGCGCCGAGATCAACTTCGGTCGTTTGCTGCGTGAAGACTTCAAGCAGTACCGCGACGAGTTGATCATCTCCAGCAAGGCCGGCTGGGATATGTGGGCCGGCCCTTACGGTCAGGGCGGTGGTTCGCGCAAATACGTGCTGGCCAGCCTCGACCAGAGCCTGCAACGCCTGGGCTTGGACTACGTGGACATCTTCTATTCCCATCGCTTTGATCCGGACACGCCGCTTGAAGAAACCGCCAGCGCACTGGCTACCGCAGTGCAGCAGGGCAAGGCGTTGTACATCGGCATCTCGTCCTATTCCGGGGTGAAAACCCGTGAAATCGCCGGGTTGCTGAAAGAGTGGAAAGTGCCGTTGCTGATTCATCAACCGGCTTACAACCTGCTGAATCGCTGGGTGGAAAAGGACCTGCTGGACACCACCGATGAACTCGGCACTGGCGTGATTGCCTTCACGCCATTGGCTCAGGGGCTGTTGACCGACAAGTACCTCAATGGCGTGCCAGCGGATGCGCGGGTCAATCGTCCGGGCGGTGGTTCGTTGCAGGCCTCTCACCTGTCCGAAGCCAACATCGCCCATGTGCGGGCGCTCAATGAAATCGCCAAACGTCGCGGTCAGAGCCTGGCGCAGTTGGCGCTGGCCTGGACCCTGCGCGATTCACGGGTGACCTCGGCCCTGATCGGCGCGAGCCGGCCGGAGCAGATTATCGAGAACGTCGGGGCGTTGAAGAACCTGAGCTTTAGCGTGGAAGAGTTGGCGGAGATTGACCGGTTTGCCCAGGAGGGTGGGGTCAATCTTTGGGAGAAACCTTCGGCGGCTGAATAAGTGTTCGGCGCCGTATTCTCTGGTGTTCGTTCTGGCCCCATCGCGGGCAAGCCCGCTCCCACAAGGTTATGGGTTGACCGCAAAATATTGGTCAATACAAATCTTTGTGGGAGCGGGCTTGCCCGCGATGGGGCCATCAATGTCAGTACAAAAACTGGCTGATTATCGAAAAAACGGCACATCCCCCAACACCGTCGCCCGCTGCATTACCCGCCGCGCCGGGCGGTAATCATCCACCGCGTGATGCTGGGTCACGCGATTGTCCCAGAACGCAATGTCGTTTTTCTGCCAGCGCCAGCGGATGGTGAACTCCGGCCGTGTGGTGTGGGCGAACAAGAATTTCAGAATCACCTCGCTTTCCGTTTCCGACAGTTCATTGATCTTCGACGTGAACCCTTCATTGACGAACAACGACCGGCGCCCGCTTACCGGGTGCGTGCGAATCACCGGGTGAGATAGCGGCGGGTTCTTGCGCCGGGCTTCTTCCCACTGGGCCAAAGCTTGCGGTGTATTGCCATAGCGTTCCAGTGGGAACGAGCGGGTGAAATCGTGAGTAGCGGTCAGCCCTTCTAGCAAGGTTTTCATCGGCGCGGACAGCGCTTCATACGCCGCAATACCACTGGCCCATAGCGTGTCGCCGCCAAATTCCGGCAGCAGTTTGGCGCTGAGCACCGCGCCCATGGCCGGGGTCGGCAGGAAGGTCACGTCGGTGTGCCAGATCGCGTTGTCCCGCACGTCGGTGACGGCGGTATCGAGGATCAGCACTTCCGGCTGTTCCGGCACGTTCGGGTAGATCGGGTGGATGTGCAGGTCGCCGAAGTAGGCGGCGAATCGCGCTTGCTGCTGCGGCTCGATCGGCTGGTCGCGGAAGAACAGCACTTGATGCTTGAGCAGCGCCTGCTCGATGGCGTCGCGTTGTTCCAGGTTCAGCGGCTGGCTGATATCGATGCCGCTGATTTGCGCGCCGAGGGCGGAGCTTAAAGGGACGATGGTCAGGTGGCTCATGGTGGTTCTCTTCAATCCGGGGCGTCGAGCTGTTGTGGGAGCGGGCTTGCTCGCGAAGAGGCCGTGTCAGTCAACTTAGATGTTGAATGCTGGACCGCTTTCGCGAGCAAGCCCGCTCCCACAATGAATATTCAGTGAGCCTGGCCGTGCCATGGCACCAGTTTGCGTTGCAGCGCACGCAGGCCCATTTCCATGGCGAAGGCGATCAATGCGATCACCAGAATCCCCAGCACCACCACATCGGTGACCAGAAATTGTGCGGCCGACTGCACCATGAAGCCCAAACCGCTGGTGGCGGCGATCAACTCGGCGGCCACCAACGTCGACCAACCCACACCCAAACCAATCCGCACGCCGGTCAAAATGTCCGGCAAGGCACTGGGCAGAATCACATGGCGAATCAACTGCGCCCGAGTCGCGCCCAACGACTGCGCGGCGCGTAATTTCGCCGGGTCGACCGTGCGCACGCCAGTGGCGGTGGCAATCGCGATCGGCGCGAAGATCGCCAGGTAGATCAACAAGACTTTCGACAACTCACCGATGCCGCACCAGATCACGATCAGCGGCAGATATGCCAGCGGCGGAATCGGGCGATAGAACTCGATCAGCGGATCGAGAATGCCGCGAGCGATGCGGTTGTGGCCGATGGCGATGCCGACCGGCACGGCGGTCAGCACCGCGAAGCCCAGGCCCAGGCCAATACGGCTGAGGCTCGCGCCCAAGTGCTGCCACAAGGTCGAATCCATGTAGCCGGTGGTCACCAGCAGCCAACCTTTTTGCAGCACGGCGGAGGGTGGCGGCAGGAACAGCGGTTCGATCAAACCGGTGGCCGTGACGGCCCACCAGATTGCCAACAATGCGATCAGGGTCAGCACGCTGATCCAGCGCGTGTTCAAACTGCGACGCAGCGGAATGACCGTCGAGCTCGATTTCACTGTCGCGGCGGGAATTTCGTAGGTGCTCATGCGCGCTCCTGCCGCTGGACGGCACTGCGTTGGGAGAACACTTTGGCGAGCACGTGTTCGCGGGTTTCGATAAAGCGCGGATCGGATTTGATTGCCCGCGCCGATTCGCCAGCGGCGTAGCGCTGGCCGAAGTCCAGGCTCAGACGCTCGACGATTTGCCCGGGGTTGGGCGCCAGCAGAATCAGATCCGTGGCGAGGAACACCGCTTCTTCAATGTCGTGGGTAATCAGGAACACCGGTTTGGCGGTGCGCTGCCAGACCTGCAGCAACAGCTCCTGCATCTGTTCGCGGGTGAAGGCATCGAGGGCACCGAAGGGTTCATCCATCAACAAAACCCGAGGGTCTGCTGCGAGGGCGCGGGCGAGGCCGACACGTTGTTTCTGCCCGCCTGAGAGCTGCCAGATTCGGCGGTTTTCGAAACCGCAAAGGTCCACCAGCGCGAGCATTTCCCGGGCGCGCAGTTCACGTTTTTCCCGGGGAACGCCGGCCAGTTCCAGACCGAAGCCGACGTTGGCCAGCACGTCTTGCCAAGGCAGCAGGGCATCGTCCTGGAACACCACGCCGCGCTCGGCGCTCGGGCCTTTGACCGGCACGCCGTCAAGGGTGATGCGCCCGGCACTGGGCTCGACGAAACCGGCAATCAGGTTCAACAGCGAGGTCTTGCCACTGCCGGACGGGCCGAGGGCGACCAGTAACTGCCGGGGCCCCAGGCTCAAGGAAATATCCGTCAGCACAGGTTCCGTGCTGCCTGGATACTGTGCGCTGATGCGCTCCAGCTGTAGCAAAGCCATCGCGGTTAACTCCCGATCAATTGGTGATGTATTTGGCGCTGACGTACGGCGCGTAGTCCGGCAGCACGGCCTCGACTTTGCCCTGTTCCTTGAGGAACACCGCAGTGTCGGTGATGGCTTTGGTGGTCGGCGCGCCGAGGGTGATCACCTGATCAGCCGCGAGCGGGAAGACGTTGCCTTGCAGCAGCAACGGAATGTCGCTGGCCTTGGCACCGGAGAGCTTCACCAGTTTGTCGACATTGCTTTGGTTGGCGAGCCAGGCTATCGGGTCTTTGCGGTAGTCGGCGTAGGCATCGAGGGTCACTTTGGCGAACGCGGTGACAATTTCCGGGTGCTTCTCGGCGAAATCCTTACGCACGATCCAGGCATCGAAAGTCGGCGCGCCGAACTTGGCCAGTTCGCCCGAGGTGATCAGCACTTTGCCGTTTTCCTTGGCCACGCCGAGAGCCGGGTCCCACACGTAGGTGGCGTCGATATCACCGCGTTTCCACGCAGCAATGATCGCTGGCGGTGTGAGGTTGAGCACGGTGACTTTCGATGGGTCGATGTTCCAGTGTTTCAGCGCAGCCAGCAGGCTGTAGTGGCCGGTGGAAACGAACGGTACAGCGATTTTCTTGCCGATCAGGTCTTGCGCAGTCTTGATCCCGGAACCATCGCGAGCGACCAACGCTTCGGCGGCGCCGATCTGGGTGGCGATGAGGAAGGTTTCTACCGGAACTTTACGGGTGATTGCCGCCGTCAGGGGGCTGGAACCGAGGTAGCCGATTTGCACATCGCCGGAAGCGATGGCAGCAATGATATCGGCGCCGTTGTCGAATTTGCGCCAGTCGATGTTGGCTTTGGTGGCTTTTTCATAGGTGCCGTCGGCTTGGGCGACTTTGGCCGGGTCAACGGTGGTCTGGTAGGCGACGGTCACATCTGCCGCCTGAGCCAGGAAACTCGCCGAAGCCAGAAACGCGGCGGCCAGAAGGCGAAGAGGGGAAGTCAGTTTCATCGGAAAGCTCCTTGTCAGGCGACCGAGAGTCGGCGTGAAAAGGAGACTAAATGATATAAGAATCCGAAAATAAATAACTTTTTCGAATTACCTTATGAGCGGAAAATTCTAAGAGAGCATAGTTGTGTATCGCTTTTGTGGCGAGGGAGCTTGCTCCCGCAGGAGGCCGAAGGACTCCCAAAAACAGCGAAGGTGCGTGATTGAACACAGTCGCAGATTTTACGGCTGCTGCGCAGCCGAGCGGGAGCAAGCTCCCTCGCCACAGAGGCTTGCGACTAATTGCTGATCGCCAGAATACTCGCCTGATACGACCCGACAAACACATCGAAATCGCCAACTTCGTTCTGTTCCAGCTCCACTTGTTGAGCCAGCGACGAGCGCGCCAGTTCTTCAAATTTAGCCTGTTCTTCGCTTGAAAGCGGCTCGCTACGGAAAAATTCCGCATGCACCTGACTCTGACGCAAGGAGAACCGGGCAAAGCTTTCCTTGTGCTCGGCCATCGCCGCCAACACCTGCGCCGATGGCGTCAGGGACGAGTCCTGGACCTTGGCCAGTTGTGCGTCCAGTGCCTTGCTGTGAGCATCGCCGCCATGGCTTTGATCCAGTAACGCCGCCAATGGCGCAATCTTTTCCAGCAATTCGCCGGCCCATTCCTTCAGGTCTACCGGCTGCCCGTCGCGTTGCAATTGCAGGCCCGGACGACGACCTTCCTTGACCACGCTGAGGAAGTTCGACGTCGCATTGCCACAGCTGGTACTGGTCAGCAGCGGGCTGTCGTTCAGCGCGCAGTACAGCAGGAACGCATCAAGGAACCGCGACTCGGTGAGGTCGATGCCCATCGGCAGGAAGGGGTTGATGTCCAGGCAGCGCGCTTCGACGTACTGAATGCCACGGGCCACCAGCGCCTGGATTGGCCGTTCGCCGGTGTAGGTCACGCGTTTCGGACGGATGTTGGAGTAGTACTCGTTTTCGATCTGCAGGATATTGGTGTTGAGCTGAACCCACTCACCGTCCTGGTGCGTACCGACTTCGACGTACGGCGGATATGGCGTGGCCACCGCTTTGCGCAGGCTGTCGGTGTAGCTGGTCAGATCGTTGTAGCACGGCGTCAGACCGGCCTGGGCGTTGCTCTGGTAACCCAGGTCGCTCATGCGCAGGCTGGTGGCGTACGGCAGGTACAAGGTGTCCGGGTCCAGCTGTTCCAGCTGATGCGAGCGACCGCGCAGGAAACCGGCATCCAGCGCAGGCGAAGCACCAAACAGGTACATCAGCAGCCAGCTGTAGCGGCGGAAGTTGCGGATCAGCGCGATGTAGGCCGACGACTGATAATCGCGATCGGTGCCGACAAAGCCTTCGGCCTCTTTAAGCAGCGGCCAGAGCTTTTCCGGCAGGGAAAAGTTGTAGTGGATCCCGGCGATGCACTGCATGGTCTTGCCGTAACGCAGGGCCAGGCCCTTGCGATAGACGTACTTGAGCTGACCGATGTTGGAGGTGCCGTAATAAGCGATCGGGATGTCTTCCTCAGCCGGCAACGGGCACGGCATCGATGGACTCCACAGGTACTCATTGCCGAGCTTGCTGTAGGCAAACCGGTGAATTTTGTCCAGGCTCGCCAGCGTATCCGCCGGGTCTGGCAGGGCTGGCGTGATGAACTCCAGCAGCGACTCGGAGTAGTCGGTGGTGATTTGTTCGTTGGTCAGCGCGGAACCCAATGCTTCGGGGTGCGGCGTTTGCGCCAGGCGCCCTTCGCCTGTCACGCGCAGGCATTCACGTTCGATGCCGTGAAGGCACTGTTCGAGCAGAGAGAGGTTAGCGCGCTCGCCGAGCAGAGCCAGGCGGCGGTTGAGAAGTTCGCTCAAGTTGGATTCCTTCACGCGTCAGTCGCCCCAATATGGGGGTGGGCAAGACGGTCTACAAGGGTGAAGTTAAAACTGGCGTTTTCGCCTGGTTTTCGGGCCTGACAGGCCATATGCCGATTATTCAAGAACTGCACGATTCCTGTGGGAGCGGCGGTGCGACGATTCGACTTGCCCGCGATGAGGGAGTGTCAGTCACCGTTTATGTCGTCTGACACACCGCCATCGCGGGCAAGCCCGCTCCCACAGGTTGCTTTGCGTTGAAATTAACTCAAATTGATGATCGGGGGCTACAGGACAGCGAACGTGCCTTGTGCTTTTGCGACGAGTTTGTCGCCTTGCATCACGTCGGCTTCGACCACCAGCGTGCGGCGGCCCGGATGGATCACCCGGGCCGTGCACATCACTTCACCGTCGGCGACGGCGCGGATGTAGTTGATCTTGCACTCGATGGTTGCGCTCTGCTGGTCAAAGCCGTGGGTGCTGGAACAGGCCAGCCCCATGGCGATGTCCACCAGACTGAACAAAGCGCCGCCGTGCAGTTTGCCGCCGCGATTGCGCAGTTCTGGCTCAAGCGCCAGGGCGACTTGCGCCACCCCGGTTTCCAGACTGTGCAAGCGACATCCCAGCAGCTTGAAAAACGCGCTTTCGGTCAAGCTAGCCGGGATATCCATCAGCGTTTTTTCAACTGTTTGGCGTTAGCGAACAGCGAGGCCATGGCGTTGTTGGCTGGGGCCGCTGCCGTGGTTTCCTTGCGCGGTGCGGTGTTCTGGGATTGGCGTGGTGCCGAACCCGGACGCGCGCCACGGGCACCGTCGATTTTCTCGCCCGGAGTATCGCTCATGCGCATCGACAGGCCAACGCGTTTGCGCGGGATGTCGACTTCCATGACCTTCACCTTGACCACATCACCGGCCTTCACCGCTTCGCGCGGATCCTTGATGAACTTCTCCGACAGCGCGGAAATGTGTACCAAACCGTCCTGATGCACGCCGATGTCGACGAAGGCGCCGAAGTTGGTCACGTTCGTTACCACACCTTCGAGGATCATCCCCAGTTGCAGGTCCTTGAGGTCTTCGACGCCTTCCTGGAACTCGGCGGTCTTGAACTCGGGACGTGGGTCGCGACCGGGTTTTTCCAGCTCTTGCAGAATGTCGGTGACCGTCGGCAGACCGAACGTTTCGTCGGTGTACTTCTTCGGATCGAGACGCTTGAGGAAGCTCGCGTCGCCGATCAGCGAGCGAATGTCACGGTCGGTTTCAGCGGCAATGCGCTGCACCAGCGGATAGGCTTCCGGGTGAACCGCGGACGAATCCAATGGGTTGTCACCGTTCATGACCCGCAGGAAGCCCGCAGCCTGTTCGAAGGTTTTTTCGCCCAGACGCGCGACTTTCTTCAACGCCGCACGGGTTTTGAAGGCGCCGTGCTCGTCGCGGTGGCTGACGATGTTCTGCGCCAGGGTCGCGTTGAGGCCGGAGATACGGGCCAGCAGCGCCACGGAAGCGGTGTTGACGTCGACGCCCACGGCGTTCACGCAGTCCTCGACCACCGCGTCCAGGCCGCGTGCCAGCTTCAGCTGAGACACGTCGTGCTGGTATTGGCCGACGCCGATGGATTTTGGATCGATCTTCACCAGCTCAGCCAGCGGATCCTGCAAGCGACGGGCAATCGACACCGCGCCACGGATCGACACGTCGAGGTCCGGGAATTCCTTGGAGGCCAGTTCCGACGCCGAGTACACCGATGCACCGGCCTCGGAGACCATGACTTTAGTCATCTTCATCGCTGGGTATTTTTTGATCAGTTCAGCGGCCAGCTTGTCGGTTTCACGGCTGGCGGTGCCGTTGCCGATGGCAATCAGGTCCACCGAATGCTTGGCGCACAGGGCGGCGAGCACGGCGAGGGTCTGGTCCCACTTGTTGTGTGGTACGTGCGGGTAAACCGTGGCGTGATCCAGCAGCTTGCCGGTGGCATCGACCACGGCGACCTTGCAACCGGTGCGCAGGCCCGGGTCGAGACCCAATGTGGCACGCGGGCCGGCCGGAGCTGACAGCAGCAAGTCGTGCAGGTTGTGTGCGAACACGTTGATCGCTTCGGTTTCCGCGCCATCGCGCAGTTCGCCCAGCAGGTCGGTTTCCAGGTGGGTGTAGAGCTTGACCTTCCAGGTCCAGCGCACCACTTCGCCCAGCCATTTGTCGGCGGCGCGGTTCTGGTTCTGAATGCCGAATTGCTGGCCGATCATGCCTTCGCACGGGTGCATGGCGCCCGGCAGTTCGTCGCCGACTTTCAGCGCCGAGCTCAGAATGCCTTCGTTGCGGCCACGGAAAATCGCCAGCGCGCGGTGCGACGGCATGCTTTTCAGCGGTTCGTCGTGTTCGAAGTAGTCGCGGAACTTGGCGCCTTCCTCTTCCTTGCCGGCGATCACGCGGGCACTGAGGGTGGCTTCCTGCTTGAGGTAGTTGCGCAACTTGTCCAGCAGGCCAGCGTCTTCGGCGAAACGCTCCATGAGGATGTATTTGGCGCCTTCAAGGGCGGCTTTCACATCGGCCACGCCTTTTTTGGCATCGATGAAGCGCGCGGCTTCGGCGTCTGGCGCCAGGGTCGGGTCGTTGAACAGGCCGTCGGCCAGCTCGCCGAGGCCGGCTTCCAGGGCGATCTGGCCCTTGGTGCGGCGCTTCTGCTTGTACGGCAGGTACAAGTCTTCGAGGCGGGTCTTGGTGTCGGCGAGTTTGATGTCGCGTTCGAGTTGCGGGGTCAGTTTGCCCTGCTCTTGAATGCTGGCGAGGATGCTGATCCGCCGTTCGTCGAGTTCTCGCAGGTAGCGCAGACGCTCTTCCAGATGACGCAACTGGATGTCATCGAGGCTGCCGGTCACTTCTTTCCGGTAGCGGGCGATGAAGGGAACGGTAGAGCCTTCATCGAGTAGCGCGACGGCCGCTTCGACCTGTTGTGGGCGTACACCGAGTTCCTCGGCGATGCGGCTGTTGATGCTGTCCATAAAACCACCTGACAAATTGTGAAAGCAGGCTCGCAGGCGCAGGGATAAGGGCTCGGCGAGTCTGGTTGAGCGGCCTGGCGTGCGCCGCTACCTGAGCCAACAGGCTTCCCGTTGACCCGTGAAATCGAACAATTACTGCCAGCGCCATGAAAAAAAAGCGGCTGCTTACAGTAACGATCAGACGTTGCCTGACACAAAAGGCCGCGCATTATAACCAGCGTTCTGTCCATTCGGGGGCATCGCTGGTTGTAGGCACAATGCCCGGTTTTCTGGCGGTGAAGGAAAAATCTGCTAACAATGCACACGGTGCGTATAACGGCAGCTACGCCATAATGCGCGCCGAGATCAAAGGAGCATCCAATGAGCAGCACTGCAAACATTGCTGAAGGCGAAAAAATTCTTATTGTTGACGACGATCCTGGGCTGAGCAGCCTGCTGGAACGCTTTTTCGTCAGCAAGGGCTACCGTGCCCGCGCCGTACCGAACACCGAACAAATGGACCGCCTGCTGGCGCGTGAGGTGTTCAACCTGGTCGTCCTCGACCTGATGCTGCCCGGCGAAGACGGCCTGACCGCTTGCCGCCGCCTGCGCACGGCGAACAATCAGATTCCGATCATCATGCTGACGGCCAAGGGCGATGAGCTTAGCCGCATCAAGGGCCTGGAACTGGGCGCCGACGATTACCTGGCCAAGCCGTTCAACCCGGACGAGCTGATGGCTCGGGTCAAAGCGGTTCTGCGTCGTCAGGCGGCACCGGTGCCGGGCGCCCCGGGCAGCGAAGACGAAAGCGTGACCTTCGGTGACTACGAACTGTCCCTGGCCACCCGCGAACTCAAGCGCGGCGACGAAGTGCACATGCTCACCACCGGTGAGTTTGCGGTGCTCAAGGCGTTGGTCATGAACGCGCGTCAGCCACTGACCCGCGACAAACTGATGAACCTGGCCCGTGGCCGCGAGTGGGATGCCCTGGAGCGTTCTATCGACGTGCAGATTTCCCGTCTGCGCCGGATGATCGAACCCGATCCATCCAAACCACGCTACATCCAGACCGTCTGGGGCGTGGGTTACGTGTTCGTTCCGGATGGCGCCGCCACGAAGTGATCGGTGATTTGTAGGAGCGGGTCTTGCGGGTATTGGGTCAGATGACCTTTCCCGCAGACTCGCGATCCGCAATATGCGAGCATCGCTCGCTCCTGCAAGTATGTAGCGGTTACCCATGAAAACCCCTGTTTGGTTCCCCCAGAGCTTCTTCTCTCGCACCCTGTGGCTGGTGCTGATCGTCGTCCTGTTCTCCAAGGCGCTGACCCTGGTTTATCTGTTGATGAACGAAGACGTGCTGGTGGACCGCCAATACAGCCACGGCGTCGCCCTGACGCTGCGTGCCTATTGGGCTGCCGATGAAGAAAACCGCAAGAAAATCGCCGATGCTGTTCCCCTGATTCGGGTAGTAGGTGCCGGCGTGCCGGAGGGTGAGCAGCATTGGCCGTACAGCGAGATCTACCAGCGTCAGATGCAAACCGAGCTTGGTGCCGATACTGAAGTTCGATTGCGCATGCACTCACCGCCGGCGCTATGGGTCCGGGCGCCAAGCCTGGGTGATGGCTGGCTGAAAGTGCCGCTTTATCCTCATCCGTTGCGCGGCCAGAAAATCTGGAACGTGCTCGGCTGGTTCCTCGCTATCGGTCTGCTGTCCACCGCCTCGGCGTGGATCTTCGTCAGCCAACTCAATCAACCATTGAAACGTCTGGTCTATGCCGCAAGGCAACTCGGCCAGGGCCGCAGCGTGCGTCTGCCGATCAGCGACACGCCGAGTGAAATGACCGAGGTTTACCGCGCCTTCAACCAGATGGCGGAAGACGTCGAACAGGCGGGGCGTGAGCGCGAATTGATGCTGGCCGGGGTCTCCCACGACTTGCGCACGCCGCTGACCCGTTTGCGGTTGTCTCTGGAGCTCATGGGAGACCACAGCGACCTGACGGACGACATGGTGCGCGATATCGAAGACATGGACGCGATTCTCGACCAGTTCCTGGCGTTCATTCGCGATGGTCGCGACGAGTCGGTGGAAGAGGTGGACCTGAGCGATCTGGTGCGCGAAGTCGCGGCGCCGTACAACCAGAATGAAGAGAAAGTTCGCTTGCGCCTGGAGCCGATTCAGCCGTTTCCGTTGCGTCGGGTGTCGATGAAGCGGCTGCTGAACAACCTGATTGGCAACGCCTTGCATCACGCGGGCAGCGGGGTTGAGGTGGCGGCTTATGTGTCCGGGGATACCAGCGCGCCGTATGTGGTGCTGAGTGTCATGGACCGTGGGGCGGGGATTGATCCGTCGGAGCTGGAGGCGATTTTCAACCCGTTTACCCGGGGTGATCGTGCCCGGGGCGGGAAGGGAACCGGGTTGGGCTTGGCGATCGTGAAGCGGATTGCTTCGATGCATGGCGGGAATGTCGAGCTGCGCAACCGGTCCGGTGGTGGGCTGGAAGCGCGGGTGCGGTTGCCGCTTGGGTTGATGTTGCCGCGGGATGCGGTTTAAACGCCGTACACAACCTCTGTGGCGAGGGAGCTTGCTCCCGCTCGGTTGCGCAGCAGCCGCAAAAACCGGCGACCGTATTTCGATAAAAGAACACGGTTGCCGGAATCGGGAGTCCTTCGGCCTCCAGCGGGAGCAAGCTCCCTCGCCACAGGGACCGAGTAAGCCTCAACCTTTGCCTTTGGTCCGAGTCATATTCGGCCCGCCATTCTTCTCCAGATGCTCAATGATGATCCCTGCCACATTCTTCCCGGTGGTGGTTTCAATCCCTTCCAGACCCGGCGACGAGTTCACTTCCATCACCAGCGGCCCATGATTGGAGCGCAGGATATCCACCCCCGCCACCGCCAACCCCATGACCTTCGCCGCACGCAACGCAGTCATGCGTTCTTCCGGCGTAATCTTGATCAGGCTGGCACTGCCACCGCGATGCAGGTTGGAGCGAAACTCCCCCGGCTTGGCCTGGCGCTTCATCGCCGCGATGACCTTGTCGCCAACCACAAAACAGCGAATGTCCGCGCCGCCGGCTTCCTTGATGTATTCCTGAACCATGATGTTCTGCTTCAGGCCCATGAACGCCTCGATCACCGATTCCGCCGCCGTGGCCGTTTCACACAGCACCACGCCGATGCCCTGGGTACCTTCCAGCACCTTGATCACCAGCGGCGCGCCGTTGACCATCTCGATCAAGTCGGGAATGTCATCCGGGGAGTGGGCAAAACCGGTGACCGGCAAGCCGATTCCCCGGCGCGACAGCAATTGCAGCGAACGCAGCTTGTCTCGCGAACGGGCGATGGCCACCGATTCGTTGAGCGGAAACACCCCCATCATTTCGAACTGGCGCAGCACCGCGCAGCCATAAAACGTTACCGATGCGCCGATCCGCGGGATCACCGCGTCGAAACCCTCCAGCGGTTTGCCGCGGTAGTGGATTTGCGGCTTGTGACTGGCAATGTTCATGTAGGCGCGCAAGGTGTCGATCACCACCATTTCATGGCCACGCTCCATACCGGCTTCGACCAGACGACGGGTGGAATACAGACGCGGGTTCCGCGACAGCACAGCGATCTTCATGCAACACCTGTGGAGAAGGTAGATACCGGGAACACCGGCTTGTCTTGTACATATTTAATGCCCGGATTGACCACCAACTGGCCATCGATCA
This sequence comes from Pseudomonas lini, assembly GCF_964063345.1. NCBI lineage: Bacteria > Pseudomonadati > Pseudomonadota > Gammaproteobacteria > Pseudomonadales > Pseudomonadaceae > Pseudomonas > Pseudomonas lini. The sequence goes on from NZ_OZ061318.1 coordinate 3,524,444, forward strand.
GGGCTTTGGAACCGAGTAGCAGGCGATATCGCATGGATTTGCGGCAGGCGAGGGTGAACTCGACCCGCCAGACCCGATCACCGAGGGCCAGGGTGGTGCTGACCACATAGCGCATCTGCGCGTGGCCGTTGGAGCTTTTAATGGTTTTCCTCGTTACCAGCGGGGCTTCGCAGCGCCGGTGACGCAGTTGCACCACCGTGCCCAGGTGCGCGGTAAAGCGCACCCACTGTTCCCCATCGCGCTCGAACGGCTCGATATCGGTGGCGTGCAGGCTGGAGGTGCTGGCGCCGGTGTCGATTTTTGCGCGAAGGCCCGCGACTCCCAAATCCGGGAGCGCCACCCACTCGCGCAGACCGATAACGGTCAAATGATCAAATGTCTTCAAAAGTGCTCAATCGGTAAAAACCGCTCTGACCGCGTGCGGCTGAATTCGCGGTATTCACGCAGAATAATGGGTAAAAGGCGACAGATATCTACTGCCTGGATTTCCATCCCTCACTGGCGGGGAATGCCTGCATTCTAATCCAGAGTGTGATGATTCATGGCACGACAGAAACGGTAGTACAGTTCATCGATATTTCAGAATGAGGTCATCCGATGGCACAAAAAAGCGAAGAGGACGACAAGGTCCGTCTCGATAAATGGTTGTGGGCCGCGCGTTTTTATAAAACACGTGCCTTGGCCAAGGCCGCGATTGAGAGTGGCAAGGTGCATTGCCGGGGCGAGCGCTGCAAGCCGGGCAAGGAGCCGAGGGTTGGCGACGAGTTTCAGATTCGCATCGGCTTCGAGGAGCGTACGGTGGTGGTCCAGGCGTTGTCTATCGTGCGCCGTGGCGCGCCGGAGGCTCAGGCGCTCTATGCTGAAACCGAGGCCAGCATCGCCAAACGTGAAGCGGCTGCGGCCATGCGCAAGGCAGGGGCGTTGGGCATGAGCACCGATGGCAAACCGAGCAAGAAGCAGCGCCGGGATCTGTTCAAGTTTCGCGGAAACAGCAACGACGAGTAGTGACCGCCGGCGAGACAGACTTGTAATCGCGCACCTGTGCAGCCATATGGGGGTACTCGACAGCGGCAACGTGAAAATACCGTTCGTCGAATACCGAGGTTTGACCTTGCTTGGAACAACCCCGGATTGTTCATAAAATGCCGTTACGGCTGAACCTTGCCCGCGCAAAAATGCGGAAATGACGCGATTTTTTTTTGTCACCCTTTCAGATACCCAGACCTATGACCAATCTATCGGATAACGACTACACCCAACGCTTCATCTTCGATGACAGCGACACCCGCGGCGAGCTGGTTGGGTTGGAGCGTAGCTACGCCGAAGTTCTCGCCAAACACGCCTATCCGGAGCCGGTCGCGCAACTGTTGGGCGAGCTGATGGCGGCGGCAGCGTTGTTGGTTGGCACCTTGAAGTTCGATGGCTTGCTGATTCTTCAGGCCCGTTCCGAAGGCCCGGTGCCGCTGCTCATGATCGAGTGCTCCAGCGAGCGCGAAATCCGTGGGCTGGCTCGTTACGAAGCCGACCAGATCGCCCCGGATGCGACCCTCGCCGACCTGATGCCCAATGGTGTGCTGGCGCTGACCGTCGACCCGACTCAGGGCCAGCGTTACCAAGGCATCGTCGACCTCGACGGCGAAACTCTCTCGGAGTGCTTCACCAACTACTTCGTCATGTCTCAGCAGGTCGGCACGCGTTTCTGGCTTTACGCCGATGGCCGTCGCGCCCGAGGCCTGTTGCTGCAGCAATTGCCTGCCGACCGTCTGAAAGACGAAGAAGAACGCGCCGCCAGCTGGCAGCACATCACCGCCCTGGCCAGCACGCTGACGGCCGATGAATTGCTGAGCCTGGACAACGAAACCGTGCTCCATCGCCTCTATCATGAAGAGCAGGTGCGCCTGTTTGACGTGCAGAACTTACGTTTCCATTGCAGCTGCTCTCGGGAACGCTCGGGCAATGCGTTGGTCAGTTTGGGTCTGGATGATGCTCAGGCACTGGTCATCGAACACGGTGGCGCAGTGGAGATCGATTGTCAGTTTTGCAACGAACGTTACCTGTTCGACGCGGCCGATATCACCCAATTGTTCGCTGGTGCAGGGGTCGATACGCCGTCAGATACCCGTCACTAAAACGTTTCAGCGCAGGTAAATTCACTGCTCAACGCCGGAATAACGCCGTTCTGACGGGAGGGCCCTACACTTTTTGGGCTTTTCTGGCATAATCCGGCCCACTTTTTTCGCGGTAGTAGTGCACGACTTTCTACTACAAAACGTTTGGAGCACTCGGCCACTGGCCGACGGGGAACCTCATGACGCAAGCCAATAACGCCGTGTACACCGATCTGAGTGTTGATGATCTGGTTAAAGAAGCCCTGAGTCGCGGTGAAGGCGAGCTTGCCGATACCGGCGCGCTGGTTGTTCGCACCGGTCACCGTACCGGCCGTTCGCCAGTTGATCGTTTCATCGTTGAAGAGCCGACCACCCAGGACGCCATCGCCTGGGGCCCGATCAACCGCAAGTTCCCGGCCGACAAGTTCGATGCCCTGTGGGCTCGCGTCGAGGCCTTCAACAACGCGCAAGAGCATTTCGTTTCCCACGTGCACGTAGGTTCGGCCACCGAGCACTACCTGGCCGTGAAGATGACCACCCAGACTGCCTGGCAGAACCTGTTCGGTCGTTGCCTGTTCATCAACCCGGCCCAGTACAACCCGGCTGGCCGTGAAGAGTGGCAAGTCCTCAACGTTGCCAACTTCGAGTGCGTGCCAGAGCGTGACGGCACCAACTCCGATGGCTGCGTGATCCTCAACTTCGCACAGAAGAAAGTGCTGATCGCCGGCATGCGCTACGCCGGTGAGATGAAGAAAGCCATGTTCTCGGTGCAGAACTTCCTGCTGCCGGCCGCCGATGTGCTGCCAATGCACTGCGCCGCCAACATCGGTGAAGCAGGCGACGTGACCCTGTTCTTCGGTTTGTCCGGCACCGGCAAAACCACCCTGTCCGCCGATGAAAGCCGTTACCTGATCGGTGACGACGAGCACGGCTGGGGCGAGGGTGTGGTGTTCAACATCGAAGGCGGTTGCTATGCCAAGTGCATCGACCTGTCCGAGAAGAACGAGCCAGTCATCTGGAAAGCCATCAAGCACGGCGCGGTCCTGGAAAACGTCGTTATCGATGACGCCAAGCACGCCGACTACGCCGATGTCAGCCTGACCCAGAACAGCCGCGCCGCGTACCCGCTGGAGCACGTTGCCAAGCGTTCCGAGAAGAACCTCGGTGGCGAGCCAAACGCTGTGATCTTCCTGACCTGCGACCTGACCGGCGTCCTGCCGCCAGTCTCGATCCTCAGCGAAGAACAAGCGGCCTACCACTTCCTGTCCGGCTACACCGCTCTGGTGGGCTCGACCGAAATGGGTTCCGGCAGCGGCATCAAATCGACCTTCTCCACCTGCTTCGGCGCACCATTCTTCCCGCGTCCGGCTGGCGAATACGCAGAACTGCTGATCAAACGCATCCGCGGCTTCGGCTCCAAGGTCTACCTGGTCAACACCGGCTGGACCGGCGGTGGCTACGGCGTTGGCAAACGCTTCAACATCCCGACCACTCGTGGCGTGATTGCAGCGATTCAGAGCGGTGCTTTGATCGGTGCTGAGACTGAGCATCTGGACACCATCAACCTGGACGTGCCATTGGCTGTACCGGGCGTTGAGACTGGCCTGTTGAACCCACGTAATACCTGGGCTGACAAGGCTGCTTATGATGAAGCTGCTAAGGCATTGGCTGGGTTGTTTGTTGAGAACTTCAAGAAGTTTGAAGTGAGCGATGCGATTAAGGCTGCTGGTCCTAAGCTGTAAGGCTTGGATTTAGCGAATGAAGAAGCCGCCCTTTGGGGCGGCTTTTTTGTGGGCGAAAGAATACGGGATCACTTGGTAGACAGGCGAAATGCAGTAGACATATTGTCTTGTTCACGCTTCGACAGCCCCGCCGCGCTGGCAACTCTTGGCCACTGGCTCACCACCTCTTGGACGTTCTCAATTATTTGTTCCGCATCAACACGGCTAACCCGAAAGTACCCGGCCACTTCACGAACAAGTTCGAGATCCAAAGCATTGTCGGCATCTGTAATGTTGAGCTTCAATCCATCGGCGTGTGCCACCGGGTTCATATCGTAGGCATCAGAGAGGCGCCACCCACGACCGGGATCAAGAAGAAAGCCATGGTTGCGCATGTGGTCGTCGGTATTGGAAACCAAGATGTTGAACACAATACGCGACCACAACTCGCGCAGATCTTTGTCGGGTTCTGAGCCATGCTCCATGAGTACTTCTGCCAGCTCTAGATAGCTGGCGCCCACCGATGCATCGTCACCATCCACGCGGTCAGTCATGGTCATGGCTGAGGCGAAATGTAGTCGCCCACCCGTTTCGGTACGGTCGAAGCGTTTGACCATGAAGCAGTGATGGTCGCTCGCATACCGTTGCGCAATACCCTTCGCCACCCGCAGACCGCATTGATTCGCCAGAACACTCACCACGAATTCCCATCCGCCGACGTCATAGTCGTCCCGAGTGCTCGGAAACTTGGCGATCCACAAATGACCATTCTTGTCAGCAACACTGGCCTTGGGCCTGGCACCGCCCAATGAACCCCCGGGTGCGATCAACATTCTCAGCCACTCGCGCCCATCGAGTGAGGTGTTGTCTGGATCGTTTTCCAATGCTCGACTTGCCTGCTCCAACGCGCGCAATTCGACAAAGGGAGGCGCCGCCAATCCATCTCGATCATCCAGAAAATTGCCTTCGTCATTGAGCTTGTAACGAATAGCACCGACTCGATAGATGTCATGAACGCCTAACAGGAAATCCGACTCATAGAGCTTGGTACCCTTCGGGACCAAGCCGTCGCGGATGTCCCGTTCCAGTCGCCGTTTCATCAGCAATTGACCCCAGCGATCCGGGCTTGAGTCGGCAAAAACGCCGAAGCGGGTCTGATGCTGTCCAGGGAACTGTCGCCCTTCGAAGAGCCTGATGCGGGGATCCAGCGTCGTGAAATTCAACTCGGGATCGGCCAAAGCAGCAGTGTCGTACTCAAACTCGAACACATTAGTGGAGCGAGCCTTTCCGGCATGAAGAAACCCAAGACGCCTTGGACTTTGCAGGGTTTCCCAATCGGCATACACCGCGATCAGTGTCATTTTTAATCCGTCTCAGGTTTAGATTTTTTCTTGGTAAACAAGTTGGAAAAAGAGTGGGTGTTCAATGGGAAATCAACCTCAAGATTCGAATCGGAGATGGGGCTTTCCGGTGCTTGCGTCGTCCGGTCTTGAATGGGTGACGATCCTTTCGTTGGGGCCACGTTGCGCACTCGTTGGCGTTTACTGGTTGCGGCGCTCGATCGTGGGGTTAATTGCGCGTCTTGCAGTTGGCGTCCCAACTCATCCGTTGCTGCGAGCTTGCTCAAATCTTTCTCCAGGCCCAAAACCTGCATCACGGACATATAGGCGCCCATCGTCACGCCCGAGCCGCCGGACTCCAATGAGCGCAGCGTTGTCAGCGACATACCTGCTCTCTCAGCCACTTGCTTGGCTGTCAGCTTGCGACGTAGCCGAGCGAGTTTGAGTCGTTCGCCAAACTCGGTGAGCAACCTGGATGCAGCCGGCAGCAGGGGGGCTGTTTTTTTTGCCATGTGCCATTATTCCTTCGTTTTTAGGCTTTAACTGCCAGAATAATAGCACTTATGTGGTGATTTGCTGGATTGCCCCAACGTGTAGCAAGACTCTCTCTGCCAGTACGACCGCTCTAGGTATGCAATGGGAGGCGGATTAGTTAACTGCCATTATTCCAGCTAAAATAGTTAAAAACAGCCATAATATTACCACTTAAGCGGTCGGCTAGATCTTTTCCAGAGCTTTTGTATCCCACCGTTGCAGCTTGACCGCTTGGTAAAGCATACCGATGGTCAGTGGGGCTTTGTCGCCACGACCTTTGGCTCGACGTTTGAGGAACACATCAAACCCTTCCGGCTGAAAGTACCGATACGCGTCGTAATCAACGAAGTCGATCCCAAACTGTTCTTCCAGCGCTTCCATCAAATGCCGTGCATCAGCGCCATCACAGCCCAGGTCAAAGTTGATCGAGGTGGTGAGGCTGATGATTTTGCGTTCGGGCAGGCCGAGCTCTTCGTGCAGCAGCTGCATGAGCAGGTGCATGGCGTGGTCATCGGGGAAGTTGGGGGCGAGGTTCATGGTGCATCTTCCGTTGGGTGTATATCGATGAGGATTAAGCCCGACTTTGCGGCGAGTCGGGGTCGTCAATAGGCACTGTGAACTTGGTCAGAGTCAGATCGGTAGCCTTACGAATTTTTTTGACTCGCAACGCATCAGCATGGAATTCGCGGGAAGGTTCACGCTCACCCCGTACGATCTCGTTCATCTGTTGCACGCTTGCCATTAGCTCATCAAAAAACTTGCTCATGATTATCTCCAGTGTTCGATGACGGCTTTCGGCTGCGTCCCGAGAGCCGAACGCGGAGCGTCCGTAGAGGCATTCCCACGCGGAGCGTGGGAACGATCTTCACTCGGCGTCAGGCAGGTGCTTTCCAGTCCATCATGCGTTGCTGGGCGACTTTCAGCAGGTCGCAGCCGTCCTGGGTTAGCAGGTAGAGCGCGTGGGTGATGTGGGGGATGTCTTCGATGTCGCCGTGTTTGAAGCAAACGCAGTGCAGGGTTTTGAGGAGATCGCTGGAGGCTCGGATTCGCTGGAGGGCGGCTTCTAGGATGTCTTGCGGGTTGGCCTCTGTGTCGATAATCAGGGGCGGGGAGTCGGTGAGGTTGGATTGGAGTGGGCGGTAGCGATCGGTGAACGGATTCCATGAATTCATTGTATTTACCCTCAAATGCATCAAATGATGCCGCCGTCATCGTGACCAAGCGATGGGAGGCGGACTGTGTTCGGGTTGGTCAACCGGTGAGGATTCATACGCATACCCGGCACGCTCGAAGGCGTCCCAAACACAGCCACCATAAAGCGTGCAGACACTTGAGGTGCCGGCAGCATACAACGGAGGCTGATGCGTATTCCATCGGGTGACCAAGCCCGAGTCGCTGATTTGGCAGCGACAGTCACAACTATAGGTTTGAGCTACAGGGCGGCGATAGTCGACAAGGAGCCGTCTCTTGTAGGAACGGGACGAAGATTTGATAGGCCGTTCCTACCGATTCGCCTTCGTTTTCAACAAATATGCCGATACGCCGCAACATCCAGCACGCTAGTCGTCAGCCCGGTCGCCGGCGTATAGATCGTGCCTTTCACCGCCGAGAAGTTGACCCCTTTGCTACCCAGCGAAACGTAGCGTTCGCCTTGATCCAGTTCGCTGAAGTAGGTGTAAGAGTATTTGTGCATCAGCCGATACTTCGCTTCGTCGCCGACCATGGCTTTGGCGAGGCTCGCCAGATCGGCCAGGGTCAGGTTCAATGACTTGTCCAGTTGCACGCCCCAACGCTTGAGGCAGACTTCGGCAAAGTGGCGGGCGAACCGGCCTGGCTCGGCCAGGGTTTTCGGGCCGTTGACACCGTCGGGTGAGGCATTGCCAGCCAGGGTGGCGTGACGGCCAGGTACGGGGTAGATGTGGGTTTTGGTGCCAGTGGCGGTTTGCGGAATAACGCAGCTGAAACCTTTCGAGCGTTCGTCCCGGGCATAGAAACCTACATATTCTTTGACGTTGGCGCCGAGTTTGACTTTGTCATCCTGAAAGTTGCCAATGCCAGGCACCGGGTCAATCGCAAAGATATTGACCGGGATGTTTTTAAGTTTGCTGTCCTTGAACATGGCATTGGCCAGCATATGGCAACTAATGCCGCCGCGGCTCCAGCCCACCAGGTTAACTTGGGTGGGAATAATACCGTCCTTGCGGAAGGTTTTAATGATTTGTTCTTGCAACACCTGCTGGGTCACACTGCGATCACCATAGTTGTACTTGCGCCAGAACCACGAGCCTTCAACTTTCACGTCTTCGATGGGGATGCCGGCCGCTTTGAGGCGGTTGTATTCCTTTTCGGTCAGTTGCTCGCGCTGCCAGTCGCACTCGCCTTTGATGATGTTGATCGCGTGCTGGACGTTTTGCTCCCAGCCTTTGCCGAACAGTGTGCCGCTGAGGCCGTACTCCTCGGACTTGGTAAAGAGATCGTCGGCTTGCAGGTTGCCGCTGCCGGGGCCATCGACCACGATCCATTCGGCAAACTCACGGCCAAGATGATGGGATGCGAGTGTCGACACCAGTTCGCCGTCCCAGTAGTTTGCATTGGTGTCGTCGAATTTAGTTGAGCCAGTGCCACAGAAGAAAATAGTTAGTACAGTCATTTGTGTTGCTCTTGTTTGATGTAAGAGCTGTCACGTTAGTTTGTGTTGTTTAAATAGTGAAGTTATTAGTTGTTGCTGGTTTTGTAAGGCTTGCTAGTTATTTGTGTTTTTATTTAATTCGCTGTCTGGCGACTTCAAGAAGTTCGCAGCCATCTTGGGTTAGCAAGTAAAGTGCGTTGACGATATTGGGAATGTCTTTCACGTCGGCCTGTTTGAAGCACAGGCAATAGAGCGTTTCGAGCAGGTCACTGGCGGCGCGGATGCGTTGCTGGGCGGCGTCAAGAATCTCGTGAGGCTTGGCTTCGGTGTCGATGACCAACACGGGGGTATCGCTGTAGCTGGTTTTGAGCGGGCGATAGCGGTCTGTTAACGGATGGAACGTGTTCATTGAGGTCAGTCCTGTGGGAAGTCGGGCAGCATCGCCGGCAGGCCGACACAATGTTTTCAGCCGCGACGAAAACTATAGAGGGCCGCGGCGAGGCGTCGCAAGGTGGCGCAAATGGACAGGTTTTGTAGGGGATTTACCGGCGCTATCAGCCTTTACCTACGCACACGCCAACTATTTTTTAAGCTTTTCCCTTGGAGGTCGATATTCCTACGGGCCTGTCAGGCTTAACGCATCAAAGCTCTGTAGGGTGCGCGCCAGAATTTGTAGGGCGTTTCGAAGCGTCTGAGTCGACTCTTAAAGGGAATTAGCGATGCAATGGCTGCGTATGGTCTCGATTTTGTTGTTGTGGGTTGGTGTTTACCGTTTGACCGTCGCTGCCGACGGGGATCATTCGCTGATCCTTGCCAACATGGACCGCACCGGTTGGCCACAGGCGCTGACCACCCAGGCAGAAGTAGACACCGCCTCCCGGGCCGAGGTGTTGATGGTGGGCAAGGCGTTGTTGGCCAGCGAAGCGCTGGATGAACAGGGTCTGAAACAGCGACTGGGTGTGCAGGCTGTGAAGCTCAAGTCGGTCAGGCAAGTGCGTGACGGGTTGTGGGATCGGTTGCTGACTACCTACGGCAACGCCAGCCAGAACTGTGACGGTGAACTCTTTTGCCCCCGTGTGCGAAGTGTGTCGGATTTGCGTCAGTTGGCGGCGGCGTTCACTGGTGAAATCAGCCCGGCTTATGCGGTTTGGGCGAGCAGGAGCCGGGTGTTTCAGGAGCAGGCGCTGAATCAACAGTTGCGGGTGGCGGTGTTGGTGCCGTAGCCACCCGACGTCAGTCAATCGATGACTAAGTATGTGAGGCACCGCCCAGAGTTGTGGGCGTAGCGAGGAGCGGAGGTTCGTCAGGGAGCTTCATGCACCCGCTTAGCAGCAGGGATGCAAAGACAAGGGCAATGGGTAAAAACAGAGTGTTGGGCATGGTTGTTCCTTCATAAGAATCCGCGTGCAGGCGTCCTGCCTTGATGAAAACTTCGCGGATGATGGTTTTTCTCGGGGTGAACCTTACCGGCTGACAGGGGCTGATGTCAGGGGGCAAAGTGCCTCGTTTGTTTCAATCCGTGGCGAAGGAATTGATGGGGTGACGCTGTATCATCCAGTATCGTTTTTACCCCCGACCTTTTCTCGACTCGCTGCGTTCGCCGGCTAGGCTTTGGGCTTCGCAGCGGTCAACGGAGTGACAGCTTATGCACAACACCCTGGAACAGGTTTTCGGTTATCCACAGTTTCGGCCCGGCCAGGAGGCGGCGGTCAGTGCTGTGTTGGCCGGGCGCTCGGCAGCGGCAATTTTCCCGACCGGTTCGGGCAAGTCCCTTTGCTATCAATTGCCGGCCTTGTTGCTGCCGCACCTGACATTGGTGGTGTCGCCCCTGTTGGCGTTGATGCAGGATCAATTGGCGTTCTTGCAACGCCACGGCATTGCGGCGGGCAGTATCGATTCGGCCCAGAGCCGCGATGACGCCAGCGATGTGATGGCTCGGGCAAAGTCCGGTGAATTGAAGATTCTGATGATTTCCGTGGAGCGTCTTAAGAACGAGCGCTTCCGCCATTTTTTGCAGCAGGTGCCGATTTCCCTGCTGGTGGTGGACGAGGCCCACTGCATCTCTGAATGGGGTCATAACTTCCGCCCCGATTACCTCAAGCTGCCGGACTACCAGCGCCAGTTCAACATCCCTCAGGCCTTGCTGCTGACCGCCACCGCGACACCCAAGGTGATTGCCGACATGGAGGCCAAATTCGCCATCGCTCCCGAGGATGTGGTGACCACCGGTTTTTACCGACCCAACCTCAATCTGTTGGTGGAGCCGGTACGCGGCCAGGACAAGCGCCGACGCCTTGTCGAGTGGATGAGCCGGCGTCCCGGCCAGCCGAGTATCGTCTACGTTACCTTGCAGAAAACCGCCGAGCACATCGCCGAACATCTGGGGCGCAATGGCATCCAGGCCGAGGCCTATCACGCCGGTTTGCCCCATGAACAGCGGGAAGGAATACAGAAACGATTTATGGGCGGGCAGTCCAATTGCATCGTCGCCACCATCGCGTTCGGCATGGGCATCGACAAAAGCGATATCCGCAACGTGGTGCATTTCGACCTGCCTAAATCCATCGAAAACTACAGTCAGGAAATCGGCCGCGCTGGCCGAGACGGGCAGCCATCCGATTGCCTGGTGCTGGCCAACCGCGACAGCCTCAACGTGCTGGAAAACTTCGTCTACGGCGACACGCCGGAACGGGACGGCATTCGTTGCGTGCTTGAGGAGTTGCAAGCCGCCGCGCCCGAGGGGCAGTGGGAGTTTCTGCTGGGGCCTTTGGCCGATCAGAGCAACATTCGCCAGTTGCCGCTCAAGACCTTGCTGGTGCAACTGGAGCTGCGTGGAATAATCGCTCCGCGTTATGCCTATTACGCTGAATACCGCTTCAAGTATTTGCAGGAACCCGAAGCATTGCTGGCTCGTTTTGAAGGTGAGCGAAAGGACTTCGTTTCGGCGATCATCCAGACTTCCAGCCGCGCGCGAACGTGGGCCACAGTGAATTTCGATGCGCTGTATGAACAGCATCAGGCCGAGCGCAGTCGGGTGGTCAAGGCGCTGGATTACTTCCAGGAGAAAGGCTGGGTGGAGCTTGAAAGCAAGCAGATGACCGAGGTCTACAGCCTGCAGCAAGCGGACTTTGACTCCCAAACCCTGAGCGCTGAATTGCACGCCTACTTCACCCAGCACGAGCGCACCGAGATCGCGCGGATACACGCCATGCTGGATCTGTTCGCCACCGACCACTGCCTGGGTTACCGCCTGGCCGAGTACTTCGGCGACGAAAACGCGCCAAAGCAGTGCGGGCATTGTTCCGTGTGTCACGGTCAGGTGGCGCGATTGCCGGCACCGCCGGAATTACCAGCGCTTGTGGATAAAAATTTCGAGGCGCTGTGTGGTGATTTTATCCACAGGCACGAGCAGCACACGGGCAACATCCCTTCGGCCGAGCGCGTAACAAGATTTCTATGTGGGATCAGTGTGCCGCTGTTTACCAAGCTCAAGGCTCGGGCGATTCCGGGATTTGCGGCGTTGGAGGATTATCCGTATGGCGACGTGCGGGAGTGGGCTCAAGCGCACCTGCCAAGCTGAAACACCGTTAATGTGGGTGCGGGCTTGCTCGCGAAGAGGCCATCAGATTCAACATTGATGTTGCCTGACACTCCGCTTTCGCGAGCAAGCCCGCTCCCACAGGGATATCGGTGTTTTTGAAAGTACATCCATCCCCTGAATGTCGCTCATCACAGGAATAAATTTCAAAAAAGCCCGGCGCCTGACTATGGTGAGGACTGTCTTTGGATCGCCAATAAGAGAACAACCATGAGCCAGACACCGTTCGATATTCAGCGCGCCGCCGTGATCGGCGCAGGCACCATGGGCCGTGGCATTGTCATGTGCCTGGCCAACGCCGGGGTGCCCGTGCAATGGGTCGACAATAATCCGCAGATGCTTGAGCAAGCGCTAACCAGCGTGGCTGAGACTTACGCTCACAACGTGCGTCAGGGGCGGATTGATCAGGCCGAGGCGGATGCGCGTATTGCACGAGTGACAGCGGCTGCCGATTACGCAGCGATCCGCGATGTCGATCTGGTTATCGAAGCGGTTTACGAAAACCTCGAACTGAAGCAAAAAATCTTCCGCGAACTCGACGGCTTGCTCAAGCCTGAAGCGATTCTGGCCAGCAATACCTCGGCGCTGGACATCGACGCTATTGCTGCTGCCACTCGCCGCCCGCAGCAGGTCCTGGGCCTGCACTTTTTCAGCCCGGCGCACATCATGAAATTGCTGGAGATCGTGCGCGGAGCTCAGACGGCGCCGGAGGTGCTTGATGCGGCGCTGGCGCTGGGCAAGCGCATGGGCAAGGTCAGCGTGGTGTCGGGCAACTGTCACGGTTTCATCGGTAATCGCATGCTTCATCCGTACGTGCTCGAAGCGCGCAAGATGCTGCTCGAGGGCGCTTTGCCTTATCAGGTGGATGCGGCGCTGCAAGGTTTTGGTTTCGCCATGGGGCCGTTCCGCATGTACGACGTGGTCGGCATCGATCTGGAATGGCGTGCTCGGGAACTGGCTGGCAAAGGTCAGGATGCGTCGGAAGTTCAAGTGGACAACCGCTTGTGCGAGCTGGGGCGTTTCGGTCAGAAGAGTGGTGATGGGTATTACCACTACGAACCGGGCAGTCGCCAGGCTGAGCACGATCTGGAAGTCGATGCGCTGGTACTGGAAGTCAGCGAAGGGTTGGGGTTCCAGCGTCGCGAGATCGGCCCTGAAGAGGTTTTGGAGCGCTGTTTGCTGGCCCTGGTCAACGAAGGGGCGAAGATTCTTCAGGAAGGTATTGCGACGTCGGCGCATGACATCGATCTGGTCTATCTCAATGGTTATGGCTTCCCGGCAGAGAAGGGCGGGCCGATGGCCTGGGCGGATCAGCAAGGATTGGAAGATATTCATCTGCGGTTGTTGCAGCTTGAGACCAAGCAGGGCGATCACTGGGCGCCGGCGCGGTTGATTGGTGAGCTGGCGGCAGAGGGTAGAGGCTTTGCTGACGTGTGATTTTATACTGATCGTTCCCACGCTCTGCGTGGGAACGCCTCCATGGACGCTCTGCGTCCGCTCCTGAATGTGACGCAGAGCGTCACGGGCTGCATTCCCACGCAGAGCGTGGGAATGATCATGAAAGGACCTGCTTCGATGCCCCAACGCTCCGACTACCGCCACTTCCAGCCCATCACCACCCGCTGGCATGACAATGACGCCTATGGTCACGTCAACAACGTCACCTATTACAGTTTTTTTGACACGGCAGTGAACACCTACCTAATCGAAGTCGGCGGCCTGGATATCCATGACGGGGAAGTGGTGGGTTTTGTGGTGAGTTCGGCCTGCGACTACTTTGCCTCCATCGCTTTCCCGGACCGGATCGAGATCGGCCTGCGGGTCGGCAAGTTGGGCAACAGTTCCGTGCAATACGAGCTGGCGGTGTTCAAGTCAGGAGAAGACGAGGCCTGCGCGGCGGGGCGCTTCGTGCATGTGTTCGTGGATCGGATTACAAATCAACCGGTGACGATTCCTGCTGGATTGCGCGGGGCGTTGGAGCGGCTAGCGGTTTGAGGGGCAAAAAAAATCGCAGCCCGAAGGCTGCGATTTTTTGATCTACCGGTAAACGAGGCGATTCAAGCCTCAGTCGCGATAGCGATGTTTATGCTTGCGATGGCCATAGGCATGACCACGACCTGGATGGCCGTCACGGTAGTAGCGACGATCATCACGGCCACGATAGGAGCGACGATCATCGTCGTCATCGCTCTTGTTGCCCATATAGTTACCCAGCGCGCCACCGGCGCCGCCGCCTGCTGCGGAGCCGATCAGGCTGCCGGTGGTGCCGCCCATGCTGCGGCCGACCACGTTACCGCCTGCTGCGCCCAGCGCACCGCCAATGGCGGCTTCGCCACGGCTGCGTTTGTCTGCGCCGACTGCGCTACCACCCGCGCCGCCCAGGGCCGCGCCAATGGTTGAACCTGTACTGCCGCCTAACGATTGACCGACGACCGAGCCCAGAACCCCGCCCAATGCGCCGCCCACACCTGCTTCGGTGGTGCCGCCTGCAGAAGCGAAGCCACTGACCAGGCCAAGGGACAACAAGAGAATCGAGGAGAACTTCATAGAGGAACCTCAAGGGGATGACGGCGCGATCCTGAGGCTGTGTCATGGTTGTGACAACCGAAATCCGACGAGTAACACGACTTGAGCACAATTCTATAAGTTACTGTTTTTTGGGCGGAACTTAAGTGTTTTTCACCGGTCTTTAGCTACTTCGATAAGGCCGTTTTTATACAAAAACGGCCTTTTTTGTGGGCGATTGGAAAGTGAATTGCCGCTGGAAATCAGAAGTGAACATCGTCCTGTGGCGAGGGAGCTTGCTCCCGCTGGGCCGCGCAGTGGCCCCAAAAAGCAAACCCAATCTTTCAGCTAGATTGGGTTTGCCAGGTTTGCGGCTGCTGCGCAGCCGAACGGGAGCAAGCTCCCTCGCCACAGTGGTATGTGCGCGTCAAGCCGACTTGGCCATAATCAACCCAGTCTCACTCGCCGCTTCCAACCGGATCGCCACAAACTTAGACGTCGGCGTATGGCTACCATCCCCGGTGCTTTCCAGCGGCACCAGCGGGTTCACTTCCGGATAGTAAGCGGCCGCTTGCCCGGCAGGAATATCAAACGCCAGCAGCGTGAAGCCCTTCACCCGGCGCTCACGGCCATCATCCCAGATCGAAACGATGTCAGCCTTCTGCCCCGGTTTGAACCCCAGGCGAATGATGTCGGCCTCATTGACGAACAATACATCCCTCTGACCTTTCACCCCGCGATAACGGTCATCAAGACCATAAATCGTGGTGTTGTACTGATCGTGGGAGCGCATTGACTGCATGATCAGGTCCGGCAGCACGCCGGTAGCGCGGGTGCGTTCGTGCACCAGATCTTTGGGCAGCATGTTCGCACGGAAGTTGGCCCGACCCGATGGGGTATTCCAGCGACGTGCGCCGGCGCTGTTACCCAGGTGGAAACCACCCGGGTTCTGGACTCGCTCGTTGAAGTCCCGGAAGCCCGGGATGGTCTCGGCGATCAGGTCGCGGATGCGGCTGTAATCGGCCACCAGCCAGTTCCAGTCCACCGGTTTGTTCCCCAGGGTCGCCGCGGCGATTGCGGCGATGATTGCAGGCTCCGAGCGCATCTGGTTCGACAGCGGCTGCAACTGACCGTTGGAGGCGTGGACCATGCTGAACGAGTCTTCCACGGTCACCGCTTGAGCGCCTTCGGTCTGGATATCGATGTCGGTACGGCCGAGGCACGGCAGGATCAGCGCGTCTTTACCGTGCGCCAGATGGCTGCGATTGAGCTTGGTGCTGATTTGCACGGTCAGGTCGCAGTTGCTCAAGGCCTTGAAGGTCCGCGGGCTGTCCGGGGTGGCTTGGGCGAAGTTGCCACCCAGCCCGATGAAGACTTTTGAGCGGCCGTCGGCCATGGCGTGAATCGCCTCGACCACGTTGTGACCGTTCTCACGCGGCACCTTGAACTGGAAGCGGCGCTCCAGAGCATCGAGGAACGCCACCGGCGGACGTTCGTTGATGCCCATCGTCCGGTCGCCCTGCACGTTACTGTGACCACGCACTGGGCACAGACCGGCACCCGGCCGACCGATGTTGCCGCGCAACAGCATCAGGTTGGCGATTTCCTGGATGGTCGGCACCGAATGACGATGCTGGGTAATGCCCATGGCCCAGCACATGATCACGTTCTTGCCTTTGACGTACATGCGCGCCGCTTGCTCGATCTCCACCAGAGTCAGGCCGGACTGCTCGACGATCTGCTCCCACGGGGTGTCGTCGATGACGCCCATGTATTCCAGCACGTTGACGGCATGTTCATTCAGGAAATCGTGATCGAACACTGCCGGGGCGCCAGTCTTCTGCGCATCGCGTTCCCATTGCAGCAGGAATTTCGCCATGCCGCGCAGCACCGCCATGTCGCCGCCCAGTGCCGGACGGAAGTACGCGGTATTGGTCGGCTTGAAGCCGTTGGTGAGCATTTCCAGCGGATGCTGCGGGTGCTGGAAGCGTTCCAGACCGCGTTCTTTCAGCGGGTTGACGCATACCACCTGAGCACCACGTTTTACCGCTTCGCGCAGGGGTTCGAGCATCCGCGGGTGGTTGGTGCCGGGGTTCTGGCCCCAGACGAAAATCGCATCGGCGTGTTCGAAATCATTGAAGGTCACGGTGCCTTTGCCAACGCCGATGCTTTGCGCCATGGCCACACCACTGGCCTCGTGGCACATGTTCGAGCAGTCGGGGAAATTGTTGGTGCCGTAGGCGCGTACGAACAGCTGATAGAGGTACGCCGCTTCGTTGCTGGCGCGGCCCGAGGTGTAGAACTCGGCCTGATCCGGGCTCGACAGGCCGCGCAGATGCTTGGCGATCAGCGCGAAGGCGTCTTCCCAGCTGATGGGTTTGTAGCGATCGGTCTCGGCGTCATAGCTCATCGGCTCGGTCAATCGGCCTTGATACTCAAGCCAGTAGTCGCTCTGCTCCAGCAGCGAGCTGACGCTGTGTTTGGCGAAGAACGCGCCGTCGACACGCCGTTTGGTCGCTTCCCAATTCACCGCTTTGGCGCCGTTCTCGCAGAACATCACCATGCCCTTTTCCGGAGAATCGCCCCAGGCGCAACCTGGGCAGTCGAAGCCGCCGTTCTGGTTGGTCTTGAGCATTATGCGGAGGTTTTTCAGCGCGTTATCGCTGGTCAACCAGGCTTGGGCGACGCTGATCAGCGCGCCCCAGCCACCGGCTGGGCCTTTGTAGGGCTTGTAGCGGGGGACGGGTTTCTGGTCGGCTTGACGATGTTGACTCACGCTTGATTCTCTATAGCAGGGCTGTAGACCCGCGGCGCATTTTTCTGCGGCAGGTGGATGAGGTTGAGGTTGTGACGACGGGCCCATTGCACGGCAAGGCTCGTGGGCGACGACAGGCTGACCAGAGTCTGGATGCCGGCGCGTAAAACTTTCTGGATCAATTCGAGGCTGCAACGGCTGGTGACAATCGCCAAGCCGCCAGTGGTCGGGATCTTCTGGCGGATCATCCCGCCGATCAGCTTGTCGAGGGCGTTGTGCCGACCGATGTCTTCACGGCCCAGCAACAAGTCGCCGTTGCCGTTCATGAACACCGCCGCATGCACCGCGCCGCAATGCTGGCCCAGCGGCTGAAATTCGCCGATGCGCTGGCGCAGGCCGTCCAGCCATTCGGCCGGGGGCAGTGGGGCGCCGGGCAATACTTTGAGGTCGGGCAGCGCTTGCTCCACCGCTTCCACGCCACAGAGCCCGCAACCGCTGGTGCCAGCCAGTTGTCGACGCTGCTGCTTGAGGTTCCAGAAAGCACGATTGGCGATGGTCACTTGCGCGTATTGCGCCGAACCTGTGCCGCTGAGTTGCAGGTCGTAGATGTCTGAAGCGTCTTCGATGATGCCGCTGCCGAGGCTGAAGCCGACGATGAAATCTTCAAGATCCGTTGGCGTCACCAACATGACCGCCTGGTTGATGCCGTTATAGGCAATCGCCAACGCGACTTCCTCGGCCAGCGCGGTGCTGGCCGATTCGGTGTGTTCAAGGTTGCAGTAACTGTAGGTCTGGCTTGCGGCGGTCGCGGGCGTTTCAACAGCGGGCGCCGCGCGGGCAGGGCGCTTGGCGTTCATGGGCTCACCAACGGTTTGGTCAGCTTTAAGACTAGGCGTGTCAACTTGTCGCGTCTAATCGCTATTACTGATCTACCGATAGATGACGTCGATCAAGAGCCTGTTGATGATTTCTGATAGATCGCAAAACAGGCTTCGGCGAGTGCCGAACGTGGAGCGCTGCGACGCATGATCAGCCCCAGCCGGGCGAGGGTCTGGGCGCTTTCGATGGGTTGGAGGCGCAAGTGATCAGTGAGGTTTTCCAGACCACCCTCCAATGGCATCACGGCGCAACACAGACCGCCGTGTACTGCTTGTAACAATTGGTGGACTGAATCGGTTTGCAGCAACGGTTGGGGAGCCAAGCCACGACTATGGAAGTTATGGTCAATGGACTGGCGAAAATGCATGCCGCTGGTGAGCATGCCCAGCGGCAGTTCAATCAACGATTTCCAGCTTAAGGGCGCGTCGCCGAAACTGAAGAAACGCTGATCGTAAAGCAAGCCCATGCAAGTTTCGCTAAAAGCCAGGGAGTCGAAACGCTCGCCATCCAGGCGTTCCAGGTACGACACGCCGAGGTCGAGGCGATTGTTCGCCAGTTGTTCGAGGATCTGTTCGGAACTCAGCGCCGAGAGTTCGAAGCGCAGGTTCGGGTGTTCAGCGTGCAGGCGTTGCATCAGCGGTACCGGGTCGAAACTCGACAGCGGCACCACGCCCAGACGCAACGTACCCACGAGGTTGCCGCGACAGGCTGCTGCTTCGGCCTGCAAACCGTCGTAGGCCGCCAGCACCGTACGCGCCCACGCCAGGACGCGCTCGCCCGGCGCGGTAAAACCTTCGAAACGTTGGCCACGGTTAACCAATGGCAGGTCGAGCTCTTCTTCGAGGCTGCGCAGGCGCATGGACAGGGTCGGCTGAGTGATGTGACAACGCGCGGCGGCCTGGCCGAAGTGCCGGGTTTCGTCGAGAGCGATGAGGAATTTGAGCTGCTTGATGTCCATCTTCGCTCCAGGGCGCGGGCAAGGTTTGCGATTCTACCGCCTGCGCGGGGTTGGGTCATTGGTCGGCTGGAGACCGGGCTGCGCCAGGCTGGTCTAGTCTTTGGCGTCTGGACCCTAAACCCCAAGGAGAGTGCACCATGAGTATTTTTAGCTTTGTGAAAGAAGCAGGCGAAAAACTTATCGATCTGCTGACACCTGGCAATGCGAATGCCAGCGAGCAACTGAAGGAACACATCAGCAAGGTCGGCCTGGGTAATCCGAATGTTCAGGCGACAATCGAGGGCGACAAAGTCATCGTCACCGGGGAAGTGGCGAGCCAGGAGGAGAAGGAAAAGATTCTGCTGGCCGTGGGCAATATCGCCGGTGTCGGCAGTGTGGATGACCAGATCACCGTAACAGGTCCGGTTGCTCAGGCGGCGCGCTTCGTCACCGTTAAAAAGGGTGACACCCTCAGCGCGATTTCCAAGGCCGAATACGGCGACGCGAACAAGTACAACAAAATCTTCGAGGCTAACAAACCAATGCTTTCGCATCCGGACAAGATCTATCCGGGGCAGGTGTTGAGGATTCCTGAGTAACCCTCAAGATCGTGTGATGGCCATCGCGGGCAAGCCACGCTCCCACAGGTTTTGTGTCGTTCGCGTAGTGTGCATACGACGCAAAACCTGTGGGAGCGAGGCTTGCCCGCGATGCAGGCGACTCGGTCTAAAGCCCTGTGATGAGCTCCCGATAATCCCCCACCGCCGCAAACTCGGCCGTGTCCTTCGGCCCTTTGCGGCTGTCCGGCTCGCTCACGGCCAGCAGATGCGCCACGCCAAAATCACGCGCACTGCGCAGAATCGGCAGCGTGTCATCGATAAACAGACTGCGTGTCGGGTCGAAGCCGATGTCGGCCTGCAAGGCATCCCAGAACTGCGGGTTTTCCTTGGGGAAACCGTAATCGTGAGAGCTGATCAACCGCTCGAAATACGGCGCCAGTTCAATTCGTTCCAGTTTCAATGACAGCGAATCGCGGTGGGCGTTGGTGATTAGTACTACGCGTTTGCCGGCCTGTTTGATCGCGGCCAGAAACGTGTCCGCATCCGGGCGCAGGGCAATCAGGTGCGCGGTTTCCAGTTTCAGTTCGCGCACCGACAGCTTCAGCTCGGCGCTCCAGAAGTCCAGGCAGTACCATTGCAACTGACCGGCATTGCGTTCGAACAGCGGCTGTAATTCCAGCTCCGCCATGGCCCGGCTCACCCCATGCAGTTCGGCATAACGCTGAGGCAGGTGCTCCATCCAGAAATGGTTGTCGTAGTGCAGGTCCAGTAACGTGCCGTCCATATCCAGCAAAACGGTATCGATGTCGTGCCAGGGCAGCAGGGACATAAAAAACTTCTCCAGCGGTAAAAAAGATATCCAAGGTAAACAATCAGGATAGGCCGGGTACAGGCTGGTTTGAAAGCGTCGCGAACGAAGGGAGTGCAAGGAAAAAACAGGCGAGGACGGGCTGGGGTCGCGTTCGACTTTACGAGTTGTAAATGACCCGTCCGAGCCTGTTTTTGACGCAGCAATCTCGAGCGCAGCAGCTTTCAAACAGCCTGTATAGTAACGCGTTCACGCCAAGGAGCCTCCCATGCGCCAGAAACCCACCGTACTCGCCCGCGAGATCGTCGCCACCAGCCGTTTGTTCTGTGTCGAAGAGCTGAAGTTGCGCTTTTCCAATGGCGTGGAGCGTACTTACGAGCGTCTGGTCAGCAAAGGCACCGGTCATGGTGCGGTGATGATCGTGGCGATGCTCGACGCGGATCACGCCGTATTGGTGGAGGAATACTGCGGCGGCACCGATGCCTACGAATTGTCCCTGCCCAAAGGCTTGATCGAGCCGGGCGAAGATGTGTTGGCAGCGGCCGAGCGGGAGCTCATGGAAGAGGCCGGGTATGGCGCGCGGCAGCTGGAACATCTGACCGAGTTGTCTTTGTCACCCGGCTACATGAGCCAGAGAATCCAGGTGGTGCTGGCCACCGATTTGTACGAAGAACGCCTGGAAGGTGATGAACCCGAGCCGATGGGGGTGGAAAAGATCAACCTGCGCGAATTGTCAGCCTTGGCGCAGAACCCGCGATTCACCGAGGGCCGTGCCTTGGCGGCGCTGTATCTGGCCCGTGATGTGCTGACTCAGCGTGGGGTGTTCCTGCCATGAAGTTGAATTTCCCCCATCCGTTGATGGCGCCAGTCGTTGAATTGGCTTTGAAGGCTGGCGAGGCGATTCTGCCGTTCTGGCGCGTCAACGTTGCCGTGACTGCAAAGTCCGATGATTCCCCGGTCACCGCCGCCGACATGGCCGCTCATCATCTGATTCTGGCCGGGCTGACGGCGCTGGATCCGAGCATTCCGGTGCTGTCCGAAGAAGACGCCAATATCCCCCAGAGCGTGCGCGCTGGCTGGCAGCGCTGGTGGTTGGTCGATCCATTGGACGGGACCAAGGAGTTTATTTCCGGCAGCGAAGAGTTCACCGTCAACATTGCGTTGATCGAGCAAGGGCGTGTGGTGTTCGGTGTGGTGTCGATGCCGACCAACGGGCGCTTTTATGTAGGGGGCGCGGGGTTGGGTGCCTGGCGTGGCGATAAAGGCGCCGAGCCGTTGCCGATTCAAGTTCGCGAGGTTCCGGCGGCGGGTGAAGCGTTCACGGTGGTTGCCAGTCGTCGGCATTCGAGCCCTGAGCAGGAGCGCTTGCTGGCGGGGTTGAGCGCCAGCCTGGGTGAGTTGCAACTGGCCAATATCGGCAGCTCGCTGAAGTTTTGCCTGCTGGCGGAAGGGGCGGCGGATTGTTATCCGCGGTTGGCGCCGACTTCTCAGTGGGATACGGCGGCTGCGCAAGGTGTGTTGGAAGGTGCGGGTGGTGAAGTGTTGGATTTGAGCGGTGAGCCGTTCTGTTACCCGGCGCGGGAATCGTTGTTGAATGAGTTCTTTTTGGCGTTGCCGGCTAAGGCTGTGTGGCGCGAGAAGTTACTGGTACTGGCCCGATCCTGAGTTTTACCCAAACTTGTGGCGAGGGAGCTTGCTCCCGCTGGGCTGCAAAGCGGCCCCAAAACCCAGACACCGCGCAGCATCAGTTAATCCAGGCTGCCTGATTTGCGACTGCTGCGCAGCCGAGCGGGAGCAAGCTCCCTCGCCACAGGTTTTGTGTCCTTACCGGTGAAGAACGTACTGCCCGGTAAACTTCACCGCATCCTCTTCACTCCCGGTATTCACGATCCGCGAATGCAGCGTCAACCGCGCCCGCCCATACCGCTCATACATCGCCAGAAACTTCTTCCACACGGCTGCACTCGGTGCCTGGCAAATCGCCGTCGCGTCCATGGTGACCGGTAGCGGATAGCTGATCTGCCCTTCCTGAATCACGATGTGCCCGTCTTCAATGCCTTCTTCGTGCAAACGCAAATGCAACCAGC
Source organism: Pseudomonas lini (assembly GCF_964063345.1). NCBI lineage: Bacteria > Pseudomonadati > Pseudomonadota > Gammaproteobacteria > Pseudomonadales > Pseudomonadaceae > Pseudomonas > Pseudomonas lini. The sequence continues at coordinate 3,546,905 of NZ_OZ061318.1, forward strand.
CCCAGCCGGCCAGCACCGCGCCGCAATACAGGCTGCCACCGAACATGGTGCTCTTGTGATTGACGTTGGCCTCCAGTGGCAAGTGCAGGCGCAGTTGCTGATCGTGCCAGTCGAGCACTTTGAGGCCCATGTCCCGTGTGAGGGGGATGTCGGAATGAAGGATCGATTCCAAGTGACGACTGTCGCGGTTCATGCACGGGCCTTTTGTTTGAAGGGGATGATTTTACGGTAGCTCAATCGAGGTCGTCGGTGGGGCTGCTGGTGCCGGCGTCAGCGAAGTTCAGGCCATGCTTGCGCAGTTTGTCGTGCAAGGTTTTGCGCGGAATGCCGAGCGCTTCGGCAAGGCTGCGTACGGAGCTGTGCGAGCGTGCCAGTTCGGCGGCAATCAGGCTCTTCTCGAAGTTCTCCACTTGCTCGCTCAAACCGCCGCTGACCACTTCAATCGTGCTGCCGACGCCGCCATCAGGCGCACTGTTGTCCAGCGCCAGTTCAAGGCCCAGGGCAAAGCGTTCGGCGGCGTTCTGCAGTTCTCGCACGTTGCCTGGCCAAGTATGGCGCAACAGCAGCGCCCGGTGTCCCGGTTGCAATTCGTGGGGCGGCAAGCCGTGGCGGGCGCTGGCTTCGTCGGCGAAATGCTGGAACAGCATCAGCGCATCTTCGCCCCGCTCGCGCAGCGGTGGAATGCGCAGCGGCGCGACGTTCAGGCGGTAATACAAGTCGGCACGGAAGCGGCCCTGGTCGGCGGATTGACGCAGGTCTTCCTTGGTCGCGGCGATGATGCGGATGTCCAGCGGGATCAGCTGGTTGCCACCCAAGCGCTCGACGACCCGCTCTTGCAGCAAGCGCAGCAATTTCACCTGCACATCCAGGCTCATGCTTTCGATTTCATCAAGGAACAACGTGCCGCCGTTGGCGAATTCGAACTTGCCGATGCGGCGCTTCTGCGCGCCGGTAAACGCACCGGGCTCGTGACCGAACAGCTCGCTTTCCACCACCGACTCAGCCAGGGCCCCGGCGTTGATCGCCACGAACGGGCCGTTACGCCGGCTCGACAAGTCATGCAGCGCGCGAGCCACCACTTCCTTGCCCGCACCGGTTTCGCCGAGGATCAGCACGTCGGCCTTGGTCGCCGCCAAGGCACCGATCTGTTCGCGCAGGCGCAGCATCGGCGCTGATTGCCCGACCAGTCGAGCACTCAGTTCGTTGCGATCGCTCAGGGCCAGGCGCAGGCTGCGGTTGTCCAGCACCAGCCGGCGCAGGTCCAGGGCACGACGTACGCTGTCGAGCAGGGAGTCGCTGGCGAAAGGTTTTTCCAGAAAGTCATAGGCCCCGGCGCGCATGGCTTGTACGGCTAGCGGCACATCGCCGTGGCCGGTGATCAGCAGCACCGGCAACTCCGGGTCCTGGGCGTGGAGCTCGGTCAGCAGTTCGAGACCGTCCATGCCCGGCATGCGGATGTCGCTGACCACCACGCCCGGCCAGTCGCGCTCCAGTTGCCCGGCCAGACCTTTCGCTTCAGCGAGCGGCAGGATCTTCAGGCCGGCCAGGTCCAGGGTCTGGCTCAGGGCCTGGCGCAGGTGGGGATCGTCGTCGATCAACACGACCTGGATGCGGTTGTCGATGGTCATGCACTTCGGTCCTCGGACGGTTGCAGGCTCACGCCCGGTGCGCCTGCGCGCAGTTTCAGGGTAATCAAGGCGCCGCCTTCCTTGTGGTTGGAGAACGACAGTTCACCCCCGAAGGCGCGCATCAGGCTGTCGCAGATTGCCAGCCCCAGCCCAAGCCCCTGAGTGCGGGTCTTGGTGGTGTAAAAGGGCTCGCCGGCACGACCCAGCGCTTCCAGGCAGAACCCGGGGCCGTTGTCGCGAATGTACAGATTGACGCCGGCGGCGGTGGACTCGGCACTCAACCAGAGTTTACGCGGCGGGCCTTTTTCCGTCAGGGCATCGAGGGCATTAGCCAGCAAATTGCCAAGTACCTGGCGCAGACGGGTTTCACCGGCCTCGACCCACAGGGTGGCGGCCGGCAGGTCACGGATCAGTTCGACTTCCATGCTGCGCCGACGCTTGGCCAGTAATGCCAGGGCATCGTCCAGCGCCGGTTGCAGGGCCACGCTTTCCGGGGCGTGGCGATCACGCCGGGCGAAGGCTCGCAGGTGAGCGATGATCGAGGCCATGCGCCCGGTCAATTCGCTGATCAGCTTGAGGTTGCCGCGAGCATCCTCGGTGCGCTGATGATCGAGCAGCACTTCGGCGTTTTCCGCGTAGCTGCGGATCGCCGCCAGCGGTTGATTGAGTTCATGGCTGATGCTTGCCGACATGGTTCCCAACGCCGAGAGCTTGCCGGCCTGCACCAGGTCATCCTGCGCGCGCACCAGTTCCTGCTGAGCGTGTTCGCGCTCCAGCACTTCCTGCTTCAGTCGACGGTTGAGGCCTTCGAGGTCGCTGGTCCGTTCGGCAACCCGGCCTTCCAGTTCCTGGCGGGCCTTGCCTTCGAAGGCAATCCGGTCCAGGTAATGGCGCCGGCGTTGCATCATCAGGCCGAGCAGCAGCATCAATACCAGCAGCGTTGCGCCACCAATCGCCACGACCGTACGCACTGGACGGTCGATCAAGGTACGCGGCGCAAGGATATTGACGCTCCAGCCGGTTTCTTCGATCTGCCGGGTTTGGGTCAGCCAGGCATTGGGGTCGAGGTTCAACGGCTTGGGATCGCGGGTCGGGTAGGGTTGAATCGCGGTGATGGCCTCGCGTTCTGCGTCGCTCAATGGACGGGTTGAACGGAAACGCCACTCGGGCCGCGATGTGAGGATAACCACGCCATTGTGGTCGGTGACCAACAGTTGTTCCGGGGTTTTACCCCAAAGGCTCTCGGTGTGGTCGAGATCGACCTTGATTACCAGCACGCCGATGATTTTTTCGCGATCACGTATCGCTGCGGCGAAGAAGTAACCGCGTTTGGCCGAGGTAGTGCCCAGGCCGAAGAAGCGCCCCAGACGCCCGGCCATGGCTTCACTGAAATAAGGACGGAAGGCGAAATTACGGCCGACGAAGCTGTCGTGTTTGTCCCAATTGGAAGCCGCCAGCGTCTTGCCGGTGGTGTCCATCAGGTACATGACTTCGGCGCCGGTCTGGGCGCTGATGTTTTTCAGCAGGCGATTGGCATTGCCTTGAACCACGCCCTCGTCGGGTGCGGACAATGTCGCACGCAGTGCGGGCAACTCGCCGAGAATCTGCGGCAATACTTCATACCGGTGCAGGGTGCCCAAGAGGTTGGCGACGTAGAGGTCGAGGGTCTGACGGTTCTGCCCGGCCAGTTCGCTGCGGTAGTAACGCTCGGCCAAATGCTCCAGCGGCCACAGCAAGGGCGCCAGGCACAGCGCGAGCAGCGCCAGGCTGCGCCAGCGGGGTCTGCGGGGGAGGGTCGGTGTCATGAGCATCAGGCGCCTGTGGGTACAGACGCATTATGCCTAGGCTTGCGGGCGCAGTCTGCGCACCTGGGATCAAGTGCGCGCTGGCGGTGAAGATTCACACAGCAATTCAGGAAAAGACTTCGGCGTCCTTGAGGAACGCGGCGGACTGATCCTTGGCCGACAGTTTCGGTGCTTCGTCCAGCTGCCAGTCAATGCCCAGGTCGGGATCGTCCCAGCGAATGCTGCGCTCGGCCGACGGGGTGTAGTAGTCGGTGGTTTTATAGAGGAACTCGGCGAAATCACTCAGCACCACGAAACCATGGGCAAAACCTTCCGGTACCCAGAGTTGGCGATGGTTTTCGGCGGACAGGCGCACCGCCACCCATTTGCCGAAATGTGGCGAGCTGCGGCGAATATCCACCGCCACGTCCAGCACTTCACCGACGGTGACGCGGACCAGTTTGCCCTGGGTGTTTTCCAGTTGGTAATGCAGGCCGCGCAGAACGCCTTTTTGCGAGCGGGAATGGTTGTCCTGAACGAACTGGGTGTTCAGGCCGGTTGCCTCTTCGAAAGCCTTGGCGTTGAAGCTCTCATAGAAGAAACCGCGCTCGTCACCAAATACCTTGGGTTCGATGATCAGAACACCGGGCAGGTCGGTGGTGACTACATTCATGGTGTTTCTCCAGCAATAGGCGTGATGGCCGACATTCTTACGCAAAGTGGCGGCGGGTGCGAGTGGGGAGTACCTGGAAGGGCAAATTCATCGAGGGGACACCGGCTAGCTGAACAGTTGCGGATTCTCGCCGCAGAATATTCTGGAGGTTTTGTATTTTCAGCGCCCCTCCTCGGAACCATCGTCGGTTTTGTCCACTTCTCCGAAGTACCAGTGTTCGGATTCAAACTTCTGACCGTCTTCATCCTCATGAACGAAGTGAAACCCTGCCTCATTCATCCCTTTCGGCAGTACAAGGCCCCACTCGGTGGCGAGGCTTCTGTCGGTGATTCGGATTTGGCGGAAATAACTGTAGTCGAACGGCAGGACGTGACCACGGTAGCGACTCATGTCGGTGTAAATGCAGATTTCACTCGAGAACATGTCGGGGGTGGTGATGGTGGCTACTATCCTGCAGTTGATGGTGTTTTCAGGTCTGGCCTGAATCAGGTGGTGGGCGGTATTGATCAGTTGTTGGGCGCATTCCTTTTGAATGGCTAAGGTGGCTTGTTTGCCTTCTACCAACGTTTCCAATACCGGAATTTTGCAGTTTACATAGCCCTGATCAATGGGCAGGTCTTTAGGGAAGTAACCTTCATAACTTGCTGCCCACGCTTTTAAAGCTCGTAGGCGGCGTGGGATGTTTCGTATTTTTTTGTTTGAAAATGCAATTCGGCGCATGGTGTTTGATTTTATCCTGAATATTTTTTGTATCCGCTCTATCGTCGTCGTGTATCAAGGTAGGCGGAAGGCAATCTGATAGTCGTACCCGGCAGTGTCGATAGGATGCGTAAAGTAGGATTGAAGCAATGAAATCCATTCTGGAAGGACGTTGTATCCGCCATCGAATATTTGGTACTCGTCTGTAAGTCCCAGTGTTGTAAATACGAAATCATCATCTTCGATAATGTTCGATAGCTCTTCTCCAAGCCCAAGGTCAGTGCTTTTGTCATACCACTCAAGTCTTATTCTTAAAGCCATACTGTGTTCCTTACATGAATTTTTTGATGTTGCGTTTTTTGTTCGGCGGTTTTCTTTGTTCCCCCGTCACATGATCGAAGGCGCCTAGGTGACTGCCATCACTGGTTCTATAGACTTCCAATTCTTCTTCTGCAGAATCCCATTCGAAAAACCTTCTGTTTTTGGCATCTGTCCAGCGCTCGCGTAAACCTGCTCCCCCTTGTTTTGGGGTCATTTTTTTGTACGCCTTAAACCGGAGAAACCTGTTATTTGCTCTGTAGTGGGTGCGGAGAGGTAATCGTGGTCAGGACTTGTAAGTCGCTTTCTCTCACTCACCACCACATAAAGTTGCCTAACTCCCGAATCCACCGGGAAAACCAGAATGAAATCCTGATACTCCGGAGGATAAATCGGGTTAACGAGAATATCGCGACTTGCCTCCGTAGGAGGGTAGACCCAGATCGTTGGTGCTTGAGGTGCCGCCTCCAGTGCGGGGATACCGAGAGTCTCGCCAGGGTCCACGGTCGGGGTCCATATCAACTCCATGCCTTCACCGAATACGGCTACCTGTCGGCTATTTCGGTCTTGGAACTGGATGACCGGAACCCTCTGCCAATCGGCGTTTTTACCAGTGTAAAAGGCGTAACCCTTAAGGGAGCCGTCGGCCAGCTGTTCGACGTTCAGCCGCACGCGTGAGTTGGCTTGTTTGAGGATGCGCAGTTGTTCATCGGTGTACAGCGCGCTGTCCCCCAGCTCACCAGGCCAGAGCAGCGCGACTAACCCGGCCAGTAAACCCGAGGCGACAGCTCCGCCGGCCACTGCCGCACCGCTCATGGCCGGGCCAGCCAAGGCAAGACCACCCAGTCCGATCGGCAACGCATTGCCGCTGATTTTCTTCAGAGGAATGGCGCCAGAGCTATCGGCTTGACGCCCGCCTAGAAGCGCAAAGTTTCCATAATCCTGCAACGCGTCCAGCGGAACGAAGCCCGATGGGTTTGCGTAGTTGATGATTCCGTCCGGCAATTTGCAGGACTTGGCGAACACGCAGCCCATAGGTATTACTGGCTCAGGAGTCGTGGGCCTAGGCTCAGGAAAATCGGCAATGGGTTGGTATTCGTTTACGGATGGCGGCGGACGCAAGATACGGCGACGCAACTGCTCCTTGTAAGTCAGCGGGTATGAGCGTTCTGGCATGAATGGCGGATTTCCCTATTGAGGGAGTCAGCGTATGGGCTTGGTTGCTTCCCGGACATTCCTGCCGGTCGATGCGTTGCGTAGGAAAGTTCATCTGAGTAGTCGCTGACTGAAAACCATCCCCAATGCCGACCCCCCGACCGGTATAAGAGGGTTGCGTATCGCCCCAAGCAGTGGCGATATAAGCGCCTAATAAAATTTCAGGAGTCGTTGTATGCCGCTCGCCACGTTGATTCACCGCGCCAGTCTGCCCAGCCCGCAGGTGTCTGCGGCGCAAGCGCTTGAGCTGCTGGAAGAACATTACGGGCTGAGCGGGCGGTTGCAGGCGCTTGGGAGCCAACAGGATCTCAATTTCCGGGTCGACAGTGATCAGGGGCGTTTTGTCCTGAAAATCTGCCGTGGCGATTACTCGGCGCTGGAGCTGCAAGCTCAACACGCAGGACTCAAGCATCTGGGTGAACATTCCGGCGTGCCGGTGCCCCGAGTGATTCCTGCCAAAAACGGCGCAGATCTGCTCTCCCTTGAGGTTGGGGGCCAGGCAGTGCATGTACGACTGCTCGATTACATCGAAGGCCAGTCCCTGACGCACCTTGATCATCTAGATCATTCAGTGGTCGCCGGTTTCGGTCGGCTCTGCGGCGAAATGGACCTGGCGCTGGCCGGTTTCGATCATCCGGGGCTTGAGCGCACCCTTCAATGGGATGCCCGCCACGCCAACGCGTTGATCGCGCATTTGCTGCCGGTGATCAAGGATGAGCGGCAACGAGAATTGATTGCTGAGGCGGCCGAACAAGCCGAGCGCCATTTGCAACCATTGGTGGATAAGCTGCAGGTGCAGGCGATTCACATGGACATCACCGACGATAACGTGGTCTGGCAGCGGGATTCCCGGCGCCAATGGCAGTTGCAGGGCGTGATCGATTTCGGTGATTTGCTCCGAACCTGGCGGATCACCGATCTGTCGGTGACTTGCGCCGCGCTGCTGCACCATGTTGATGGCGATCCGTTCTGCATTTTGCCGGCGGTTCGGGCTTATCACGCGGTCAATCCGTTGCAGCATGAAGAGTTGCTGGCGCTATGGCCGCTGATCGTCGCGCGCTCGGCGGTGCTGGTGCTGAGTGGCGAACAGCAGGTCAGCATCGATCCGGGCAATGAGTACAGTCGCGACAATCTGACCCACGAGTGGGAAATTTTCCGTGTTGCCACATCGGTGCCGTTGGCGTTGATGGAGGCGGCGATTCTTACTGCAGCCGGCCAAAACCTGCCGGCCATCGACAGCGAAGGTTTCGCGCCATTGTTGCCGAGTCTGGTGGGGCGTGAATTTGCGTTGATCGATCTGGGCGTGCTCAGTCCGCATTTCGAGGCGGGTAACTGGGAACAGCAAGGGATTGATCTGCATTTGTTGACAGAAGCCGCCGCGGCTCACGGTCTGGCAGCCAGTCGATATGGCCAGTATCGTCTGTCCCAAACCCGACCGGACAGCGCCAGCGAACCGGACACTTTCCCGTTGCACGTTGCATTGCGAGTGCCCGACGGCACGACGGTCGAAGCGCCGTTTGCTGGCGTTATCCATATCGAAGGGGAAAACCTGCTGCAACTGGACGGCCCAGAACTGAGCGTCCGGTTGTGGGGTGTGACCCCATCGGTATGCAGTAGCGCGGCGCTGGTCAAAGGCCAAGTGCTGGGTTCGGTCAGCGGGTCGTTGATCGTGCAGTTGTGTCGAAGCGCTCAGCTAGACGCGCCATTGTTTTGTACGCCTTCGCGCGCAGCAGCCTGGCAGGCACTGTGTCCGTCACCTGCCGCGTTGCTGGGTCTTGCCTGTGATGCGGAAGAAGAACTCGACCCGCAGGCATTGCTGGCCCGCCGTGACGCGAGTTTCGCTCGCTCCCAGAAGCACTATTACGTCGACCCGCCGCGCATCGAGCGTGGCTGGCGCAATCACCTGATCGACATGCAGGGCCGTTCTTACCTCGACATGCTCAACAACGTCGCGGTCCTGGGTCATGGCCATCCGCGCATGGCGGTTGTTGCCAGCCGGCAGTGGTCGTTGCTCAACACCAACTCGCGTTTTCACTACGCGGCAATTGCCGAGTTTTCCGAGCGCTTGCTGAAGTTGGCACCGGACAACATGGATCGCGTATTTCTGGTCAACAGTGGTACCGAGGCCAATGACCTGGCGATTCGCCTGGCTTGGGCCTACAGCGGCGGCCGCGACATCCTCAGTGTGCTGGAGGCTTATCACGGCTGGTCGGTGGCAGCGGACGCTGTTTCGACTTCGATTGCCGACAACCCCAAGGCCTTGAGCAGCCGTCCGGACTGGGTGCATCCGGTGACCGCGCCGAACACCTATCGCGGTGAATTTCGTGGCGTCGACAGTGCACCCGACTACGTGCGCAGCGTCGAGCACAATCTGGCGAAAATTGCCGAGCAGAAACGTCAGTTAGCCGGTTTCATCTGCGAGCCGGTGTATGGCAATGCCGGCGGTATCTCGCTGCCGCCGGGTTACTTGAAGCAGGTTTATGCGCTGGTCCGCGCTCAGGGCGGGGTGTGCATCGCCGACGAGGTGCAGGTCGGTTACGGCCGCATGGGCAAATTTTTCTGGGGCTTCGAAGAACAGGGCGTGGTGCCAGACATCATCACCATGGCCAAAGGCATGGGTAACGGCCAGCCGTTGGGCGCAGTTATTACCCGCCGGGAAATCGCCGAAGCGCTGGAGGCCGAGGGTTACTTCTTCTCGTCGGCCGGTGGCAGCCCGGTCAGTTGCCAGATCGGCATGGCAGTGCTGGATGTGATGGAAGAAGAAAAACTCTGGGAAAACGCCCAGGTCGTGGGCGGGTATTTCAAGGAGCGTCTTGAAGCGTTGATCGACCGGCATCCGTTGGTGGGCGCAGTGCATGGTTCTGGCTTTTATCTGGGCGTGGAGTTGATCCGCAATCGCGAGACCCTGGAGCCTGCGACTGAAGAAACCACGGCGTTGTGCGATCGTCTTCGTGAATTGGGGATCTTCATGCAGCCGACTGGCGATTACCTGAACATTCTCAAGATCAAGCCGCCGATGGTTACGTCGCGTCAGAGCGTGGATTTCTTTGTCGAGATGCTCTCGAAGGTGTTGGACGAAGGGTTGTAAGACTCGATATCGCTTTCGCGGGCAAGTCGGATCGCCGCACCGCTCGCTCCTACGGGTTTATGTCGTTCGCGGAATATGCGCACGACACGGACTTATAGGAGCGAGGCTTGCCCGCGAAGGCGTCATAAAGACATACATAAATATCGATTGTTATCGGGTTTAAATGAGTGTTTTTAGACGGAAAGAATATTTATCACTTTAAAAGCCGATTTTTATCGGCTATAAAGTCGCCATTGCCCACGGTGTGGACGAACCACGCCCGGTGCTGCCTCTTTCTGTCATCGGTCGATGCCACCCTCGACCCTCAAGCACTTGCCCAGGAGATGATTCATGAGCCGTATCGTTACCGTCGCCGCTACCCAGATGGCCTGTTCCTGGGATCTTGAGGCCAACATCGAGACCGCTGAGAAGCTGGTCCGTGAGGCTGCGACGAAAGGCGCGCAAATCATTTTGATCCAGGAGCTGTTCGAGGCGCCGTACTTCTGCCAGAAACCGAACCCTGATTACCTGCAACTGGCCACGACGGTCGAAGACAACGTCGCCATCAAGCATTTCCAGAAAGTCGCCAAAGAACTGCAGGTTGTTCTGCCGATCAGCTTCTATGAACTGGCCGGCCGCGCACGTTTCAACAGCATCGCAATCATCGATGCCGACGGCAGCAATCTCGGGATTTATCGTAAAAGCCACATCCCGGACGGCCCTGGCTACCACGAAAAGTACTACTTCAACCCGGGCGATACCGGCTTCAAAGTCTGGAATACCCGTTACGCGAAAATCGGCGTGGGCATCTGCTGGGATCAGTGGTTCCCTGAGTGCGCCCGCAGCATGGCGCTGCAAGGCGCGGAAATCCTGTTCTACCCGACCGCCATCGGCAGCGAGCCGCACGACAAGACCATTTCGTCCCGCGACCATTGGCAGCGCGTGCAACAAGGCCATGCCGGCGCCAACCTGATGCCGCTGATTGCCAGCAACCGCATCGGCAACGAAGAGCAGGACGGCTACGACATTACCTTCTATGGCTCGTCGTTCATTGCCAACCAGTTTGGCGAGAAAGTTCAAGAGCTGAATGAAACAGAAGAAGGCATTCTGGTTCACAGCTTCGACCTCGATGAGCTGGAGCACATCCGCAGCGCATGGGGCTCGTTCCGTGACCGTCGCCCGAATTTGTACGGCGCGATCAAAACCCTCGACGGTTCCCTGGAGTCCTGAACCATGACCACTTTGAACAGCACCCCTCGCACCGACGGCTTTTACATGCCAGCCGAATGGGCACCACAGACCCAAGCCTGGATGGTCTGGCCCGAGCGCCCGGACAACTGGCGCCTGGGCGGCAAACCGGCGCAAGCCGCACATGTGGCGGTGGCCAAGGCCATCGCGCGTTTCGAACCGGTAACCGTGGCGGTCTCCGCTGGCCAGTACGAAAATGCTCGTGCCCGTCTCGACGTGCCGAATATTCGTTTGGTGGAGATGTCCAGCGATGACGCCTGGGTTCGGGATACTGGCCCGACATTCGTCATCAACAACCGCGGCGAAGTCCGTGGTGTGGATTGGGACTTCAATGCCTGGGGCGGTTTCGACGGTGGTCTGTATTCGCCGTGGAACCGTGACTCGCAAGTGGCGGGCAAGATCCTCGAAATCGAACGCAGCCCGCGCTATCGCACTGAAGGTTTTGTGCTCGAAGGCGGTTCGATCCATGTCGATGGCGAAGGCACCCTGATCACCACCGAAGAGTGCCTGCTCAACCGCAATCGCAACCCGCACATGGACCGCGCGCAAATCGAAGCGGTGCTCAGTGCAAATCTGGCTGTGGATAAGATCATTTGGCTGCCGGACGGTTTGTTCAACGACGAAACCGACGGCCATGTGGATAACTTCTGCTGCTACGTGCGCCCGGGCGAAGTACTGCTGGCCTGGACTGACGATCCGCAGGACCCGAACTACCCGCGCTGCCAGGCGGCAATGAACGTGCTGCAAAACAGCACCGATGCCAAAGGGCGCCCGTTCACGGTGCACAAAATGCCGATTCCGGGGCCGCTGTATGCGACCGAAGAAGAGTGCGCGGGCGTGGATCCGGTGGACGGCACGCAGGAGCGCAATCCGACTGTTCGTCTGGCCGGCTCTTATGTGAACTTCCTGATCGTCAACGGCGGCATCATCGCGCCGAGCTTCGACGACCCGTTGGATGGTCCGGCCAAGGAGATTTTGCAGGCTTTGTTCCCGCAGCATGAAGTGGTCATGGTGCCAGGTCGCGAACTGTTACTGGGGGGCGGTAACATCCACTGTCTTACCCAACAACAGCCCGCGCCGCACAAGGAGTGAGTGGGGACGTAACAGCTTGAGTTGATTGAAGAATCGATTTAGCAACGATTTAGCCTCGTCGTTTCACAGAAAGCCCGCAGCCCGTCAGGACCGCGGGTTTTTTTGTATCAACTTCTCGACACTTGGAAAACATTGGCACAGCTCTTGTATCTTCGATGGTGCAACGTGGGGAGGGAGAGAACTTCGATGTTCTGTCATAAACCTTGGATAAGTTAGCCGCTCACAAACCAGGAGAGAGCGCTGAGATGAACGCCGAAATGAACGTCGTGAGCGAGCGGGCACTGCATCCCCTGGCAGTTAACAGCGAATCGCTCCAGGTCTTGGCGCAGTGGTTGAAGTCCAATGGAACGCGTCAGATCAGGGAACCTGATCCGCGCCGGATGATGATCGAGCGCTACCCCGCTGGTTTATTCAGCGAGGCGGAACTGGAAGCACTGTGGGATGTAATGGAAGGATAAGAAGAAAAACAACGGATTGATAAAAGCGCTGCCGGGAAGGCGGCGCTTTTTTATGGGCGAAGGTTTTTATGAACAATGGAGATCAAACAAGCGGGCTTGCTCGCGAAAGCGGTATGCCAGTCAACGAAGATGATGAATATGATGGCCCCTTCGCGAGCAAGCCCGCTCCCACAAGGTTTCGCATTGTTTAGAAGATATAGGTTCCGGTCATGTCGGCCATAACCTGGCGGAAACAGAAAGCATTCGACCGATTCATGAAACAGACTGAAAGCCATTCCAGCGTTTTTCCGAAACTGTCTGGGGATTAACCTGCCGGCATCGAGTTTTCTTACTTTGTTGTCGGAGTCTTCCCATGATCCTTCACTACATTTACGACCCTTTGTGCGGCTGGTGTTACGGCGCCAAACCACTGGTCCAGGCTGCCAAAGCCGTGTTGCCTGTCGTCGCCCACGGTGGCGGCATGATGACCGGCGCCAACCGCCAGACCGTTTCGCCACAACTGCGCAATTACGTCATGCCCCACGACCGACGCATTGCCGAGTACACCGGCCAGCCGTTTGGCGAAGCCTATTTTGAAGGTCTGCTGCGCGATGAGGCGGCGGTGTTCGATTCCGCGCCGCCGATTGCCGCCGTGCTGGCAGCCGAGGAGATCGCTGGACGCGGTCTGGAATTACTGGGGCGTTTGCAGACGTCTCATTACGTGGAAGGTCGACGCATCTCTGACGAAGCCGTTCTGCTGGAACTCGCCACACAGACCGGCCTTGAACCTGAGGTGTTCCAACAGGCATTTAATGAAGCCGACATCGAGCGCCATATCAAGGACAGCCGCGCACTTTTGGCCAAGGTCGGTGGACAGGGTTTCCCGACTTTTGCGCTGGAACAGGATGGCCAGTTCACCCTGGTCGACATAGGCCCGTGGCTCGGCAAGCCGCAAGCTTTCGCCCAATGGCTGGATCAGTCGTATGCGGCGAAAGAGTCTTCATCCGCCTTTCAAACCTGTGGCCTCGACGGCTGCGCCCATTGAATTCAACTGGAGTCATCATGGATAACCTGAGCCTGATCAAAAGCACGTACGAAGGCGCCAACTCCCAGGAGAATGCGTGCAATACCGCCGCGGCGCTGGCCGATGACGCCCGCTGGACCGAAGCGGCGGGTTTCCCCTACGCCGGGACCTATGTCGGTTTCGACGCTATCGTCGAAAACGTCTTCAAGCGGCTGGCCAGCGAATGGGAAGATTTTCAGTTCAAGGTCGAGAACTACGTTGCACAGGGCGACAAGGTATTTGCCTACGGCAATTACAGTGGAGTCTACAAAGCCACCGGCCGCCCGATGAATGCTCGGGTCGCTCATTTGTGGACCCTGGCTGACGGCAAAGTTACGCATTTCGAACAATTCGTCGACAGCCACACCGTGCAATTGGCACTCAAGCGGGAGCAAGCTCCCTCGCCACAGGTTTTCCCTGGCTCAAGACTCTCGTAAATGAAGGGTATTGCGACTGGTTCGGGGTTTTCTTCGCCTCGTGACCGTAAGAAAACACGAAAAATGGCTGTTTTCGATCGTAAAAAGTCGAATTAAAGCAACTTCATACCGCGTTTCAAGCAACGCTTGATATGCCTGAAATTCTTTCTCATGGGCCGCAAATCCTGCACCTACTAGATTAAGCCGCTAAATGCAGCGGAGACCTAGTAATGATCGTTTTAAACAGAGAAGTTGGCGAATCGCTACGGCGCGACAAATATGTCAACGTCCAGGGAGCTGACTTCAATCTGTTCGGTCATTTTTCCGACTTCGTCAGATTGACCAAAAGTTGGGAAAGCATGGAGCCGGACAGTTATTACGGCCAGGCCGATGCGGGCATGCGTTTCCGTCGTTACAGCGATTTCGAATACAACCCGCTCACCCGTGACTTGACGCAGCTGGAACACCGCGCCTACGTTCAATCGAAGGCTAACAACAGCTACGTCGGTGGACTGGAGCGGCACTTCCAGGACTTCTCCAATGAAGTCATTAATTCGCCGGTGATGCGCAGCCTCATCGATGCGGATTTCGAGGTGTACAAGAACGTATTGCCGCCTGAGTTGCACGACGAAATCTGGCAATGCCAGATCCATCAGATCCGCATCGAGATCAAGCCGGGCAAACAACTGGAAATTACCCCTGAAGGTATTCATTGCGACGGCTATCCGTTCAGCGGTGTGCATTTCTGGGGCCGCAACAATGTGGATGGGGCGGAGAGCCGTTTGTATTCGGCCCAAGAGGAACAATTGGCGGCGACGACCTATCTGGAAATCCTCGACACCACCTATTTCCTCGATCGCGACATGCGTCATTACGTGACGCCGGCACGCAACACCCACGCTCACGAAATGGCCTATCGGCAGATTCTGGCCATTTCCTTCTCGCGGCCCGGGACCGCTTTCGACATTGTTCGCTGAACAGCTAGACCCCATGCACATCGCCGAATGCCCTGCGCCGGTGATGCTGCAGCGCGCGACGGCCGAGGATGCCCAGCGCCTGGAACGCTTCTTTCGGCAATTCGAAGAAGTGTCGTTCTGTGAATGGCAGGATGCCAAATGCCTGCGCGGTGTGTTGGTGCAAAAAACCACCGCTGCGTTCCTCGCTCTCGATATCCGTGGCGAAGTGGTCGGCGCGGTGTTGGGCGGCATGCTCGGCAGCCGTGGCACCATCAATCACTTGGCGGTGAGCCCGGAGTATCGCAGCCAGGGCGTTGGTCAGCGCCTGGTTGAAGCCGCTTCGGCAGACATGAAACGGGTCGGTGTGCTGCGGATGTTCCTGTTCGTCGACGATGCTAACCTTGCCGGCAAACGTTTTTGGAGTGCCCAGGGCTTTTGTGAGCCGCGCGGCGAAACGACCTTCGAGAGGGACTTATGAATGAGACGTCCAGCAGTCAGCCGCTGATGGTCGAGCCGCAGCCCTCGCGCACGTTTGCTGAAGCCAGCCCGGTGATTGCGGGCTACTTCACGGTGTCGTTTGTGTTCGGTTTGATGGCCGTCAATGCCGGATTGCCCGTGTGGCTGCCGGTCGCGATGTGCCTGTTCGTCTACGCCGGTGCCTCGCAGTTCGCCGCACTGGCGCTGATCTCAAGCGGCGCGTCACTGACCACCATCATCCTCACCACGTTTCTGATCAATGCGCGGCACATGCTGATGTCGGTCTACATGGCCAAGGCCTTGCAGGCGATGGGGCTCAGTCGTCTCGAGCGCTGGTGTTATGCCGGTGGGCTGACCGATGAATCGTTCGCCTTCCACAGCGTCAAGCTGGGCAAGGGCACGCCGGTCAATGTGCGTTACCTGATCGGCTTCAATCTGTATTGCCACACATCGTGGGTACTGGGCGGTTTGCTGGGAGCGATCTGCGCACAGTACGCGGCGCACCTGATCAAATATCAGCTCGACTATGCGCTGACCGCGATGATGCTCTACGTGCTGGTATCGCTGTGCAACACCCGTAACAAACTGATCGCCGCACTGGCCGCGGTTGCCTGCATGGGCGCCCTGAGCCTGATCGGCAGCTCACCCTTCAACGTATTCATCGCCACATTCGTGGGCTGTGGGGTGGGTGTATGCCTGACCAAACGTTCCTGATCCTGGTCGTCGCGCTGATGATGGCCGTCACGTTCCTGCCGCGCGCATTGCCGCTGCAGGTGAGCACTGACCATTGGCCACCCCTGGTCGCCCGCGCGCTGGAATACTTGCCGGTGGCGATCGTTGCTGCAATCAGCCTTACCCCACTGTTGATCAAGGATCAGCAGGTGCAGCTCGATCGCCCGGAATTTTATGCAGCCATTCCGACGTTGTTATGTGCGTATTTCAGCAAAAACCTCTTTCTCAGCGTAGCGGTGGGAACGGCTGCGTACATCGCGCTCGGATCGTTCATGTAGCGGCAGAGTGACCACGTCGTTCAGGGCCTGGCCCGACAACTCGGGGTTATTGACCGCGAGCCGTACTTCAAGGGAATCCTCGAAACCCGGGAAAATGGTCAAGCCGTTACGCAGGGCCGCCTCACGGGAAACCATGCCGAGGCCGTCCATTTGCGTGATCAACGAGAGGGTCAGGGTCTCGCTGCAGGAATAGATCATCCGCTTGCCTGACTCGTAATTACCAAGGCCGGCGTCGAGAAAACGCAAGAAGCTGTGGGAATACGGACAATCGTCGGCAGGACGAACCTGAAACTTATTGCTGAGCAGCATCAGCGGATCGTTTTCCTGACCGCAATGAGCACCGACCACCTGCACTTGTACATCGGGCAGGGCAATGCTGGGCAACCCCGGGTGTTGCGGCCCGATCAGCACGGCCAGGTCAAAGTCCTCATTCTTCAACTTGCTGAGGTTTTCCATCGACTCGGCGTAGCTGAATTCCAACTGATAATCAGGAAACACTTCAATGAGACGCCCGATCATGCGCCGGTTGAAGTCGGCCGAAAACGTGGTGTTAAGTGCAACTTTGAGCGTGCGCTGCCCCGGCACTTTGAGCGCAGCGGCTTTTTCTTCCAGTTGGCGCGTAGCAACCAACACTTTGTCCATGTAGGGCGTGAGCTCCGTGCCCTGTGTTGTCAGTGTCAGCCCCTTGTTGGAGCGACGAAACAACCGAAAACCGAACTGCTCTTCGACCTTGTTCAACTGCGCGGCCAATGCCTGCACGCTCAAACAGGAATGCTCTGCCGCCGCCGACAATGAGCCGGTCTGCACAATGCGCATGAGGTTACGTAAGGTTCTGCTATCCATTTGGGTAATGCCCTCTAAAGTGGGCTGGCTATTGTTATGTACCTGACCGCCCCGTTGGGCGACGGTCGCGTGCTGGCTATGATCCTGCACCTGAGCATGCTTGTCCCGAGTTTAGTAGCGAAATGACTCTGCGTCCGATGGTTGGAGGCTTACAGAGGATTGGAGTTTTGGTGGAGGGTAGGCGATCGGGGTCAAAAATTGGCCCGGATGGGGGAGGTGGGGGCGTTTTTCTGGATATCAGCGAAACCTTTTTTCAAGGCAAAAAAAAACAGCCTGATCAGGCTGCTTTTATGAATAGGTGCTTGATATTGTGCTCCCTCAAGCAGGGGAGGAGAGGTTTACCCGAGCGCTGATTTTCAGGTCATCAACGGGGCTCCTACATCGACTATCGCCACCTGAAGGCAGTCGGTTTCGCGCTCTCGATTAAATTCTCTGCCCCTGTGGTGCGGGTGTCAACGGGTGTATTTGACCGTATGTCGGCGTCTTTTTGGGCTGCGAAAAAGCTGCGCGAAACCTCTTTGCGAAGGGGGGACCAGATTGATACGTTTGCGAATTAAAATTTCATTGTTGTTCGTATCTGTACTAGTCTGAAATAAAGCTATCGCACATTCAAGGAGGCCATCCCCATGCCTGCCTCAACCATCGTCCTCAGCCCTCAGCAACAACTCGAGACTCCCGAAGCCGGTCGAGTCGCGCTCAAGTTTTTCTTCAATCTAATGGAACGCTGGGGCTGCAACGCCGAGCAACAACGCACCCTTTTGGGCAAAGTCGGAAATACCACTTTCTACAAGTACAAACACTTGCCGCCCAACGTACGCCTGCCCCACGACACGCTGGAACGTATCTCGTATTTGATGGGTATCCACAAAGCGTTGAGCATCATCTTCAGCAACAGCCGCGAGCGTGCCTACACATGGGTCAGCAGCCCCAACACCGCCGCGCCGTTCAATGGCCAGTCGGCGCTGTCCTACATGCTGGCCGGCCGCGTGGTCGACATCGCTGACGTGCGCCGCTACCTCGACGGAGTGCGCGGTTGATGGCGCCGGAGCTGGCCGACCCGCAGTGGCCGCGGGCTTATCGGATCGTTAACAGCTGCTTCCCGCCGATTTCATTGTTCGAAGACGTGCTCGACCCCGAAGACTTGCCCACCGCCTACGCGCTGGAAGCGCTGACCAATGATCGACTGATGGAAGAAGCCGGGGTGCTCTCCCGCGTGCGCCCCGAAGACCGCATCTCCGGCCCCGGCTCCACACCCGTCATGGCCGCGTTCACCCACATCGGCAAAACCAGCCGCTTCACCGACGGCACCTTCGGCGTCTACTACGCAGCCAGCAGCCAGGCCGCCGCCATCGCCGAGACGAGCTATCACCAGGAACGCTTCCTCGCCGCGACCAACGAGCCGGACCTCGAGTTGACCATGCGCACCTACGTCAACCGGGTCGTCAAACCGCTGCACGACATCCGCCAAAACTATTCTCACCTTCATGACCCGGACCCAACCGCGTACGGCCCATCGCAGGCCTTCGCCCGCCAATTGCGCGAAACATTGTCTTGGGGATTGCTCTACAACAGCGTTCGTTTGCCGGGCCAAGAATGTGTTGCTGCGTTTCGGCCGCCGGCTGTGTCCATTCCGAGGCAAGGGAAGCACATTCGGTATGTGTGGAGTGCGAGCAGTCGGAAGATCTCGTTTGTGTTTGAAGTCAGTGAGATGTGAAGCCTAACGAAGCGCAAAAACCCCGATGGATTCGGGGTTTCCGCGTCGCTGGACGAACACGCGTCGCATAAATGGAAAAAACGCGCACGTATGTAAATGGACTACATCAAAAGGGGCTAAGTCCTACTGCGGAAATAGCCTGCGATGACTACTAAACAGCACCCTTTAAATCGTCTACTGAGATGTTCGGAGGGCATCCACTGTTCCAGGTAGGAATCCATCATTTGAAGAGATTTGCATTTGTAAGTGAGGCGGCAACACGTGAGTACAAGGATTTGCCGGAGTGGGTACAGGATGAGTTCGGGAAAGACCTGATGCGTGTGCGTACAGCGGCGATCCAGAGCTGGCAATAAAGCAACTGAGCTCAGTAGGTGCGGGGGCTATCGAGTTGATTATCAATGGCAGCCCGGCATACCGATGCATCTACATTGCGAAGTATGCGGACACCATTTTCGTCCTTCATTCGTTCGTGAAGACGACGAATGGAACCGATCGTCACGCAATGGCTGTTGCGCAAGACCGGTTGAAGGAACTGAAAAGGGAGCTTCGAAAGATGGGTTACAAAGTCTAGCAGGCGTGAGCTTGTGAAATGACGATCTGAGGTAAGGCCCCGACATCGTTGGAGGGCAACGTAAAAGTAGTGCGAAATCCGAGTCTATCCAGCATGTCCATCATTGCATCGATCGTAAATTTCTCGATCTTGCCAGTGGTTAGCTCGGAAACGCGTGATTGGGTCACATTTAACCTGGCTGCAGCCTCACTCTGTTTGAGGCCCAGTTTTTTGATGCAATCAGTGATGAATATCGATAGCTCCATTTTCAACGCCATTTTGCTGGCGACTTCCTCGTCATGCGTGACATGGAACGGGCTATCAAAGAATTGAAGTGCCATGAGCATTTATCCCATTTTAGGCGGTATCTAAAATTTACGATAAATGGAGATTAGCCGATTGATCATTTTTGATGCAAACGTTTTTTGTGCTTGTCGATCACCGGCAAAATTACGGCCGCTTACCGCGATGCATTTTTCTTCGAAAAGACGATGAGGTTTGTCAGCATGGATTGAAGCCCGTTTTGACCGCTGGCGGGCCTTACGGGTTAGGTCATAATTTCCGTTAGCGTCTTCAATCGATATCGACGAACTCATTACACCAAGTAACTAATGATGTTCCCGCCCCCACCTTTATCCCCCTGACCCAACCTCATACATTCCTCTCCAACGCCTCCTCATCATTCCGATGAGAAGACCACTGGAGATTTCCCCATGCCTTTCGTAAACGTACGCATCACCCGCGATGGCGTTACCTCAGAGCAGAAAGCTCAGGTGATCGCCGAAATCACTGAAACCCTGGAACGCGTCCTCAACAAACGCCCGGACCTGACCCACATCGTGATCGAAGAAGTCGACACCGATAACTGGGGCTATGCCGGGATCACCACCACCCAGTACCGAAAACAACTGGCTGAGGAGCAGGGGCAGTCATGACTGCGTCCGTCACCATCGATTTTGTCTCCGATGTGGTGTGCCCATGGTGCGCCTTGGGCGCGACGGCGCTGGAGCAAGCGATCGAACGTGGCCGGTGATGTCTCCGTCGAGCTGACCTTCAAACCCTTTGAGTTGAACCCGGACTGAGGCGGGAAGCCTGATTGATCACTTTTCAAACCATCATTTATTGGTAGAGGTTCATCATGAGCAATTCGAAAAAAGTCATCGTTATTACTGGTGCCTCCCAAGGTCTCGGCGCAGGCATGGTCAAGGCCTTCCGTGATCTGGATTACAATGTTGTCGCCACTTCGCGTTCGATCAAACCGTCCACCGACCCGGACATCCGCACCGTGGCGGGCGACATCGGCAACCCGGAAGTCGCTCAGCAAGTCATCCGTGAAGCCATCGCACATTTTGGCCGTATCGACACCTTGGTCAACAACGCCGGGATCTTCGTCGCCAAGCCGTTCACCGCTTATACCCAGGAAGACTATGCCGCGGTGCTGTCGGTGAACTTGAATGGTTTCTTCTACATCACCCAACTCGCGATCACCGAGATGGAAAAACAGGGCCGCGGCCACGTCGTCAACATCACCACTAGCCTGGTGGACCATGCCATCGACGGTGTGCCGTCGGTATTGGCTTCGTTAACCAAAGGTGGCTTGAACGCGGCGACCAAATCTTTAGCCATTGAGTACGCCAAGCGTGGGATTCGGGTGAACGCGGTTTCCCCCGGCATCATCAAAACGCCTATGCATGGTGAGGAAACTCACGAAGCACTGGGGAATTTGCACCCGGTTGGGCATATGGGTGAGATCAGCGACATTGCGCAGGCTGTTGTTTATCTGGACAGTGCCAACTTTGTCACCGGCGAGATCTTGCATGTCGATGGTGGGCAGAGTGCGGGGCACTAAGAGTGATTCAGGAGTAGGGCGCTGTTCACAGCAGAAACGACGACCAGCGCTCTCATCCTTGAATCATTAACCTGCGAACGGCGCTACCTTGATCGGTTCACCTTTCTTCGCACATGACGGCGGATTGGTCATACCCAGCGTCAGCAGGTTGCCGCTGTTAATGATTCAGTTGAACTGCTGGTTATCGTTGGTTTTCAGCGCGACTTGTTCGGGACGCGTCGTTGCGCGCGCCGAGTCGGCAAGGTGAACGGTTGTCGGGAAGAACAGGAGCACCAGGATTGTGCCCCCCATCAGAATTGGCAGTAGACCCATGATGGTGAAGTAATGACTTCTTCTGGCGTTGGCAAAGTCACGACGTACCAAGGGCCAAAAAGCCAGAAACAGGACGCTGAGAACGGCCAGCCAGGCTAAGCGCGAAATGAAGGCCCAACCGTCGTACCCGGACTCCCAGATCGCCCAGGCATAAGTGGCCAGAGAGGCTGTGCCATAGAGGTAGATGCCGAGGGACTGTTTCAGGCCGATGAGAATGGCCGATACCAACAGGGCGGTGCCCATCATGGCGTAATAGGGGGATCCGCCAGCGGTTACTAGAGCGCCCCCTCTATCGGCCAGTGCCAATCCAAGCAGGGCAACAAATATGGTGTACACGCCGAACAGAAGGTTCGAGACCCCCGCTCCTCTACCCAAAGTCCTTTCGTTCATTGCGATCATCCCTGTGTGATTCGATACAGCTCCGTGTCCGAGCGGTGCGCATAATTGCCTATTATTACAACGAAATACAATATGTGGCGATAAAATTAACTATTTCGTGAGGATGAAGCGATTTTTTGTATCTTGTACTGAGCAGATACAATCATGCTAAGCTGATTAGCGAGTTCTTGGACAGCGCTCTGACGAAGCTTCGATCAGTAATAGGGTGTTAGTGGTGCGCTCTATATCCCATCATCTTTTGGCATGACGTCCTGCTGAGTCTTGAGTCGGCCCACTTCGTCCAGATGCCTCCAGAGAAATTGCGCGGCTTCTTCACGCCGACCAGACTCGATGAGGTCGAGCAAATGGATGTGTTCCTGGCATTGCGCCATAAGACGAGTGCGATCGACGTTGGCTTTGTAGCCCATGAAACGTCTGAGTTGATTTTGCTGGCGTATGGCATCGATGAAAAAGACATTTCCGGAGCACTGCACGATCAGCTCGTGAAACTGGGCACCCACTTGGAACAGTTGGGCGCGGGACAAGGTGTGGATATCCCCCTCGAGCATCGCCTGCTGTTGCTGCCTGGCTTTGGCAAACGCGGCGTGATTGATCTGATAACCGGGCTCAAGCAGGGCGGCCGGCTCGATGGCCATCCGGAAACGATAGCTTTGGATATGTGTCTGGGCGTTATGCACGAAGTCTTTGAGACTCCATCCTTGCCCTGGCTTGCGCTCCACCATGGCTTCGCTGGCCAGCCTGTTCAATACCTTGAGCAATTGTCCACGAGGCACTTCGTAACGGCGCAACAGCTGCGCTTCGAAAAAGTGGGCAGGTATTTCGCCGCCAAGAATGTCGTCGACTACGCGAAGGTAAAAGTCTTCGAAAGGGTCACTGGCGAGAGGGAATGTTGCTTCCTGAATCTGCCCTGCGCCCTGTTTCAGAAAGTAGCCACGATTGGGCTCCTGAATGGCCAGGTCCCACTCGGCGAGCAAGGCAAACACTCGCCGAATAGGCGAGCGCGAAACACCCAGCGCTTGGGCGAACGTCTGCTCGCGCAACGGCTCACCGGCTTTCATCGACCGGGCGCGAACCATGTCGATGACGCGTGGGGCCAACTGCAAGGCGAGGTCTTTCTTGATCACAGGCTCTATCTCGAATGGTTAGCTTCAGTCCGTTCCCGTTGGGGCAGATGCCCCCATCGGACTGGGATTGGAAAATACCATACGAAGAGGATGCGGGTATCTGCACCAAGAGCGCTGGCGGACTTGTCGAACAACCTTGTCGAGGCACATGAGCATGCAGGCTCCGCGTATTTTTCTGATCCACGCGACCGCACTGGCGATCGATCCCATCACGACCGCCTTTGCCCGGCAGTGGCCGGAGGCACAGATCGTCAATCTGCTCGAAGACTCGTTGTCCCGAGACCGAGTGGAGGAGGGTGGATTAACCACGAGTATGAAGGCGCGCTTTCTGACGCTTTCCCATTACGCAGTACAAAGCGCAGCGGACGCCATTCTTTTTACCTGCTCGGCTTTCGGCGATGAAGCACAGGCCCGCTCTGGTCTGCCTGTATTGACCACTCCCGACAGTGCAGTGCTGGAGCTGCGAAGGATGCTCCAGGCTGATGATTTCGTTTCTTCCCAGGATGGATGTTTACCCAATGCTCAAGTTCAATGCTCATCTCGGTTTCCAATTCAATGAGCTGCCTTTTCTGCAGCGCATCGAAGCTGCCGCAGCAGCTGGTTTTCGGGCGGTAGAATTCCCGTCTCCGTATGAATTCGACGCGAGTCTTCTGGCCGACCACTTGGCTCAATACAGTCTGCCGCTGATTCAATTCGCTGCACCGGCTGGCGTTACCAAAGGCATCGCTGCCTTGCAGGGCAAGGAAGAGGAATTTCGCAGCGGGTTGCTCCAGGCCGCCAGCTATGCAAAGGCGCTGGCGTGTTCGGATGTCCACATCATGTCTGGTGTTACGACGCAGGATGATGCTGGGCGTATCTTCGAGGGCAACCTGGAATATGCAGTCAAGTACTTCGAAGACCAGGGTTTTCGGCCGCTTATCGAAGTGATCAGTTCGCAGGCGATGCCGGACTACTACATGTCTGACTTCAGCAAGGCGCAACAGGTGCTGGAGACCTTCCCGAGTGTTGGGCTGATTCTCGATCTTTACCATGCCCAGACTCTGACCGCAGATGCAGCAGATGTTCTGGCCCGGTTTTATGACAGAACAGTCCATGTGCAAATTGCCGACTGCCCGGGTCGTCACGAACCGGGAACGGGGAGTATCGACTTTGCTGCCTTGTTCGCGGCGCTGGAGCAACGTGGCTATCCAGGATGGATCGGCTGTGAATACCGTCCTTCCGGCTCGACCGTTGCGAGCCTTGACTGGATAAAGCAGCTAAGTGCTTAGTGCTTGCGACGCGTGAACGGGATTCGGATTTCACGTACGCCAGAAACAACAAAGCCCTCGCATTTCTGCGAGGGCTTCGTTTTGTATGGTGCGGCACCAGACGAACGGTATGTCTCGGCGAGACTAGGTTTCTCGGGCGTCTGGAGTTCGCTGGAAAATTCGGCATACCCCAAATAGTAACTATAAATAAATCAGCTAGTTATGGCGCTCGGTGGAATCGAATTCGGGATTTTTTAGATGTGAGCACATTGTCGGTCTGTAAGTAATTCAGAGCCGCATACGAATGGTAAACCCCCCTGAATTTGAACGTTGTCAATCATCTCTTTCGTAGAGAATAGGCAGAAATCCGCCAAAAGCTGTCGTGGCGACAGGCAGCAGACGGCCAAAAGCGGTCTATTCAAAGTCACCATCACGCAACGAGTTTTTTTGCTAATCAAAGCTGCGCCATCAGGAATTTGGTTTGCCACGAACGTTGATGCTTACGGGACTTCTAAGGAGCTTTGAAGCGTCGACTATTTAGGTCACTATGCTTTCAACAATGGAGCGCTAAGGGCAGCACAAGCTGAGCATGATGGACGAGAACCCACCCGAAGACACCCCAGGCGTTGAGGCACCAACGACAAGCGCGGTCGCCGATATCGTGCAGAGGAAGCCTCGAGAGGCACTACTACCCGGTAACCGGGAAGTTATAGCTGATCTATATGTCAGCAGAAATGTCGAGAATGAGCCTAAAGACTATGCATTCAAGGTGTATGTAAGGCTAAACGCTAAGAAGCAGACGCTACGGAAGGTATCATTCCAGCACAGCGTTTTCGACGCTTGCTATTTTAATAAATGTAACTTCGATTCATGCGACTTCACGGGCTGCCGGTTTGTTGGCTGTAATTTTCATCAGTCCTCATTTTCCGGATGCAACTTTGAGTACGCGATCTTCGAGCGTTGTCAAATCGACGACGACATCCTCGAATGCGAGGCGCCGCGTAAGGAAAACCTGAAAATGCGCTTTGCCAGGTCGCTTCGAATGAATTTCCAACAAATCGGCGATGCCAAAGCTGTAAATAGGGCAATTTCGCTGGAGCTGGAGGCTACAGCGAGCTATCTCAAAAAATCTTGGGCATCCAGGGAAACATATTATCGAGATAAGTATCCAGGCTGGAAGAAGGTGCCACAGCTCATCAAATGGCTTGAGTTTCGGTTGCTAGATGCAATTTGGGGTAATGGCGAAAATACACTTAAGCTGTTGCGGTCAATCGTAATGATTCATCTTCTAATAGCGTTCTATGATACTTATCAGTTCGGCAACCCCTGGGATCTGACAGCCTATCTAAAAAGCCTCGTGGCGTCTCCGGGAGTGTTCTTCGGGATAGCCACCCCGCACCCTTACCCGATCTGGTTCTCCTCAATTGTTGCTGCAACGCGCTTGGTTGGATTCGCCTTTCTCACAGCTATCCTCGTAAAACGGTTTGGACGGCGATGAATATGCACATTTACGCTTTCGGCTCCATCTGCCGAGGCGAGATTGACCTGGGGTCGGATATCGACCTGCTGGCCTGCGTCGACGGATCAGCAAAGCAGATTGATCACGAAAAATATTCGGTGTATCGATATGAGCGAATTCAGGCTTTGTGGACAGAAGGTAATCCATTTGCCTGGCACCTTCATTTAGAGTCGAGACTGCTTTTCTCTCCGGATGGTACAGATTTTCTGAGCGATCTCGGGAAGCCTGCCCGCTATATCGGTGGTGACGGAGACTGCGCCAAATTCCGAAAACTTTTCGACCGCTCTTACCAAGAACTGAGCCAGTCTTCGAACAGTGCGACCTTTCACCTCTCTTGCATTTTCTTAGCCATTCGAAATTTCGCTACCTGTCATTCGCTTTCGCTTGGGCACCCCATCTTTTCTAGAAAGTCTCCTCTGATGGTTCAGCCAAGCCTCGATATTGATCCTCAATCATTCTCCATCTTGACACGTGCACGATTACTATCAACACGAGGATATGGAACAAACCTCTCGTATGAAGAAATTTTTACCGCGACCAAAGCAGTCGCTATTGTTCCACTCTGGATGGAAGCGCTACGGAGCACGCATTCGCCATGACTGAATTCAACAACCGAATTGATGCCCAGCGTGTAATCCTTAACCATGTTAATAGCGTTTTTTGGAATGAGGAGCTTTATGGTCTTTCTCGTGGTGCAATCGACCGCTGGATTAGTGTCAACGGAATTGATCCCAAAGCCTATCTGCCACGTGCGATCTGTGAGTCGGCCGATAAGCTTTTCTTCTTAGCCAACAAAAGCCAGGAGCAGGTTACAGATGAATATCGCCTTCTATCTGTAGAGGTTCTCGAGCTAACTCAGCGAATCGCTAAAATCGTTGAAGTCGCATGATTCAAATTAGCGATTTTAGTCTTTAATTTCGAAGAGAAGCAGATCAGAGTCAGACATTAAAATATCAATTCACCACCTATAAAAATTAGTTCTCAAAAAGGATTCGGAGGATGAAAATCATATGCAGCCAGCGCATTTTGCGACTTCCCAACAAAACCGAAATTCATATACCTTTTGGCTTGTCAAAATCTTACAAGTCCGCATTATCCTATTCCGATGCCGTTTTTACTTTGGATGCAGACAAGGTGGTATGCATTAAAGTTAATGAAGCACTAGTTCAGGTATATCCATACTACTGCAAAGCAATCAGCATTCCAGAACTCCCACCCCTCACATTTTCAATTGTAGTATCTGAAAAGGACAAGAAGGCGTGTTCTGCCCTAATATCACAAGTTCACTATCTATCCTCACCTAATAGGGGGATTTTTTTTGCTCTTAAGGAACGTGACGAAATTATCGCATGCTGTATTCTCGATACTCTGAAATTTGGCAACCCCAAGGGCAGATACTATATTAATACGTCACTATGCGATGATTTAGATATAAGCTTTGAAAACTGGGGGAGCACGCCTTACGAAACGCATAATACACTACAGAATCAGTTAAAATTGATTTGGGTTAGTCGAATAGCAAAAGCGCAAAAGTATAGCGGGTATCAAATTGGAACCCATTTGATGCTGGAGACACTGAAAGCTATTCCAGCAGTGATACCCTTTCCAGTGCAGCATGTAGAAGTCATTCGAACATGTGGAATTCAAGAGTCACTGTCACGTGACTTTCTAGAGTACGCTGGCTTCACAAAGATCAAGCTTAGGAATCAGAGCACAGCACCTTATATTTCTAATGGCGATCTCTTCCCCAAACGTAAGCCCTGTGTAAAACTTTACTACTGGAATAAAATCACAAACACATCATGCGTCGAAAACGCACGCCTGTTCGTACCTCTATCACAAGACCCTTTTTTATGGTTTGCCGATAATAAAAAAACTTGGGAGTTGCGCCGTGCAAGGGGGCAATTCACAGAGCGCCATATATACTCAGGCAGGCCAGTAGAGCTGAGACTGGGCTATAACACAAACAAAAAACTTTGGGGTGTCATTAACAAAGTAATTACAGGAACCTCGATTGAATCCGTGCTTACAAAAATCGGCAACTTCCAAAGCGTTATACCTACAGCTTCTTCTTTGGTGGACGCCACAGAGAAAGCGCACAGCATATTGAAAACTCCTAGTAATTCGTACATTGCATTTGAAGTCACAGCTTTATTTAACCCGGACGATCTGACATGTCACGTATAACAATCAATGGATTAATTGAACTCTCCGATGAATCAAGTAATACAATTGAGAGCATATTTCTGTCAATTCGACAAAACATCCTCGCTGGTAGTTTTGACAGCTACTCAAAAAAAATTATCGATCGTTTAAGCATTGACATTCAAAATACTTTAGATCCGCGACTTCTAGAAAATAAATTCACTCACATCAGAGGCAAAGAATATTTTTTTGAACTAAGCATTCCTTCACGCTACTTCCCCATTGACTCTGGCGGAGACACACACCTCGTTGACTCCATCGTGGGAGATATGTTCAGCCTATCAAATTCATCAATTAAGCGAATTTATATTAATGACGTTCAATGGCAAGAGCTTGAACATAGCTTAGTGCTAAAACGTACCCAGCCACGCTCCATTCGAAACAGGTTCGAATTAGATCACTTCACACCACTCCTAGGATTTTCAGTAAAACCCAGGCTTGGGTTATCTAATGAAGACTTCAAAAATCAGTGCATAGACGCAGCTAGACTTGGTTTCAACATAATTGAACCTGATACAAGAAAAATGCTTCTAAATGAGCACGACCTCGATTGGCATATCGACCTCGCTAGTCAGGTCGCAGAGTTCCACAAGCCGAGAGGCAATATTTCTTCATACTCTGTAAACCTGAGTAACTACTCAGGCAATCTGGAGCGGGCAATAGAGAAGTTGTCAAAGTCTGTATCCAATCATCCTATAACTGTAAAAATAGATGCCGGGCTTGACGCAATATCCAAAATAAAAAAAGTAAAAGAGGTTAACGCACAAATAATAATTACATCCTACCCACTAATCAAAAAAGCACTCTCCCAACGCATACCGGATGTTTTTTTTGATAAGTTCCTGTCCCACTGTGGCATCGACATAATGTACCCTGGCGGCTTTGTTGCCCTACCGGGGAATAAGAGACATTACAATGCAACAGAGGACATAACACTGCTAGCAGAATCTATAAATCGCTATACCAGTCACATTCATAAGTCACACTTCATACCCACCATATCCGGTGGTATATCCACGGGGCTTCTGCACTTATACTACGAGCTTTATGGGCCGAAAGTCAGCCTCTTTCTTGGCGGTGCAGTTGCGACGAACAAAAATGGAGTGGAAGCAGGTGCTGAACTTTGTATGAAAGTGCTAGACTACGCTATCGGGTGTAGAAAAAAACTAGCCGCACATAACCACAAATTGTCCAACAAAAAAAACAAAGCCATGTACAAAACCCTCATGGATCTCCCTCTTTTGGATGCCAGAACAGTCAAGCAAATAAAAGATGAAACTGACTCAGAATACATAATCCCTAGAGAGTTTATGACTACTAACAAGCTCAGTAATTTCACAGAAGCGAACTGGAACTACTGGACCGCAGATGATTTCGAGTTTATTTAGAGGTCGCGTATATGCTTGAAGTAATCACCTCATACCTTAGCTTTATGTCTAATCAGCTTTCGGGCCTAGCAACGCCCCACCGAATCTGGTGCTTTTACGAACAGTTTGGTCTGCGCACTATTATAATGCTTGTGAACACCGGAATTATTGCTTTCGCCTTACCCAATATACTTGATCAGTCTGAATGTAAGCTCGATAGAGATTCTTACATCAAAACACTTTTTGAGAAAAAGCGTCGTTGGATGAAACGTAACAGCTGCGCGATGCTGTTTTTTGCGACTGTCACAATCTTGACGTATTTAGCAATCTGGAACGCGGTTTCTAATCAAAATATTTGCAGCTCTGTCACGATAAGGTCTGATAGTCCTGAGAGGTTTTCGGGCTTTCTAGC
This sequence comes from Pseudomonas lini, assembly GCF_964063345.1. Taxonomy (NCBI): domain Bacteria; kingdom Pseudomonadati; phylum Pseudomonadota; class Gammaproteobacteria; order Pseudomonadales; family Pseudomonadaceae; genus Pseudomonas; species Pseudomonas lini. The sequence continues at coordinate 3,576,529 of NZ_OZ061318.1, forward strand.
TACCATGAATATCCTCACCATATTTATTGCTATATTTGCATTAAATCAAAAAATATTCTGCATGAAACACAAGCAATAGAGTTACTTTGAATGGTGTCGTTTTCTAGATTCGCTCCAATGACTGCTTTTGGCCGATTTTGTTGAAAAAGTCGACTTCTGTTTCTACGGCAGAAAAGTACGCGTTCGAGATTGAAATTCGTGCGTTGCGCAGAGGGTTCAAGGCTCAGATTTGACGTAGCGGTGTGCAAAAATGGCATTTTCACCGTTCGATAAATGGGTAGCTCGGCCGGGTCGACTTTTTCAACACAATCGGCCGTTTTGACCTTCGTCTAGCGGTTGAACTGCCAGGGTTTTCCTAAGCGATGAGTGAGTAATTGCATGGTCAGCAAATAGTAATAGCGCGTCGATTCAGTGTGCTGGTTTAGGTGGTGATTCAAAAACCACGCAAGGTGTTTTCTCTGCCAAGTCCATGGATTTTCGCGTTGCCAGCGCTCAGCGATTGCTGTTTGGATAGCCTTCGCCTGACGCAAGTGGCGTTGACGCGTGGTATACGACCCGGTCAGGACGCTCACCAGGAACAGATCCATATCGAATGCCGTGCTCACGCTCGACCACCAATGTAGGCGGCGGCCACGACGATACGGTTGTGCCCCAGCTCATAGCTGATTTGCACTCGGGCCTCCTGATCGAGGCGTCGGTCGAGTTGGTGGCAATGGCCACCGTTGATAGGCGCGGGATGCTGGGTGATTTGCTCATAGCGTTCGCATGCAAAGGCAGCCCGTAGTTCATGAAAGCCTTTGAGGTTGTGTTTATGGAGGAGGTCTCGAATGGGACGGACGGTGCCCTGTATGAAATCCAGGTAGCTTTCGTGCGGGGCTAATAGGTTGCGGCTACCGTCGGGCGAGACCTGTTCGGCAAACCTCAGTGCGTCACGAATATGATCATTTACCGTAATCCAACGAGGTGCTGATGCGCCTGAACGGCCACCTTTGATGCCGTCCTGGATGTTGATCTTTCCGAATTGCTTGGCTTCACGTTTTAGACGGGGAAGGTCGGCCAAAATCGCCTCGCGCAAGCGCATACCGGTGGCTCGCGCTAACTGAGCGATGGCCGCGGCGCGCGGCTGCTGGTTTTCGCAAAGCACCTCTACGATCCGCTTCACCTGTTCGCGGTCCTGGCCTTGCGGCACTGAACGACGAACACCGGTGCGCCGCATTCCCAGTGCCTTACTCGGGCTCGGCACTTTCACATACTGATCACCGCGAAGCGCCGCCATGGTTCGGTTCAAGCTAGACAAACGGTTTTGCGCAGTCGCGATGGCAAGCCTGCCATGTTCAACTTGTTGGCGCAGATGTCCGGCATAGTCCAACAAGGTCTGCCGATCTATCTGTCGCGCATCGTTAAACCCCGGCCCATCCTCTGAACGACACCAGCGCACAAACGCCTGCCACCGATCACTGTGTGCTTTGACGGTCCCGTAATGCCCACCGCTAAACAGATCTTTCAATGCTTGCGGCCCGGCATAACTCAGTTGCCGACCATAGCCAAAATTTCGCCCATCGCGCCTACCTACTAGCGCCATGATCAAACCCCTCTCGAAACCAAAACTTTTAAAACTTTCCCCACGTCATCCCGCCACGAATGTTGAGTGTTATCAGGGATCAAGGCCCCTGCGACCTGTGAGGGTTGTCCACTAACGCGGGACTGGCGGCTCTTTACGACCGGGAGCTTGGGCATCTCATGATCTGGCCTCCTGAGCACTTACGAGGAAGTGGGCGGGTGGAGGCTGCACTGGCTGACGAGACCAGCGCCGCGAGATCCTGAGTCGGGTGAAGGCAGCTATGCGATGACCGGGGCATGCCTGACTGTCAGTCAGGTGCAGTCCATTCCGTGGGCTGCGGCACCATCATCTGCATCGCTGTTGCTGGTGACTTCGGTATTTGTCACGCCGATTGTCACGAGGGGAAATGCCGCAAAGCCTTGTACGAGTTGGGCTGCAGCAGCGGTAGGAGCGCCCGTCTCTTTCCGGGAGAAAGAGACGGGCGCAGGTTGGCGCAAGGAAATGGCCAAGCGGATAGGTTGCTGCAAGGCAGCTATGAAAGGGGGAAGTTGCCGCAGTGGGCACACTGGTAAAAGTAGGCATCCATCACATCGCTGTGAGCGTGCGAGCCGCCGGACGCTAATCGCACTTTGGGAGAACCACCACGGTGTGGCGTAGCCTTAAAGGTTCTGGCTACCTGGGTTGCTGTCAAAGACAGCACTTGCCCGATCTTTTCTACGCCTGTGGATAATTTGGGTCAAGGCTCGAGTTTTCGGGAACTCTGCGGCTGTGGATGAAATTATCCACCGGTGGAAATCTATGGTTTTCCACAGACAATTTCCGTGGGCTTTAGATTTTTTAAATGAGGTCCATCCAAGCAGGGCGGCTTTGCAGCCCCGCTTGGATGGACCCGCGTGGAAGGGCGGACAACGGTGATCTCACAGGCTTACCCACGTTTGGATGCGCCACGGCTATTTTGTAGGGCCGTGATGTTGTCGCCGACTGGGTGAGCGAATTCGTGGGGTGTCACATGCCCGTGGCGGTTGGCGTCGATGTAGTTGCTCCACCACGCCATGATCAGCCTGCGCTGCTCCAGAAATTCAGCTTTGTGGATATACGCGGCGCGCACGCGGTTGCGTTCCTTGTGGCTCATTTGTCTTTCGATGGCTGCGTCGGTCCATAACCCGGACTCCAGTAGGGCGCTACAGGCCATGGTCCTGAAGCCGTGGCCGCACACGTCCTTGCTGGTGTCATAGCCGACGTTGCGGAGCATGGTGTTCACCGTGTTCTCGGACATGGGCTTCCAGTACTTGTGGTCGCCCGGTAGCACCAACTCTGAAAAGCGACTGAGGCTGCGCAGGCGCTCCAGTATTTCGATGACCTGCGGCGATAGCGGAACCATTTGAATGTCGCCGTTCATCTTGGTCCCACGTGTGGAGTTGCGTACCCCTTCAATCGGTGCGCGCGTGTCGGGGATTTCCCACATGGCACGTTGGAAATCGAACTCACTCCATCGTGCGAAGCGCAGTTCGCTGGAGCGGACGAATACGTGCAGCGTCAACAGGACGGCAAGGCGCGTCAGCTCGCGGCCGTTGTAGTTGTCGATACGGTGTAGCAGTTCGGGTAGGCGGTTGAGGGAAAGGGCCGGGCGATGGACTGTGCGCGGCGCGTGGATCGAGCCTGCCAGATCCAGCGCGGGATTCATGGTGATCTGCCGAGCCCTTTTGGCCCCGCGCATGATGGTGGATAAGTAGTTCTGTACCCTTAACGCCACATCCATAGTGCCGCGTTCCTTGATGCGCTGGGTGATCTCTAGCAGGTCGTGGGTATCGAGTTCGGCGATGGGCCGTTGGCCGATCAGCGGGAAGACGTGGGTACGCAGTCGGCTCATCACGGTTTTTGCGTGTCCTTCGGTCCAGCGACGGAACATGTCGGCGTGCCACTCCAGAGCAACGGTTTCGAAAAGCAGTGCCGCCCGCTGGGCTACGATCTTGGCCTTCTTCTTTTCTTCCATTGGGTCGAGGTTGTCGAGCAGCAACGCCTTGGCTTCGTCTCGCTTACGTCGTGCGACGGAAAGGGTAACGATGGGGTAATTGCCGATGATGAGCGTACCTTCCTTGCCGCTGGGCTTGGTGTACTTCAAGCGCCAGGTCTTCACGCCATTGGGTTTGACGAAAAGGTACATGCCGCCGCCGTCGAACAGTTTGTAGGCGCGTTCGCGGGTTTTGGCCGTGCGGCATTGCAGGTCGCTGAGAGGGATCGCTAGACGTGGCATAGGGGTACGCGCTCCTGACCGGAAAATCGCAGTACCCCTAACATACCCTCGGGGAAGGGGGATTTTGTTGGATCCCGACAGAGGGTCCTGGAACGAAAAAACCCGCCAAAGGGCGGGTTTTCGGGGCTTCCAGAGCATTCGGTGGAATGCAATGGAGCCTAATGTGGTGCCGGCACCAGGAGTCGAACCCGGGACCTACTGATTACAAGTCAGTTGCTCTACCAACTGAGCTATACCGGCGTGTTAGGGCGACGATTATAGCGATTGGATTGGTTCTGTAAACCCCTGAATTCAGACTATTTTTACACAGGCTTTCGGTCAGGCACGAACCAGCACTTTCTTGAGTTTCTGAATGGCTTTCCAAGCTCGGCTATTTTGCATCGCCCGCAGCTGCGCTTCTGCCTGTTCGGCGCGTTGCAGGGCGGCGGCGAGGTGGTTTTCGGCGTCGCTCACGGGGTGGCTGAAATTGTGGCCGCGGCAGAACCGGAAGTCGTCCAGGTTGCATGGCGGGATGTCGAAGGCGGGTTTGAGGGCCAAGTGTTCTTCAGCGAGGTAGTAGGTGTTGATGCCGTCGAACAGGATGGACTGGTAGCCGGCGCCGGTGACGAGGGTTTCCCAGGTCTGGTCGCGTTCCCATGGGGTTTCGATCAGGATGATCCACGGCCGCCACTGGGTGAAGTCCATGCCGCGCAGGACGGTTTCTTCGTGGCCTTCGACGTCGATTTTCAAAAAGTGGATGGGGCGGTTCCGGGCGTGTTGTTCGCAGATGGAGGCCAGGGTGCGGGATTTGACGGTTTGGCTGCGCACGTCCATGCCGGCGTCTTTGTGTTGCTGGGCCAGGGCCGGGTCGAGGGTCGACAGGCCAGTGCCGGCGATGCCGTAGAAGGTCAGGTCATCGGCGCTTTCGCCGGCCACGCATTGCAGGTTGATGTCGTTAGTGCGTTGTTGGCACAGGGCGTCGTAGTAATTTGGCATGGGTTCGACGTTGATGCCGGTCCAGCCGCGGTCGTAGAAGGCTTTGGTGACGGAGTCCTGGGTGGGGTCGTTGGCACCGATGTCGATATAGAAGCCGTTTTCAACGTATTTGAGGGCGCGCCACAGGCGGATGTCTTCGAAATTCTGTGCGTAAGAAATGAACGTCACGGTTGCATCCTGTCGGTCAGATTGTTCTGTTCATGGCCGCACTGTCGGCGCCCCTGCATGCTGGTATAGCAAGGGGTATTGCAAGGCGCAATTTTCCGCTATGGATGTCCGGTATTCGGCGGTTATGTCGTTTTGATTAAATGCTTATGCACAATGGACCAGGGGCGACTACCTGTTCATTACGATTTTGTAGACTCGTTCTCATTTGTCCGCAAATGCCTGTTTTGCGGGTTTTTTATTTGTGTGAACAAAAAATGATCAGCAGTGTTTCAGGCGTAAAACAGCGTGGATATTGGATCCACGATAATTCCATCAACAGAGTTATCCACAGGGTGTGGCTGTTTTAAGGACGTTCTGCCAGGAGTAGGAAATTGCGCGGCGTGAGTGGCGTTTCACAGAAGGTGCCGAGACGAACGGTGTAACCCTGCTCGATGAGGAAAAGTGCCCGATCAAGTACCAGCCACAGCTCCAGCGGCCGTCGGAAAAGGCCTCGCAGCAGCTCCAGATTGCGGACTTCAGCCAATCGCTGCCAACCGGCGGTTTCGAGTGTAGTCCAATCTGGCACGCCGACTGTGGATAAGTCTTTGAGCGCGGCCAGATCGCGGCAGTAATCGGCGAGAGGTTTGTCCAGCCAGGCGCTGGGCAGAGAAGGTGTTGGCAGGTATTCGTCGATGCCGCGCAGTTGCCGTTGCAGCAGGTCGAACGCCAGGCGCCGGGCCATTGAGGTGTCGCGCTGGCGTCGGACGCGAGCACCGGCGGTGACGGTTTCGCTCATCGGCAGCGCAAGATCATCGAGGGAAAGGCGTAGGTCGGAGTGCTCAGCCGTGCAGGAAAGCGGCTGATAGGTGTTCAGACTGATCCGGTTGTAGCAGCAGGGTGCGACGGCCAGTTGTTTGCAACCGGCGGCGCTGGCGAGCTGGATCAGTCGCACATGCAGATCCCCGCAAGCGTGCAGCGCGACTGGCGTGTGATCGGCGCTCAATAAAGAGGCTGCGTCAGGCGCGAGTACATCCTGCTCGACATGCAGCGCATGCAATTGATGACGCTGGCTGAGTGCCTGGCCGCTGGCAACCAATGCGGGGTCGTATTCCAGGCAAGTCAGTTGTTGCCCGGTTTGCAACAAGCGCCGCCCCAAATGGCCCTTGCCCGAACACCAATCCAGCCAATGCATCGGTGCATGAGCAAACTGCAGGCGACTGGCGAACGCTTCAATCTGCTGCCATTTGCGTCCAGGCACATCCACATTCAAGCGATGGCCCGCCGCTTCAAGAGCATGAGCCGGTAATTCATCCACCGCGCTCAGTTCAGCAGACATCGCCGCCAATGAAGCAAACGGCTCCGGCGCATTGAGCAAGCAAGGTTGGTTATGACTGCTTTCCGCATCCTCCAGCGACCGTCCGCGTAGCCAAAACGCCAACTCCGGGTAGGACGCTTCCCAAGGCAATTGCAGATGAGTAAATGGTCGAGGCTTCCACAGCGCCTGATGCTCGATCAGAAAAGCATCCAGCGCAGTGAAACGGGCGAGCAGGGCCTCGCCCGTCAGCACGCAGGAATCAACGACCTTGGCAGGCATCGACGCGCAACCAGCGCTCCAGCAGCTTGAAGCCACGAACCAGCACGTAAGCCATCAGCAGATAGAACATGCCTGCTGCGAAGAAGATCTCCACCGGCAGGTAGGTGCGGGCAATGATGGTGCGGGCCATGCCGGTCAGTTCCAGCAAGGTCACGGTACTGGCCAGGGCGCTGGCCTTGAGCATCAGGATCACTTCGTTGCTGTAGGCCGGGAGGCCGATGCGCGCCGCACGCGGCAGCATGATGTAGAACAGCGCTTTGGCCCGGGACATGCCCAGCGCCCGCGCCGCTTCGATCTCGCCCGGCGGAATCGCCTGGATTGCACCGCGCAGAATTTCGGCGATGTAGGCTGCAGTGTGCAAGGTCATGGTCGCGGTGGCGCACCAGAACGGACTGCGCAGGTACGGCCACATCGAGCTGTTACGCACCGCGTCGAACTGCGCCAGGCCGTAATAGACCAGAAACAGCTGAACCAGCAACGGCGTACCACGGAAAAAGAAGATGTAGCCGTAGGGGAATGCCCGCACATACCAGAGTCGCGACGAACGAGCGATGCCCAGCGGAATCGCCAACAGCAACCCGGCGATCACGGCGATGGCCACCAGTTCGAGGGTCAGCGTCGCGCCCTGAGCCAGTTTCGGCAGCCACTTGATGATGACTTCCCAGTTCATTGGGCGCTCCTCGCGAAGCCGCGAGCGGCGCGTCGTTCCATAAAGTGCATACCGGTCATAGCCAGAATGGTCAGGCCCAGATACATGAAGGCGGCCACCATATAGAAGGTGAACGGTTGCTTGGATATGGTCACGCCGATTTGTGTGTGGCGCATGATTTCTTCCAGGCCGATGACGGAGACCAGCGCGGTGTCTTTCATCAGGATCATGAACAGGTTGCCCAGGCCGGGCAGGGCGATGCGCCACATCTGCGGCATGATCAGCCGGGTAAAGATGCGAAATTTCGACAGGCCCAGGGCCACGCCAGCTTCACGGTGACCCTTTGGGATCGCCAGAATTGCACCGCGAAACACTTCCGTGGCGTAGGCGCCGAAGCACAGCCCCAGCGCAATCACGCCGGCGGCGAAGGCATTGAGTTCGAGGTCGGGGTTGCCGAAGAACTCGCCCAAGGCACGCATCAAGTTGACCGTGCCAAAGTAGATCAATAGCACCCAGAGCAATTCCGGGATACCGCGAACCAGTGTGGAATAAGTGCCGCCAAGCCATTGCAGTGGCTTGTACGGGGAAGTCTTGGCCAAGGCGCCGAGCAGACCGAGCACCAGCCCCAGGCACAAGGCCGAGAGTGCCAGTTTCACAGTCATCAGCGCACCAGCGGCGAGCGCCGGGCCGAATCCGTAGAGGTCGATAATCATGGAATTCTTTTCAAATCGCGGCAGGCAATGCCAAGGACTGGCGCCGTCAGCGAACGGCGCCGGTCAGGCAGGTCAGAATCAATAGATGCTGAACGGGAAGTACTTGTCGTTGATCTTCTTGTAAGTGCCGTCTTCGACGATTTCTTTCAGGGCAAGGTTCAGCCTCGCGCGCAGGGTGTCGTCTTTACGCACGGCGATACCAATTTTGTCACTTTCTTCCACTGGGTCACCCTTGAATTCATACGAGCGACCGGCGTCGCTTTTCAGCCACTCGTAGTTGACGTACTTGTCCGCCAGGATGCCGTCCAGGCGTCCGGAAGTCAGGTCCAGATAAGCGTTTTCCTGGGTGTCATAGAGTTTGACTTCAACGCCAGGCATGTTGTCTTCCATCCAGGTGCCGGCGAGGGTCGCGCGTTGTGCGCCGATCACTTTCCCCTGCAGGGAATCCTTGTCGGTTTTGAACTCTTTGTCTTTCTGCGCGATGAACTGCAGCTTGTTGGAGTAGTACGGTTCGGTGAAGTCCACCGCTTGCTTGCGCTCGTCGGTGATCGACATCGAGGAGATCAGGAAGTCGAACTTCTTGGCGTTCAGGGCCGGGATGATGCCGTCCCAGTCGGACGTGACCACGGTGCACTCGACTTTCATCTTGGCGCACAGGGCATCACCGATTTCTCTGTCGAAGCCGACGACATTGCCACTGGCATCTTTGTTGTTGAACGGCGGGTAGGCCGCTTCGATGCCCATCTTCAAGGTCTCGGCGGCGGCACCGGCGCTGAAGGCCAGGGTGACAGCAGCGGCCAGGAAGATTTTTTTGTAGTTCTGCATGCGGGTAGCTCCGTTAGCGGTTGCTGGACATGAATTGTTTGCAGCGCGCCGAAAGCGGGTTTTCGAACACCTGCTGCGGCGATCCTTGTTCTTCTACCAAGCCTTGGTGGAGGAACACCACTTCGCTGGAAACCTGACGGGCAAAGCCCATTTCATGAGTCACGAGCAGCATGGTGCGGCCTTCTTCGGCCAATGCGCGGATGACATTAAGTACTTCCTGGACCATTTCCGGGTCAAGGGCGGAGGTGGGCTCGTCGAACAGGATCACCTTGGGCTGCATCGCCAGAGTACGGGCGATGGCCGCGCGTTGCTGCTGGCCGCCGGAGAGTTGCGCCGGGTAGGCGTGGCGTTTGTCAGCGATACCAACCTTGGCCAGCAAGGCTTCGGCGACTTCGATGGCGTCGCGTTTGCTTTGGCCGAGCACGCGGCGCGGGGCTTCGATGATGTTGTCGAGCACGCTCATGTGCGGCCAGAGATTAAAGTTTTGAAATACAAAACCGATCTCGCTGCGCAGGCGATTGATCTGCTTGCCATCGGCAGCGACCAGTTCGCCGTTCTTGGCGGCTTTGAGCTTGAGTTCTTCACCGGCCACCAGGATCTGGCCCTGGTGCGGGTTTTCCAACAGGTTGATGCAACGCAGGAACGTGGACTTGCCGGAACCGGAGGAGCCCAGGATCGAGATCACATCGCCGTCGCGGGCGGTCAGCGAGATGCCTTTGAGCACCTCAAGCTGTCCGTAGCGTTTGTGCAAGTTGCGGATTTCAAGCGCGGGCGCGGCCTCAGCCATGTGCGTTCCTCATAGTGTTTTCGCTCCTGCTGTTGGTGGCCTTCCTGGCGAGGCGGCCAAGCTAGCATAGCGTTCGAATGGCAGCCAACAGCGCTACGGACGGTAAACGGGTGGCATGTGGCAGGTTGTCGCATCGGCACAGCAGACTGTCGCCCCGTCAACAACCAAACAGCCGTTTGAACACTGCTTTTGAATGAAAAGCGCGGCGGCTGTCGAAAAAAAGGCGCGATGTTGCCAGCTTTGGCGGGGTGTTGGAAGCGTTAACCGGACAAACGTTCCTGATCTGCACTTTTATTGTGCGAGCACCAATTTTTTGGTGTGTTTCCGGTGCGCCGATTCGCTCCTGGAGTGGGTGGCAGGGTAACGCTCTGGCGAAATGCCATTAATCTCAATGACTTGCGATGACTGCTCGATTCGCGCGCAGGCCCCGTATCGCGGGCGCATGAAACATTTTGGCGTAATTATTGCGTGCAGAATAAGAAACGCCCTGTTGGATTCTTTTTACGAGACGGAATGTCAGACCGGGCCGACGTCATCGCTTTACTTGCAAAGGTAGTCTTAATGAGTAGTAGCCAAAGCTCCTCCAACGGCCTCGAGCAGGGGCTAAAACCGCGTCATGTGACCATGCTGTCGATCGCCGGGGTTATCGGCGCCGGGCTGTTTGTCGGCTCCGGCCATGCCATCGCCGCTGCAGGGCCGGCCGTGCTGTTGGCCTACGCGGCCGCCGGTGCTCTGGTGGTTCTGGTAATGCGAATGCTCGGCGAGATGGCCGTTGCCTCGCCAGATACAGGTTCCTTCTCGACATATGCCGATCGCGCCATCGGTCACTGGGCCGGTTTCACCATCGGCTGGCTCTACTGGTGGTTCTGGGTTTTGGTCATCCCGCTGGAGGCTAACGCTGCCGCAACCATCTTGCATGCCTGGTTCCCGAATGTGGCGATCTGGGCCTTCACGCTGGTTATCACGTTGCTGCTAACGGTGACCAACCTGTTTAGTGTGAAGAACTACGGAGAGTTCGAGTTCTGGTTCGCCCTGGTCAAAGTCGTAGCGATCATCGGCTTTATCGGTCTTGGCATTCTGGCGATCTTCGGCTTTTTGCCAACCAGCCAGGTTAGCGGCGTCTCGCACCTGTTCGACACTCAAGGCTTCCTGCCAAACGGCATGGGCGCGGTGCTGGGTGCCATCCTGACCACCATGTTTTCCTTCATGGGCACCGAGATCGTGACCATCGCGGCCGCGGAATCGAAGAACCCTGGCCAGCAGATTTCCAAGGCTACCAACTCGGTTATCTGGCGGATTGGTTTGTTCTACCTCGTATCCATCTTCATCGTTGTGGCCTTGGTGCCATGGAACGACCCGATTCTGGCCAGTGTCGGTTCCTACCAGACTGTGCTGGAGCGCATGGGTATCCCGAATGCCAAGCTGATCGTCGATATCGTGGTTCTGGTTGCGGTAACCAGTTGCCTGAACTCGGCGCTCTACACTGCTTCGCGCATGATGTTCTCGTTGGGTAAACGCGGCGATGCGCCGGCCGTTTCCCAGCGCACCAACAGCAGCGGCACACCTTACTGGGCCGTGATGCTGTCGACCGCAGCTGCGTTCCTTGCAGTGTTCGCCAACTACGTGGCCCCGGCCGCTGTATTCGAATTCCTGCTGGCCAGCTCTGGCGCCATCGCGTTGCTGGTGTACCTGGTGATCGCGATTTCGCAACTGCGTATGCGCAAACAGCGTATGGCTCACGGTGAAAAAATCGCCTTCAGCATGTGGCTGTTTCCGGGCCTGACCTACGCGGTGATCGTATTCATTGTCGCGGCCCTGACCATCATGCTGTTCCAGGAAGCCCACCGCGTGGAGATCCTCGCGACTGGTTTGCTGAGCTTGTTGGTGGTGGCTGCCGGGTTGTTTGTGGCTCGCCGTCGCAAGCTGCAGAAAGTGGGCGCGGTGGTGCTGAACTGATTCGTACCGCGTAATGCAAAACGGCCGCTGTCAGTGATGACAAGCGGCCGTTTTTATTTCCGGGGTAGCCTTACTCGGCCTTTTCCACCGGCAGGTCCAGCGACTGGCGATAGCTGTCCAGCGCATCGCCAAAGTCGGTGATGAATTGCGGGTCGGTCAGCCAGGCCTGGGCGGCGTCGCGGTCCATGCCATCGGCCCACATGCGGTAGTCGATCAGCATGTCGGCGGCCAGATGCGTGGCGGCCATGGCTTCGTTGTCGGCGTTTTCCATGTCCAGCAGTTCTGGATGATCGCTGATGATTTCGGCGAGGTTCGACAGCAGGGTCAGCAGCATGTCGTTGCGGCTGGTGGCCTCGGCGTCACGCATTTTGCTGAACATCGCCAGGGTGTATTCCGGGATCGGCTCGCCGAGTTCGCCCAGGTCATCGTCCAGCTCTGCGGGTTTTCTGCCGTGGATATTGATTTGCCTGGCTTTGATCTTGGCGCGTTTGGCGCGTTTCTGTTGCTTGTTCAGGGATGCCATGGGGACTCAGTTTGGTTTCTGTTGGTTTTGGGCTGCGATGACTTCGGAAGCTGCCACGTAGTCAGCCTGGAAGGCCGGGGATTCGATCCACGCCAAGGCGCTGGCTTCGTCAGCTTCGGTGGACCATTGGCGATACTCGATCAGCGCAGCGATGATGAAGTCTGTCGCGGTTTCTTCGCCTTCCTGTTCCAGCACCAGCGCGAGCAGGGGGTGTTCAAGAAAGGCCGCGCACATCGCCTGTTGACTGATCTTTGCCGCATCGATCATTTCTTTGAACAGTTCGGTCAGGTCCACCGATTCGAAGTCGATGCGATCGTCGTTCGGGTCCAGCTCGACCGGCGTGGCAGCCCGCTGGGTGCGGTTCTGCTTGGCCTTGGCTTTGGCGCGGGAGGCGCGTTTGTTCTGCTTGTTGGCGGAGGCCATGGGCTTCGTTCCGTAATTCGTTGAGAGGGCGCATCCATCAGCTGCGTGGCACTCGCCGCCCGGGTGTATCGGGGGCCAGCTCGCCGGTCTGCAGCCAGGACAATGCAATGGGCCATAGTGTGGCTTGGTATGCGCCGCGAAAAAAGGCGAAATGTCCGACTTCTTCTTCGCCGATGTCTTCAGGGGTGATTCGCAGGTGAGTATTTGTGCTGTTGGTGAAGTAGCCGAGCAGGCGTTCAACGGCCGGAATCGTGCCATAGGGATCATCACTGAGGCTGATGGCCAGCGTTTGGGCGGTGACGTTCCCGAACGGCAGCGGGCCGCTTTCGGCGTGGATGACGCGAGCGCTGGGGCGTTTCTCATATTGGGCGGCGGGCATGCTCCAGTCGCGGACTACACCGGCCGGGGTGTCTTCGAGCCAGCCGAGGCGTTTGCCGGGAAAGTAGCCATAAAGCATGGTCATCAATGGCATCACCACATGCCACTTGCCAAACATTCGCCAGCGATGAGCAGGGGCGTAGTCGCGCCAGTAAGCGAACTGCGCACCCACCGTCACCAGGCGTCGGATCAAATGCCCGGAGGCTCCCAGCCCGGCCGCGCAACCGCCGAAGCTGTGGCCAACGACATTGATGGGTTGTTGCGCAAACTCGCGTTGCGCTCTTTGCAGCATCGCCTCGAAATCCAGTGCGCCCCAGTCGGACCATGAAGCTTCAAGCCCTTTCAACGACGCGGGGCGCGACTCGCCGATGCCGCGGTAGTCATAGGTGATTACGTCGAAGCCGTTGGCGAACAGGTAATCGGCGAAGCGCGAGTAGTGTCGGCAGCGGACTGAAGTAGCAGCGTTGATAATCACCACCGGACGGGTTGGGTCTTTATTCGCATGCCGCCAGGTGAAGCCGCCAAGGATGAAACCGTCGGCGGCGGGCTCCTTGAAAGATTCACCAGGTGTGCCGGTGGGTAACGGCAATTCACGTTGCGTCGGGGCCAGTGAGGGTATGTCCTGCAAATTCATCGGCGTTGAACCTTTGCGGTTAGCCAACCACCATAGTCTTCACGCCGTTCATGAACAATCCACCCGTGCTTATCGGAGCCTCTGCTTGAGTAACCGCTCTTCAAGCACCGCCCATTCCCGATCCAGTTCTGTGCGAAGTTCCTCCTCGCTCGGCAGCACCAGTCTGTAGGTGCTGGCGAACAGTTGTTCGTTGCCTTGCAGCACTGAGTAGCGCACCACCGATTCATCTTTTTGCGCGCAGAGAATGAGGCCGACAGTGGGGCCATCCTCCGGTCCGCGCTTGAGGTCGTCGTACATGCGCACGTACATGTCCATCTGGCCTACATCCTGGTGGGTCAGAACGCCGCGCTTGAGATCGAAGATGACGAAGCACTTGAGCAGGTAGTTGTAGAACACCAGATCGATGTAGAAGTCTTTGCTCTCGGTACTGATGCGTTGCTGGCGAGCGATGAAGGCGAAGCCTTTGCCCAGTTCGAGCAGGAAGCCCTGGAGTTGATTGATCAATGCTTGTTCAAGTTCGCTTTCCTGGATCAAGCCCGCATTGGGCAGGCCGAGAAATTCCAGTAGCACTGGGTCCCGGATGAAATCCCGAGGGCTGGCGTTCATTTTCTGGATGTTGGTGGCGGCTTCCTGTTTAACGGCAGCCCGGTCGCGGCTCGCCAGCAAGCGTTCGTAATAGAGGGTATTGATCTGGCGCTCGAGGGCGCGACTTGACCAGTTCTGCAGAGCCGATTCGTTCATGTACCAGTGGCGAGCGTTGTCGTTGTCGACTCGTAGCAGTCTGCGGTAATGGGTCCAGCTCAATTCGGAACGCACTGCGTTCCAAATTGGAAAGGTCTGATAAAAGTCCCGCATGTATCGCAGGTTGCGTTCGTCAAAACCTTTCCCAAACTCCGACGTCAGTACTTTCGCCAGCGTCGATAGCAACTGCTTGCCATAAACCGCCCGCCGAGCGCCTTCCTGCTCGAACTCCACAATATGCCGTCCGATTTGCCAACAGGTTTGCACCTGAACGGTATCGACCGCTCGCAGCACCTTCTGGCGCGCTTCACGGATCAATTCGCCAAGATTGCCGAGCAGTGAGGTGATCTGTGAATCTTGAGTGTTACCGGATTTGAGGGAACTCATGACATTTTCCGCGGCTGAAGGAAACAGGCACAAGAGGATGGCAAGAGAGTGATGGTGCGCGATGCCGGGCGTTGCTGGTAAATCGGAAGGAAAGGCGAATTTGCTTTGCAGGACCGGGCCGACGGCAGCCCATGCATGAGGAGCACATCACGTAGTCCGATTCGCAGTGAGCCCAAGTGCGAATCGATCTAAAACTTGAACATTCGGTAACAAATCTAAAAAGAGTAACGATTGGGTTCTGCGTAACCCGGGAGTCGCCATCATGAAGAACGTCCATTCATTCATGCTGCCCATCGCCGCCGTCGGCGTAATGATGTTTCCAGTCCTGCTTAACGCCGCCAGTCTTGAACCGATCGACAGCACAGGCGTGCAAGTCCAGCAGCAACAGCAAAACGGGATTACGTACCTGTCCGGGGGGATCGGAGAGGATGAGGCGCGAGCCATTCAACAAACCCGGGGCTATAACTTGCACATGACTTTCTCCACCGGACCTAAGGATGAATACGTTCCCGATGTGGATGTGGTCATCGAAAAAGCAGCAGGACAACCCGTACTGACGCTGAGTGAGGCTGGGCCGCTGGTTTACGTTCAGCTACCTGCCGGCAAGTACACCGTTGTCGCGACGCATAAGGGTGAGGTGCGGCGGGATACAGCGGATGTAGGCAGTGGTGCCGCTCGCAATCTGGTTTTCCACTGGGGCGGTGAAAACTAGTCAGGAGAGACGCTTGCACGATACCTGATCAAATCGCGGGCATAAAAAAAACCCTGAATCTTGCGATTCAGGGTTTTCGGTATTTGGTGCCCAGAGACGGAATCGAACCGCCGACACGGGGATTTTCAATCCCCTGCTCTACCGACTGAGCTATCTGGGCAACGGGGCGCATTAAACTGGTTTTTCAGGGGGTCGTCAAGAAAGTTTTCAAAAAAATTTTAATTATTACCGTCGCTTACGATCCGACCCCCGAAAAAACGGGATTATTCAGCCGGCGGAACGTAGCCTTCGGCCTTGGCGTATTCCTCGCCGGAAAAGAACTTGTCCATCTCGCCTTGAAGATATTTGCGGTCTTCGGCGTTCATCATGTTCAGGCGTTTTTCGTTGATCAGCAGGGTCTGGTGCTTCTGCCAGTCGGCCCAGGCCTTTTGCGATACGTGGTCAAAAATGTCCTGACCTTTTGCACCCGGAAATGGAGCGCGCTCCAGGGCGGGCAATTCTTCTTTGTACTTGCGGCACATGATGGTGCGGGTCATGACGACTCTCCTGCGTTCAATACGGCGGCCGCGCGTTCGAGCAAGGTTTTGACCGGGGCGGCAAGGCCCAGGCGCGGCGGGGTGGCGAGGTTATACCAGAGCCAGTCGGCCTCGGCCACGGGATGGCCAGCCTCCTGGACCTGAACCAGCCAGGGTTCGATGGATAACTGAAAGTGGCTGAAAGTATGCACCAGGCTCGGCAGTGCCTGTTGGCTGCGCAATTCCAGCGAATGCTGCGAAGCCAGATGTTGCAGGTCGTCGAGGTTGTCGAGTTCCGGCAGGCTCCAGAGACCGCCCCACAGGCCCGTGGAAGGGCGACGGTAAAGCAGAATCGCCCCTTCGCCATTGGCGAGCATCGGCATCAACGTGCGCTTCTGTGGCACGGCTTTGCGCGGCTTGGGGATCGGGTAGCGGGTTTCGAGGCCAAGCATGTGCGCCTCGCAACCCTTTTCCAGCGGGCAAAGCAGGCAGCTCGGTTTGCTGCGGGTGCAGAGCGTGGCGCCCAGATCCATCATCGCCTGGGTGTAGGCGTTGACTCGATCGTGTGGCGTGAAGCGCTCAGCGTTGGCCCACAGCTGTTTGGCAACCTTGGGCTCGCCCGGATAACCCTCTTGCGCGGTAAAGCGCGCCAGCACCCGTTTGACGTTGCCATCGAGGATCGGCGCCCGCAGGCCCATGCTCAGGCTGGCAATCGCGCCAGCCGTGGACAGGCCGATACCTGGCAGGTCGGTGAGCTTTTCCACATCACGGGGAAACTCGCCGCCATATTCGGCAACGACAATCTTCGCGGTCTTCTGCAAGTTGCGCGCGCGGGTGTAATAACCGAGACCAGTCCACAGGTGCAGCACTTCGTCTTCCGGCGCGGCGGCCAGAGCTTCGACCGTTGGCAACGAGGCCATGAAACGGTCGAAGTAATTCAGCACGGTGCTGACCTGGGTCTGCTGCAACATGATTTCCGAGACCCACACCCGGTAAGGGGTGATGCCCTGTTGCCAAGGCAAATCGTGGCGGCCGTGGCGGTCGTACCAATCCAGCACCGCCGTTGAAAACTGCTCGGCTCTCATCGCTTGAACAGCCCCTTGAGCGCGTTTTTCAGTTCCGGGCTGACTTTATCGCCAAGCTTCTCGTCGATTTTTTCGCTGATCCGCTCGCCAGCCAGTTTGCTCGCGACTTGTCCCATGCGTTCGTTGTCGACGCGGCAAGCCTTGGCACCCAGTTCCAGCGGGCCACGGCAGCGCAGCGGCCACTCGATGCCGACGAAGCGCTCGCTGACCTGGCAGGCTGGGTCCGGCATGTCGCTCTTGTCACCTTCGACGATCACGCCGACGCGGTAATCCATGCCCAGCACTCGCAGGTCAATGTCGCCGTTACCGTTGACGGTCATGCCCGGGATGCGCACTTTCAGGTCGGGGTTGCTGGCCACGCCGTTGTGGAAGGTCAGGTTGCCCTTGAGCTCTTCGAACGGTGTGTCCTTGCCCCGTGGCTCGCCCGTGAGGGTTTTGCGATTCAGGGTGGCGATGCCTTTGCACAGTTGCTGCTCAAGGTTGGCATTTAGCAGCACGCCATTGTTGATGACGAAACTGGCATTGCCGTTGAGGTTGTCGATCAGCACGCTCTGGCTATTGCCGCTGCTGGTCAGCGCGCTATCGAGCGTAACCAGGCCTTGGACCGGTGGATTTTTCCCTTGGCTTTCGAGGATTTTTTCTACAGGCACTTTGCTGATGCGCGTCTGCATGTTCAGCGCCGGCACTTGCTGGCGCACGTCCAGGGTACCTTTGGCTTCGAAGTTGCCGTCGTACAGGTCGCCGCGCAGGTTCTCCAACGTCAGCAGGCCGCCTTGGCCGGTGGCCTTGAGGGCAGCATTCTGAATTGGCAGTTTGTCGAGGGTCAGCTGGCCGAAGGTCAGGTCGGCGTCCACGTCGAGTTTGCTCAGGCGTTCCACCGGCAACAGACGCTCGGTGCTCCACGGGCCTTTGGTCGGTGAGGGTGGCAGCGGGGAACTGCCCGCGCCAGCCATCGCCTCGCTCTCGGTGCTGGCCACTTCGGCCTCACGCACCTGCTTCGCGCTGTTGGCTTCGGCGGATTTTGGCGGCAAGTAACGGTCGACGTTGAAGGTGTCAGCCTTGAGGGTTGCGCGCAGCGATTGCTTGGCGAAGTCCTCGACAGCGATGCGGCCGCTGAAAGTGCTGTCGTCGAGTTTCAGGTTGAGGTTGTCGAGGGACAAACTGGTCGGCGTGCCGGCAACCTGGCTGGCCAGCTCGACTTTGCTCAGGCTGCCTTCGGCCATCGCCGGGAGTTTCTGGCCGATGCTGTCGACGAATTTCGCCAGATCGAATTGAGCAATCGACAGGCCACCGCTGATTTGCGGGGTCTTGTCGAGGTCGTTGGCCTTCAGTTCACCCAAGGCGCGCAGCTGGTTGGCGGAGATTTTAATGCCGGTCCATTCGGCGACGTTGGCTGCCTTGTCCAGCAGCAGCTGACCTTGAGCGGCGAAGGTCATGGTCTTGCCTTGCAGCGGATCGCCAGCGACTTCACCGGAGAGCTTCATGTCTTCGAATTTGTAGCGCTGCAGCGCACGCTCGAAACGCAACTCGCCGGCCAGCTCGGTCCGCACCCGCAGAACCGGTTGGTTGGTACCGAGGAACGCGGTGAGTTTGACCGGGATGTTGGTCGAGTCGTGCACAGGACCAGTGCTCAGCTGGATGCTTTCGGCGCTGAACAGCTTGCCGGTTTTCTCGTCGCTGTACTCAACGCGGGCGTTGTTGACGGTCAGGCTGTCGATGTCCAGGCGGATCGGCTGGGCCGGTTTTTCTGCCTGGGCAGTAGTCGTTGGTGCGGGCTCGCCGGTGGTGGCGGGCGGCGTGGCCGAGGTCGTCGGGGTGGCAGGAGCCGGGACCTTGCCGATGTCTTCCCAGTTGCCGTGGCCGTCCTTGTCGCGGTTCAGGCGCAGGTTCAGGCCTTCGACGCGCACATCGCTCATCTGCACTTCGCGGCGCAGCAGCGGAATCACGCGCACCGACAGGCCGAGCATCTGCAAGTCTGCGAACGGTTCGGCAGGCTTGGCCAGGGTCGCAACACTGGCGTCGTGCAATTCCAGGCCCAGCCAGGGAAACAGGCTCCAGCCGATATCGCCATTGAGCGTCAGCTCGATGTGGGCCTTGTCGCGGGCAATCTGGCGAATCTCGTCTTTATAGTCGTTGGGATCGAAGAGGTGGGTCAGGGCAAAGCCCAGCGCCACAATGATCAGCAACAGCCCGAGAAGTACCAGACCCAGGATTTTGCCGAACGCTTTCATGGGCGAGTCCTTGTATTAGTCGAATTCGAAATTTAGCCGGGGAGTATAGCGCTCCGAAGTGGCTGACCGGTCAGTGATCACTGCGGGAGCTCATCCAGCGGCACTTTCAGCTTAGCCGCTAGCGCTTGAGCTTCGAGGTGCCCGGCAGGCGCCAATAGACGCAATGTCGCGCCTGATTGCGACGCCATTTTCTGCGCTTCGTTCACCAGACGCTCGGCAACCCCACGGCGACGGGTGATTTTTCGTACGCATAAATGGGACAAATGCCAGACGTCGTGGTGCCGTTGCAAACGTGCCGCACCCAACAGGCGATCGTTGAAGCGTCCGGCGATCAGCGAACCGTCCTGCAGGCAGTCTTCGATCAGCTGCATTTCCCCAGTGAATGGCGCAAACAGCCAGTCCGGGGCGTCACGGTAGATCTTCTGCAGGTCTTGCTGATCCTGATAAGTGGCTTGGTTCAGCAGCTCGACAATGATCGGCATGGTGTCTCCCTTGAAAGTAATCGCGTGAAAACAAATTGTTGCGGTTGTACGAGAACAGACGACTTACAAAAAGGTGATATCACTTTGGTTTTTCTGTCACGTGCAAATGGTAACCTCTGCCCGTTCGTCCGTCCTTATCGCGACGTGATGTCGCACCAAAATGGAGCTTCACCTAAAAAACAGTCATGCCTGCGTGCATAAAGGCTGGGGGTGAAGAGCGGCTGGCGAACCATACTAATAATTGGGGGATTTACCATGACTACCAGCATCACGGCGGACGGCATCAAAGCCGACCAGCCCGCGTTCCTGTCCAAGGAGCGCATCATCGCCAAGCCCGGTTTCAACCGTTGGCTGGTACCACCGGCCGCTCTGGCCATCCACCTGTGCATCGGCATGGCCTATGGCTTTTCGGTGTTCTGGTTGCCGTTGTCCAAAGCCCTGGGCGTCACCAAGGCCGTGACTTGCGCGCCGGACATGAGCTTCATCGCTCAGGTCTTTTCGTCTCAATGCGACTGGCCGATCTCGATGCTCGGCTGGATCTACACCCTGTTCTTCATCTTCCTTGGCTGCTCGGCAGCCATCTGGGGCGGCTGGCTGGAACACGCAGGTCCGCGCAAGGCCGGTGTGGTGTCGGCACTGTGCTGGTGTGGCGGTCTGCTGATTTCGGCGCTGGGGGTCTATACCCACCAGATCTGGCTGATGTGGATCGGCTCCGGGGTCATTGGCGGTATTGGCCTGGGGCTGGGTTACATCTCGCCGGTCTCGACCCTGATCAAGTGGTTCCCGGACAAGCGCGGCATGGCCACAGGCATGGCGATCATGGGCTTCGGCGGTGGCGCGATGGTGGGTGCCCCACTGGCCGCAGCGCTGATGGGCCACTTCGCTTCGCCAACCAGCGTGGGCGTATGGCAGAGCTTCCTGGTAATGGCCGCGATCTACTTCGTGTTCATGATCGGTGGCGCGCTGTCCTACCGCGTTCCGCCAACCGGCTGGAAGCCTGAAGGCTGGACTGCTCCGGCAAAAAAAGCCTCGAACTCGATGATCACTCACCGTCACGTCCATGTGAATGTGGCGTGGAAAACCCCGCAATTCCGTCTGGTGTGGCTGGTGCTGTGCCTGAACGTTTCGGCGGGTATCGGCATCCTTGGCATGGCTTCGCCGCTGTTGCAGGAAGTCTTCGCCGGTAAATTGCTGGGTACCGACCAGACGTTTGGTCAGCTGGATGCCGGGCAACTGGCCTCGATCGCAGCGATTGCGGCCGGCTTCACCGGTTTGCTGAGCTTGTTCAACATTGGTGGCCGGTTCTTCTGGGCTTCGTTCTCGGACTACCTGGGCCGCAAAAACACTTATTTCGTGTTCTTCGCCCTCGGATTCGCGCTGTACGCGCTGATCCCGAACCTCGGTCACCTGGGCAACGTTGCGCTGTTCGTGGCGGCGTTCTGCATCATCCTGTCGATGTATGGCGGCGGTTTTGCGACGGTACCGGCTTATCTGGCTGACTTGTTCGGTACGCAAATGGTCGGCGCGATTCACGGTCGTCTGCTGACGGCGTGGGCGGCGGCGGGTGTGTTGGGGCCGGTGTTGGTGAACTACCTGCGTGAATATCAGCTGAGCATCGGCGTTGAACGTGCCGCGGCTTACGACATCACCCTGTACATTCTCGCGGGCCTGCTGGTGCTGGGTTTCCTGTGCAACCTGATGGTTCGCCCGGTGGCCGACAAGTACTTCATGACCGACGCTGAACTGGCGGCCGAACAGGCGCTGGGCCATGACAAGGGTGCTGATGCCAGCACCGTGCTGGAGTGGAAAGCGGATGCGGGCACCAAGCCGTTGGCGGTGGCTGCGTGGCTGGTGGTGGGCATTCCGTTGGCGTGGGGTGTTTGGGTGACGCTGCAGAAGACTGCGGTGTTGTTCCATTAAGTAAACGCATCATCCCTGTGGGAGCGAGCCTGCTCGCGATAGCGGTCTGACAGTCGACAGAGATGTTGAATGTGGAGGCCTCATCGCGAGCAGGCTCGCTCCCACATTTGTTTCGCGTTTTAATGAAACTGCTTGTACTGACATGTCTATCCCCGACAGCAGGGGATTCACTCCGTCAGTGATATCACCTCTCGTGTTTCTGTTTAGCGCCCGCGACCCTATAATGGCTGCCTTTTTCGCCCCAATGATTTTTGCGGAGCTGGTGATGGCCGAACGTATGGCGTCTGTCGAGCGCGACACTCTGGAAACCCAGATCAAAGCCTCGATCAACCTGGATGGCACCGGAAAGGCCCGATTTGATATCGGTGTACCTTTTCTTGAGCACATGCTGGACCAGATCGCCCGTCACGGGCTGATCGACCTGGATATTGTCAGCAAGGGCGACCTGCATATCGACGACCACCACACGGTGGAAGACGTCGGTATCACCCTGGGTCAGGCCTTCGCCAAAGCCATCGGCGACAAGAAAGGCATCCGTCGCTACGGCCATGCCTACGTGCCGCTCGATGAAGCGCTGTCGCGCGTGGTGATCGACTTCTCCGGCCGCCCTGGCCTGCAGATGCATGTTCCTTATACCCGCGCGACCGTCGGCGGTTTCGACGTTGACCTGTTCCAGGAATTCTTCCAGGGCTTCGTCAACCACGCCCTCGTCAGCCTGCACATCGACAATCTGCGTGGCACCAACACCCACCACCAGATCGAGACCGTGTTCAAGGCTTTCGGCCGCGCACTTCGCATGGCCGTGGAGCTGGATGACCGCATGGCCGGTCAGATGCCGTCGACCAAAGGCGTTCTGTAATGCAGACGGTCGCGGTTATCGATTACGGCATGGGCAACCTGCACTCGGTGGCCAAGGCTCTCGAGCACGTCGGTGCCGGCAAGGTGCTGATCACCAGCGATGCCGATGTGATTCGCGAAGCCGACCGGGTGGTATTCCCCGGCGTCGGCGCGATTCGCGATTGCATGGCGGAGATCCGTCGCCTGGGTTTCGACACGCTGGTGCGTGAAGTCAGCCAGGACCGTCCGTTCCTCGGCATTTGCGTCGGCATGCAAGCCTTGCTCGACAGCAGTGAAGAGAACAACGGCGTGGACTGCATTGGCCTGTTTCCGGGCCAGGTGAAGTTCTTCGGCAAAGGTTTGCACGAAGACGGCGAACACCTGAAAGTGCCGCACATGGGCTGGAACGAAGTGAAGCAGACGGTAGAACACCCGTTGTGGCACAACATTCCAGACCTGGCGCGTTTCTACTTCGTGCACAGCTACTACATCGCTGCCGGCAATGCGCGGCAGGTGGTGGGCAGCGGTCACTACGGTGTCGATTTCGCCGCTGCGCTGGCCGATGGCTCGCGTTTCGCCGTGCAGTTCCACCCGGAGAAGAGCCATACCCATGGCCTGCAATTGCTGCAGAACTTCGCTGCGTGGGATGGTCGCTGGTAAATGGCTGCCAAAAAGAAGCCGCCGATCCTGACCCTCACTCCCGAGCAGGAGAACGAGGCCAATCACAAGATCAAACGCTTCATGGAGGATCGCTTCGAGCTGGACCTGGGTTCGTTCGAAGCGGCTGAAATCCTTGAGCTGTTTACCCGCGAAATTGCTCCGCACTATTACAACAGGGCGATTTTCGATGTGCAGACGCACCTCAAAGAGAGGTTCGAAAGCATCGAAAGCGACCTGTGGGCGCTCGAGAAAAACTGATTTCCGAGCGAAGCTGAATACTCGAATTTGAAGGTTTGCCAGATGCTGATTATTCCCGCTATCGATCTCAAAGACGGTGCCTGTGTTCGTCTGCGCCAGGGCCGCATGGAAGATTCCACGGTGTTCTCCGATGACCCGGTGAGCATGGCAGCCAAGTGGGTGGAAGGCGGTTGCCGCCGTCTGCATCTGGTCGACCTGAACGGTGCTTTCGAAGGCCAGCCGGTCAACGGCGAAGTGGTCACCGCCATCGCCAAGCGCTACCCGAACCTGCCGATTCAGATCGGCGGCGGCATCCGCTCGCTGGAAACCATCGAACACTACGTGAAAGCGGGCGTGAGCTACGTGATCATCGGCACCAAAGCCGTGAAAGATCCGGCTTTCGTTGCTGAAGCCTGCCGCGCGTTCCCGGGCAAAGTGATCGTGGGGCTGGATGCCAAAGACGGTTTTGTCGCCACCGATGGCTGGGCTGAAATCAGCACCATCCAGGTGATCGACCTGGCCAGGCAATTCGAAGCCGACGGCGTGTCCGCGATCGTTTATACCGACATCGCCAAAGACGGCATGATGCAGGGCTGCAACGTTTCGTACACCGCCGCCCTGGCCGCTGCGACGAAGATTCCGGTGATCGCTTCCGGCGGCATCCACAATCTGGGTGACATCAAGTCGCTGCTCGACGCCAAGGCGCCAGGCATCATCGGCGCCATCACCGGCCGGGCGATTTACGAAGGCACCCTCGATGTCGCTGAAGCGCAAGCTTTCTGCGATTCGTACAAAGGCTGAGGACTCACCATGGCGCTGGCCAAACGCATCATCCCTTGCCTGGACGTGGATAACGGCCGGGTGGTCAAGGGCGTCAAGTTCGAGAACATTCGCGACGCCGGCGACCCGGTGGAAATCGCCCGTCGCTACGATGAACAGGGTGCCGACGAGATTACTTTTCTCGACATCACCGCCAGCGTCGATGGCCGCGACACCACGCTGCATACCGTCGAACGCATGGCCAGCCAGGTGTTCATCCCGCTGACCGTGGGTGGCGGCGTACGTACCGTGCAGGACATTCGCAACTTGCTCAATGCCGGTGCGGACAAGGTATCGATCAACACCGCTGCGGTGTTCAACCCGGAGTTCGTCGGCGAAGCGGCTCAGCATTTCGGCTCGCAATGCATCGTCGTCGCCATCGACGCGAAGAAAGTTTCCGGTCCGGGCGAAACCCCGCGCTGGGAAATCTTCACCCACGGTGGTCGCAAGCCAACCGGTCTCGACGCGGTTGAGTGGGCGAAGAAGATGGAAGGCCTCGGTGCCGGCGAAATCCTGCTGACCAGCATGGACCAGGACGGTATGAAAAACGGCTTCGACCTGGGCGTCACCCGCGCCATCAGCGATGCGCTGGGGATTCCGGTGATCGCGTCCGGTGGTGTCGGCAACTTGCAGCACTTGGCCGACGGCATCCTCGAAGGCCACGCCAGCGCGGTGCTGGCGGCGAGTATTTTCCACTTCGGCGAATACACCGTGCAGGAAGCCAAGGCTTACATGGCTCGTCGCGGCATCGTGATGCGCTAAACAGTACAGGCCAGTGGACAGCATGGCGGGCTCAAGGCACTCTTGGGCACGCCATGGATTTCGGTAGCCCGACATGCTTAAACGTCTTCTTCTTGTCCTCGCCAGCGCTTCTCTGTTGTTCATCAACGGAGTTCACGCCGAAGAAAATCCCGGCACCGGTCTGGTGTTGCTGACGGAAAACTTCCCGCCGTACAACATGGCGAAGAACGGCAAAAATTTCGCTCAGGACGAGAACATCAACGGCATTGCCGTGGACGTTGTCCGTGAGATGTTCAAACGCGCCGACATCACTTACAGCCTGACGCTACGTTTCCCCTGGGAGCGAATCTACAAACTCGCCCTGGAAAAACCCGGTTATGGCGTGTTCGTTATGGCGCGATTGCCGGACCGCGAGAAACTCTTCAAGTGGGTCGGCCCTATCGGCCCGGACGACTGGATCATGCTGGCCAAGGCCGATAGCAAGATCACCCTCGAGTCGTTGGAGCAGGCGCGCAAATACAAGATTGGCGCCTACAAGGGCGATGCGATTGCCGAGACGCTGGCCAAGCAAGGACTGAAACCGATTGTTGTGCTGCGCGATCAAGACAACGCCAAAAAACTGGTCAACGGCCAGATCGACCTGTGGGCCACCGGTGATCCGGCAGGCCGCTATCTGGCGCGCCAGGAAGGCGTGAACGGGCTCAAGACCGTGCTGCGCTTCAACAGCGCCGAGTTGTACCTGGCGCTGAATAAAGACGTGCCGGACGAAACCGTCGCCAAGCTGCAAGCCGCGCTGGATCAGCTGCGCAAGGAAGGCGTGGTAGACGAGATCATGTCGCGGTATTTGTAGCGTTCAACGCCCAACCGTCTGGCATGCCTATACCAATGTGGGAGCGAGCCTGTTCGCGATGAAGGAGTGTCAGTCGACATCATTGTTGTCTGACATACCGCCATCGCGAGCAGGCTCGCTCCCACAGTGGTTTTGTGGTGCGGCAAGTTAGCGGTAGACGCCATCCTTGCCATGCGCAGCCGTCGCGCGATTGCCGCGCACACTGATCATCTGTTTGATGTCGATCCAGTCAATGCCCTGAGCCTTGAGCTTGGGCAATTCACGTTCAAGCACCGCCAATGTCTGCGGATACGGATGCCCGATCATCACCGCAGAACCCTGCTTTCGCGCCAGGCTGATAGCCGTCTGTAGCTGAGTAAAAATGGCGGCTTCAGTGGGCTCGTCATCGAGGAACACATCCCGCGAAACGCTCGCCAAACCGATCTTCTGCGCCTCGGCGGCCGCCACGGTTTGCGCGCTGGTGCGGCTGTCGACGAAGAACTTGTGCCGCCGCTGCAAGTCCGCCATCAGCCAGGCCATGGCCGGTTGCTGAACGGTCATGCGGCTGCCCATGTGGTTGTTGATGCCAGCGGTATACGGCACAGCCTGGAACGCCGCATTCAAGCGCTTTTCGAGCTCTTCGATGGGCAACTCGGGATGCCAGGCAAACGGCCCGGTGGCCGGGTCCATGGGCATGTGCAGGATGACGATCTTGCCGGCGCGATGGGCTTCGCGAGCGAATTCGGTGGCGTGGGGCGTATCGGGCATGATTGCCGTGGTGACCGGGCCGGGCAGGGCCAACACGCGGCGATCCCGGGGCAGGTTCTGCCCCAGGTCATCGATGATCAGGCTCAGATAAGCCTTGTGAGGTGTGGCCGCTGTTGTGGCAGGCGCCGCGTGAGCGACACCCGCCAGACAGCACAGCAGACCGAGGAGCAACCGCAGGCGCATCTCAGCGGCCGGAGGTGATGCTCAGCCCTTTGAGCAGGCTCAGGGCCTGAGCCAACTGGTAATCGTCATCCTGTGGCATGGCCTTGGCTTTGCCACTGGAACCAGTCGGTTTGTCGGCGCCGCCATTGCCATTGCCCAGGTGACCTTGCAGATCGGCTTCCTTGAAGTATTCGCCGTCTTGCTCATTAGTGATCTTGGCCTTGCGCACTTCGATGTCCGGGACGATGCCCTGTGCCTGGATCGAGCGGCCGTTCGGCGTGTAGTACAGCGCCGTGGTGATTTTCAGTGCACGTTCGTTGTTCAGTGGCAACACGGTCTGGACCGAGCCTTTGCCGAAACTGGTGGTGCCCATGACCACTGCTCGTTTCTGATCCTGCAATGCTCCGGCGACAATTTCCGAGGCCGAGGCGCTGCCGCCATTGATCAGTACGACCATTGGCACGGCTTCACTTTCGTCCTTGCCGGTGGCGGAGAAGCGCAGTTCGGAGTTGGCGATGCGGCCCTTGGTGTACACGATCAGGCCCTTGGTGATGAAGTGGTCGACCACTTCCACCGCCGATTGCAGCACGCCGCCCGGGTTGTTGCGCAGGTCGAGGACGATACCGCTGAGCTTCTTGCCATTGTCCTTGCGCAGCTTGGCCAGGGCCTTGGAGACCTCTTCGCCGGTCTTGACCTGGAACTGGGTGATGCGGATGTAGCCGTAGCCGGACTCCAGCAACTGGCTCTTCACGCTCTTCACTTGAATGATTGCGCGGACCAGCGTCACGTCGAATGGCGCACCGCCGTCGCGCACCAGGGTCAGGGTGATCTTCTGGCCGATCTTGCCGCGCATCTTGTCCACGGCTTCGGTCATGCTCTGGCCGCGAGTCGGCTGGCCGTTGATCTTGACGATGAAGTCGCCGGCCTGAATGCCAGCCTTGGAGGCCGGGGTGTCATCAATGGGCGAAACCACTTTGATGAAACCGTCTTCGGCACCGACTTCGATGCCCAGGCCGCCGAATTCGCCGCTGGTGCTTTCCTGCAATTCAGCGAAGTCTTCCGGGCCCAGATAGGCGGAGTGCGGGTCGAGGTTGCTGAGCATGCCTTTGATGGCGTTTTCCAGCAGGGTCTTGTCGTCCACCGGTTCTACGTAGGCTGCCTTGATCCGGTCCATGACTTCGGCAAAGGTGCGCAACTCGTCCAGCGGCAATGGCGCCTTGGTGGTCGCAGCGGTGCCGGCAGGTGCGACCGCCGGAGCCGGTTGAGCAGCAAACGCCAACGGCGCGCCGATCACCAGGGCAATCGTCAGGGCCAGCGAGGTAAGGCGGGACAAATACAGCATGTCGAACGAACTCCTGAATTAGGTAACGTGCTTATCCTTGCGCACGACACCATTGCGCCGGATCACTCGGGTGACCCTGCTGACGAATAGCGAAATACAGCGCTGGTGTGTCCTGCCCGCCACTGCTACCGACAGTGGAGATGGACTCACCGGCTTTTACCACGTCACCCGCAGACTTGAGCAGCGTCTGGTTGTGACCATAAAGACTCAAAAAACCGTTGCCGTGGTCGAGAATCACCAGCAACCCGGCGCCACGCAGCCAGTCGGCAAACACCACGCGGCCGCCGTGAACGGCATGCACCTGGCTGCCGGCGGAAGCGCTGATCATCACGCCATCCCACTTGGTGCGGGCATCGTCGCCACGGCTTTCACCGAAGCGCGCCAGCAGTCGACCATCAACCGGCCATGGAAGTCTGCCGCGAGTGGAAGCAAAGGGACCGCCAAAGGTTTCGCCTGAACTTGAAACCAGTGCGCCGGGTGTCGATTTAACGGGTTTGCGTGGGGCATCGGTGGCATCTGCTTCAGCCTGAGCCTCACGTAAACGCTTTTTTTCGGCTTCCTGCTGGGCGATCAGCGCTTTTTGCCGCGCCTCTTCTGCCTCTCGAGCCTGACGGGCCAAGGTTTCTTCAATGGTTTTAAGAACTTTAGACAGGTCTGCCTGATCCTGCTCGCGCGCCGCCAGTTTCTGGTCGCGGGCCTTCACGTCGTCGTTGAGCTTGGCCAGGACTTGCTGACGCTCTTGGCGGACCTTGTCGAGTTCGTCGCGCTGGCTGTCTAGGCTGCTTTTCTGCACCAGCAATTGCGCTTGCTGCAGGCCGATGTCTTTTTCGACATTGGCCAGTTGGCGCAGGGTTTCGTTGAAGTTCTTCAGCTGCTCCAGGCGGGCCTGGCTCAGGTAGTCGTAATAGGTGAGGGTGCGGGCGAATTTTTCCGGGTTCTGTTGATTGAGCAGCAGCTTGAGGTATTCCTGACGGCCGTTCTGATAGGCCGCACGGGCCTGGATGGCGATCAGTCGTTGCTGTTCAATGCGCGCGCTCTGGAGTTTTTTTTTCTCAGCATCGAGTCGCTGTAGCTCGGATTCGCTTTTCTTCAGCTCTTTTTGCAGGGCATCGACCTGCTTCTCGAGCTTGCCCATCTCGGTTTCGGTGCCTTTAAGGTCTTTCTGCACCCCGGATTTTTCTTCCTGGAGTTTACCCAGCAGTTTCTTCAGCTCGGCAATGTCCTGACGCGTGGCGTCCAACTGTTGTTGGGTTTGCGTGCGCTCGTCGGCAAAGGCCGGTTGAAGCAGGCAAGTCAGGGCAAGGGCTATCAGGACGCGAAGCATAGAGGCGGGCGGCACCAGGGAAAGGGACGGCCTAGTATGCCCGCCAAGCGCAGCAAAAAAAATGCCCAATTGGGGCTGTGTGATAACTGGAGTGGGGTTCAGGGGTAATTAGTCTTCGAAACCACCACAAACCACTGTGGGAGCGGCGGTGCGACGATTCGACTTGCCCGCGATGACGTCCTGACATTCAACATAGAACTTGGCTGTCAGATTGCTATCGCGGGCAAGTCGAATCGTCGCACCGCCGCTCCCACAGGGTTTGGTGTCGTCAGATGGATCTGATCAGACCAGAATCGAAGTGCCCGTCATCTCCGCCGGTTTCTCAAGCCCCAGCAACATCAGCATGGTCGGCGCAACATCCGCCAGCACGCCGCCGTCGCGGACCTTGAAATCACGCTTGCCGACATAGATGAACGGCACCGGCTCGGTGGTATGCGCGGTGTGCGCCTGGCCAGTGGATGCGTCGGACATTTGCTCGACGTTGCCGTGGTCAGCAGTAATCAGAGCTTCGCCGCCGACCTTTTCCAGGGCATCGACGATACGGCCGACGCACAGGTCCAGGCATTCAACCGCTTTGACTGCCGCGTCGAACACACCGCTATGGCCGACCATGTCGCCGTTGGCGTAGTTGACCACGATCACGTCGTAACGCTGGTTTTCAATGGCATCGACGATGCGGTCGGTGACTTCCGGGGCGCTCATCTCGGGCTGCAAGTCATAGGTGGCGACTTTCGGCGACGGGATCAGGATGCGTTCTTCGCCCGGGAACGGTTCTTCGCGACCGCCAGAGAAGAAGAAAGTCACGTGGGCGTACTTCTCGGTTTCGGCGATGCGCAGCTGCGTCTTGCCGTTTTTCGCCAGGTAATCGCCCAGCACGTTGTCCAGGCTGCTCGCGGCGAAGGCCGACGGCGCGGGGATGCTGGCGGCGTATTGGGTCAGCATGACGAAACCGGCCAGTTTTGGCTGGCGAGCACGTTCGAATTCCTTGAAGTCATCTTCGACGAACACACGGGTCAGTTCGCGGGCACGGTCGGCGCGGAAGTTCATGAAGACCACGGCGTCGCCGTCTTCGACTTTCACCGGTTCGCCGATGGAGGTGGCTTTGACGAATTCGTCGCTTGCGCCACGTTCGTAAGCGGCTTGCAGGCCTTCCTGCGCAGTGGCGGCATTGAATTCGCTGTTGCCGTCGGCAATCAGGTTGTAGGCCTGGGACACGCGGTCCCAACGGTTGTCGCGGTCCATGGCGTAGTAACGGCCAATAATGCTGGCGATCCGGCCTTTGCCGAGGGCTTCGAAGGTCGCATCCAGCAACTCGATCGATGACTGGGCGCTTTTCGGCGGCGTATCGCGGCCATCAAGGAAGGCGTGCAGATAAATTTTCTCGGCGCCGCGCTTGTAGGCCAGTTCAGCCATGGCGACCAGGTGGTCCTGGTGGCTGTGAACGCCGCCATCGGACAGCAGGCCCATGAAGTGCACGGCTTTGCCGGCAGCAACGGCTTTATCCACCGCGGCGCAGATGGTCGGGTTCTCGAAGAACTCGCCATCGCGGATCGCTTTGGTCACACGCGTGAAGTCCTGATACACCACCCGGCCGGCGCCAAGGTTCATGTGACCGACTTCGGAGTTACCCATCTGGCCGTCCGGCAAGCCGACGTCCATGCCGCTGCCCGAGATCAGGCCGTTCGGCACGCTGGCCCACAAGCGGTCCAGTACGGGCTTCTTCGCGGCATAGATGGCGTTGGATTCCTGGCTGTCACTGTGACCGAAGCCGTCGAGAATCATCAGGACCAAAGGTTTAGGCGTCGTAGTCATAGATTCCACTCGTGGCTGAGTTATAAAGAGGGCGATGGAAAAGGGAGTGGCAGTTTAAAGCGAAGTTCCAGCCGCGTCACCGCCGGACGGGGTTTGGCCCACCATAGTGGCTGTGTATACTGGCCGACATTTTAACGCCCTGGAACCTCCTTCGATGGTTGCTCACCTGATTGAATTTGCCACTAACCACTATTTGCTTGTCGGTATCTTCGTCGTACTGCTGGCGTTGCTGATCGCTTATCAGATGCAAGGCGGCGGCCGCAGCCTGAGCACCGGTGAACTGACCGGGCTTGTCAACAAAGACGCAGGCGTGGTGATCGACATCCGTCCGATCAAGGATTTCACCGCCGGTCACATTGTTGGCGCGCTGAACATTCCTCACGACAAACTGACCGCTCGCGTCGGCGAACTGGAAAAGCACAAGGCCAAGACCATTATCCTGGTCGACGCCATGGGCCAGACTGCCGGCACTCATGCCCGCGAACTGATGAAAGCCGGCTTCACCGCCGCCAAGCTGTCCGGCGGTATTTCCAGCTGGAAAGCCGACAATCTGCCGCTGGTGAAGTGATATGAACAACGTCGTCGTCTATTCCAGCGATTACTGCCCTTATTGCTCGCGAGCCAAGTACCTGCTCGAGAACAAAGGCGTAGCCTTCGAAGAGATCAAGGTCGATGGCAAGCCGCAGGTGCGTGCCGCGATGGCTCAGAAGGCCGGACGTACGTCCGTGCCGCAGATCTGGATCGGCAGCACCCACGTTGGCGGCTGTGATGATTTGTTTGCCCTGGAGCGCGCCGGCAAGCTCGACGCCATGCTCAAGGCCTGACTGCCTTACTTGAAATAGCCAACCCTACAAGACCCGAGATCAGAAAGGATCTGAGATGACTGACCAACAGAACACTGCAGCTAGCGAAGAAGAAACCGCACCGCAATTTTCCTTGCAGCGCATCTACGTACGTGACTTGTCCTTCGAAGCCCCGAAAAGCCCGGCGATCTTTCGCCAGCAGTGGGAGCCAAGCGTTGGTCTGGATCTGAACACGCGTCAGAAGGCTCTGGAAGGCGACTTCCATGAGGTCGTACTGACCCTGTCGGTCACCGTGAAAAACGGTGAAGAAGTGGCGTTCATTGCTGAAGTGCAACAGGCCGGGATCTTCCTGATCAAGAACCTGGACGATGCTTCGATGAGCCACACGCTCGGCGCGTTCTGCCCGAACATCCTGTTCCCGTACGCTCGTGAAACCCTGGACAGCCTGGTGACCCGCGGTTCGTTCCCGGCCCTGATGCTGGCCCCGGTGAACTTCGACGCGCTGTACGCACAAGAGCTGCAACGTATGCAGGCGGCTGGCGAGACTCCAACCGTTCAATAAGCTGCGCTGCTGAAAATCGCGGGCAAGCCCGCTCCCACAGGATTGTGCAAAACCTGTGGGAGCGGGCTTGCCCGCGATTGTTTCTGTCAGGCGAAAATGATCTGAGGTTACTTGAATCCGAGCTGGCGCCAGCCTTCATACACGGCGACGGCCACGGTGTTGGACAAGTTCAGGCTGCGGCAGCCTTCGCGCATCGGCAAACGCAGGCGTTGTTCGCCGGGTAGGGCGTCGAGCACTTCGGCCGGCAAGCCACGGCTTTCCGGGCCGAACAGGAAGGCATCGCCCTCAGCGAAACTGGCGTCGTGAAATGGCCGCGAGCCCTTGGTGGTAAAGGCGAACAGCCGAGGATGGCCGAGGCTTTCCAGACAGCTGGCAAGATCTGCGTGGCGTTGCAGGGTGGCATACTCATGGTAATCGAGGCCGGCCCGGCGCAGACGCTTGTCGTCCATCTCGAAGCCCAGCGGTTCGATCAAATGCAGGTGGCAGCCACTGTTGGCGCACAGCCTGATAACGTTGCCGGTATTCGGCGGAATTTCTGGTTGGAAAAGGATGACGTGAAACATGCACGGCTCCGAAGGTAAAGATGATGGGCATTCTACGCCGCCAAAGGACCCTCGTTCGAAACTATTCCCGCGGGTGATGGCTTCGCTGGCAATTGTCGGGATGATGGTG
This sequence comes from Pseudomonas lini, assembly GCF_964063345.1. NCBI lineage: Bacteria > Pseudomonadati > Pseudomonadota > Gammaproteobacteria > Pseudomonadales > Pseudomonadaceae > Pseudomonas > Pseudomonas lini. Next base: position 3,609,589 of record NZ_OZ061318.1, read on the forward strand.
GGCCTGATGATCGGTCGCCTGACCACCCCCGACCCCAGCGTTTTGCAGCAGGTCGAGGTGACGAGCGATGGGCTGGTGGTGTGGTTCAACAACGAACCCAAAACCCACGGCGAGATAGTCGACGGCAGCGTGGCGCTGTTGTTCGAGGCTGAAGGCCGTGCACAGAAAGGTCAGCTAAAGCTCAATGGCAAGGACGTGAATTGGCGAACGCGATTGAGTGATGGGGGATTGTTGCTGACGGTGGTGGCGGCCCGGCCGCTGCAGGGCGAGTGGGCCGGTAGCGAAGTCGATGACCGCTGGCGGCTGGAGATCCATCTCCGAGAGCAATAAAAGAGGGAATCCCCGGCCTGCCTGTACCAAGGACCCCAAAACAGGAGGGCTCGCGCGTTGCGGCGTGAGCCTGGTGTAAAGAGGGAATCCCCGGCCTGCCTGTACCAAGGTCCCCAAAACGGGATGGGCTCGCGCATTGCGGCGTGAGCTCGGTGTAAAGAGGGAATCCCCGGCCTGCCTGTACCAAGGTCCCCAAAACGGGATGGGCTCGCGCATTGCGGCGTGAGCCTGGTGTAAAGAGGGAATCCCCGGCCTGCCTGTACCAAGGTCCCCAAAACGGGATGGGCTCGCGCATTGCGGCGTGAGCCTGGTGTAAAGAGGGAATCCCCGGCCTGCCTGTACCAAGGTCCCCAAAACGGGATGGGCTCGCGCATTGCGGCGTGAGCCCGGTGTAAAGAGGGGAATCCCCGGCCTGCCTGTACCAAGGTCCCCGAAACAGGGTAGTGAATCGAATCACTGATTGGACTATTGCAGGGGGCGTGCCAGTTTTTAACAAGTGGAAGCAGAAAGCCGCTGAGCTGACCTGAAAGCCCCGTAATTCGGGGCTTTTGTGTTTCTGCGATATGGGTTTTCTTGCAGGTACATGCGGAATTTTGGATCGGTTGTCGTGCGCGATTGCGGTTCATGGTGCCTTGCCGCGGTGCATTGAGCTCAAAATGTGGGAGCGGGCTTGCTCGCGAAAGCGGTGTGTCATTCAACATCAATGTTGAATGTGATGGCCTCTTCGCGGGCAAGCCCGCTCCCACATGGATTTCATGTCAGCCACAAAAAGACGGCTTGGCACAATTCCTGTGGGAGCGGGCTTGCCCGCGATTGGATCTAACGATCAGCGAAGAGCCAAAGGCTGTTTAACCCTCATCCCCTTCATCATCATCCCCACCATCAACCTTCATCCCCAGTTCCTTGATCTTGCGAGTCAGGGTATTACGCCCCCAACCCAGCAAAACCGCAGCGTCGCGGCGGCGGCCGGCGGTGTGTTTGAGAGCGGTCTCGATCATGATCCGCTCGAAAGCCGGCACGGCGCTGTCGAGCAGGCTCGACTGGCCGCGAGCCAGCGCCTGATCAGCCCACTGACGCAACGCTTGCTCCCAGTTGGTCACCGGCGCCGAATCCTGCGGCAGGCTCAGCAGCTCCGGCGGCAAGTCGCTGATGTGCACTTCGCGACCCGAAGCCATCACCGTGATCCAGCGGCAAGTATTTTCCAGCTGACGCACGTTGCCCGGCCACGGCAGGTTCTTCAGGTATTCCTCGGTTTCGCTTTTCAGCAGCTTCGGTTCCACCGCCAGTTCTTGCGCGGCGCGGCTGAGGAAGTGCTTGGCCAGGGTCGGGATGTCTTCGCGACGGTCCGACAGCCGTGGAATGTGGATGCGGATCACGTTGAGGCGGTGGAACAAGTCCTCACGGAATTTGCCGGCATGCACCAGGGTTTCCAGATTCTGGTGAGTCGCGGCGATGATTCGCACATCGACCTTCACCGGTACATGGCCGCCGACGCGGTAGAACTCACCGTCCGCCAATACCCGCAGCAAGCGCGTCTGGGTATCCGCCGGCATGTCGCCGATTTCATCGAGGAACAGTGTGCCGCCGTCAGCCTGCTCAAAACGCCCGCGACGCAGGTTGGCCGCACCGGTGAATGCGCCTTTTTCATGGCCGAACAGCTCGGATTCCATCAGGTCCTTGGGGATCGCCGCCATGTTCAGCGCAATGAACGGCGAGGCCGCCCGTGGGCTGTGACGGTGCAGGGCGTGGGCCACCAGTTCTTTACCGGTACCGGATTCGCCATTGATCAGCACGGTGATGTTGGAGTGGCTCAAGCGCCCGATGGCGCGAAACACTTCCTGCATCGCCGGTGCTTCACCGATGATTTCTGGCGTACGGGTCAGGGCGACCGGGACTTCCAGGCCTTGCTGTTCCTGAGCGTGCTGGTTGGCGCGCTTGACCAGGGAGACGGCTTCGTCGACATCGAACGGCTTGGGCAGGTATTCAAACGCGCCGCCCTGATAGGACGCGACAGCGCTGTCCAGGTCGGAGTGCGCGGTCATGATGATCACCGGCAGTCGTGGGTGTTGTTCGCGAATCCGTGCCAGAAGGTCCAGACCGCTGGCACCCGGCATGCGGATGTCGGAGATGATCACGTCCGGCTGCTGGCGCGCCAGGCGGCTCATCACGCCATCGGCGCTGTCGAAGCTTTGCGTGGTCATGCCTTCCTGCTGCAAGGCTTTTTCCAGGACCCAACGGATAGAACGGTCGTCATCGACGATCCACACGGTTTCACTACGGCTCATGTCGATGTGGCTCCTTGTTCCAGTGGCAGAAAGATCGAGAACGTGGTGTGGCCTGGATGGCTGTCACATTCGATCAGGCCCTGGTGCTGGCTAATGATGTTCTGGGTAATGGCCAGGCCGAGCCCGGTACCGTCCGGGCGACCGCTGACCATGGGAAAGAAGATGGTTTCCTGTAGCTCGGCGGGGATCCCCGGACCGTTGTCGATGATTTCGATCTTGGTTACCAGGCGATGGCGCACGTGGCCGATGGTGAACTGGCGCATGGCGCGGGTACGCAAGCTGATGCGGCCAAGGCGCAGTTCGTTCTGGCTGCTGATGGCCTGCATCGCGTTGCGCACGATGTTCAGGACGGCCTGAATCATCTGTTCGCGATCAATCAGGACATCTGGAATGCTTGGGTCGTAGTCGCGCACCAAAGTGATGCAGCCCTGACTTTCGGCCTCCACCAACTGACCCACGCGCTCCAGCACCTCATGGACGTTGCACATGGCCAGCGACGGCAATTTGTTGGAGCCGAGCATGCGATCCACCAGATTGCGCAGGCGATCGGCTTCTTCAATGATGACGTTGGTGTAATCGCGCAGGCTTTCTTCCGGCAATTCACGGGCAAGCAACTGCGCCGCGCCGCGAATCCCGCCGAGAGGGTTTTTGATTTCGTGGGCGAGGCCGCGTACCAGCATCTTGCTGGTCTCCTGCTTCGACAGTTGCGCCTCTTCCTTGGTGATCCGCAACAAGCGGTCACGCGGGTGAACCTCCAGCAACAGCAGCGTAGCGCCATTGCTCAGGATCGGTGTCACGGCGTAGTCGACGGTCAGGGTTTGTCCGGTGAGGGCGGTGAGCATGGCTTCGCGCTTGGTGAACGGATGCGCCTGCTCGACTGCCTGGCGAAGGGAATTCAGCGCCTCGGTGGATTCGGTGAACAACTCGCTGATGAGTTGCCCATGGCTACGCTGGCCGCTGATGGCCAGCAGCATCTCCGCCGCCGGGTTCATGTACTCAAGGCGCAGTTCGGCGTCGAGCAGAATGGTGGCGGTGGTCAGGTTGTCGAGTAGCAAGCGGTGTAGTGCGTCGCTAATGGTCATCAGGACCTCTTTTGGAGCAGGGCATGCGCGTGGATAACGCGGCGATGCAAGGAAAATGCAAAAACCAAACCAAGGCTCCGAAAAGAAGCGTTTAGAGCCTGAAACAGGCGTTTGACGCTCATTTTCGTGGCGTTCTGCCAGCTTTCGCGGGTACTTTCGAACCAAAATGGGTTGGGATGTGAGTACGGTGCAGTGTATTGCACCAATATAGTGCGCAAACTTGAACGAAGTTAGAAGAAGGGCGGGACGGTGGAAAGGCCAGTTCAAGTGCAGAGCCTGTGGCGAAGAAATTTGAGCGACGAGAATCCTGTGGGAGCGTGGCTTGCCCGCGAAGAATGCACCGCGGTTTTTCAGGTATTGCGCGTCATCGTTCTTCGCGGGCAAGCCACGCTCCCATAGGTTCTGCGCCTTAACTGACCGGCATCAGCGCCAGAAGAAGCTTTTTTCTTCTTCGGGTTTGTCTTTGAGGGGGCATTCCGGCCGTTGACCGTAGTCGGTAAGGACGCAGGGATTGACCTGGCGTTTCTGCGCGAGGGAAATACGCTGCATGTGGAACGGTTGATTGGCCGTGCGCTCGACGGTACGGCCCTGTTCGTCGAGGATTTCCACCGACAGGTGATGGCTGCCACGGTCGATGTTGCTCAGGGCGAACACCGGGCTCGGGCCTGGCTCGGCGGTGGGCTTGCCATCCAGCAGCAAACGGTAGTGATGACCCTGTTGCAGGCCGGGTTCGCTGGTAACGCTGACGATCAATTCACCGGCAGTACTACGGATCGTGGCATCCGGGTCCGGCACCAGCACACGAAGCATGTCGTAATGAAACAGGGGCTTGGCCTGGTTTTTCGCGGACGTCATGGGCGCGGCGCCGCTCGGGTTGGCCGACATTCGATTGCTGGTCGCCAGTGGCACACGCTTGGCGTTACGGGTGCCCGGCTGATCGGTGAAAACCCGATTGCCCTGGGCGTCGATGTAGGTGAAAACCTCGGCCATTGCCGGCAGGCTGATCAGGCAGGCGACCAACAGCCAGAACCTCAAGGCTTATGCACCCGTTGTACGGTGAAAGTCACGGTGGAGCTCTGTTGCACGACGTTTTGCCCATCGATGACCTGAACCGCGAGGCGGTGTTCGCCTCGATCGATGTTCACCAGTTGCAGAATCGGGACGTTGCTCGGTTGGCCGTAGGGTTGATCGTCCAGGAACAACCTCAAACGATGAGAGCCTTGCAGGCGCGGTTGGATCAATACACCGACAGTGAACGTGCCGTTGTTGGCGCGCAGGGCTTCTTCAGTGGGCAGACCGGTCAGCTCCAGCACCTGATAGGCGCTGTTGGGCTGTTCACTGCTGCTGGATTGCGCGGGCGCAACAGGCTCGCTCGGCGGTTGAATCTCGACGCTGTTGAGCGGTGGCAACTCCACGGGTTGAGCTTTTACGCCATAGGGCGGTTGATTGCTGTACGCGGTGTTGCCGTTGGCGTCGGTGTATTTGTAGATCTGCGCGGCGGCGGGCAGGGCGATCAGCACAAGCAGGCATAACAACAATGAGCGCATTGCAGGCTTCCATTGGCCGTTGGGCAAGTGTCCGGCCCTGTTCCGTTCATGGCGACTAAGCGCTGAGCATAGAGCACTTCAGCGCACGCCGGCAGACCAACTCAGCGGCTGGCGCTGCACAACTCGGCGGTGGCGCGTACCTGGGCAAGCTTTCGCAGTGACGCTTGGGTATTGGTTTTATTGGCCTTGGCCAGCCAGGACGGGCACTGCGGGTCGTTGCGATAAGGGCCGAAATCAGCCAGTTGTTGCAGCAGGCGTTTTTGTAACTGATCAAGTTGCGGGCGGATCTGCCCGACGAGATCGGGGCGAGGGTCGTTGGGCGCCTTGCCTTGCGCATGCCAGTCAGACAGGTGCGCGTATTGCACCAGTTTGTTGGCCTCGATCTGCGCCGAGAAGAACTGTTCGACGGCTTCGTTGCTCAATTTATAGGTCGGTGCCAGGGCGACGGCGCCGGCAATGACTTCGCGCTCGCGCTGCCGGTCCTCGACCGGTTTGCCGCTGTCCCATTTGCTCAGCGCGACCTGATCGGCAATTGCCAGGCGTTCTTCGATGGTGCCAAGCAGCGGGGCGAGGGCAGCAGGTGCCGGGCTGGCAAAAGCGTTGTTGGCCAGCAGGGCGGTGAACAGGGCAAGGCATGGGCGTAGGCGCATGAGGCATCTCGGCTTTATCGGATGAAGGCCATGATGCACGCAACCGGGCGTCCGATGACAGGCGGTCGCCCATAAAAAAGGCCTCCCGAAGGAGGCCTCTCTTTTGTCACGCCGCGTAGCGCGGCGCTACCGGATCAGCAGCTGTAGTACAGCTCATATTCCAGTGGGTGTACGAAGGTACGAACCTTGATTTCTTCTTCGCTTTTCAGAGCGATGTAAGCGTCGATGAAATCGTCGCTGAAAACGCCGCCTTTGGTCAGGAACGCACGACCTTTGTCCAGCTCTTCCAGGGCTTCTTTCAGGCTGCCGCAAACTTGTGGGATCTCTTTCGCCTCTTCAGGCGGCAGGTCGTACAGGTTTTTGTCAGCTGCGTCGCCTGGGTGGATCTTGTTCTGGATGCCGTCCAGGCCAGCCATCAACAGTGCAGCGAAGCCCAGGTACGGGTTAGCTGCTGGATCCGGGAAGCGAGCTTCGATACGGCGAGCACGAGGGCTGGACACGTAAGGAATACGGATCGAAGCCGAACGGTTACGAGCCGAGTAAGCCAGCATCACTGGAGCTTCGAAACCTGGGACCAGACGCTTGTAGGAGTTGGTCGACGGGTTGGTGAAGCCGTTCAGAGCCTTACCGTGCTTGATGATGCCGCCGATGAAGTACAGAGCGGTATCGGACAGGCCGGCATAGCCTTCGCCAGCGAAGGTGTTCTTGCCATCTTTAGCGATGGACAGGTGAACGTGCATACCCGAACCGTTGTCGCCGTACAGAGGCTTAGGCATGAAGGTCGCGGTGCGGCCGTATGCGTCAGCAACGTTGTGTACGCAGTACTTCAGGGTTTGAACTTCGTCAGCCTTGGCAACCAGGGTGTTGAACTTCACGCCGATTTCGTTCTGACCGGCAGTCGCCACTTCGTGGTGGTGAACTTCGATGACCAGGCCCATTTCTTCCATGGCGTTGCACATGGAGGTACGGATTTCGTGGTCGTGGTCGAACGGCGGAACAGGGAAGTAGCCGCCTTTGACGCCTGGACGGTGGCCTTTGTTGCCGCCTTCCACGTCCTGGTCGGACATCCACGAACCTTGTTCGGAGAAGATTTTGAACATCGAACCTGAGATGTCGGACTTGAACTTCACTTCGTCGAAGATGAAGAATTCAGGCTCTGGACCCACGAATACGGTGTCGCCGATACCAGTCGACTTCAGGTATTCCTCGGCACGCTTGGCGATCGCACGTGGGTCACGGTCGTAGCCTTGCATGGTCGAAGGCTCGATCACGTCGCAAACCAGGATCAGGGTCGGCTCTTCGGTGAACGGGTCGAGAACGGCAGTGCTGTCGTCCGGCATCAGGATCATGTCGGAAGCTTCGATGCCTTTCCAGCCAGCGATGGAGGAACCGTCGAACATTTTGCCTTCTTCGAAGAAAGCTTCATCCAGCCCATCGCGAGCCGGCATGGTCACGTGGTGCTGAGTGCCTTTGGTGTCCGTGAAGCGCAGATCAATCCACTTGACGTCATGATCTTTGATGAGTTGAACCGACTTCGACATAGTGTCCTCCGGGTGGCTTCGGGCTTAGTAGTGGATGCCCTTAGAATGTGGGTGATGCCGGCGCGAATACTCTGCCATGGCAACCTGCCTCACAAGGGAGCAAATTGCATGCCAGTGCCCCACCATGGGTTTTTTGCCCCAATATCACGCTTATAAAGGTGCAATGCCTCGAAAAGCGCCAAACCTCGCCCTGTAATGTAGCGTTGAAATCCATAAATGACCCGTTTTGGTGCGTGCAAAACCTTCTGCACATTAACTGGTTAAACCTTGAGCAATTTCCGCTATAATCCGCGCCCCCCTTTTTCGGCTGGCCCAGCGCGCGCTGTTTTCATGAAACTAATCGTAAAAGTCTTTCCCGAGATCACCATCAAGAGCCGCCCGGTACGGATGCGTTTCATCCGCCAGTTGGCCAAAAACATCCGTACCGTGCTCCGCGATCTGGACCCGGCTGTGGTGGTGAACGGTGTGTGGGACAATCTCGAGCTGGAAACCCGCGTCAGCGAGCCGAAAGCCCTGAAGGAGATGACCGAGCGCCTGAGCTGCATGCCGGGCATCGCGCATTTCCTGCAGGTCGATGAATATCCGTTGGGCGACTTCGACGACATCGTCGCCAAGTGCAAGCAGCATTTCGGTGACGCCCTGGCCGGAAAGATCTTTTCGGTGCGCTGCAAGCGTGCCGGCAAGCACGAATTCAGCTCCATGGACGTCGAGAAATACGTCGGCAGCCAACTGCGTCGTCAGTGCGGCGCCGCCGGAATCTCGCTCAAAGAGCCTGAAATCGAAGTTCGCATCGAAATTCGCGACAAACGGTTGTTCGTGATCCACAGCCAGCACAACAGCATCGGCGGTTATCCGCTGGGTGCCCTGGAACAGACGCTTGTACTGATGTCCGGTGGCTTCGATTCCACCGTCGCCGCCTACCAGATCATGCGCCGCGGGCTGATGAGCCATTTCTGCTTCTTCAATCTGGGCGGACGTGCCCACGAACTGGGCGTCATGGAAGTCGCGCACTTCATCTGGAAGAAGTACGGCAGCTCCCAACGCGTGTTATTTGTCAGTGTGCCGTTCGAGGAAGTACTGGGAGAAATTCTCGGGAAAGTCGATAACAGTCATATGGGCGTAGTTTTGAAGCGTATGATGTTGCGCGCTGCTTCCCGTATTGCCGATCGGCTGGAGATCGAAGCGCTGGTCACCGGCGAAGCGATTTCCCAGGTGTCGAGCCAGACGTTGCCGAACCTGTCCGTGATCGACTGCGTGACCGACAAGCTGGTCTTGCGTCCACTGATTGCCAGTCACAAGCAGGACATCATCGACCTGGCCAACGAAATCGGTACTGCCGATTTCGCCAAGCACATGCCGGAATACTGCGGGGTCATCTCGGTGAACCCAAAGACCCACGCCAAGCGTCCACGCGTGGAGCATGAAGAGAAAGAATTCGACATGGCAGTACTTGAGCGTGCGCTCGAGAACGCCAAACTGGTGCCGATCGATCGCGTAATCGACGAATTGGGCCAGGATTTGCAGATCGAAGAAGTCAGCGAAGCACTGGCGGGCCAGATCATCATCGACATCCGTCACCCGGATGCCGCTGAAGACGAGCCGCTGGAACTTGCTGGCATTGAGGTGCAGACGATGCCGTTTTATGCATTGAACGCTCGTTTCAAGGAACTGGACCCTACTCGCCAGTACCTGTTGTATTGCGACAAAGGCGTGATGAGTCGCCTGCATGCCCACCATTTGCTCAGTGAGGGGCATGCCAATGTGCGCGTTTATCGACCGAGCTAAGTGCCCGGGGCTGTTTGCCTGTGGCCTGCGTCACCGGCCCCCCGACGCCGCCGTCAAGCTGTAACGGCTTTGCCGGACTCTACTGTAAATCGCTGCCAAGACTTGTCAGCACACCGAATCCTCTGATCGAGATACACAAGTGATCGAAAATCTACGCAACATCGCCATCATTGCTCACGTTGACCATGGTAAAACCACCCTGGTAGACAAACTCTTGCGTCAATCCGGCACCCTGGAGCGCAACGAGCTCAACGACGAGCGCGTGATGGACTCCAACGACCAGGAGAAAGAGCGCGGTATTACCATTCTGGCGAAAAACACCGCCATCAACTGGAACGGCTACCACATCAACATCGTGGACACCCCGGGCCACGCCGACTTCGGCGGCGAAGTTGAACGCGTAATGTCGATGGTTGACTCCGTTCTGCTGCTGGTTGACGCTCAAGACGGCCCTATGCCGCAAACCCGTTTCGTGACCAAGAAGGCTTTCGAAGCCGGCCTGCGTCCAATCGTGGTCATCAACAAGGTTGACCGTCCAGGCGCGCGTCCGGACTGGGTTCTGGACCAGATCTTCGACCTGTTCGACAACCTCGGTGCTACCGAAGAACAGCTGGACTTCAAAGTCGTCTACGCCTCGGCCCTGAACGGCATTGCCGGTCTGGAACACACCGACATGGCTGAAGACATGACTCCGCTGTACCAGTCGATCGTCGACAACGTACCTGCGCCGAAAGTCGACCGTGACGGTCCGTTCCAGATGCAAATCTCCGCTCTGGACTACAACAGCTTCCTGGGTGTTATCGGCGTTGGCCGTATCGCTCGTGGTCGCATCAAGCCGAACACTCCGGTTGTCGCTATCGACGCCGACGGCAAGAAGCGTAACGGTCGTATCCTGAAGCTGATGGGTCACCACGGTCTGCACCGCATCGACGTTGAAGAAGCAGCTGCCGGCGACATCGTCTGCATCAGCGGCTTCGACCAGCTGTTCATCTCCGACACTCTGTGCGACCCACTGAACGTCGAAGCGATGAAGCCGCTGACCGTTGACGAGCCAACCGTTTCCATGACCTTCCAGGTAAACGACTCGCCTTTCTGCGGTAAAGAAGGCAAGTTCGTCACCAGCCGTAACATCAAGGAACGTCTGGACAAAGAACTGCTCTACAACGTTGCTCTGCGCGTTGAAGAAGGCGACACCGCCGACAAGTTCAAAGTCTCCGGCCGTGGTGAGCTGCACCTCTCGGTACTGATCGAAACCATGCGTCGCGAAGGCTTCGAAATGGGTGTTGGTCGTCCAGAAGTGATCATCCGCATGGTTGACGGCGTCAAGCACGAACCGTACGAAAACGTGACCATCGACCTGCCGGAAGAATCGCAAGGTTCGATCATGGAACAGATCGGTATCCGTAAAGGCGACCTGACCAACATGGTTCCGGATGGCAAGGGCCGTGTGCGCCTTGAGTACAACATCCCGGCTCGTGGCTTGATCGGTTTCCGTAACGAGTTCCTGACCCTAACCTCCGGTGCAGGCATCCTGACCTCGATCTTCGACCGTTACGACGTGATGAAGTCCGGCGACATGTCCGGCCGTCAGAACGGCGTGCTGGTTTCGGTTGCTACCGGTAAGGCGCTGACTTACTCGCTGGAAACCCTGCAAGCTCGCGGCAAACTGTTCCTGGGTCACGGTGAAGACGTGTACGAAGGTCAGATCGTCGGCATCAACAGCCGCGACAACGACCTGGGCGTCAACCCAACCAAAGGCAAGAAGCTCGACAACATGCGTGCTTCGGGTAAAGACGAAACCATCGCTTTGGTTCCGCCTATCCGCTTCACCCTGGAGCAGGCTCTGGAATTCGTTCAAGAAGACGAATTGTGCGAAGTCACTCCTAAGTCCATCCGTCTTCGCAAGAAGATCCTGGGCGAAAGCGAGCGTACTCGCGCTGCCAAGAAAGCTGGCAACTGAGTTTCGACTTAGTTAGCGCTTAAAAAAACGCCCCCGACCTTGCGGTCGGGGGCGTTTTTGTTTGTCTGGGGTTTGTGCGGTGTCAGTTCGGGCCCCATCGCGGGCAAGCCCGCTCCCACAGGGGGCGGCGCCGAACACAGATTATGTAAACACCACAAATCACTGTGGGAGCGGGCTTGCCCGCGATGAGGTCCCGTCAGACAACGGGATTCTGGATCAGAACTTGTCCAGCGTCCGCGGATTGCTCTCGCGCACCACTTCTTTGGGCTTGTACGCGCAATACCCCGGTCGCGGTCCGATCTTCGGGTGGTTGCGGCAGGTGTCCGGACGCTTATCATAAATAGTGCACAGACGGCTCTTACGATCCAGGTACAGGCAATCGTTGTTGCTCATGCGCTGAAGGGTGAAGATCTCGGACTTCTGGTTATAGCGCTCGACGATCCCTTCCTTCTGCAAACGCTTGGCGATGTTCTTCGGCGGATCGCCACGCTCGAACTCATCGACGATGCCGATACGGATCAGATCCTTGATCTTGACCTCGACCGGCAAGGTGCAACAGCTGGACACGCAGGAACCGCACATCGGGGCAGAGTACTTGGCCCAGGTATCGAGGCGATCGATCTCCGCGGCGGCGATCAGGTTGGGCTTCATCATCGGTTGTTACCAGCGTGTGCATCAGGGCGCGCGATCATACCGGGACTGGTGGATTTTTGAACAACCTTTCGCCAGATTTTTTCGCATGGCGCAAAATAACCCCTGTGTCCGGCACGGCCCCTGCATTGTTTCTGGCACGCGACACCGTAATGTCGACCTATCTCGCACTAACGGGAAAAACTGCCGAACCAGAGTCTCAATGGTCTGTCAGACCGACTAGGCTCAGACAACTTCACGCTCGCTCGAGGTCCTATCGATGACTCAAGAACCACTTGTTCGCGAAGCAGAGGTGGCCGCATTCCGCGACGCCGTCTTGACCAAGCTTACCTACGCGGTGGGCAAAGACCCGGATCACGCCTTCGACCACGACTGGTTCGAAGCCATCGCCCTGGCGGCGCGCGATCACATGGTCGAGCACTGGATGGATCACACCCGGCAGATCTACCGCAAAGGCCAGAAACGGGTCTATTACCTCTCCCTTGAATTCCTGATTGGCCGCTTGCTCTACGACAGCCTGAGCAACCTCGGCCTGCTCGATGTGGCCCGCGAGGCCATGACCGAACTTGGCGTCGACATGGAACGCATCCGTCTGCTGGAACCCGATGCTGCACTGGGCAACGGAGGCCTCGGGCGTCTGGCGGCGTGCTTCATGGAAAGCATGTCGACCCTGGGCATCGCCGGCCATGGTTACGGCATTCGTTACGAACACGGTTTGTTCCGTCAGGCCATCGTCGACGGTTGGCAGCAGGAGCAGACCGAACACTGGCTGGATTTCGGTAACCCGTGGGAGTTTGAACGGCCGGAGGTCGCCTATCCGATCGGCTTCGGCGGCAGTGTCGAAACGGTGACCGATGAAAACGGCAAATCCAGGCAAGTCTGGTCCCCGGCGGAAACCGTGCGGGCGATTGCCTATGACACCCCGGTGGTCGGTTGGCGCGGCGCGAGTGTCAACACGCTGCGACTGTGGCGTGCCCGGGCCATGGAAGAGTTGCACCTGGAACGCTTCAATGCTGGTGACCACTTGGGTGCGGTCGCCGAAGTGGCCCGGGCCGAAAGTATCTCCCGCGTGCTCTACCCGGCGGACAGCACCGAGGCCGGCCAGGAACTGCGCCTGCGCCAGGAATACTTCTTCGTCGCCGCGTCCCTGCAGGATTTGCTGCGCCGCCATCGCAACATGCACACCTCGGTGCTGACCCTGGGCGATCACGCGGCCATTCAACTCAACGACACTCACCCCTCGATTGCCGTGGCCGAGTTGATGCGTCAGTTGGTCGACGTTTATGACGTGGCGTGGGATGCGGCATGGCAGGTCACCGTCGACACGCTGTCGTACACCAACCACACGCTGTTGCCGGAAGCGCTGGAAACCTGGCCGGTCGGTTTGATGGAGCGGATGCTGCCACGGCACATGCAGATCATTTATTTGATCAACGCCCAGCACATCGACTCATTGCGGGCCAAGGGCGTTCACGATTTCGACGTGTTGCGTGCGGTGTCGCTGATCGAGGAAGACAACGGTCGCCGCGTGCGCATGGGCAACCTGGCATTCCTTGGTTCTCACAGCGTCAACGGCGTGTCCGGCCTGCACACGCAGTTGATGCGCAGCACGGTGTTCTCCGAACTGCATAAACTCTATCCGGAGCGGATCAACAACAAGACCAACGGCATCACCTTCCGCCGCTGGCTCTATCAAGCCAACCCCGAGTTGACCTCGATGATGGTCGACGCCCTCGGCCCGGATCTGCTGGATAACCCCGAAGAACGCCTCATAGGGCTGGAACCGTTTGCCGAGAAGACTGAATTTCGCAAACAGTTCGCCGAACAGCGGTTGCACAGCAAGAAAGCCCTGGCGTACCTGATTCATGAACGGTTGGGGATCGCGATCAACCCGGCGGCGATGTTCGACGTGCAGGTCAAGCGGATCCACGAATACAAACGTCAGTTGCTCAACCTGCTGCACACCGTCGCGCTGTATCAGGCGATTCGTGCCGAGCCGGAAATCGACTGGGTGCCGCGGGTGAAAATCTTCGCCGGCAAAGCGGCGGCCAGTTATCACCAGGCCAAGCTGATCATCAAGCTGACCAACGACATCGCCCGGGTGGTCAACAATGACCCGACCGTACGTGGTTTGCTCAAAGTGGTGTTCTTGCCCAATTACAACGTCAGCCTGGCCGAAAGCATCATTCCGGCGGCGGACTTGTCGGAGCAGATTTCCACCGCAGGCTTCGAAGCCTCGGGCACCAGCAATATGAAATTCGGCCTCAATGGCGCTCTGACCATCGGCACCCTGGATGGGGCCAACGTGGAGATGTGCGAGCGCATCGGTGCCGAACACATGTTCATCTTCGGCCTCAGCGCCGAGCAAGTGGAAGCGCGCAAGCTCAACCATGAGTTCAGCGCGGCGCCGGACATTGCCGCCTCCCATCGACTCAATGACGTGCTGCAAGCGATTCGCGGCGGGGTGTTCTCACCGGACGATCCGTCCCGTTACACCACGCTGATCGATTCGCTGGTGGACTACGACCGCTTCCTGGTCTGCGCCGATTTCGATTCCTACTGGAACGCTCAGATGCGCGTCGAGGCTCACTGGCACGACTCGAAAGAATGGTGGCGTTCGGCGGTATTGAGCAGTGCGCGGATGGGTTGGTTCTCGTCCGACCGGACCATTCGCGAGTACGCTACGGACATCTGGAAGGCGTTGGAGTAACTTTTAGCAATAATTGCGAGTCAGGTCCGACGGTTGTTGGGCCGGACCGATATACTAAGCACCAGTTTTGCCGGATGTTTCTGTGACCGCTGCGCGGTCAATCGCGGGCAAGCCACGCTCCCACAGGTCATATGTCGTCCTTACGGCTCATGTAAATCCTGTGGGAGCGTGGCTTGCCCGCGATGACGTCCGTGCAGGCGCCACAAGGCAATGGGCCGCTTAGGGATATCGACCATGCAATGGATTTTCATGCTGATTGGGCTGGTGCTGGGCTGGCTACTCGACGAGTCGTTCAGCGATGCGCTGTTGGGCGCTTTACTCGGGCTGGGTATCGGTCAGGCAATCCGCATCAGCCGCTTGAATACTCAAACCGCCGAACAGCGGCGCTTGCTCGATCAGGCGCAGGTTGCGCTGAATGCGGTCGAGCAGCGATTGGCATTGCTGGAAGTGTCGGGCGTCAAAACACCTGAAGCCAGTGAACCTGCGGCCAGCGAACCGGTTCCATCCCCTGAAATCATTCTTGAGCAAGCCCCTGTCGCCACCCCGGAATTGATCTGGGAGCTGCCGCCTGAACTCGAACCCATCACAGCTGCTGCCACCGACGCCAGTCGTCCGCCGCCCGCTGATGCCTGGAAACCCGATCCGGTTGCTCGTGAACCCCAGCAACCGGCGGCGCCTCGCGGCCCGAACTTCATCGAGCGCGCCATCAGCGGCGCGCGCAACTGGTTGTTCGGTGGCAATACCGTGCTGCGGGTCGGCGTGGTGCTCTTGTTTCTCGGCCTGGCCTTCCTGTTGCGCTACGCCACTGAAGGCATGGTGGTGCCGGTCGAGTTGCGTTATGCCGGTGTCGCGGCGGCGGCCTTGGGCTTGCTCGCGCTGGGCTGGTTGCTGCGCCTGCGCAACAGCAATTACGCGCTGATGCTGCAAGGCACCGGGATTGCGGTGTTGTACCTGACGGTATTTGCCGCGATGCGCCTGCATCCATTGCTCGACCCCACGGCTGCGTTGGGACTGCTGGTGGTGGTAACAGTGTTCTCGGCGATTCTCGCCATTACCCAGAACGCATTAGGCTTGGCCGCCGCTGCCGCGCTAGGCGGTTTCGCCGCGCCGATCCTGACCTCCACCGGCGCTGGCAACCATGTCGCGTTGTTCAGCTACTTTGCCCTGCTCAACGCCGGCATCCTCGCCATCGCGTGGTTCAAGGCCTGGCGGTTGCTCAACCTGATCGGTTTTGTCGGCACCTTCGGCATCGGGTTGGCCTGGGGTCTGCGTTCCTATACACCGGAATTGCTGTGGAGTACCGAGCCGTTCCTGATTCTGTTTTTCCTGATGTACCTGGCCATCGGTTTGTTGTTTGCTCGGCGCAAGCTGCTGGAAATGAGCGACGCGCCCGAGGACGATAGCCGCGAAGCACTGCTGCACTGGTCAGCGCGCAAGGGCGATTACGTTGACGGCACGATGCTGTTCGCGCCACCGCTGGTGGGTTTCGGTTTGCAGTTCGCGCTGGTGGAGCATCTTGAATTTGCCGCGGCTTTCAGCGCCTTGGCACTGGGCATGATTTACATGGGGCTGGCCCGGTTGCTGATGGGCGGCCGAGCGCTGTTGTTGGCGGAAACCTGTCTGGCACTTGGCGTGATCTTCGCCAGCCTGGCGATTCCCTTGGGGCTCGACGCGCGTTGGACCGCAGCCGCCTGGGCGGTGGAAGGCGCGGGGATTTTCTGGCTCGGCCTGCGTCAACAACGACCGCTGGCGCGAGCCTTTGCCTTGCTGCTGCAACTGGGCTCGGCACTGGCCTTTCTCAGTGAACTGCGGACCGGCGAGAGCAGCCTGCTCGAGGGCGCGCCGCTGGGGGCGTTGATGCTCGGTGTGGCGCTGCTGTTCAGCTTCTACCAATTACGCAAAGCATTGCCCGAACAGGCCTCAAAGTGGGAACGCCAAGGGCTGCCGGTATTGGCCTGCCTGGGGCTGACGTTCCTTTATCTGCTGGCGCCGCTGTTCTTCTTCACCCACGGCACGGCGATCAGTTGGGCGCTGGCCGGGTTGGCGACGCTGTTCGTCGGCTTGCGCCTGCAATCGAGGACGTTCCTGTTCACCGCGTTCGCCGTGCAACTGCTCGGCGGTGCGTTGTTCCTGTTGCGGCTGCAAGGGGCGGGTGGTGAGTCTGCTGCGGTGTTCAGCGCCGGCTGGAGCGGTTTGCTCAGCGCGTCCCTGATCGGGCTGGCGTTGATCGGCGGAATGTTGCTCGCGGCCCGCGACGAAATGGTGCGCAGTGACGTGCGTCTGCTGCGCGGCTTGTCAGTGGTGTTGCTGGCCGGTCTGGTGCTGATCAACCTCGCCGTGCTGTTCGTGTTGCCATGGCAAACCGCGAGTGCGGTGTGGGCCGCCAGTGGTTTGTTCATCATCTGGTTGAGCCTGTACCTGAAGCAGCGTGTGAGTTTTGTTTTTGGTCTGCTGTTGCAGGTGATCGGCGGCGCTGCGTTCCTGTTCGCCGGGCCAGATCTGCTCGGTGCGCTGCTCAGCGAAGGGTTGCGGCCGCTGGCGCATAGCGGTTTCTGGACGCCGCTGGTGCTGGGGCTGGCTGCCTTCGTCGGGGCCTGGCGTTTGCAGCTCGGCAACCATGCTTCGGCTTTCGATGGGTTGAGCCTGCAGCGCTTGTCCGAAGTGTTGCTGGTGTGGGGCGCGGGTTGGTGGGCGCTGGCATGGGTCAGCGAAGTGCTGCGCTTTGCGCCGTTGAATCTACAAGCTACTTTGTTGCTGGCCGTCGCCGCCGTGAGTGTCGCGCTGTGGACGGTATTGGCACTGCGCCTGAAGTGGTCGTCGCTGGGCTTGCTCTGCACCTTGCTGATTCCCGCTGCGGGTCTGGTGCTGCTCGCGGCCTGGCATTCGCGTTATCACCCGGCCGCCAACTTCGGCTGGCTGGTTTGGACTGCGGTGTTCGTCGTGCATTTCATCTCGCTGCGGCGTTTGGCGCCGACGTTGCCCGCAACAGCCCTGAGCACCGCCCATGTGTTCGGCTGCTGGTTGTTGATCGGCGTGCTGGCGCTGGAGCTGCGTTACGGTCTGCTGCTGTTGTCGGAGCAGTACAACGCCTGGCGCTGGTTGGGCTGGGCGATTCTGCCGAGCCTTTATCTGGTGCTGATGGCCGCGCCACGTGCGTGGCCGTGGCCGGTATCGGAGTATCCCCGCGAGTACCGGGTCTATGCCGCTGCGCCGTTGGCCTTGTTGATGCTCGGCTGGTTCTGGCTGGCGAACATTGCCAGTGACGGCGCCGCCGAGCCACTTCCGTATGTGCCGCTGATCAACCCGCTGGAGCTGGGCCTGTTGTTTGCTTTGTTCGGCGTTTACGTCTGGTCTCGCAGCGCCGTGACGCAGCTGGCGATCCGCAAGGATTACGCCGATAACGCCACGCAAGTGATTGCCGGTGTTTCGCTGTTCGTCTTCTTCACCGCGCTGGTGATGCGCGCGGCTCACCATTGGGGTGGCGTGCCGTTCGCGCTGGATCTGCTGCTTGGGTCGATGTTGGTGCAGGCCGGCTTGTCCATCGTCTGGACCCTGATGGCCCTGAGTCTGATGATCGGTGGGCATCTGCGTCATCGCCGCGAAGTCTGGCTGATCGGCGCGGCGCTGATTGCGCTGGTGGTCGCCAAGCTGTTCTTCGTTGAATTGAGTAACCGCGGCGGGCTGGCGCGGATCGTGTCGTTTATCGGCGTTGGCGTGTTGCTGTTGGTGGTGGGCTATTTCGCCCCGTTGCCACCCAAGCGCGCCGAGGCTGTGCCGGATGTTGAAAAACCGGCCCCTGAAACCGAAGGAGTGTCGTCTTGAGTCAGAAGCTGAATTTGGGCTTGTGGGGGGCTGTGGTGCTGGGTGTGACGCTGTCGGCCGGCGCGCAGGAAAAACCGGCAGACTTTGCCGCGCAGGTGCCGTTGTCGGTGAGTGGCGAGGGCCCGTGGTATCGCCTGGAATTGCCCTTGGGCGTGCAACTGAAGGCGCGGCAAACCGATCTCAGCGATCTGCGCGTGTTCAACGCTGCCGGTGAACCTCAGGCTTATGCTCTGGCCCGAGAACCCGCGCAGACCCGCGAAAACCGCACGCTGAACGACGTGAAGTGGTTCCCGTTGTACAACTCGGCGGATGCCACCGAACGCGCGCCGAGTGTGCGCGTGCAATCGAACACCAACGGCACGTTGATCGAAGTGCAGCCGTCCAGCCAGTTGGAGGCGGGCGAAGAAGAGCTGCGCGGTTGGTTGCTCGACGCCAGCCGCATCAAGGCGCCGTTGCAGCAATTGATCCTCGACTGGACCAGCGATCGCGACGGTTTCCAGCGTTTCAGCATCGAAGCCAGCGACGATTTGCAGCATTGGCAGTCGTGGGGCGAAGGGCAGGTGGCGCGTCTGACGTTTGCCGACGAACGGGTCGAGCAACATGAAGTCGGCCTGCCGGGGCAATCGGCGCGCTACCTGCGCTTGCTCTGGAGTTCACCGCAATCGGCGCCAGTGCTGACGTCGGCGCAACTGGAAAGCACCAACCCTCGCACCTTGCCGCTGCCGTTGGTCTGGTCGCAGCCTTTGGCTGGCACCAGCGTGAAGGCCGGTGAGTACATCTGGCAATTGCCCATGGGATTGAACGTCCAGCGCTTGCAGATCGAGCTGAATCAGCCCAACAGCCTGGCACCGGTGACGTTGTCGGGTCGCCGGGAAACCAGCCTGCCGTGGCAAACGCTGACCAGCGGTTTGCTCTACCGCTTGACCCAGAATGGCCAGGACGTGGTGCAGAACGAATTGCAGCTGCCGGGCCAGACCGTGCAGCAATTGAAGCTGACGGTGGATGAGCGCGGCGGAGGTCTGGGCGCCGAAGCACCGACCGTCCGGTTTGCCGTGCGCTCCACGCAACTGGTGTTCCTGGCGCGCGGGGCCGGGCCTTATACGCTGGCGCTGGGAAGTGCGACGGTGAAGGCAGCGAGCTTGCCATTGTCGACGCTGATTCCGGATTACAGCGCTGCGAAGCTGGCGGCGTTGGGCAAGGCGACGGTGGAGGGTGGGGTCGTGGTCACGACGGCGGCAACCGTGCCAACGGTCGCGGACACGAACTGGAAGAAAATCGGATTGTGGGCGGTGCTGTTGCTCAGCGTGCTGGTTTTGGGGGCCATGGCGTTCAGCTTGCTGCGCAAACCACCAATCAAATCCTAGGCTGGCGCTTCGCGCCAGATCGCGGGCAAGCCTCGCTCCCACAGGATTGGTGGATTATCTGTAGGAGCGAGGCTTGCCCGCGAAGGCGTCCTTCCGGCCACCAAAAATATTGAAACTGCCGCCAATCGCGGCCCCATTTCGAACTACGCTCAACCCCGCGCATGAACTCTATTGGGCGTATCACGTCTGATAGGAGGAAATGCGCCCCGACTCGCGTTAAACTGCGCGGGTTTTTAGCCCCCCATTCCGGAGTCTTCCATGTCCCGCGTTACCTTGAGTCGCTATTTGATTGAGCAGACCCGCAGCAACAACACTCCTGCCGATCTGCGCTTCCTGATCGAAGTGGTGGCGCGTGCCTGCAAGGAGATCAACCACGCCGTGTCCAAAGGCGCCCTGGGTGGCGTTCTGGGCAGCATGGGCACTGAAAACGTCCAGGGCGAAGTGCAGAAGAAGCTCGATGTGATCTCCAACGAGATCCTGCTCGAAGCCAACGAATGGGGCGGTCACCTGGCCGGCATGGCGTCCGAGGAAATGGACAATGCCTACCAGATCCCGGGCAAATACCCGAAAGGCGCGTACCTGCTGGTATTCGATCCGCTGGACGGTTCGTCGAACATCGACATCAACGCGCCGGTCGGCACGATCTTCTCGGTACTGCGTTGCCCGAACGAATACCTGACCCAGAACGAGCCCTTGAATGAAAAGGCCTTCCTGCAGCCAGGTACCCAGCAAGTGGCCGCCGGCTACGCGATCTACGGTCCGCAGACCATGCTGATCCTGACCCTGGGCGATGGCGTGAAAGGCTTCACCCTGGACCGTGAAATGGGCAGTTTCGTACTGACCCACGAAAACATCACCATTCCTGAAACCACCCAGGAATTTGCCATCAACGCGTCCAACCAGCGTCACTGGGAAGCACCGGTACAGCGCTACGTCGGCGAATTGCTGGCAGGTGATGAAGGCCCGCTGAAAAAGAACTACAACATGCGTTGGGTTGCCGCAATGGTCGCCGACGTGCACCGCATCCTGAACCGTGGTGGCCTGTTCATGTACCCACGCGACAGCCGCGAGCCGTCGAAGCCGGGCAAACTGCGCCTGATGTACGAAGCCAACCCTATGTCGTTCCTGGTGGAACAGGCGGGCGGCGCGTCTACCGACGGCCACCAGCGCATCCTCGACATCCAGCCAGAAGGCCTGCACCAGCGTGTTGCGGTGTTCCTCGGTTCGAAAGAAGAAGTTGCCCGCGTCACGGCTTACCACAAGGAATAGAACATGACCGCGCCCTGGCAGCCGTTACTCGACTGGTGGTTCGGATCTTTCGAATCACCCAACGAAATATCGGCTGACAAGGGCAAGTTATGGTTCGGCAAGCGCGACAGCCAGGACCTCGAAGCGCGGATGCGTTTCGCGGATCTGGTCGAGCAGGCACTGGCCGGCGGATTGACCGAATGGGTGCAATGCCCTGAAGGTTGGCTGGCCCTGGTGCTACTGCTCGATCAACTGCCACGAATGATCTTTCGCGACACCCCGAAATCCTTTTCAGGCGACCTCAGGGCTCAGGCACTGGTAGCGCAAGGCATTGCCGCGGATTTCGATCGGCAACTGCGACCGATCCAGCGGGTGTTTATCTATCTGGTGTTCGAGCACTGCGAAAACCTGGCGGTGCAAAACGAAGCGGTTTCGCGGTTTCTTGATCTGGTTGAACAGCAACCCGAGGCAGATCGGGCGGTGTTTGCCGACAACCTGGATTATGCCGAGCGGCATCAGAAGATCATTGCGCGGTTTGGACGGTTTCCCCATCGCAATGCGGTGTTGGGGCGCGAATCTACGGCTGAGGAAGTTGAGTTTTTGAGTGGGCCGGGATCGCGGTTCTGATGGGCTGTGAACTCACGGATTTCCTTGTAACAGTCGCTTCATCAGCAATGTTGGTAGGTTTTTCCGCGTATCGGCAATGATGTGGACGTAGATCGTTTGCCCCCGCACTTCATAAATGATCCGGTTCATTCCAGAGAGAGTTTGTCGATATTGGCTGAGATTGAGCTTCTCAATCTCTTCCGGGACTGACCCGGCATAGGGCTGGCTTCCCAAATGACGGATGGCTGCTTTCAGATTGTCGTAGGTGTTTTGCCATGTCTGTGTAGAAAATTGTTTGGTGAGATAGGTACGAATTTCTTTGAGGTCTGTTTCGGCGGACTGAAGAATGACGACCTTTAAGCTCATTGATGGTCGGCCTTGTCCATTTCTGCGAAGACGTCTTCGGCATCCCGAAACTTGCCCTCCTCAATCTCTCGATTACCCATTGCCAAGAGCTTTAAAAGAGCCATTGTGTCTTCTTGCTCTTCAAAGCTTCTCACATCCATGACCACAAGCTTCGCTTCACCGTTTTGGGTGATCACCAAGGGTTCACGGCTCTCGGTGAGCGTTTTAACGATTTCCGCAGTGTGGCTTTTCAGGTAACTGATCGGCTTGATTTGAGATGAAAGCTTCATGGAATGAGCCTCGTCAGATTGAATAGGACTGAGTTTAGTCTTAATTCAGTCCTGCGTCAGGGGCAGCCGACATATCTCCAGTGCGGCTGATGCCGTCTTCGCGGGCAAGCCCGCTCCCACAGTGATCTGTCGAACACATAATTTGTGTCCACCAAAGATTATTGTGGGAGCGGGCTTGCCCGCGATGAGGCCGGTGAAAGCGCCTTAGATCCTGAAACTTCCAACCAACTGCTTCAACCGCGCCGCCTGCTGCTCAAGATCAGCACACGCACGCAAGGTCGACTGCAAGTTCTCCACACCTTCCTGGTTCAGCGTGTTGATTTCGGTGATGTCGACGTTGATCGACTCGACCACCGCCGTCTGCTCTTCGGTCGCGGCGGCCACCGACTGGTTCATCCCGTCGATCTCACCGATGCGCTGCGTCACGCTGCCCAGGCGTTCACCGGCCTGGTTGGCGATGCCGACGCTGCTTTCGCTCTGGCGCTGGCTGTCGGTCATGGTGCTGACCGCTTCCCGGGCGCCGACTTGCAGTTCTTCGATCATCTTCTGCACTTGCTGCGCCGAATCCTGAGTGCGGTGGGCGAGGTTGCGCACCTCATCCGCGACCACGGCAAAACCACGGCCGGCTTCACCGGCACGGGCTGCTTCGATGGCAGCGTTGAGCGCCAGCAGGTTGGTTTGCTGCGAGATGCTGGTGATCACTTCCAGAATCTGGCCGATGTTTACCGTGTTGCTGTTCAGGGTTTCGATGTTACCGCAGGAGTCGCTGATTTTTGCCGACAGCTGCTGCATGGCTGCGATGGTTTTATCCACCACTTGCTGACCGTCTTCGGCCAAGGCGCGGGCGTCGCTCGAATGCTGCGAGGCGAGGGCGGCGTTCTGGGCGATTTCCTGGGCGGCGGCACCCAGTTCGTTGATGGCTGCAGCCACGCTGCTGGTGCGTGAGGCTTGCTGGTCGGAGTTGAACATCGATGAGTTCGATGCAGCTACTACGCGCAAGGCGACTTCGTTGACCTGGCCGGTGGCCGAGGACACTTCGCGGATCGAGGTATGAACACGTTCCACGAAACGGTTGAACGAGGTGCCCAACGCACCGAATTCGTCCTGGCCGTGAATGGTCAGGCGCTTGGTCAGGTCACCTTCACCCTCGGCGATGTCATGCATGGCGCGGCCCATGGTCAGCAGCGGTTGCATCAGCACGCGGATCAACATGCTCAGCAGCGCGATGATGATCACCACGGCGATGATCATGGCAATGATTGCCGAGGTGCGGAATTCACTGAGCATCGAGAACGCCGTTTCCTGATCCAGCACCAGCGCTACATACCAATCTGCCGATGGCACACCGTTGACGTGAGTGAAGGAGATGAATTGGGTTTTGCCATCCAGTTCGATTTCTTTCAGGCCCGGGCTGATTTTCGGCGCGCCGTTGGGGTAGGCATCAGCCAGGTTCTTGAGCACCAGTTTGCTGTCCGGGTGGATCAGGATCTTGCCGTCGGCGCTGACGATAAAGGCATGGCCATGACCGCCGAAATTCAGCAAGTTGATGATCGCGCTGACGCTGGACAGGTCGATATCCGCGCCGGCGACGCCAATCATTTGATTCTGGTACTTCACTGGCGTGGCAACGGTGATCACCAGTTTGCCCGACGAGGCCGCGATGTAGGGTTCGGTGACAATGGTCTGTTGCGCATTGTTGGCCGCCTTGTACCAGCCACGAACGCGGGGGTCATAGTCTGCGGCGCGGTTGCCGGCCGGGACCGAGAACATCACGCCATCGGTGCCGCCGAAGTAGCTCAGCTGGAAGTTACTGGTGTAGGCCGGCAGGTCGATGGCGCGCTTGAGGTTGGCCTGGGCGCTGCCGTCCACGGCGATCTGCTGGGACAGCGATTGCAGCAACTGGATGCGGCTTTCCAGCCAGGTCTGGATGTTGCTGGTAGTCAGGCTGCCGAGTTCCTGCATCGAAGACTCGGTACTGCTGCGCAGGGTCTGCCGCTGGCGGTAATCGTTGAACAGAATGAAACAGGCGAACGCAACGGCCACCACAAGAGCGGCTGCCAACAGGATTTTGTGGCTGAACTTCATGTTTCTGGTCATTAAATGAGCTACCGCGAAGGGCTGATCAACAAGGGTGTCAATTTGCCGCAGTGGAAGGCTTTGCACTGCTTCTATGTCGACTGGCCAGCGTCAAAGATTAGGCGGCTTCTGCGAAAACCGACGAAATACTCAGCGACGGGAGAAAGTGGCTGATTTATCGACAAAAGGCTGACGGGTGGCCAAACAAATAGCCGGATGCTCAGGGAACCAGAGGGAGGTTTTCTCTTCTAAGCTTCAGCTTGGCAGCCATGCCATTCCCTTCGCCCCAGGAGTTACACCATGTCGCTGCGATCTATCGCCTTGCTCTCGTTCTGCGTGTTGTTGGCAGCGTGCGGCAAGATCAATCAAGAAAATTACTCGAAGCTGTCGACCGGCATGCCCAAGGCCGAGGTTGAAACCTTGCTGGGCAAACCTGCCGATTGCTCGGGCGCGCTCGGCATGTCCAGTTGCACCTGGGGCGACAAAAACAGCTTTATCAGCGTGCAGTACGCCGGTGACAAAGTGCTGATGTTTTCTGGCCAAGGCCTGAAGTAAACCGGGGCTATGCGCCCGCGGGAGAAAAAAATAATGAAGCGGTTACTGATCGTTCTTTTTGCCGGCCTGGTATTGGCCGGCTGCGCCACTTCTGGCGTAGATCCGTTGGCACCCAAGACCGTCAACACGGTCAACCTCAAGCGCTACCAGGGAACCTGGTACGAACTGGCGCGTCTGCCGGTGTATTTTCAGCGCAACTGCGCGCAATCCGAAGCCCATTACAGCCTCAAGCCTGAAGGTGACATGGCGGTGCTGAACCGCTGCCTGACGTCGGACTGGCAATGGGAAGAGGCCAAAGGCACGGCTTATCCACAGGTGCCCGGCAAGGCCGACAAGCTGTGGGTCGAGTTCGATACCTGGTTCTCGCGACTGATACCCGGTGTGGCGAAGGGAGAGTACTGGGTGTTGTACGTCAGCGATGATTACAAGACCGCGATTGTCGGCGACCCGAGCCGCCGTCACCTCTGGCTGCTGTCACGCACCCCGACGGTCAATGGTGTAGTGCGCGAAGAACTGCTGAGCAAGGCGCGTCAACAGGGTTATGACACGACGCGGCTGATCTGGCGCACGTCGGACACCAAGATGGCCAAGACCTCGAACTGATTGGCAACGAAGATTAGATGTGTGGGGCTATGTGGTGAGGGGGCTTGCCCCCGTTCGGCTGCGAAGCAGTCGTAAACCAGTCACCACTTTCTAAATTCAAGATCGTGGTGACTGGTTCTAGGGGCGCTTCGCCCCCCAACGAGAGCAAGCCCCCTCGCCACACAGGCTCGCTCCCACATTTTTTTTGTGTCAGCCCAAGAGATCGCGCAGGACTTGGGTGAAGGCTCGGTTGCTTTCTTCTTCGTCCGCATGCCGTCCATCACGCACGACCCACTGGCCGTTGACCAGCACATCCCGTACCTGGCGATCACCACCGGCAAACAGCCAACGATTGAGAATCCCGTCGCCACTGGCCGTCGCCAGGTACGGATCGTTGCCATCGAGCACCAACCAATCCGCACGCTTGCCGACTTCCAGGGCACCAATCGGCTGCCCCAGCGCCTGGGCGCCGCCATCCAGCGCGGCGTCGTACAGTGTGCGGCCGACCATCGGCTGATCCGCGCCATACAAACGATTACGCCGCTGATCGCGCAGACGCTGGCCGTATTCCAGCCAGCGCAATTCTTCCACCACGCTCAACGACACATGGCTGTCGGAACCGATGCCCATGCGCCCACCCTGCGCCAGGAAGTCTACCGCTGGAAAAATCCCGTCGCCGAGGTTGGCTTCGGTGGTCAGGCACAGGCCGGCGATGGCGCGGCCCTTGGCCATGAGCGTGACTTCTTCCGGGTTGGCGTGAGTCGCGTGGACCAGGCACCAGCGCTGATCGACTTCGGTGTTTTCGTACAGCCATTGCAGCGGGCGGCGACCGCTCCAGCTCAGGCAGTCATCGACTTCTTTCTGCTGTTCGGCGATGTGAATGTGTACCGGGCACTGCTTGTCGCTGGCCGCCAGCACTTCACTGATCTGCTGCGGGGTGACCGCGCGCAACGAGTGGAAACACAAACCCAGGGCCTGGGCCGGTTGCTGCGCCAGAATAGGCTGCAAGCGCGACTGAAGTTTCAGGTAGTTTTCGGTGCTGTTGATAAAGCGGCGCTGACCTTCGTTCGGGGTCTGGCCGCCGAAACCGGAGTGGCTGTAGAGCACGGGCAGCAGGGTCAAACCGATACCGGCGGAGCTGGCGGCCTGGCTGATGCGCAGTGCCAGTTCGGCCGGGTCTGCGTACGGTTGACCGCTCGTGTCGTGGTGTACGTAATGAAATTCTGCGACCGAGGTGTAACCGGCCTTGAGCATTTCGATGTACAGCTGACGGGCGATGACGCCGAGTTGGTCCGGGCTGATTTTTCCGACGAGCCGGTACATCAAATCGCGCCAGGTCCAGAAACTGTCATTCGGATTACCCGCCACTTCCGCCAACCCGGCCATGGCCCGCTGGAAGGCATGGGAGTGCAAATTCGGCATTCCCGGCAGTAGCGGACCGCTCAGCCGTTCGGCGTCATCTGCGTGAGAATCGGCCTGGATATGGGTCAGCACGCCATCGGCGCTGACCTCAAGACGTACATTGTTGGCCCATCCACTAGGCAGCAGCGCGCGTTCGGCAAAGAAGGCGGACATGGTTCAGCACCCCATCGTGTGTTATTTGTATATACATATACAGACGTTTGCCTGCTCGGTAAACTCCGGCAAGCTAGCAACTTCTACCTGATCAACAAGGATTAACCGTGCCGACTCCCTCTGCCACATTGCCGCCGAATGCCAATCTGAGCGCCAATCTGGGCGACAGTCCGGCGCCCTTGTACGCCCGCGTGAAACAGATGATCACCCAGCAGATCGACAGTGGAAACTGGCCGCCGCACTACCGCGTTCCGTCGGAAAGCGAGCTGGTCAACCAGCTGGGTTTCAGCCGCATGACCATCAACCGCGCGCTGCGCGAGATGACCGCCGATGGCTTGCTGGTGCGCATGCAGGGTGTCGGTACGTTCGTCGCCGAGCCGAAAAGTCAGTCTGCCTTGTTTGAAGTGCACAACATCGCCGACGAGATCGCCTCCCGTGGCCATCGCCATACCTGCAAGGTGATCACCCTTGAAGAAGAGGCCGCCGGTTCCGAGCGGGCCGTGGCCCTGGACATGCGCGAAGGCCAGAAAGTTTTCCACTCGCTGATCGTGCATTTCGAAAACGATATTCCGGTGCAAATCGAAGACCGTTTCGTCAACGCGCTGGTGGCGCCGGACTACCTCAAGCAAGACTTCACCCTGCAAACGCCCTACGCCTATCTGAATCAGGTCGCGCCGTTGACTGAAGGCGAGCACGTTGTCGAAGCGATTCTCGCCGAGCCGTCCGAATGCAAATTGCTGCAGATTGAAAAGGGCGAGCCCTGCCTGCTGATTCGTCGCCGCACTTGGTCCGGCCGTCAGCCCGTGACCGCCGCCCGTTTGATCCACCCCGGTTCCCGTCATCGTCTGGAAGGACGGTTCCACAAATAAAGAGCCATAAATAAAGAGCCCTAATGAGCCAGTTGAAAGTGTTACGCGCGGCCGATTACCCGCGCATGCCGTGGAAAAACGGCGGTGGCAGTACCGAAGAAATCACCCGTGATGGAGGTGCAGGCCTTGAGGGTTTCGGCTGGCGCCTGTCGATTGCCGACATCGGCGAGTCGGGCGGGTTTTCCACCTTTGCCGGCTATGAGCGGGTGATCACCGTGCTACAAGGCGAGGGCATGACCTTGCGCGTCGACGGTCAGGACACGCGCCCGTTGTTACCGCTGGACCCGTTTGCTTTCAGTGGCGAGAGTCATGTGTCTTGCACATTGCTCGGCGGACCGATTCGCGATTTCAACCTGATTTATGCGCCGGACCGTTACCGCGCGCGGTTGCAGTGGCTGGAGGGCGAGCAGCGGTTTTTCAGTTCGGCCGGCACCGTGCTGGTGTTCAGCGTGGCTGAACAGCTTGAAGTGACGGTGGGTAACAACGCCTCTCAGCTAGGGCGCCATGATTGTCTGCAACTGGACGGTAACGCCGGGCTGCTGGATATCTCTATCAAGGGTCAGTGCTGTGTGATCGAGCTGATCGCACGCGGTTAACTGTGGCGAGGGAGCTTGCTCCCGCTCGGCTGCGCAGCAGTCGTCAATTCAGTATCCCGGTTTCTTCTGAAACACCGCTTGCTCCGGTGTTTGGGTCTGCTTCGCAGCCCAGCGGGAGCAAGCTCCCTCGCCACAAAAGCAGTAGCCCATACCGTTTCCCATTGCGCACCACTTTGTTACCGAACGCCCCAGCGTGGCGCAAAACCACGCTTAAGTAACAGCTGTTGTCCTCGCACAAAATTCCCCCGAAAAATTTCATCTCCGTTAGAACCCTTGATCTACAGGCTTTCCAGCCCTTTAAAAACTTTTCTTGAACACTCATCCAGCAAGTTGGCCGCTTGATTGCATATGCTTGTATGTACAAGTAAAGACGTATGCGTATGAGTCGATTCGAGACTCCTCGCAGCGTCCACTGATTCGCTTGTGGCGCTTTGACGCGCACAGGCTGGCTCGCCCACTGCCAGGGCTGGTTTGAATTGATCGCTGAGGAGTCTTTTTCGTGACTGACAATACCCAGAAACCTACTGCTGCCCTTTTTACAAAGCACCGCAACGTCGAAATCCGCGCTGCCCGCGGCAACAAGCTGACCGCCAAGAGCTGGCTGACTGAAGCGCCGCTGCGCATGCTGATGAACAACCTCGACCCGGAAGTCGCCGAGAACCCTAAAGAACTAGTGGTTTACGGTGGTATCGGTCGTGCGGCACGTAACTGGGAATGCTACGACAAGATCGTCGAAAGCCTGACCAACCTGAACGACGACGAGACCCTGCTGGTGCAATCCGGCAAGCCGGTCGGCGTGTTCAAGACCCACACCAATGCACCACGTGTGCTGATCGCCAACTCCAACCTGGTACCGCACTGGGCGAGCTGGGAACACTTCAACGAACTCGACGCCAAAGGCCTGGCCATGTACGGCCAGATGACCGCCGGCAGCTGGATCTACATCGGTAGCCAGGGCATCGTCCAGGGCACCTACGAAACCTTCGTCGAAGCCGGTCGCCAACACTACAACGATGACCTTAAAGGTCGTTGGGTCCTGACCGCAGGCCTCGGCGGCATGGGCGGCGCTCAACCATTGGCCGCGACCCTGGCTGGCGCTTGCTCGCTGAACATCGAATGCCAGCAGGTCAGCATCGATTTCCGCCTGAACAGCCGCTATGTCGATGAGCAAGCCACCGACCTCGACGACGCGCTGGCCCGCATCGCCAAATACACCAAGGAAGGCAAAGCGATTTCCATCGCCCTGCTGGGCAACGCGGCTGAAATTCTGCCTGAGCTGGTCAAGCGCGGGGTGCGCCCGGACATGGTCACCGACCAGACCAGCGCCCACGACCCGCTCAACGGCTACCTGCCGGCCGGCTGGACCTGGGAAGAGTACCGCGCTCGTGCCAAGACCGAGCCTGCTGCCGTGGTCAAAGCCGCCAAGCAGTCCATGGCCGTGCACGTTAAAGCGATGCTCGACTTCCAGAAAATGGGTATTCCGACCTTCGACTACGGTAACAACATCCGTCAGATGGCTCAGGAAGAAGGCGTCGAGAACGCGTTCGACTTCCCAGGCTTCGTACCGGCTTACATCCGTCCGCTGTTCTGCCGTGGCATCGGCCCGTTCCGTTGGGCTGCGCTGTCGGGCGATCCGCAGGACATCTACAAGACCGACGCCAAAGTAAAAGAACTGATCCCGGACGACGCCCACCTGCACAACTGGCTGGACATGGCTCGCGAGCGCATCAGCTTCCAGGGTCTGCCGGCACGTATCTGCTGGGTTGGCCTGGGCCTGCGCGCCAAGCTCGGTCTGGCCTTCAACGAAATGGTTCGCAGCGGTGAATTGTCCGCGCCAATCGTGATCGGTCGCGACCACTTGGACTCCGGCTCTGTTGCCAGCCCGAACCGCGAAACCGAATCGATGCAGGACGGTTCCGACGCCGTGTCCGACTGGCCACTGCTCAACGCTTTGCTCAACACCGCGAGCGGCGCGACCTGGGTTTCCCTGCACCACGGCGGCGGCGTCGGCATGGGCTTCTCCCAGCACTCGGGCATGGTGATTGTCTGCGACGGTACTGACGAAGCGGCCGAGCGTATCGCTCGAGTACTGCACAACGACCCGGCCACCGGTGTCATGCGTCACGCCGATGCGGGTTACCAGATCGCGATCGATTGCGCCAAGGAGCAGGGCCTGAACCTGCCGATGATTACCGGTAAATAACACAAAAACCTGTGGGAGCTGGCTTGCCAGCGATAGCGGTGGCACTGCTGGAATTGATGTTGAAAGTGCTGACGTCATCGCGGGCAAGCCCGCTCCCACAGGATTCGAGTAAACCGGACAGAACAATTAAAACAATCCACAGAGGTTGAACAATGGCTGTTAATGACGATCGTGCAGGCAGTAAACCGTTGATCGAGAAACGTTCGATCGACTACATCCCGGAAGCGGAAAGACACGGTCGTCTGTTGAGCCAGTTCACCCTGTGGATGGGTGCCAACCTGCAAATCACCGCGATTGTCACCGGGGCCCTGGCCGTGGTGCTGGGCGGTGACGTGTTCTGGTCGTTGATCGGTCTGTTGATCGGTCAACTGCTCGGCGGTGGCGTGATGGCGCTGCATGCCGCGCAAGGCCCCAAGCTTGGTCTGCCGCAGATGATCTCCAGCCGGGTACAGTTCGGCGTGTATGGCGCGGCCATCCCGATCGTGTTGGTGTGCCTGATGTACTTGGGCTTCACCGCAACGGGCACCGTGCTTTCCGGCCAGGCGCTGGGCCAGTTGTTTGGCGTCAGCGACAGCGTCGGTATCTTCATCTTCGCCAGTGTCATCGTGCTGGTCACGGTGCTCGGTTATCGGGTAATTCATTTCATCGGCCGTGTCGCCAGCGTCATTGGCGTGATTGCCTTCGTTTACCTGTTCAGTCGCCTGATGAGCCAGACTGACGTTGGCGCACTCCTGCAAATCCGCCACTTCAGCTGGAGCAGCTTCCTGCTCGCGGTGTCGCTAGCGGCGTCCTGGCAGATCGCCTTCGGCCCCTATGTGGCTGACTATTCACGCTACCTGCCGAGCAAGACTTCCTCGGTGAAAACCTTCTTCGCCGCTGGTGCAGGTTCGGTCATTGGCGCACAGGTGGCGATGATCCTCGGCGTGCTTGCCGCCGCCTCGGCCAACGGGCAGTTCGCCGGCCACGAAGTGGCCTACATCGTGGGTCTGGGCGGTACCGGTGCCACCGCTGCGCTGCTGTACTTCAGCATCGCGTTCGGCAAGGTCACCATCTCCACGCTGAACTCCTACGGCAGCTTCATGTGCATTGCGACCGTCATCAGCGGTTTCCGTGGTGACCTGAAAGTTACGCGCTTGCAGCGTCTGGTCTTCGTGCTGGTCATCGTCGGCACTGCGACCCTGATCGCGTTGCTCGGCCAGCACTCGTTCCTCGGTGCGTTCAAGTCCTTCATCCTGTTTTTGCTGGCTTTTTTCACGCCATGGAGCGCGATCAACCTGGTGGACTACTACTGCATCACTCGCGAGCGCTATGACGTGCCGGCGCTGGCCGATCCGAACGGTCGCTACGGCCGTTGGAACCCTCTCGGTATCAGCGTCTATGTCTTCGGTGTGCTGGTGCAACTGCCGTTCATCTCTACCAAGTTCTATACCGGTCCGCTGGTGGACGCTCTGGGTGGTGTGGATATTTCCTGGATCATCGGTCTGGTGCTTCCCGCAGGCCTGTATTACGTGTGCGCGAAAAAATGGCACAGCGCAGTACCCGATCACCTGATTCTGCCAGTCGAGCAGGACAGCGATGCAGCACCTATAACAAGCGGGGCCGGTCGCGCTGCGGCGCAGGCCTGATTGGACGTGGACAGGGCTGGATGCCTCTTGACTGCCGTAAGCCAACTCATGATTAGGAGCGTCACACAATGAAATCGAACAAGACCCTGCTGACCACATTACTGTCCATGGGCCTGCTGGCCAGTGCTGGCGCCACTCAGGCAGCAGGCTGGTGCGAATCGGGCAAGCCAGTGAAATTCGCCGGCCTGAACTGGGAAAGCGGCATGCTGCTGACCGACGTGATGCAAATCGTGTTGGAGAAAGGCTACGACTGCAAGACCGACAGCCTGCCAGGCAACTCCATCACCATGGAAAACGCCCTGAGCAGCAATGACATTCAAGTGTTCGCCGAAGAGTGGGTCGGCCGCAGCGAAGTCTGGAACAAGGCCGAGAAGGCCGGCAAGGTTATCGGTGTCGGCGCTCCGGTCGTTGGTGCTGTCGAAGGTTGGTACGTGCCGCGTTACGTGATCGAAGGCGACGCCAAGCGCAAGCTGGAGCCTAAAGCTCCGGACCTGAAAGCGATTGCCGATCTGGGTAAATACGCTGCCGTGTTCAAGGATCAGGAAGAGCCATCCAAGGGCCGTTTCTACAACTGCCCGGCGGGCTGGACCTGTGAGCTGGATAACAGCGAAATGCTGAAAAGCTACGGCCTGGAAAGCACCTACACCAACTTCCGTCCGGGCACCGGCCCGGCGCTGGATGCCGCGGTGCTGTCGAGCTACAAACGTGGCGAGCCGATCCTGTTCTACTACTGGTCGCCAACCCCGCTGATGGGCCAGGTCGACCTGGTCAAACTCGAAGAAAAACCAGGCGTGGACAAGAGCGTGACCATCAAGGTCGGCCTGTCCAAGACCTTCCACGAACAAGCCCCAGAACTGGTGGCCGTGCTGGAAAAGGTCAACCTGCCGATCGACCTGCTGAATCAGAACCTTGGGCGCATGGCCAAAGAGCGGATCGAATCGCCAAAACTGGCCAAGATCTTCTTGAAGGAACATCCTGAAGTCTGGCACGCATGGGTGAGCGAAGACGCAGCCAAAAAGATCGACGCGGCCTTGTAGGTCGAGTGTCTCCGACTGTCGGCAGCGGCAGTCGGATGCTTGATCGCAACCCCTTGATTGAGAGTCTTTTTATGTTTCCCGAAAGCTTTACCTTTTCCATCGCCGACTGGGTCAACAGTTGGGTCGATTCGCTGGTCACCAACTACGGCGATGTGTTCCGCAGCATCTCCGACACCCTGTTGTGGGCCATCGTCAATCTCGAAGGGCTGCTGCGTGCGGCGCCCTGGTGGCTGATGCTGGCAATCGTGGCGGGCGTTGCCTGGCACGCGACCCGCAAAGTCGTGACCACGTCGGTCATCGTCGGTCTGCTGTTCCTGGTGGGTGCGGTCGGCCTCTGGGACAAGCTGATGCAGACCCTGGCGCTGATGATGGTGGCGACGGTCATCTCGGTGCTGATCGGCATTCCGTTGGGTATTCTCTCGGCGCGCAGCAATCGCCTGCGTTCAGTGCTGATGCCGCTGCTGGACATCATGCAGACCATGCCGAGCTTCGTGTACCTGATACCGGTGCTGATGCTGTTCGGCCTGGGCAAGGTCCCGGCGATTTTCGCCACGGTGATCTACGCCGCGCCGCCGCTGATCCGCCTGACCGATCTGGGTATTCGCCAGGTCGACGGTGAAGTGATGGAAGCGATCAACGCCTTCGGCGCCAACCGCTGGCAACAACTGTTTGGCGTGCAACTGCCGCTGGCCCTGCCGAGCATCATGGCCGGGATCAACCAGACCACCATGATGGCCCTGTCGATGGTGGTCATCGCCTCGATGATCGGTGCCCGTGGCTTGGGTGAAGATGTGTTGGTGGGGATTCAGACCCTCAACGTCGGACGTGGTCTTGAGGCCGGTCTGGCGATCGTGATTCTGGCAGTGGTCATCGACCGCATTACTCAGGCGTATGGTCGGCCACGGCATGAGGTGAGCAAATGAGCAACGAAGCCATTAGCAAAAGCAATGAAGCCATTAGCAAGATCGAAGTCAAAAACGTCTTCAAGATTTTCGGCAGCCGTTCCAAGGATGCGCTGGGCATGATTGGCCAGGGCAAGACCAAAGACCAGGTGTTGGCCGAAACCGGCTGCGTGGTCGGCGTGAACGACCTGTCGCTGAGCATCGGCACTGGCGAGATCTTCGTGATCATGGGCCTGTCGGGTTCCGGCAAATCGACCCTGGTGCGCCACTTCAATCGCCTGATCGACCCCACCAGCGGCGCGATCCTGGTGGACGGCGTGGACATCCTGCAATACGACATGGAAGCCCTGCGCGAATTTCGCCGGCACAAGATCAGCATGGTATTCCAGAGCTTCGGCCTGCTGCCGCACAAGACCGTGCTGGATAACGTCGCCTACGGCCTGAAAGTACGTGGCGAGAGCAAGCAAATGTGCGCCGAGCGCGCGTTGCACTGGATCAACACCGTGGGCCTCAAGGGCTACGAAAACAAATACCCGCATCAGCTTTCCGGCGGTATGCGCCAGCGTGTGGGCCTGGCTCGCGCTTTAGCAGCGGACACCGACATCATCTTGATGGACGAAGCTTTCAGCGCCCTCGACCCGCTGATCCGCGCCGAAATGCAGGACCAGTTGCTGGAACTGCAAAAGACCCTGCACAAGACCATCGTCTTCATCACCCACGACCTCGACGAGGCCGTGCGTATCGGCAACCGCATCGCGATCCTCAAGGATGGCCGCCTGATTCAGGTCGGCACGCCACGAGAGATCCTGCATTCGCCGGCGGATGAGTATGTGGACCGGTTTGTTCAACGTCGGGCGGCGGTAGTTTGAGAAATTTGCGGTGATCGGGCGGGCCTCATCGCGGGCAAGCCCGCTCCCACAGGGAAAGGTTGTGTTGCACAAATTTTGTTTACACAACAGAACACTGTGGGAGCGGGCTTGCCCGCGATGAGGCCAGTAAAGCTGCATCAATATTCAGGTTGTACGCACGAGGTTGAAGATGTCCCAGGCTGAAAAAATCGTTATCGCCGACGTCCCGTTGCGTTGGCAGGATGTGGTTGCCGTAGCCCGTCATGGCGCGCAGCTCGAGCTGTCGCCCCAGATCTGGGCGCGGATCGAAAATGCCCAGGCGATCGTCCAGCGCATCGTCGCCAGCGGCGAGCGTGCCTACGGCGTCAATACCGGCCTGGGTGCGTTGTGCAACGTCTCGCTCAAAGGCGAACAACTCAGCCAACTGTCGCGCAACACCTTGCTCAGTCACGCCTGTGGCGTCGGCGCACCGTTGGCCGACGAACAGACCCGCGCAATCATCTGCGCCGCTATTCGCAACTACAGCCATGGCAAATCCGGCATTCATCGCCGGGTGGTCGAAGCGCTGTTGGCACTGCTCAATCGCGGCATCACCCCGCAAGTGCCGTCCCAGGGTTCGGTGGGCTACCTGACCCACATGGCCCACATCGGAATCACGCTGCTGGGTGTCGGCAATGTCAGCTATCGCGGGCAGATCGTTTCCGCGCAGCAGGCGTTGAGCGAGGAAGGTCTGCAACCGGTTCAGCTCGGCGCCAAAGATGGCTTGTGCCTGGTCAATGGCACGCCATGCATGACCGGTCTCAGCTGTCTGGCAATTGCCGATGCGACGCGTCTGGTGCAGTGGGCCGATGTGATCGGCGCCATGAGCTTCGAAGCCCAGCGCGGCCAGATTGCCGCATTCGACGCCGAGATCATCGCGCTCAAACCCCATCCGGGCATGCAGCAAGTCGGCATCAACCTGCGGGCGTTGCTCGATGGCAGTGAAGTGATTGCCAGCAGCAAGGGCATTCGGACTCAAGATGCGTTGAGCATCCGTTCGATCCCGCAAGTCCACGGCGCCGCTCGCGATCAACTTGAACACGCGAAAAAGCAGATCGAAACCGAACTCAACTCTGTCACCGACAACCCGATGCTGCTGGGCACGCCGGACAACTTCCGGGTGGTGTCCCAGGCCAATCCGCACGGTCAATCCGTCGCATTGGCGGCGGATTTGCTGGCGATTGCCATGGCCGAAATCGGCTCCATCGCCGAGCGTCGCCTGGACCGCTTGATCAACCCGCACGTCAGCGGTCTGCCGGCGTTTTTGGTGGCCAATCCCGGGGTGAATTCCGGGATGATGATCGTCCAGTACGTTGCCGCTTCCCTGTGTGCGGAAAACCGCCAGTTGGCGCAACCGGCGGTGCTCGATAACTATGTCACTTCGGGCTTGCAGGAAGATCACCTGAGCATGGGCACCAACGCCGCGCTGAAGCTGCATC
This sequence comes from Pseudomonas lini, assembly GCF_964063345.1. Lineage (NCBI taxonomy): Bacteria > Pseudomonadati > Pseudomonadota > Gammaproteobacteria > Pseudomonadales > Pseudomonadaceae > Pseudomonas > Pseudomonas lini. Next base: position 3,646,151 of record NZ_OZ061318.1, read on the forward strand.
GCGCGTTGGAAAACTCCACGCAGATCCTCGCCATCGAATATTTGCTGGCATCCCAGGCGTTTGAATTCCTCAAAGAGCAACGCTTTGGCGCTGGCACCGATACCGCGTGGCGTCTGCTGCGTGAGCGAGTCCCGGCCTACGACCAGGACCGTTGGTTGGCACCGGACATTGCCGCCGCTGCCAGTGTTTTGAAAGACCCCATGTTGTTGCACAAGGCTTTACCCAACCTCAATTGATTCCAACAACACCAGCGTGCCAAGGCGCGTCTCCCCAAAAGCGGGACGCGACGGACAACGGACATCTCCGGAGCGTCTGGTGAGTTAATAAGAAGCTCTCAAAAGGAGAATGATGTGACTGCGCTTAATTTGATTCCCGGCCAACTGAGCCTTGCCCAACTGCGTGATGTTTATCAGCACCCGGTCAAAATCACCCTCGACAACAGCGCTTCGGCGCAAATCGAAGCCAGCGTCGCCTGCGTGGAACAAATCCTCGCCGAGAACCGCACTGCGTATGGAATCAACACCGGTTTCGGCCTGCTGGCCTCGACCCGCATCGCCAGCGAAGACCTGGAAAACCTGCAGCGCTCGCTGGTCCTGTCTCACGCGGCCGGTGTTGGCGAGCCGATCAGTGACGCGCTGGTGCGCCTGGTCATGGTGCTCAAGGTCAACAGCCTGAGCCGTGGTTTCTCCGGGATTCGTCGTGTGGTGATCGACGCGCTGATCGCGCTGATCAACGCCGAGGTTTACCCGCACATTCCGTTGAAAGGCTCGGTCGGTGCTTCCGGCGACCTGGCGCCGTTGGCCCACATGTCTCTCGTGCTGTTGGGCGAAGGCAAGGCTCGCTACAAGGGCGAGTGGATGGAAGCCACTGAAGCACTGAAAGTCGCTGGCCTGACCCCGCTGACCCTCGCTGCGAAAGAAGGCCTGGCGCTGCTCAACGGCACTCAGGTGTCTACCGCTTATGCATTGCGCGGTTTGTTCGAAGGTGAGGACCTGTTTGCTGGCGCACTGGCCATTGGTGGTATGACGGTTGAAGCGGTATTGGGCTCGCGCTCGCCATTCGACGCGCGTATCCACGCCGCTCGCGGCCAGAAAGGCCAGATCGACGCCGCTGCCGCTTACCGCGATCTGCTGGGCGAGCGCAGTGAAGTATCCGACTCGCACCAGAACTGCGAAAAGGTCCAGGACCCGTACTCCCTGCGCTGCCAGCCGCAAGTCATGGGCGCCTGCCTGACCCAGTTCCGTCAGGCCGCCGAAGTACTCGCCATTGAAGCCAACGCTGTATCGGACAACCCGCTGGTGTTCGCCGCTGAAGGCGACGTGATCTCCGGTGGTAACTTCCACGCCGAGCCGGTGGCCATGGCCGCCGACAACATGGCCCTGGCCATCGCCGAAATCGGTTCCCTGAGCGAACGCCGCATCTCGTTGATGATGGACAAGCACATGTCGCAGTTGCCGCCGTTCCTGGTGGCCAATGGCGGCGTGAACTCCGGCTTCATGATCGCCCAGGTGACTGCGGCGGCATTGGCCAGCGAGAACAAGGCGCTGTCTCATCCGCATTCGGTGGACAGTCTGCCGACGTCGGCCAACCAGGAAGACCATGTTTCCATGGCTCCGGCGGCGGGCAAGCGTCTATGGGAAATGGCGGAAAACACGCGTGGGGTTCTGGCGGTTGAATGGCTGGCGGCGGCTCAGGGCCTCGACCTGCGTGAAGGTCTGAAAACCTCGGCCAAACTGGAAAAGGTTCGGGCGATTTTGCGGGCTGAAGTACCGTTTTATGAGAAGGACCGTTTCTTTGCGCCAGACATCAATGCGGCGAGCGAGTTGTTGGCCACGCGTTGCCTGAATGAGCTGGTTACGGCGAAGTTGTTGCCTAGCCTGTGATGGCCTTTTCGCGAGCAGGCTCGCTCCCACATTAGAATGCATACCCCTGTGGGAGCGAGCCTGCTCGCGATTCGATTTTGCGTCGGATAAGAATAATTAAGGACGAGAAATGCAACAGCCAACAAAAGGTTTGAAACGCGGGCTCTCTGCCCGACATATTCGCTTCATGGCGCTGGGGTCGGCGATCGGCACCGGGCTGTTTTACGGTTCTGCCTCGGCCATTCAGATGGCCGGGCCTGCGGTATTGCTCGCTTACCTGATCGGTGGCGCGGCGGTGTTCATGGTCATGCGCGCCCTCGGCGAGATGGCGGTGCACAACCCGGTGGCCGGCTCTTTCGGCCAGTACGCCAGCACCTACCTGGGGCCGATGGCAGGCTTCATCCTCGGTTGGACCTATGCGTTCGAAATGGTCATCGTCGGTATGGCCGACGTCACCGCGTTCGGTATTTACATGGGATTCTGGTTTCCGGAAGTCGCTCGCTGGATTTGGGTACTCGGCATCGTTTCGGTGGTCGGCGGCTTGAACCTGTGCAACGTCAAAGTCTTCGGTGAAATGGAATTTTGGCTGTCGCTGCTCAAGGTCGCGGCCATCGTTGCGATGATCCTGGGTGGCTTCGGCATCATGCTGTTCGGTATCAGCACCGCGCCCGGCGCCCAGGTGACCGACATCAGCAACCTCTGGAGCCATGGCGGCTTCATGCCCAACGGCGTGGGTGGCCTGATCGCTTCGTTTGCCGTGGTGATGTTTGCGTTTGGCGGCATTGAAATCATCGGCGTAACGGCCGGTGAAGCCAAAGATCCGCAGCGTGTGCTGCCCAAAGCGATCAATGCCGTACCGCTGCGTATTTTGCTGTTCTACGTGCTGACGATGCTGGTGCTGATGTCGATCTTTCCTTGGCAGCAGATTGGCAGCCAAGGCAGCCCGTTCGTGCAGATTTTCGACAACCTGGGAATCAGTTCGGCGGCGACCATCCTCAACATCGTGGTGATCTCGGCGGCGGTGTCGGCCATCAACAGTGACATCTTCGGCGCGGGCCGCATGATGTATGGCCTGGCTCAGCAAGGGCACGCCCCCAAAGGCTTTGCCCGTTTGTCGCGCAATGGCGTGCCATGGCTGACGGTGGTGGTGATGAGCAGTGCGCTGCTGCTGGGCGTGTTGCTGAACTACCTGATTCCGGAAAACGTGTTTCTGTTGATCGCCTCCATCGCAACCTTCGCCACGGTGTGGGTCTGGTTGATGATTCTGTTCACTCAGGTAGCGATGCGTCGTTCCATGAGCGCCGAGCAGGTCGCACAACTGAAGTTCCCTGTGCCGTTCTGGCCTTATGCGCCGATGGCGGCGATTGCTTTCATGCTGTTCATTTTCGGCGTGCTGGGCTATTTCCCGGATACCCAGGCGGCGTTGATCGTCGGCGTGGTCTGGATTGTGTTGTTGGTGCTGGCCTACCTGACGTGGGTCAAACCGGCGGCAGGAAAGATGATGCCGGTGGAGCAGGAACCCTTTTTTTCTCATCGATAACCTAACGGAGGCCACGGATGAAAACTCTCTGGCAACACTGCCACGTCGCAACGATGGCGCGAGGCATCTACTCGATCATCGAGGATGCGGCCATCGTGACGTCAGGTGCGCACATTGAGTGGATTGGTCCGCGCGGCGAACTGCCGTCAGGCGAGTACCCGGCAGTCAATGATCTTAAAGGGGCCTGGGTGACTCCGGGCCTGATCGACTGCCATACCCACACGGTGTTCGGCGGTAACCGCAGTGGTGAATTCGAGCAACGTCTGCAAGGCGTCAGTTATGCGGAAATTGCCGCGGCCGGCGGTGGCATTGCCAGCACCGTGCGCGCCACTCGCTTAGCCTCCGAAGACGAGCTGTTCTTCAGCGCCGCCAAGCGCCTGAAGAGCCTGATGCGCGACGGCGTGACCACGGTCGAGATGAAGTCCGGCTACGGCCTGGACCTGGCCAGCGAACGCAAAATCCTGCGGGTGATCCGCCGTCTCGGCGCCGAATTGCCGGTCAGCGTGCGCAGCACCTGCCTGGCCGCCCACGCTCTGCCGCCGGAATACGTTGATCGCGCCGACGACTACATCGATCACATCTGCAGCGAAATGCTCCCGGCCCTGGCCGCCGAAGGGCTGGTGGATGCGGTGGACGCTTTCTGCGAGTACCTGGCATTTTCGCCGGAACAGGTCGAACGGGTTTTCGTCGCTGCGCAGAACCTCGGCTTGCCGGTGAAGCTGCATGCCGAGCAATTGTCGTCGCTGCACGGGTCGAGCCTGGCGGCGCGTTACCACGCGTTGTCCGCCGATCACCTGGAATTCATGACCGAAGACGACGCCATCGCCATGGCCAAGTCCGGCACCGTCGCGGTATTGCTGCCCGGCGCGTTCTACTTCCTGCGGGAAACCCAATTGCCGCCGATGGAAGCCCTGCGCAAACACGGCGTAAAAATCGCCATCGCCAGCGACCTTAACCCGGGCACTTCGCCGGCGCTGTCGTTGCGCTTGATGCTGAACATGGCCTGCACCTGTTTCCGCATGACCCCGGAAGAGGCTCTGGCTGGCGCCACGATTCATGCGGCCACCGCTCTGGGCATGGCTGAGACTCACGGTTCGCTGGAAGCCGGCAAAGTCGCAGACTTCGTCGCCTGGCAGATTGATCGACCGGCCGACCTGTCGTACTGGCTGGGCGGCGAACTGGAAAAACGCGTCGTGCGTCACGGCGTCGAAACAAGCGTTTAGGAGAGCAGTTGTGGATAAGGTTCTGAACTTCAAACAAGGCCGCGTGCCGCTGCTGATCAGCATGCCCCACGCCGGCCTGCGCCTGACCCCAGTGGTCGAAGCGGGATTGATTCCCGACGCGAAAAGCCTGCCGGACACCGACTGGCACATCCCAAGGCTTTACGAGTTCGCCACCGAGCTGGGCGCCAGCACCCTGGCGGCCGAGTACTCGCGGTTTGTCATCGACCTGAACCGACCGTCCGACGACAAGCCTTTGTATGTCGGCGCCACGACCGGTCTGTACCCGGCGACGCTGTTCGACGGTATACCGTTGTTCCGCGAAGGGCTGGAGCCATCGGCTGCAGAGCGGGCGACTTATCTGGAGCAGATCTGGACGCCGTATCACCGCACCTTGCAGGAAGAACTGGCGCGGCTGAAAGCCGAATTCGGCTACGCGCTGCTATTCGATGCGCACTCGATCCGCTCGATCATCCCGCACCTGTTCGACGGCAAGCTGCCGGACTTCAACCTCGGCACCTTCAACGGCGCCAGTTGCGATCCACAATTGGCCAGCCAACTGGAAGCCATCTGCGCACGGCATGGGGATTACAGCCATGTGCTGAACGGTCGCTTCAAGGGCGGGCACATCACCCGGCATTACGGCAACCCGTCCGAGAACATTCATGCCGTGCAACTGGAGTTGGGTCAGTGCACCTACATGGAAGAGTTCGAGCCATTCCGTTATCGCCCGGACCTGGCGGCACCGACGCAAGTGGTGCTGAGGGAATTGCTGCAAGGGTTGTTGGCGTGGGGCGAAAAGCACTACGGCTGACTGATCGCTGACTGATCATTCCCACGCAGAGCGTGGGAGCGATCGACAGTCGCCACCGTGCAAAACACGGTCGCCACAGGGCGCTTTTACCCTCTCGACGCTGCGTAATGTTATGGGCACGGTGCATGAAGACACCGGGCCCATAATAATCTGCTGCCGAGCGAGCCTTCCCGATGAAAAGACTGTTCACCCGCTGTCTCTCAATCCTCTGCGGCACTGCTCTTCTGAGCACCAGCGTTTTCGCCAACGATCCCGCTTCCTGCAAGACCGTGCGCATGGGCGTGGTCAACTGGACTGATGTGATCGCCACCAGTGGCATGGCTGACGTATTGTTCAATGGCCTCGGCTACGAAAGCAAACAAACCAGCGCCGTGCAGCAAATCATCTTCGCCGGCATCCGCGACAAACGCCTCGATATCTTCCTCGGTTACTGGAAACCGGCGATGGACAAAAACATCGCGCCGTTTGTGGCCGTCAATCAGGTGAAGGTCATGGACAAACCGAGCCTCTCGGATGCCCAGGCGACCCTTGCCGTGCCTGACTATGTTGCGGCGGCGGGCCTGAAAACCTTCGCCGACATCGCCAGGTTCAAGGATCAGCTCGGCGGCAAGATCTACGGTATCGAGCCGGGTAGCGGGGCCAACACCACGATCAAAACCATGATCGAGGCCAATCACTTTGGCTTGAAGGATTTCAAACTGATCGAGTCCGGTGAGGCCGGGATGCTCGCCGCCGTGCAACGGGCAGTCAATCGCAAGGAGTTCGTGGTGTTCGTCGGCTGGACCCCGCATCCGATGAACATCAACATGAACATCGCCTACCTGACCGGCAGCGAAGACGTCTATGGGCCGAACGAAGGCGCGGCGACCGTTTCCACCGTGACCGCGCCGGATTATGCCGAGCGTTGCCCGAACGTGAACCGGCTGCTGGAAAACCTGACCTTTACCGCCGCCCAGGAAAGCCAGTTGATGGTGCCGATCATGGAGCGCAAGACGCCGCAGGAGGTCGCCAGGCAATGGTTGCGTGATCATCCCGAAGATCTTCGGCGCTGGCTGGCGGGTGTCAGTAGTTTCGATGGCAAGGAGGGTGTGGCAACCGTTCAGGCCAGTTTGAAAAACTGACTGGTCGAGCGGGATCGCTGTGGCGAGGGGGGGCGCAGAACCTGTGGGAGCGTGGCTTGCCCGCGAAGAACGATGACGCGTAATACCTGAAAAACCGCGGTGCATTCTTCGCGGGCAAGCCACGCTCCCACAAGATTTGCGTCGTTCAAATTTTTTGACTTCCTCTATTTGACTGGCTGCAGGCTCATGGCTCCTTATCCACTCTCCGAACACATGGCGGCTTTCGTCGAGAAAACCCTCAGCTTCAACAGCACCGACAGCAGCCTTACCGGTTTGCGTCAGGCCTACAGCGAAATGTGCCGGGCGTTTACCCCGCCACGTCCTGCGGAGCTTGAGGTGGTCGACTTCCAACTGGCAGGCGTGGCGGTGCGTTCCTGGCAACCGCCGGTCACGCCGCCGACCAACGGTTGGCCGTGCATCGTGTACCTGCACGGCGGCGGTTGGGTGGTGGGGGATCTGGATTCCCACGCCTTCATCTGCGCCGAACTGGCGTCGGTGCTCGGGGTGCTGGTGATCGCCGTCGATTATCGATTGGCGCCGGAGCATCCGTTTCCGGCGGCGTTCGATGACTGCCTGAGTGTATGGCGCGCGTTACGGACGGGACCGTTTCAGCTCGACCCTGCGCGGACACTGGTGGCAGGCGACAGCGCTGGCGGCAACCTCGCCGCTGCGTTGTGCCTCGCGTTGCGCGATGCCGGCGAGCCAATGCCATGTGCGCAAGTTCTGATCTATCCGGGACTGGGTGGCGACCACCGATTGCCGTCGCGCAGCGAATGCGCCGATGCGCCATTGCTCAGCAGCAGCGATCTGGATTGTTATCACGCGTTGTATTTAGGCGGTACCCGACAACCGGGTGCCTATGCGATGCCCTTGCTCGCCGACGATCTCAGCGGTCTGCCACCGGCATTGATCGCCGTGGCACAGTTCGACCCGCTGCGCGATGACGGCGTGCTTTACGCCGGGCGACTCAACGCCGCAGGCGTGAGCGCAACGCTTTATTACGGGGAGGGGCTGGTGCACGGCTGTTTGCGGGCACGGAGGCAGGTTGCCGAGGTCGACCGACTCTATGAAACCCTGCTCGGCTATTTGGCTGAGAAGACGGGCTGACAAACGCTGACGCTGCAAGGGGCATGCTCATTGAAGTAATTCGGGTTTATGATGCCGGACGGCAGAATAATAGAAGTCCCCCCAGGGATGACCTCGACCCCTTACGGAGCGCGCAATGCAGACTTTGTACCCGCAGATCAAACCCCACGCCCGGCACGATCTGGCTGTCGATAAAACCCACACGCTGTATGTCGACGAAAGCGGTTCGCCGGAAGGTTTGCCGGTGGTGTTTATTCATGGCGGCCCTGGCGCCGGATGTGATGCCCAGAGCCGCCGGTATTTCGATCCGAACCTGTATCGCATTGTCACCTTCGATCAGCGTGGTTGCGGTCGTTCCACGCCCCACGCCAGCCTGGAAAACAACACCACCTGGGATCTGGTCGCCGACCTCGAGCGGATTCGCAAGCACTTGGGCATCGACAAATGGGTGCTGTTCGGCGGCTCCTGGGGTTCGACCCTGGCCCTGGCCTACGCGCAAACCCATCCGGAGCGCGTGCATGGCTTGATTCTGCGCGGGATCTTTCTCTGCCGTCCCCAGGAAATCGAATGGTTCTACCAGTGTGGCGCCAGCCGTCTGTTTCCTGATTACTGGCAGGACTACATCGCGCCGATCCCGCAGGATGAACGTCACGACTTGCTCTCGGCGTTCCATAAACGCCTGGTGGGCAACGATCAGATCGCTCAGATGCACGCGGCCAAGGCCTGGTCCATGTGGGAAGGCCGCACCGCCACCCTGCGGCCGAATCCGCTGGTGGTCGACCGTTTCTCCGAGCCTCAGCGTGCATTGTCCATCGCCCGTATCGAGTGCCATTACTTCACCAACAATGCTTTCCTCGAGCCGAACCAACTGATTCGTGACATGGCCAAGATCGCGCACCTGCCCGGCGTTATCGTCCATGGTCGTTACGACGTGATCTGTCCGTTGGACAATGCCTGGGAATTGCATCAGGCCTGGCCGAACAGTGAATTGCAGGTGATTCGCGACGCCGGCCATGCGGCGTCCGAATCGGGTATTACCGATGCCTTGGTACGCGCCGCTGATCTGATGGCCCGCCGTATGCTCAACCTGTCGCCTGACGAAGCATGAAGGGTCTGCTGCAGCGCGTGCGTGGCGCGCGAGTCGAGGTTGCGGGGGAGATGGTTGGGGCGATAGATCAGGGGTTGCTGGTGCTGGTGGCGGTCGAGCCCGACGATACCCCGGCCAGTGCCGACAAACTTCTGCATAAACTGCTTAACTATCGAGTATTCAGTGACGCCGAGGGCAAGATGAATCTGTCCTTGGCGGACGTAGGCGGTGGGTTGCTGCTGGTCTCGCAGTTCACCCTGGCCGCCGACACCAAAAACGGGTTGCGCCCCAGTTTTTCGACGGCGGCGCCTCCTGCTTTGGGCGAGGAGTTGTTCGACTATCTATTGGGTAAAGCGAAACAGGTGCATGGCACTGTGGCATCAGGTAGATTCGGCGCGGATATGCAGGTGCATCTGGTCAATGATGGCCCGGTAACCTTCCTGTTACAGACGTAAAAGCGCTTGAAACATCTTTTTAAGTGCATTTCGGCTGAAAACAGAGGCTTTTCCCGATAAATACTTGGTTCCCCCTGATGCGTTGTAACGCGGCCTACTAGATAATCGCGCGCTACGGGGATCGGCGTTCGTTGGTCCGTTTTGACTTAGGTAGAGACTTGTCCGAGGCCTGTTGGGGAATCATTTTGCCCCATAGGAGTCGGAACAATGCTCGCCAACTTGGCAAGAGTCGTTCGCAGGGTCGGTTTTTTTCCACCGCACACCGTGCTGGCACTTTAACTGGCCGTTGGTTTTTTGATCTGTTTTCGGCGAGGGTTGCTCGTGATTGTTAGTCCCTGTAATGCACCAAAATTGTCTGCCAAACGGTTTCGAAGCGCTCTGGTAGCAGGCTCTGCACTGCTCTGCCTGTTCAGCGCCGGCCAACTTTGGGCATTCAATCTGGATGACGTATCGGTCAAGGCAAAAGAGCTGGCCGGGCAAAAATACGAAGCCCCGCGCAGTAACCTGCCGAATGAATTTCGCGAGATGAAATTCGCTGATTATCAAAAAATTCGGTTCCTGACTGAAAAGGCCGAATGGGCGAATCAGAAAACCCCATTCAAGCTGTCGTTCTATCACCAGGGTATGCACTTCGATACGCCGGTGAAAATCAACGAAATCACGGCCAACACCGTCGAAGAGATCAAATACGACCCAAGTCGTTTCGATTTCGGCGACGTGAAGTTCGATCCTAAAGCCACCGAACAGCTGGGTTATGCCGGTTTCCGTGTGCTGTACCCGATCAACAAGGCCGACAAGCAAGACGAAATCATGACCATGCTCGGCGCGAGTTATTTCCGCGTCATCGGCAAGGGGCAGACCTACGGGCTCTCCGCTCGCGGCATGGCTATTGATACCGCGTTGCCGTCCGGCGAAGAGTTCCCGCGCTTCACCGAGTTCTGGATTCAACAGCCGCAGCCGGGCGACAAGCATCTGGTGATCTTCGCCCTGCTGGATTCGCCGCGTGCCACCGGTGCCTATCGCCTGACCCTGCGTCCGGGCAGCGATACGGTCGTCGACGTCAAGGCCAAGATGTTCCTGCGTGACAAGGTCACCAAGCTCGGTGTTGCGCCGCTGACCAGCATGTTCCTGTTCGGCGCCAACCAGCCGTCGAAAGTGCTGAACTACCGTCGCGAACTGCATGATTCCAGCGGTCTGTCGATCCATGCCGGCAACGGTGAATGGATCTGGCGCCCACTGAACAATCCGAAACACCTGGCCGTGAGCAACTTCTCGATCGAGAACCCGCGCGGTTTCGGTTTGCTGCAACGTGGCCGTGACTTCAGTCACTACGAAGACCTCGATGACCGCTACGACAAGCGCCCAAGTGCCTGGATCGAACCGAAAGGCGATTGGGGCAAAGGCTCCGTCGATCTGGTGGAGATTCCTACTGCTGACGAAACCAACGACAATATCGTTGCCTTCTGGAGCCCGGACAAACTGCCTGAGCCTGGCCAGTCGCTGGACGTTGCCTACCGCTTGCACTGGACCCTCGATGAAGCCTCCCTGCATTCGCCGGACAGCGCCTGGGTTCAACAGACCCTGCGTTCCACGGGTGATGTGAAGCAGTCGAACCTGATTCGTCAGCCGGACGGCAGCGTGGCCTATCTGGTGGATTTCGAAGGCCCCTCCCTGCAGGCCTTGCCGGAAGATGCCGAAGTGCGCAGCCAGGTGAGCGTTGGCGACAACGCAGAGCTGGTCGAGAACAGCGTCCGTTACAACCCTGAAACCAAGGGCTGGCGCCTGACTTTGCGGATGAAAATCAAGGATCCGGGCAAAGCCACCGAAATGCGGGCTGCACTGGTGAAGAACATCACGCCTGCCGAAGCGATCAAGACCGCGGCGCCAGCGTCCAGTTCTTCCGTTGCCAAGGCCGACAAGATCGCCGCCCGGCAGCAAGAGAAGAAGGACAAGGAAGCCAAGCAGGCTGAAGCACAAGCCCAGCAAGTCAAGGACACCAAGGACAAGGACAACAAAGACGCCAAGCAGCCTGTTGCTGCCGAAGCGGCCCCAGCCACAACGGAATCGGCACCGACTGAACAAGTCCTGACCGAGACCTGGAGCTATCAGTTGCCCGCCGATGAGTAATTCACAAGTACAGCCACAAACGCTTGCCGAGTATCTGGCGCATTTGCCGATGAGTGACGAGCAGCGCGCGGAACTCGCGGGCTGCAAGTCGTTCAGTGAACTGCACGAACGTCTGTCGTCCTCGACGTTCGACGCGCCGACCGAGGCTGCTCAAGCCTCGGTCGGCCGGCGCCTGACCCTGAACTCCGCCGAAGAACTGGCGGACGCGGAAATGCTGGTGCTCGACGCCAGTGGTCGGGTTTGCCTCAAGGCAACCCCGCCGATCCGTCGGACCAAAGTCGTGCCCGAGCCGTGGCGCACCAATATTCTGGTGCGTGGCTGGCGTCGGCTGACCGGTCGCACCAATCCGCCGGCCCCGCCGAAGGATGAGAACGTGCTGCCAGCGGCTCGCTGGCGCACCGTCGGTTCGATCCGCCGCTACATTCTGCTGGTGCTGATGCTCGGTCAGACGATCGTCGCCGGCTGGTACATGAAAGGCATCATGCCGTACCAGGGCTGGTCGTTCGTCGATCTCGAAGAAGTCCTGCATCAACCGCTGACCCAAACCGCCACGCAAGTGCTGCCATATGCCTTGCAAACCAGCATTCTGATTATGTTCGGGATTCTGTTTTGCTGGGTCTCGGCGGGCTTCTGGACCGCGCTGATGGGCTTCCTCGAGTTGATCACCGGCCGTGACAAGTACCGCATTTCCGGCGCCAGCGCCGGCAACGAGCCGATCGCCAAGGACGCACGCACCGCACTGGTGATGCCGATCTGCAACGAAGACGTGCCGCGGGTGTTCGCCGGTTTGCGGGCGACCTTCGAATCGGTTGCGGCCTCGGGTAACCTGGATCGCTTCGACTTTTTCGTGCTCAGCGACAGTAACGACGCCGACATCTGCGTTGCCGAGCAGCAGGCCTGGCTGGACGTCTGCCGTGAAGGCAAAGGCTTCGGCAAGATCTTCTATCGTCGTCGCCGCCGCCGCGTAAAACGTAAAAGCGGCAACCTCGACGACTTCTGCCGTCGTTGGGGCGGTGACTACAAGTACATGGTCGTGCTCGACGCCGACAGCGTGATGAGCGGCGAATGCCTGAGCAGTCTGGTGCGGCTGATGGAAGCCACGCCGGACGCCGGGATCATCCAGACCGCGCCGCGTGCGTCGGGCATGGACACCCTTTATGCGCGTATGCAGCAGTTCGCCACGCGTGTGTACGGTCCGCTGTTCACTGCCGGTCTGCACTTCTGGCAGTTGGGCGAATCCCACTACTGGGGTCACAACGCGATTATCCGCATGAAGCCGTTCATCGAGCACTGCGCCCTGGCGCCGTTGCCCGGTAAAGGCGCGTTTGCCGGTGCGATTCTGTCCCACGACTTCGTCGAAGCTGCGCTGATGCGCCGTGCCGGCTGGGGCGTATGGATTGCCTACGACTTGCCGGGCAGCTACGAAGAACTGCCACCGAACCTGCTGGACGAACTCAAGCGTGACCGTCGCTGGTGCCACGGCAACCTGATGAACTTCCGGCTGTTCCTGGTCAAGGGCATGCACCCGGTGCACCGTGCGGTGTTCCTGACCGGCGTGATGTCGTACCTGTCTGCGCCGTTATGGTTCTTGTTCCTGGTGTTGTCGACGGCCTTGCTGGCGGTCAACACGTTGATGGAGCCGCAATACTTCCTGGAACCGCGTCAGCTCTATCCACTGTGGCCGCAATGGCAGCCGGACAAGGCAATTGCGCTGTTCTCGACGACCATCGTGCTGCTGTTCCTGCCGAAATTGCTGAGCATCATCCTGATCTGGGCCAAGGGTGCGAAAGAGTTCGGTGGCAAGTTCAAGGTGACGCTGTCGATGCTGCTGGAGATGTTGTTCTCCATGCTGCTGGCGCCGGTGCGGATGATCTTTCACACCCGTTTCGTACTCGCCGCGTTCCTCGGCTGGGCCGCGACCTGGAACTCGCCGCAACGTGACGACGATTCCACACCATGGAGCGAAGCGGCCAAGCGCCACGGTCCGCAAACCTTGCTGGGCTTCTTCTGGGCGTTGTTGGTGATCTGGCTGAACCCGAGCTTCCTTTGGTGGCTGGTGCCGATTGTCGGTTCGCTGATGCTGTCGATCCCGGTATCGGTGATCTCCAGCCGTGTCGGCCTGGGCCTCAAGTCCCGTGACGAAAGCCTGTTCCTGATCCCTGAGGAATACAATCCGCCACAGGCGTTGCTGGCAACCGACCAGTACACCCACGAAAACCGTTGGCATGCGCTGAACGACGGCTTCGTCCGGGCAGTGGTCGATCCGCAACAGAACGCCTTGGCGTGCGCGCTGGCGACATCCCGTCACCGTCAGGCCGAGCCGATCGAATGGCTGCGTATCGAGCGGGTTCGCCATGCGATGAAGGTCGGTCCTGCCGGGCTGACCAACAACGAGCGAGTGGCCCTGCTGAGTGATCCGGTGGCACTGGGTCGCTTGCATGAGCAGGTCTGGAACGAAGGCCACGCCGAGTGGCTGCAAGCCTGGCGCACATCGGTGGATGCCGATCCCCATGCGCCGCTGTTGCCGCTCAAGCCTGTGAGCGTGCAGCCTCAGTTGGCCTAATGAAAAACCCCGCGAAAGCGGGGTTTTTTTTGCGCTGATGATCTGACTGAGCACAACTTTGTGTTCGGCGCGGATCCTGTGGGAGCGGGCTTGCCCGCGATTGCATCACTCCGGTTTCAAGCGAACCGGGATGCCCGCATCACCTCAAACCTTGAACCGCCCCACCAGCCTCTGCAAATGGGCCCCCAACCGCGCCAGCTCAACGCTGGACGCCGCGGTCTCTTCACTGGCGGCCGAGGTCTGCTCGGACACATCACGCACGCTCAGCACGCTGCGGTTGATCTCTTCAGCCACCGCGCTCTGTTGCTCGGCAGCGGCGGCGATCTGCTGGTTCATCGACTGGATTGCCGACACGGTGCGGGTAATGCTTTCCAGCGAGCTACCGGCGCGTCGGGTCAGTTCGACGCTGCTGTCTGTCAGGCTGCGGCTGTTGTCCATGATGGTCGCGACTTGCTGAGTGCCGGTTTGCAGGCCGACGATCAGCTCTTCGATTTCTTCGGTGGACTTCTGGGTGCGCTGGGCCAAGCTGCGGACCTCGTCGGCGACCACCGCAAAACCGCGCCCGGCTTCACCGGCGCGGGCGGCTTCGATGGCGGCGTTGAGCGCCAGCAGGTTGGTTTGCTGGGCCACGGACTTGATCACGTCGAGCACGCTGCCGATCTTGTCGCTTTCGCGCTTCAGATCGCCCATGGCGGCAGTGGAGTTACCGACTTCGGTAGCCAGGCGCTCGATCTGGGCGATGGCTTCGCCGACTACCCGGTCACCCTCGCGGGCTTGTTGGTCGGCGGCGACGGCGGCTTCGGACGCTTCCTCGGCGTTGCGCGCGACTTCCTGCACAGTGGCGGTCATTTCGTGCATGGCGGTGGCCACCTGATCGGTCTCGACCTTCTGGCTGTTGACTCCGGCGCTGGTCTGTTCGGTGACGGCGGACAGCTCTTCAGCGGCGCTGGCGATTTGGGTCACGCCATCGCTGATGCCACCGATCAGTTCCCGCAGGCCCAGGGTCATACTCTGCATGGCGCGCTGTAGCTGGCCCAGTTCGTCCTGACGTTCGGAAATGAGATTGTGGGTCAGGTCGCCCGCGGCGACACGCTCGGCCACTTTGAGGGTCTGGCTCAGAGGAATGACGATCTGGCGGGTGATGGCCCAGGCCGCGAACAAACCAAAGGCCGACGCCAGGACAGTAGCCAACAGCAGCATGTTCTTGGCGTGCGCTGTGTCGGTGTCACGTACGACAGTTTGCGAGGCGGTGAGCTTTTTGCTGGTGTCGAGCAGAATGTCGCCTTGTGCGATCATGCGTTTAATAGCAGCACCGCTGGCGACTTGAGCGTCGCGAAACTGGCTGACGGCCCCGCGATAAGCTTTGAGCGAGTCGGTCGCCTGTTGCAGGTTGGCAATGTGTTGTTCCGGCAGTTGAGATGGCAGGCTTTCGAGGTTCTTCAGAGCATTGCCGATGGCGTCCAGCGCCGGCTGCTCGGCCTCGGGCTTGCCGCTGTAGGTGTAGCCGCGCACTTGAAAGCGCGCTTGTTGGATCAGCTTGCTCAGGTCGATCACGCTGTTGAACTGAGCGACGCTGTCGCCTTGCAACAGGGATTTTTCGACTTCGGCGACCCGGGCCACGGCGTTATCGGCGGTAGCGCCCAGTTTGCTGCGGGCGTCTTCGCGGGTAGCGGTGGCTTGAGTCAGGTCGGCGACGGTGCGTTTGTACTCGCTGACGGCGGCCAGTTGCTGGTCGATCATTGCTAGATCGCCAGGCTGTTCGATCAGTGTGCGTGCGGTTTTAAGGCCGCTATCGAGTTGGCCGAGCAGATCATTGATGGCGCCCGAGCCTTGTTCGCCACGGCGCATTTCGTAATCCAGACGGGCCAGGCGCAGGTCTTTGGTCAGCTCCTTGAGGCTGGAAATAAACCCAAGCGTATCGCCACGGCTGATCACACCGCTCAGACCGGTCCAGCCGGTGAAGGTGATCAACAAGGTCAGAAGCAGCACCAGACCGAAGCCGATACCCAGTTTGCGATTGACGCTTACGTTTCCCAGTTTTTCGGCTAGCCAACGGTACATGCTGCAACTCCCCTAGGGCCTAATCGGTTTTATGGGAACTGTATCGGCCGGCTGGCAGGAATCTGTAGGCGAGTAAGCACTTGTGGCGAGGGAGCTTGCTCCCGCTTGGGCGCGAAGCGGCCACCGCTTTTTTCCAGCAAGACTGCATTCACCGGTTTTACGACTGCTTCGCAGCCGAGCGGGAGCAAGCTCCCTCGCCACAGGATAAGTGTCTGGGGTTAGAAGAGGCGTGCCAGCAGCGCAGTGACGGCTGTTTCAACCCGCAGAATGCGCTCGCCAAGTTGCACCGGTTGCAAGCCGGCCTTGGCCAGCAAGTCGATTTCGTAGGGAATCCAGCCGCCTTCGGGGCCGATGGCCAGGGTCACGGGTTCGTTCAGGCCACGAGGGCAGGGCGGGTAGTTGCCGGGATGGCCGACCAGGCCTAAGGTGCCTTCGGTAATGGCCGGCAGACGGTCTTCGACAAAGGGCTTGAAGCGCTTCTCGATGACGATCTCTGGCAGCACGCTGTCGCGGGCCTGTTCAAGACCCAGGATCAATTGCTCGCGAATCGCCTCGGGTTCCAGGAACGGGGTTTGCCAGAAGCTCTTCTCGACGCGATAGCTGTTCACCAGCACGATGCGCGGCACACCCATGGCGGCCACGGTCTGAAACACCCGGCGGAGCATTTTCGGTCGCGGCAGGGCCAGCACCAAAGTCAGTGGCAGCTTGGCCGGTGGCGGCTGATCGAGGGTGACGCGCAACTCGGCCTCATCGGCGTCCAGGCGCAGCACCTCGGCTGTGCCCATCAGTCCGCCAATACGCCCGACGCGCATGCTGTCGCCGACCACCGAGCGATGGACTTCCTGCATGTGAGTCAACCGCCGATCGCGCAAGATCACCCGGTCGGCCGCAATGAAGTCGGCCTCTTCGAGGAGCAGCAGGTTCACGCTTGAGTCGCTGGCGGCTGGTCGTTGTGATCGTCAGCCGGCTGATCGTCCGGATGTTCGCCGCGCTTGCTGATCAGGCTACCGAACAGGATGCCGATCTCGAACAGCAACCACATCGGAACGGCCAACAGCGTCTGCGAGAAGATGTCCGGCGGCGTCAGGATCATGCCGACCACGAAGCAGCCGATGATCACATACGGGCGGATTTTTTTCAGGTAGGCAACGTTGACTACGCCGATCCACACCAGCAGCACCACGGCCACCGGAATCTCGAACGCCACGCCGAAGGCGAAGAACAGCGTCATGACGAAATCGAGGTAGCTGCTGATGTCGGTCATCATCTCCACGCCGGCCGGGGTGGCGGCGGCGAAGAACTTGAAGATCAGCGGGAACACCAGGTAATAGGCGAACGCCATGCCGGTGTAGAACAGCAGAATGCTGGAGACCAGCAGCGGCACCGCGATGCGCTTCTCATGCTTGTAGAGGCCTGGCGCGATAAAGCCCCAGATCTGATGCAGGATCACCGGGATCGACAGGAACAGCGAAACCATCATGGTCAGCTTCAGCGGCGTCAGGAACGGCGACGACACGTCGGTGGCGATCATCGTCGCGCCGGCTGGCAAGTACTGGCGCAGCGGCGTGGAGACGAAGGTGTAGATTTGCTGGGTGAAGGCGAACAGCCCGGCAAAAATGATGAACACCGCCGCCACGCAACGCAGCAGGCGCGTGCGCAACTCGGTGAGGTGCGAAACCAGCGGCATGTGCTGGTCGTTTTCGGGGAGATCGCTCATGAGACTCGCGGCGGAAAAGTGGTGTCGTGAGGCGCCGGTGTTGTCGGCGCGGCGGCAGGAGCAACAGGTTCTACGGACGCGACCACCGGCGCCGGTTCAACAGCTTTCACCGTTTCCGTCGGTGCAGCGGCAGGTGCAGTTTCTGCAATCGGAGCATGAATCGTTTGCTCCGACAGAGGCTCAACCGGCTGAACCGGCGTAGCCTCCTGCTGAGTCGGCGTGAAGATCTTCCGCGCCTCCTGCTCCAGCGACAGAATGTGCTCGTTGTGCAGTTGCCGGCGAATCTCGTCGGCACCGATTTCACGTTCAACTTCCTGTTTGATCGCGTTGAAGCTGCGCTTCAGCCGCCCGACCCACAGGCCGGCGGTGCGCGCAGCGCCCGGCAGACGCTCGGGGCCCAGCACCAGCAGGGCGACGAGGCCGACGAGCAGCAGTTCAGAGAAGCTGATACCAAACATTAGTCAGTGCTCACGAGTCTTTGCGGATCGGCTCTTCGACTTTTTGCGCCTGCACGTCGATGGTGTGCGGCGGGTTCACGGACTGTGTGGCCTGTGGCTGAACAGGTGGAACCGGTTGAGCCGGGGTCGCTGTCGTGTCGGCCGGTTTCTCGTCGTCGTTCATGGCTTTACGAAAGCCCTTGATCGACTCGCCGACATCAGTACCGAGGTTTTTCAGTTTCTTGGTGCCGAACACCAGCACGACGACAACCAGGATGACGATCCAGTGTTTCCAGTCAAAAATGCCCATGTTGCGTTCCTCTGTAATAGATGTTCAGGCGGACGGGCGAGAGGCTTTCTCGGTATGTCCGGACAGACCGAAGCGACGGTCCAGTTCATCGAGCACAGCCTGTGGATGCTGCCCCAACTGGGCGAGCATGACCATGCTGTGGAACCACAAATCGGCGGTCTCGTAAATCACATCGCTGCAGTCACCGCTGATGGCGGCATCCTTGGCAGCAATGATGGTTTCGACCGACTCTTCGCCGACTTTTTCCAGAATCTTGTTCAAGCCCTTGTGGTACAGGCTGGCGACATACGAGCTGTCGGCGGCGGCGCCTTTGCGCTCTTCGAGTACCTGGGCCAGACGGGTCAGGGTGTCACTCATGTGTGTGTCCTGCGGAGTAGATAGCGTGCGGGTCTTTGAGCACCGGGTCGACGGTTTTCCAGTCGCCGTTCTCGAAGACGCGGTAGAAGCAGCTCTGACGGCCGGTATGGCAGGCGATGTCGCCGATTTGCTCAACCATCAGGATGATCACGTCAGCGTCACAGTCCAGGCGCATCTCATGCAGGGTTTGCACGTGGCCAGACTCTTCGCCCTTGCGCCACAGCTTGCCACGGGAACGTGACCAGTAAATGGCACGGTTCTCGGCAGCGGTCAGTTCCAGCGCTTCGCGGTTCATCCAGGCCATCATCAGGACGCGTCCGGTCTTGTGATCCTGGGCAATCGCCGGCACGAGGCCATCGGCGTCCCACTTGATCTCGTCCAGCCAGTTTTTCATCTTCGACTCCGACAGCGGGCTCTACTTCAATAGCTGAGGCCAATGTTCAATTCAGCGTTCAAACAGTGTGCCAGCCGAACACCCAACTGGCTATCGGCGAACGACCAGATACAAACCGACCGCCACCATGATTCCGGCGGGCCAATGCCCCAAATCGTTCAACGGGCCACCGGCGGCGAGTATCGTGCCACCGGCCAAGTGAGCGGTGCCGAGCAGGCGCAGGAACCAGTCGTCCTTGCGCTTGTGCCAAGGGGGCGGCGGGTCGTTGGCGTGGGGCTGGGACATACGCTCGAGCAGGTCGCGAGCCATGTTGGCCAAATGCGGGATCTGTTCGAACTGGCTCTGCACGTTGCCTAACAAGGCTTTGGGGCTGACGCGCTCGCGCATCCAGCGTTCGAGGAACGGCTGGGCGGTGTTCCACAGGTCAAGGTCCGGGTACAGCTGACGGCCCAGGCCTTCGATATTCAACAGGGTTTTTTGCAGCAAGACCAACTGCGGCTGCACTTCCATGTTGAAGCGTCGAGCAGTCTGGAACAGGCGCATCAGCACCTGGCCGAAGGAGATATCTTTTAACGGTTTTTCGAAGATCGGCTCGCACACCGTGCGGATTGCCGCTTCGAATTCGTTGAGTTTGGTTTCCGCCGGCACCCAGCCCGAATCGATGTGCAACTGCGCGACACGGCGGTAATCACGCTTGAAGAACGCGAACAGGTTGCGCGCCAGATAGTCCTGGTCTTCCGGGGTCAGGCTGCCGACGATGCCGCAGTCGATGGCAATGTACTGCGGGCTCCACGGTTGCACAGTGCTGACAAAGATGTTGCCGGGGTGCATGTCGGCGTGGAAGAAGCTGTCGCGGAACACCTGGGTGAAAAAAATCTCCACGCCGCGTTCGGCGAGCATTTTCATATCGGTGCGCTGGTCGGCCAGAGTCGCGAGGTCGGTGACCTGAATCCCGTAGATGCGTTCCATCACCAGCACTTTCGGCCTGCACCAGTCCCAATAAACTTGGGGCACATAGAGCAGTGGCGAGCCCTCGAAATTGCGCTTCAACTGGCTGGCGTTAGCCGCCTCGCGCAGTAGGTCGAGTTCGTCGTAGATGGTTTTTTCGTAGTCGCTGACCACGTCCACCGGGTGCAGCAGGCGAGCGTCGGCCGAGAGCTTTTCCGCCGCGCGGGCGAGGATGAACAGCCATGCCAGATCCTGGGCAATGATCGGTTTCAGGCCCGGGCGGATCACCTTGACCACCACTTCTTCACCGGTTTTCAGCTGCGCGGCATGCACTTGCGCCACCGAAGCCGAGGCCAGCGGTTCGACGTCGAAACGGCTGAAGACTTCACTGATCTTTTTGCCGAGCTGCTCTTCGATCAGCCGGATCGACACTTGCGAGTCGAACGGCGGCACGCGGTCCTGCAGCTTCATCAGTTCATCGGCGATGTCTTCGGGCAGCAGGTCGCGGCGCGTCGAAAGAATCTGACCGAACTTGATGAAAATCGGCCCCAGGTCCTGCAACGCCAGGCGTAGTCGCGCGCCACGGCTCAGGTCCAGCGTCTTGCGCGGGAACCAGCGCCACGGCAAGGCGTAGCGCAGTGCCAACAGAAACCAGGGCAGTGGCAGGGCGAACAGCAAGTCATCAAGGCGGTAGCGAATCACAACGCGCTGGATGCGCAACAAACGGCGGACGGCAAGCAGCTTCATGCGTTATCGCTTGGGTCGAGGGATCGGGAAAGGCGCTCAAAACGCGCCTCGAGACGTTCCAGATCGAGCTTGATCTGGTCCAGTTCATTAAAACGGGCGTCAGCTTCACGCTGACCGACGAGGGCGCGCGATTCTTCGGCCAGGTATTCGCCCAGGTTCTGGTTCAGGCTGGCGAACCCTTGCTGATACCAGCGTGCGCGACTGCGCAGGTGACCGCCGACCAGTTGCGTGGCCACAGGTCCCAGCCAGCGTGAGAGTTCGTACTCCCAGTCCAGTTCGAGGTCCTGAAGGATTGCCGCCAGTTCCAGCAGCACGCCACTGTCGCCATCGAGTTCGACTTCAGGGCTATGCAGGACCGAAGTCTTATCCTTGCTCGTCGCCAGTTTCAGCAGGCTTGAGGCCGGTGCGCGCAAGGTGCAGTCGGCACCGGTTTCCCACTGGGAGGCGAGCATCAGGCCTTCATCGCTGGGCAGGATGAACAGTTGCAGCGCCGGGCTGCGGCAGTCGACGGCAATCACCTTGCCACTCAAATGCGCCAGCCGCGGCAGCGCCGTGCTGTCGAGACGCAGCACCCGGTTCAAACCGAGTTCAACGCTGGCGAGCAGGCCGGCCAGCAACATCAGGGCTTGATGCCGCGGTGCAGGGCGACGATGCCTGCGGTCATGTTGTGATAGGTCACGCGGTCGAAACCGGCCTCGACCATCATCGACTTCAGGGTTTCCTGATTCGGGTGCATGCGGATCGATTCGGCCAGGTAGCGATAGCTTTCCGAATCATTGGTGATCAGCTTGCCCATCAACGGCATGAAGGCGAACGAATAGGCGTCGTAGGCTTTGGACATCAGCGCGTTGGTTGGCTTGGAGAATTCCAGCACCAGCAAACGGCCGCCCGGTTTCAATACGCGCAGCATCGAGCGCAGGGCGTCTTCTTTATGCGTCACGTTGCGCAGGCCGAAGGCGATGGTCACGCAATCGAAATGGTTGTCCGGGAACGGCAGCTTTTCAGCATCGGCCTGGACGAATTCGACGTTGCCGGACACACCCAGATCCAGCAGGCGGTCACGACCGACCTTGAGCATCGATTCGTTGATGTCGGCCAACACTACCTGACCAGTCGGTCCCACAAGATGCGAGAACTTGCGGGTCAGGTCGCCAGTGCCGCCGGCGATGTCCAGCACGCGGTTACCGGTGCGCACGCCCGACAGTTCGATCGCGAAACGCTTCCACAGACGGTGCATGCCGCCCGACAGAAGGTCGTTCATCAGGTCATACTTGGCGGCTACCGAGTGGAAAACCTCAGCGACTTTTTCCGCTTTCTGGCTTTCCGGTACGTTTTTGAAGCCGAAGTGAGTGGTGGGTTCGGCATCGCTGCCTTTGCGCTGATCAGTCATATCGCTGTCACCAAAAGAGAATGCGCGACATTCTAATCCCGGTGGCCTGCTTTGTCTTGGCAAGGCTGAAGGTAAGATAGGCAATCACCGGGACGTTTTGACGCAGCAACGGTCAAGATTTTCAGGAAGTATTCATAAAGCAGGAGTCATTCGATGGCCCATATTAGTGTTGAGCGTGCCCACGGCCTGGGTAAGGAAGCGGCCCGCGAGAAGGCCGACAAGTTGGCGCAGAAACTGTCCGAACAATATGGCCTGGAACCGCAATGGTCTGGCGATACCCTGAATCTCAGACGCTCGGGCGTAAAAGGGGCGGTATATGTGGGCGAGGACTCGATCAAGGTCGATGTCGAACTGGGCCTGTTGATGTCCGCCATGAGCGGCACCATCAAATCGGAAATCGAAAGGGCGCTCGATAAAGCACTGACCTGATCTGTGAAATGAGAAACCCTGTGGGAGCGGGCTTGCCCGCGAAGAGGCCTGTAAATCCGCAATATCTCTTGCGGCAGGAATATCGTCTTCGCGGGCAAGCCCGCTCCCACAGGTTCGGTGGCATAGCCACTTGTTTATGTCACTTGTTAGGGTGCCGTTTCTAATTATTCTCACTACTTTGTGCCTGAGCCCGACTCTTTGCGGGCAGTTCCTCGACCCTTCTGCGCGTGAGGTGCACCATGGCCAAAGTTATTTTGAAGAAAAAAGTCGACGTTGAAACTAACGCCCTGGGCGACGTCAAATCGTATGCCCGCAAGATCTGGCTCGCTGGTCTGGGTGCTTACACCAAGGTCGGCCAAGAGGGTAGCGAGTACGTTCAAGAGCTGATCAAGGCTGGTCAAGCTGTTGAAAAGAAAGGCAAAAAAGTAGTCACTGAAAAACTTGAAGCGGCTAATGCCGAGATCGATGAAGCCAAGAGTGAAGTGAGCACTTTCAAAGGCAAAGTCGAACTTCAACTCGACAAAGTCGAAAGGGCTTTCGATACACGTATCGCAAGTGCCTTGAATCGTATCGGCATTCCGTCTAAACATGACGTTGAGACACTCTCTGCTAAGCTCGATGAGCTGACGGCATTGCTCGAACGTGTCGCGCGTAAATCTTAAGGAGAACGGGATGGCTGGTAAAAAGAATACTGAAAAAGAAGGCAGCTCGTGGATCGGGAAGGTCGAAGACTACTCCCGCAAGATCTGGCTGGCTGGTTTAGGCGTGTACTCGAAGATTGACACTGACGGCAGTAAGCTCTTCGATACATTGGTCAAGGACGGCGAGAAAGCCGAGAAGCTCACCAAGAGCGCTGTCGGCAAAAAAGTCGATGCTGCCAAGGACTCCGCTTCGTCGGCCAAGTCGCGCATCAGCGGCGTGAAAGATCGCGCACTGGGCAAATGGGATGAGCTGGAAGGGGCTTTCGACAAACGTCTGAACAGCGCCATTTCGCGCCTCGGTGTACCGAGCCGCAATGAGGTCAAGGCACTGCACAGCAAGGTCGATACCCTGACCAAGCAAATCGAAAAACTCACCGGTGCCAAGGTTGCGCCTGTTGCGGCGAAAACCGCGGCAGCCAAACCTGCGGCCAAAAGCGTAGCCAAACCATTGGCCAAGGCTGCCGCTAAACCGGCAACCAAAACTGCCGCGGCGAAACCTGCAGCCAAAGCGGCCGCAAAACCTGCCGCAAAACCGGCGGCCAAACCTGCCGCAAAACCGGCGGCCAAACCTGCAGCTAAAACCGCAGCAGCGAAAAAGCCAGCAGTGAAAAAACCAGCGGCTAAACCGGCAGCTCCGAAAGCGGCCGCTCCGAAACCAGCAGTGGCTGCCGCCAAACCGGCAACCCCGGTAAGCACGGCGAACTCCGCCGCTGCGCCGACCCCTGCTGTAACCCAGACTGCCGCGCCGGCTCCGTCGACGCCAACCAGTCAGTCCTGATGATCGTTCCCACGCTCCGCGTGGGAATGCCTCACCGGACGCTCCGCGTCCATTGCGGCAGTGACGCAGAGCGTCACCGGCTGCATTCCCACGCGGAGCATGGGAACGATCACGCCCGGCCTGTGAAGGTCGGGCGTTTTTGTTTGTGCATGCATTCTAAAGAGCGATAGATCCAATGTGGGAGCGGGCTTGCTCGCGAAAGCGGTTCATCATTCAACATTGATGTCGACTGATACAGCGCTTTCGCGAGCAAGCCCGCTCCCACAGGGTTAGTCGTGCTCTTCAAGGTACTGCAACGCCAACCGCTCGGTCGCAATCTTGATCGGCGGCAGCAAATGCGGCGCCACCAGCATCATGATCTGATACACCACCAGTCTCACTTCACCTTCACGGTCGAGAATCCGCTGATAGTCCAGCGAGAACAGCAACGTCATGGTGATTTGTTCTACCAACTGGCCCAGCGCCTGGGTATCACTGACCAACTGACCTTGAGCTTTCAACTGTGCCAGCAATGACGCCAGTGTTCGCTTCAACGCATTGAGCAGGTTGCGTATCCCCTTGGCCAGTTTCGGCAGGCGGCCGGCAAGGTTCGACAGGTCCTGGAACAGAAACCGGTAATGGGACAGGCGTTCGATGATCAGGTGCAGGAACAGCCAATAGTCTTCGGGCGCCAATTCCACATCGGACGGTGGATCGAGCAAGGGCGTCAATTCGGCCTGGAAGCGCTCGAACAGCCCGAGGATCAGCGGTTCCTTGCCGTGGAAGTGGTAGTAAAGGTTGCCCGGGCTGATGCCCATTTCGTTGGCCACTTCCATGGTGGACACATTCGGTTCGCCCTTCTGATTGAACAACTGCAGGGCACATTCGAGAATCCGGTCGCGGGTTTTCATCCAGTCTTCTTAATGGTCGAGTCATGCCACGGCCATTGGCGGCCGTGGTTCGTTGAACGTCAGCGCACGCGCACGTAAGTACCGGGTGCCGCCTCCATCGGTGGATAGTTCTGGTTGCCGAGGGCCATCTGGGTTTCGCGTTGTGCGCCGGAGCGTTCCTGAATCCAGCCCAGCCATTGCGTCCACCAACTACCGTCGACGCGCTTGGCGTCGTAATACCAGGCCCGCGGGTCGCTGCTCAGTTTCGGATTCTCGACGTAGTTGGCTTTCGGATTGTTCGGCGGGTTGAGAATGCTCTGCACATGACCGCTATTGGACAGCACGAAGCGCCGCTCGCCACCCAGCAGCAATGTCGAGCGATACACCGCATCCCACGGGGTGATGTGATCATTCATCCCCGCCACGCTGAAACTGTCGACGGTGACTTTCTGCAGGTCGATCGGCGTGCCGCACACTTCCAGCCCACCCGGATGACTCAGCGGGTTGTGCTTGAAGAAATCCAGCAGGTCGCCATGAAATGCCGCTGGCAGGCGCGTGTTGTCATTGTTCCAGTAGAGGATGTCGAACGCCGGCGGCTCCTTGCCCAGCAAGTAGTTATTGACGAAGTAATTCCAGATCAGATCGTTGGGCCGCATCCAGGCAAACACCTTGGCCATGTCACTACCTTCCAGAACGCCCTTCTGATACGAGCGGCGCTTGGCCGCTTCCAGCGTTTGTTCGTCGGCGAAGAGGGTGGCCGGGCTGTCGATCTGACTGTCGAGCATGCTGACCAGGTAGGTCGCGCTGGACACCCGTCGTAGCTGCCGCTTGGCCTGCAAATGCCCTTGTAGCGCAGCGATGGTCAGCCCGCCGGCACAGGCCCCCATCAGGTTGACCTCGCGAGCGCCGGTGATTGCCCGGCACACATTCATCGCTTCTTCGACGGCTTCTACGTAAGACGACAACCCCCATTCGCGATGACGCACATCGGGATTGCGCCAGCTGATAATGAAGGTCTGCAAACCGTTTTTAAGGGCGTACTGGACGAAGCTGTTGCCGGGGCTCAAGTCGAAAATGTAGTACTTGTTGATCTGTGGCGGCACGATCAACAACGGCTTTGAATACTGTTTTTCGCTCATCGGCTTGTACTGGATCAGCTCCAGAAGCTCATTGCGAAACACCACGGAGCCGGTAGTGGTGGCAACCGTTTTGCCCACCTCGAACGATTGCTTGGTGACCTGCCTGGGCAGGCCGTCGTTGTGCAGGATGTCGTCGAGCAGATGGCCGATACCCCGCACCAGACTGTTGCCGCCGGAGTTGAAAAATTCCTTGATCGCCAGCGGATTGAGCAAGGTGTTGGACGGCGCCACGGCGTCGTTGATCAAGGCAAAGGCGAAGTGGGCGCGGGCACGATCGTCCGGGCTCATGTTGCTCTCGTCGATCCAGCTTTTGACTTCTTTCTGCCAGCTCAGATAAGCCTGCAGACTGCGGCGATAAAAAGGATTGAGACTCCACGTCGGGTCGGCAAAGCGACTGTCCTGCGGGTTGGTCGGGTGCAGCGTTTCACCCAACAGTACGCGGCCCAACTGACCGCCCAGCTTCAAGGCGTGCCGGGCCGTATACACCGGATTGCGCAGGCCGTGGGTGGCCAGGGTGCGCAAGGTCGAAAGCAGGTCCCGGCCGCGCAGACCGGTAACCGCACTCTGTGCATTGATGAATGCAGCGGGAGTGGGCAAAGAGCCCTTCGCTGGTTTGTCGCGCATGAGTTAACACTCCTTCGTCGTCAGGCCAAAAACAAACACACCCGAACAAAACACCATAGACGCTGTTGCGGGTTGTTGCGCGGCACGGCGTCCTGCCAACTCCTTTTCATAAATAAATGCCTGGGTCGGTTAACCGCCCGATGGCGCCGGGTGTGGATGCATTACTGCACGCTGACGTTCCTCCTCAAGAAACTTCATGATGATCGGTGCCACCGCTTCGGCCCGGGTAATCAAAAACAGATGGCCGTCGTCGATGATGTGCAGTTGGGCGTTGGGAATTCGCCAGGCCAGCATGCGCATGTTGATCAGTGGAATCAGTGGGTCATCGTCGCCGGCCAACACCAAAGTTGGCTGGTTGATCTTGTGCAGCCAGTGAATGCTGGTCCAGCCGAGGCCGGCGAACAGCTGCCAGTAATAACCGAGTTTGCCTGCCGAGCGGACCCTGGCGGCGTGACTGGCAGCCAGGGTCGGATCGCGACGGAACGAGCCGCCATAGATCATCGGTGCGATGCGGATCACATGGGATGGCTGGATGTAGCGCCTGGGGCTTGCCATCATCCACAGCACTTTCGGCTTGCCCGGCACCATCACGGCGCCGGCTGCCGTGGCCGCTAGCACCAGTTTCTTGCAGCGCTCGGGATAGTCATGGGCGAACTGCTGCGCCAAGGCGCCACCCCACGAAACGCCAATCACGTTGACTTGCCCGTAATCGAGATAGTCGAGCATTCGTGCAGTGAGTTTCGCCAGGCCCGAAAAGCGATACGGGCGGTTGGGAGTCGATGAGCCGCCGACGCCGGGTACGTCAAAGGCGATGACTTCCAGGTCCGGATCCAGAGCCTGGACGAACGGGAATATCAGCTCCAGGTTGGCGCCAATGCCGTTGAAAATCAGCAAGGGCGTCAAGTGAGGCTTGCCGGGGCGTACCGCTGTGCGGAGGGTCTGGCCATCCAGGTTGACGGTACGAAAGACGAACGGTTGCGGCATGCACGGAGCCCTGTAGGTTTTAAACGCTGACCGAGCCGTCCCGGGCCGTCGCAGAATGTTCGAGGCTGGCCTCGCGAGTAATGGGTAGAAATCGCGGCACCTCCCAGTGCCGCGGACTACGAGTTATTTGAAGCTCAACGCTCATGCACGTAAGTACCCGGCGAAGCTTCACCCGCTGGATAGGCCTTGTTGCCAAGGTTGGCGGGGGATTTCTTCAGTTTGCCCGAACGCTCGGCCTGCCACGCCTGCCAATGCAACCACCAGGAATCGGTGTGCTTGGTGGAGTTTTCCATCCACTCTTCGGCTTTGGCCGGCATGTCGGTGCTGGTCATGTAGCGCGCTTTCGGATTGCCCGGAGGGTTCAGAATGCTCTGGATATGCCCGCTGCTGGACAGCACGAACTCGACCTTGCCACCGAACAGCTGCGCGGATTTGTAGCAGGACTTCCACGGAGTGATGTGATCGTTGGTACCGGCCAGGGAAAAGATGTCGGCGGTCACCTGCTTGAGGTCGATCGGCGTGCCGCACACCTCCAGGGCATCGGAGCGGATCAATGGGTTGTTTTTGAACATCTCGATCAGGTCGCCATGGAACGCTGCCGGTAACCGGGTGGTGTCATTGTTCCAGAACAGAATGTCGAAAACCGGCGGCTCATTACCCAGCAAGTAGTTGTTGACCCAGTAGTTCCAGATCAGGTCGTTGGGGCGCATCCAGGCGAAAACTTTCGCCATGTCGCGACCTTCCAGAACACCGGCCTGATAGGAATGGCGCTTGGCGGCTTCGAGGGTCTGCTCGTCGACGAACAGGGCCACATCGCTGTCCAGGGTGGTGTCCAGCACGCTGACCAGCAGGGTGAGGGCGTTGACCTTCTTCTCGCCGATCGCTGCGTAGTGACCCAGCAGGGCGGTGCAGGTGATGCCGCCGGAGCAGGCACCGAGCATGTTCACGTCTTTGCTGCCGGTAATCGCGGTGACGACATCGACCGCTTCCTTGAGCGCTTCGATGTAGGTCGACAGACCCCACTCGCGCTGCTCCTTGGTCGGGTTGCGCCAGCTGACGATGAACGTCTGCACGTTGTTGCGCAGGCAGAAGCGCGCCAGGCTCTTGTCCGGGCTCAGGTCGAATACGTAGAACTTGTTGATCTGTGGCGGCACCACCAGCAGCGGGCGTTCATGCACCTGCTCGGTGATCGGTCGGTACTGGATCAGCTCCAGCACGTCGTTGCGAAACACCACTGCGCCTTCGGTCACGCCAAGGCTCTTGCCGACTTCGAATGCACCCATGTTGACCTGGCTCGGCATGCCGCCGTTATGCACCAGATCCTTGGCCAGATGGGAGAGGCCGTCGAGCAGGCTCTTGCCACCGGTTTCGAAGAAACGTTTGACCGCCGCCGGGTTGGCCGCCGTGTTGGTCGGGGCCATGGCTTCGGTCATGAGGTTAATCACGAAATGCCCACGAGCGACGTCCTTGGGCGAGAGGTTGCTGTCATCGATCCACGCGTGAAGCTCCTTGCGCCACGCCAGATAAGTTTGCAAATAACGTTTGTAGAGCGGGTTCTGGCTCCACGCCGGGTCAAGGAAGCGACGGTCATCACTTTGCGGTTGAAGCTCGGATTTACCCAACAGCACGTTCTTGAGTTCGATGCCGAAATGGGCGACATGCCTGACACTGTGGATGGGTTGTCTGAGGGCCTGGCTCAGCACCATGCGGGCAGAGCCCAAGAGATCCTTTCTACGTAGTCCAACAACAGGATTCAGCCCCAAGGTGTTTTCCGAAGCCTGAAATTTCAAGTCATCGTTAAGCTTGTTACTCATCTACGACGCTCCATTGTCCTGAGACGAGTACCTGAGTCCAGCTGTGTAATCACACAGCACGCCAGGTACTACTGCTCGGGTGACTGTAAATTGCGCATCGCTGCTTTTTTAGTTCAGAGAGCACTGCACGGAACTTGCCAGCTCCATTGGTTACCCGAGTTTAATTTTTTTCGCAAGCGGGCCAATCGTTGCCACCGCAGCGAAGCATTCAAACAGATGGAATTAGAAAATGCCCTCTAAATAGCCAGAGGCCTGACCTAGAGCATCAGCTTGACGACGGATTCATTCGGATCACGGGTCTTTCCAGCCGCTTTGAGTTCCGCAAGATAATCGTTCCAGAGATCTTCTTGGCGCACTGCCAGCTGGTACAGATATTCCCAAGTGAACAGGCCGCTGTCGTGGCCGTCGTCGAAGGTCAATTTCAGTGCGTACTGACCGGCCGGTTCGACCTTGCTCAGGCCTACGCCGATCTTGCCAAATTGCAGGATAGGTTTGCCGTGGCCCTGGACTTCGGCGGAAGGAGAGTGCACGCGAAGGAACTCGGCGGGCAGGTGATATTCCTCGCCGGACGCGTATTTCAGTGTCAGGGTTTTTGAGGCTTTGTGGAGTTTGATGTCGGTGGGGAGTTGGGTCGTCATGGGGCCGGTCGTCCGTTTGTATGGAGGCCCTGTGTCGACGGGTGACCTGTGGCGAGGGAGCTTGCTCCCGCTCGGCTGCGCAGCAGCCGTAAATCCGGCGAATGGGTCTTGCTGATAAACCGCATCCGACGATTTTGGGGCCGCTTCGCGACCCAGCGGGAGCAAGCTCCCTCGCCACAGAAGCCCGCTCACACAGATTGAGACCTACAGGATATAACGGGACAGGTCTTCGTTCTGCGCCAATTCGCCCAAGTGGCTGTTGACGTAGTCGGCATCGATCAGGATCGGCTTGTCCTCATGGGTGCTGGCCAGATCACCGGCGCTGAACGACACCTCTTCGAGCAGGCGTTCGAGCAGAGTGTGGAGGCGACGAGCGCCGATGTTCTCGGTCTTCTCGTTGACCTGCCAGGCGATCTCGGCCAGGCGCTTGATGCCGTCCGGTTGAAACTCGATGTTCAGCCCTTCGGTTTTCAGCAATGCACAATATTGCTCGGTAAGCGATGCATGCGGCTCGCTGAGGATGCGCTCGAAATCTTCCGGGCTCAGGGCCTTGAGCTCGACGCGAATCGGCAGGCGACCTTGCAGCTCCGGCACCAGATCGCTTGGCTTGCTCAGGTGGAACGCACCGGAAGCGATGAACAGGATGTGGTCAGTCTTGACCATGCCCAGTTTGGTGTTAACGGTGCAGCCTTCGATCAGTGGCAGCAAGTCGCGCTGTACGCCTTCGCGGGACACGTCGATGCCACCGGAATTGCCGCGCTTGGCGACTTTGTCGATTTCGTCGATGAACACGATACCGTGCTGCTCAACGGCTTCCAGGGCCTTGGCCTTCAGTTCTTCTTCGTTGACCAGGCGACCGGCTTCTTCGTCGCGAACCAGTTTCAGCGCTTCCTTGACCTTGAGCTTGCGGTTTTTGCGCTTGCCCTTGCCCATGTTGGCGAACAGGCTCTGCAGCTGGTTGGTCATTTCTTCCATGCCCGGTGGCGCGGAGATATCGACGCCGGACACTTCGGCCACTTCGATTTCGATCTCCTTGTCATCCAGCTGACCTTCACGCAGGCGTTTGCGGAACAGCTGACGGGTGTTGGAATCCTGGGACGGTGCGGAGTCCTCATTGCTGAAGCCCATGCGTGCCGGTGGCAGCAAAGCGTCGAGGATGCGTTCTTCGGCGGCGTCTTCGGCGCGGTGGCGAACCTTGGTCATTTCCTGTTCGCGCAGCAGCTTGATCGCGGCGTCGGCCAGATCACGAATGATCGATTCGACGTCGCGGCCAACGTAGCCCACTTCGGTGAACTTGGTCGCTTCGACTTTGATGAACGGCGCGTTGGCGAGCTTGGCCAGGCGACGGGCGATCTCGGTTTTGCCGACACCGGTCGGGCCGATCATCAGGATGTTCTTGGGGGTGACTTCAACGCGCAGCTCTTCGGGCAGCTGCATCCGGCGCCAGCGGTTGCGCAAGGCGATGGCGACGGCGCGTTTGGCATCGTCCTGGCCGATGATATGGCGATTGAGTTCGTGGACGATTTCACGGGGGGTCATGGGCATAATAATTGGCGGTCCTCAAGCAAAAGTGAGCCGTGGCGCTAGGCCGAAACAGGCTTACTCCGCGAGGTCCTGCTCCTCGATGGTGAAGGTGTGGTTGGTGAATACGCAGATGTCGCCGGCGATGCCGAGCGCTGTTTCGACGATTTCCCGCGCCGACAAATCGGTTTTCTTCAGCAGGGCACTCGCGGCAGCCTGGGCGTAGCCGCCGCCGGAACCCATGGCGATCAGGCCTTCTTCGGGCTCAACCACGTCACCGTTGCCGGTAATGATCAGGGAGGCATCTTTGTTGGCGACCGCGAGCATTGCTTCGAGGCGGCTCAAGGAGCGGTCGGTGCGCCATTCTTTGGCGAGTTCGACGGCGGCGCGAACCAGGTGGCCCTGATGTTTCTCGAGCTGGCCTTCGAAACGCTCGAAGAGGGTGAAGGCGTCAGCGGTGGCCCCGGCAAAACCGGCGATAACCTGGCCGTGGTAGAGGCGGCGAACTTTCTTCGCGTTGCCTTTCATCACGGTATTGCCGAGCGAAACCTGGCCGTCGCCGCCCATGACGACTTTGCCGTGGCGGCGAACTGAAACGATGGTGGTCAAGGGAGAGTCTCCACGCAGCGGGGCGAAAATGCCTTATGCCAACTCATATGGGGGTGGTGGAGCGTTTTTCAACTGTAGGACGCGGCGGGGGACGAGCGGTGCCTGACAGACGATCGTTCCCACGCTCTGCATGGGAATGCAGCCCGGGACGCTCTGCGTCCCTTTCGGCGCCGGAACGCGGAGCGTCCCTTGAGGCATTTCCACGCAGAGCGTGGGAACGATCAGACGCGGGATCAGCGACTCTGGCGTTGTTGTAACAACAGGTTGCTGAAGCCGCTGCCAGCCAGTTGCTTCTGGGCGGTGGTCAGCTGTTCGCGGTTGCTGAACGGGCCGACCAGAACCCGATACCAGGTCTCGTCCTTCACAGTGCCGGATTCAACCGCTACGGCCTGACCCAGCAGGATGATCTGCGCACGCACCTTGTCGGCGTCGGCTTCCTTGCGGAACGAACCGGCTTGCAGGAAGAACTTAGTCACCGGTGCCGCTTTTGCCACCGGAGGCGCTGGTGGCGGGGTGATGCCGGCCAATGCCGCTTGAGCCCGGGCCGTGTCGATCTTCGCCGCTTCCGCTGGCGTCACCGGCGTGGTCGGAATGGCCGGCACTTGTGGCGTCGGCAGGGTTTTCTCCGGCACCGCATCCGGCGGCACGATGACTTCCGATTCCGGCAGCAAGGTGTAGAAGTCGTACTTCGGCTTCACCGGTTGCGTCGGGCTCGGCGGAGTCTTGTTGGCCTCGGCGATCTTGGTGGCTTTCTGCTGCTCGATCTTCTCGCGCTTGACGCTGTCGCTGCCCTTGCCCGGCTCCAGCTTCATCAGAAACACAATGAACGCGCCGACCGTCAGGCCGATGGCCATCCACAGCCAGCCCGGGATCGGTTGCTTTGCAGGAGCTTGGTAACGGCTGGCGCCACGCTTGGGTGCAGGTTTTTTCTTGGCAGCCAACTTACATACGCTCCAGAGTTTCCAGACCCAAGAGTTCCAGGCCTTGCTTGAGAGTGCGGCCGGTCAGCGCGGCGAGGCGCAGACGGCTCTGCATTTGCGCCGGGGTGTCGGCGCCGAGAATCGGGCAGTTCTCGTAGAAACTGGAGAACAGGCCGGCAACATCGTACAGGTAGGTGCAGAGGATGTGCGGCGTGCCTTTGTCGGACACGTTATTGAGGATTTCGCCGAACTGCGCCAGTTTCGCCGCCAGCTCATGTTCGTGCGCGGCTTCGAGGACTATCTGCCCTTCGACTTCGCTGAAGTCCTTGCCGAGCTTGCGGAACACACCGGCCACGCGAGTGTAGGCGTACAGCAGGTATGGCGCGGTGTTGCCTTCGAAGTTCAGCATCAGGTCGAAGTTGAAGCTGTAGTCGCTGGTGCGGTGCTTGGACAGGTCGGCGTATTTCACGGCGCCGATGCCCACGACCTTGGCGATGTTGCGCAACTCGTCTTCGGCTAATTCCGGGTTCTTCTCTTTCACCAGCGTGTAGGCGCGTTCCTGGGCTTCGGTCAGCAGGTCGATCAGCTTCACGGTGCCGCCATCACGGGTCTTGAACGGACGGCCGTCGGCGCCGTTCATGGTGCCGAAGCCCATGTGTTCCATTTCCATCGGATGGGTCACGAAGCCGGCCAGGCGCGCGACCTGGAACACTTGCTGGAAGTGCAGGGCCTGGCGCTGGTCGACGAAGTACAGCGCGCGATCAGCTTTCAGCACGCCGCTGCGATAACGCACGGCCGCCAGGTCGGTGGTGGCGTAGAGGTAGCCGCCATCAGCCTTGACGATGATCACCGGCAGCGGGTCGCCATCGGCGTTCTTGAACTCGTCGAGGAACACGCATTGAGCGCCGTTGCTCTCGACCAGCAGGCCAGCGGCCTTGAGGTCGTTGACCACGTTGATCAGGTCGTCGTTGTAGGCGCTTTCGCCCATCACGTCGGCCATGGTCAGTTTGACGTTCAGCAGTTCGTAGATTTTCTGGCAGTGCGACAGCGAGATGTCTTTGAACTTGGTCCACAGCGCCAGGCAGTCCGGGTCGCCGGCTTGCAGCTTGACCACCAGGCCACGGGCGCGATCAGCGAACTCTGCGGATTCGTCGAAGCGCTGCTTGGCGGCGCGGTAGAAGTTTTCCAGGTCCGACAGCTCATCGCTGGTGATCGGGTTTTCCTGCAGGTAAGCCATCAACATGCCGAACTGAGTGCCCCAGTCGCCAACGTGGTTCTGGCGGATCACTTCGTCGCCGAGGAATTCCAGGACCCGGGCCACGCCGTCGCCGATGATGGTCGAACGCAAATGGCCTACGTGCATTTCCTTGGCCAGGTTCGGGGCCGACAGGTCTACCACGGTGCGCTGCACCGGGCCGGCTTTGCGCACGCCGATGTGGTCGTCGGCCAGCGCCGCGTCCAGGCGGGTCGCCAGGGCTTGAGTGTTCTGGAAGAAGTTCAGGAAACCAGGGCCGGCGATTTCGGCTTTGGAGACGTTTTCGTCAGCCGGCAGCGCGGCGATGATTTTCTCGGCCAGGTCACGCGGCTTCATGCCCGCCGGTTTGGCCAACATCATGGCGATGTTGCTGGCGAAGTCGCCGTTTTTCTTGTCACGGGAGTTTTCCACCTGGATCGCCGGCGACAGGCCTTCAGGCAACACACCTTCGTTGACGAGTTGGGTGATGGCTTGTTGGATCAGCTGGCGAATGGTGTCTTTCATGGTGTTCTCTGTCGACCGCAAGCGCGGCGGCGCTTCGATGCGCTGGTGGAAAAACTGGGTATTATCCGTGGCGAAGACGGGCTTGCCAACTATAGCGGGCAGGTTATGGATATGTGGTGACAATTCGGCCGCTATCGCGGGCAAGTCGAATCGTCGCACCGCCGCTCCCACAGGGTAAGTGGTATGACGTAGAGCATGTGAACAACGCTAATCCCTGTGGGAGCCGGGCTTGCCCGCGATAGCGATCTTGAATTCAATACAAATCCACAGGATCCACATCCAGCGACCAACGCACCGCCCGCCCACTCGGCATCTGTTCCAAAACCAGCAACCAACTGCTCAACAATCGATGCAGCGGCGCCCGGGCCGTGGCCTGCAACAACAACTGCGCGCGATAACGCCCGGCCCGGCGCTCCATCGGTGCCGGCACTGGCCCCAGCAACTCGATGCCGGTCAGATTCTGCTCGGCCAGCAAACGCTCGGCCTCGCTGCACGCCTCGTCAAGGAAGCCTTCGGCTTGCCCCGGTTTATGTGCTTCGGCCCGCAGCAGCGCGAGATGCGCAAACGGCGGAAGCCCTGCGGAGCGGCGTTCGCTCAACGCCTGTTCGGCAAAGGCGAAATAGCCCTGTTCGGTCAGTTGCACCAGCAGTGGATGATCTGCCAAGTGCGTCTGGATAATCACTTTGCCCGGCTCTTCGGCCCGTCCCGCGCGCCCGGCGACCTGGACGATCAACTGCGCCATGCGTTCGCTGGCACGGAAGTCGCCGGAGAACAGTCCGCCGTCGGCATCGAGAATCGACACCAGGGTCACCCTTGGAAAGTGATGCCCTTTGGCAAGCATCTGTGTGCCGACCAGAATGCACGGCTGGCCTTTCTGAATGGTGGCGAACAGTTGATTCATCGCGTCTTTGCGTGAAGTGCTGTCGCGGTCGACTCGCAGTACGGGGACGTCCGGAAACAGAATCCCCAGACGTTCTTCGGCGCGCTCGGTACCGGCGCCCACGGGTCGCAAATCAACCTTGCCGCATTTCGGGCAATGGCGGGGCACTCGTTCGACTTCGCCGCAATGGTGGCAACGCAATTCGCCTGAGCGTTGGTGCACGGTCATCCGCGCATCACAACGCTTGCACTCGGACATCCAGCCGCAGTCGTGGCAGAGCAACGTCGGGGCGAATCCTCGACGATTGAGGAACACCAACACCTGCTGGCCGGCGGCCAGGGTCTGACCGATGGCTTGCTGCATCGGCCCGGAAATGCCGCTGTCCAGCGGGCGACTTTTCACGTCCAGGCGCAGGAAACGCGGTTGCTTGGCGCCACCGGCCCGCTCATTCAGGCGTAGGAGGCCGTAACGACCGGTGTAGGCGTTTTGCAGGCTTTCCAGCGAAGGAGTGGCGGAGCCGAGGACAATCGGGATGTTTTCCTGCCGGGCGCGGACCAGGGCCAGGTCGCGGGCGTGGTAGCGCAGGCCTTCCTGCTGTTTATAAGAGCCGTCGTGCTCTTCATCAATGATGATCAGGCCGGGGTTCTTCATCGGCGTGAACAGTGCCGAACGGGTACCGATAATAATGTCGGCCTCGCCATCCCGTGCCGCCAGCCAGGCTTCCAGGCGTTCGCGGTCATTGACGGCGGAGTGGATCAGCGCGATGCGTGCATTGAAGCGCTGCTCGAAGCGCGCCAGGGTTTGCGGACCGAGGTTGATCTCCGGGATCAGCACCAGGGCTTGCTTGCCGGCCTCGAGGGTTTCGCGGATCAGCTGCAAATAGACTTCAGTCTTGCCGCTGCCGGTGACGCCGGCCAGCAGAAACGCGTGATAACTGTCGAACCCGGCGCGAATCGCCTCGTAAGCGGCGCGCTGCTCCGGGTTGAGCGGCAGTTCCGGTTGCGCCAGCCAGTGTTCGTGGCGCACACCGGGCGCGTGCCTGCGGATGTCCACCTGCACCAGATCCTTGGCCAGCAACAGATCGAGGCTGTCCTTGCTCAACATCAGTTTGCTCAGAAGCTGATGAGCGACGCCGTGGGGATGCTGAGCCAGGGTCGCCAGTGCTTCACGTTGTCGCGGGGCGCGGGCGATGCGCGGGTCGTCAAGGCTCGCGCCGGGCGCGGCGGACCAGAAGCGCTCCTGACGAGCTTCGGCCAGTTCACCCTGTCGCAACAGTACCGGCAGTGCCCAGCTCAACGTGTCGCCAAGGCTGTGCTGGTAATACTGAGAAGTCCACAGGCACAGCTTGAACAGCGCGGGCGGCAGCGGCGGCGTGGCGTCGAGCAGCGCCAGGGCCGGTTTGAGCTTTTCTACCGGCACTTCACTGGTGTCGGTGACCTCCACCAGAATCCCGATCATCTCTCGCCGACCGAACGGCACCCGCAAGCGCATGCCCGGGTGCAACTGGGCGCGCAAGACTCCGGCCGGGGCACGGTAATCGAACAGGCGGCGCAGGGGCGAAGGCAGGGCGAGGCGCAGAATGGCGTTGGGCACGCGATTGTTTTCTCGATGAGAGGGCGATGAAGAAGGCCGGGAGCCTAGCAGACGACTGGTTTAAGCGACAGCTTGCGTGATTGCAAAGGTCTGGTAGAATCCGCGGCCTAATTACGTGCGGTATTCAACAATGGTGTTGAGTGGCGGCACGCTAGCCTGAGGAATACATCATGAAAGCCGATATCCATCCAACATACGAAATCACCGCAGTTACCTGCAGCTGTGGCAACAAGTTCGAAACTCGTTCGAACCTGGCCAAGCCTCTGGCGATCGACGTATGCAACGAATGCCACCCGTTCTACACCGGTAAGCAGAAGACTCTGGATACTGGCGGTCGTGTACAGCGCTTCGCAGACCGTTTCGGCGCTTTCGGCAAGAAAGCTCCAGCTGCTGCAGAGTAAGGTTGAAGGGCCCGATGGGCTTTTCCTTGCTGATGAAAAAGGCGTCCCTCGCGGGCGCCTTTTTTGTGTCCGCGATTTGGCTTTCCGGTGCTCAGGCCTTCTGCCCGGCGCCGAGCGGGCTGACGTCGGTCGCGGTGCAGCGGGTGGTGGATGGCGACACCTTGCGCCTGCGCGATGGCCGCAGTGTGCGAATGATCGGATTGAACACACCGGAACTGGGCAAACAGGGGCGTTCCGACGAGCCGTTCGCCGTGGCCGCGCGCAAACGCCTTGAAGCTCTGGTGGTCGCCAGCGACGGGCGCGTCGGTTTGCTGCCGGGTAAAGAAAGCAAAGACCATTACGGCCGGACTCTGGCCCATGTCTATGGCATCGATGGTGCCAACCTCGAAGCACAGCTGCTCGCCGAGGGCCTCGGTTTTCAGGTGGCGGTGGCACCGAATGTCGATTTGGTCGCCTGCCAGCAAGCGGCCGAACGCAGTGCTCGTCGGGCCGGTCTCGGGCTGTGGCGACAATCGCCTGTACTGAAAGCGGAGCAGATCAGCGCGTCCGGCTTCGCCATGCTCAGTGGTCGTGTGAGCAAGGTTCAGCGCAATCGCGGCGGGGTTTGGATCGAGTTGCAGGATTCGGTTGTATTGCGGGTTGCACCCAATATGCTGGATCAATTCGATGTTGCATCGCTTGAAAAGCTAAAGGGCAAGCAAATCGAGGCTCGTGGCTGGGTGCTGGATCGTTCGCGCCGCGGTGGGTTGAAGCCGGGGCAGGCGCGCTGGCTTCTGCCGCTGACCGATCCGGCGATGTTGCAAGCGGCGCCATAAGAAAAAATTGTAGACATTTTTTCTATTGATTGTGAACAGTATATCCCTTGTGTTCCGTGGCTCTTGGCCCAAAGTCGTAGGGCCGGGCGCTTGACAGGGGTGACTGGTCAGTCTTGTGAGGACTTTGCGAGGCGAGTATCCTCGGCGGTCCGTCTGTCCAACAGTAAAAAGCGGAATGCCCCTATGTCTGATTTGAAAACTGCCGCTCTCGAATATCACGCCCATCCCCGTCCAGGGAAGCTGAGTGTCGAGCTCACCAAGGCCACCGCTACCGCCCGCGATCTGTCGCTGGCCTACAGCCCCGGCGTAGCCGAACCAGTACGCGAAATCGCCCGCGATCCTGAACTGGCCTACAAATACACCGGCAAGGGCAACCTGGTTGCAGTCATTTCCGATGGCACCGCGATTCTCGGCCTGGGTAACCTCGGCCCATTGGCTTCCAAGCCGGTTATGGAAGGTAAGGGCGTGCTGTTCAAGCGCTTCGCTGGCATCGACGTGTTCGACATCGAAGTCGACTCCGAAAGCCCACAAGCCTTCATCGACACCGTCAAGCGTATCTCCATTACCTTCGGCGGCATCAACCTGGAAGACATCAAGGCACCTGAGTGCTTTGAGATCGAACGTGCTCTGATCGAGCAGTGCGATATTCCGGTATTCCACGATGACCAGCACGGCACCGCAATCGTTACTGCGGCCGGCATGATCAACGCCTTGGAAATCGCTGGCAAAACCCTGGCTGACGCCAAGATCGTCTGCCTGGGCGCTGGTGCAGCCGCCATCTCCTGCATGAAATTGCTGGTGAGCATGGGCGCCAACATCGAAAACATTTACATGGTTGACCGTACCGGTGTGATCCACTCCGGCCGTGACGACCTGAACCAGTACAAGGCTGTGTTCGCTCACGCGACCGAGAAGCGCACCCTGGCTGACGCGCTGGAAGGCGCTGATGTGTTCGTTGGCCTGTCCGGCCCGAACCTGCTGAGCGCTGAAGGCCTGAAATCGATGGCGGCCAACCCGATCGTGTTCGCGTGCTCGAACCCGGATCCGGAAATCTCCCCGGAACTGGCTCACGCCACCCGTAACGACGTGATCATGGCCACCGGCCGTTCGGACTACCCGAACCAGGTCAACAACGTACTGGGCTTCCCGTTCATCTTCCGCGGTGCCCTGGACGTTCGCGCCAAGCGCATCAACGAAGAAATGAAAGTGGCTGCGGCCAACGCCCTGCGTGAACTGGCCAAGCTGCCAGTGCCTCAGGAAGTGTGCGACGCCTACGGCGGCATCAAGCTGGAATTCGGTCGTGAGTACATCATTCCGAAACCAATGGATGCCCGTCTGATCACCCTGATCTCCGATGCCGTGGCCAAGGCTGCGATCGAGACCGGTGTGGCGACCCTGCCGTATCCGAAGAACTACCCGCTGAAAAGCGTGGATGACGTGTTCAACGGCTAAGCCGTTGTAGCGCTTCAACCAAAAGCCCCGGCTCGCTCTGAGTCGGGGCTTTTTTGTATCTGAGAGTTTTGTATCGTTTGTAAGGGCCTCTTCGCGGGCAAGCCCGCTCCCACAAAGTTCTGTGGCGCTATCAGGGGTTGTGAACCAGCGCGATCCCCGTGGGAGCGGGCTTGCCCGCGAAGGGGTCGGGTCATTCAGCGCATAACCGGCAGGCAATAAAAAGCCCCGCACTTCTTTCGAGGACGGGGCTTTTGGGTGTTGCTACACGATCAGAACAAATCGATCGGCGCTGCCTCATCCGCTGGCAGCGGGCTGCCCGGCACATTGCCGTTACCCAGCTCGTTCACCGACGGTGGCGTGTCTTCGGCCTTGAACAGTTCGAAGTAGGCGCCTGGTGTGCCAGGGCTGGCTGCACGGCCGCTGACCGGGTCAACCCGCAGGCTGAGGATGCCTTCCGGCTCCGCCTGGGTGTGAGGCGGCTTGTCTTTAAGGGCCGCCGCCATGTAGTTCATCCAGATCGGCAGGGCGACGGTGCCGCCGAACTCGCGTTTGCCCAGGCTTTCCGGTTGGTCGAAGCCAGTCCAGACGGTGGTCACGTAATCGGCGTTGTAGCCGGAGAACCAGGCGTCCTTGGATTCGTTGGTGGTGCCGGTCTTGCCCGCGATGTCGCTGCGACCCAAGGCCAGCGCACGGCGGCCGGTACCGAGTTTGATCACGTCCTCAAGCATGCTGTTGAGAATGTAGGTGGTGCGTCCGTCGACAATGCGCTCAGCCACGGCTGGCGCTTGCGGCGCTGGTTGGGTGCTCGGTGCTTCGCCTGGAATGGCGTTGACCGTGAAGGTGTTGGAGGCCGGCACGGCGATGCCATCGCTGGCGACGGCGCCTTTTGGAACGCTCGGCGGGTTGGCAACGAACAGCGTGTCGCCGTTGCGGCTTTCGATCTTGTCGATGATGTACGGGGTTATCTTGTAGCCGCCGTTGGCGAAGGTGCTCCAGCCGGTGGCGATTTCCATTGGCGTCAGGGTCGCGGTACCCAGGGCCAGCGACAGGTTGCGCGGCAGGTCCTGCTTGTTGAAGCCGAACTTGCTGATGTAGTCGATGGTGCGGTCGACACCCAGCGCTTGCAACAATCGGATCGATACCAGGTTGCGCGACTTGTAGAGCGCTTCACGCATGCGGATCGGGCCGAGGAAGGTGTTGGTGTCGTTCTTCGGACGCCAGACCTTGTCCAGGTACTCGTCGACGAACACGATCGGTGCGTCGTTCACCAGGCTGGCGGCGGTATAGCCGTTGTCCAGGGCGGCGCTGTAGACGAATGGCTTGAAGCTTGAACCCGGCTGACGCTTGGCCTGCATGGCGCGGTTGTAGTTGCTCTGCTCGAAGGCGAACCCGCCGACCAGCGAACGAATAGCACCGTTCTGCGGATCGAGGGAAACCAGTGCGCCCTGAGCCTGCGGAATCTGGCTGAATTTGAGCGAATTGTCT
This sequence comes from Pseudomonas lini, assembly GCF_964063345.1. Classification (NCBI taxonomy): domain Bacteria; kingdom Pseudomonadati; phylum Pseudomonadota; class Gammaproteobacteria; order Pseudomonadales; family Pseudomonadaceae; genus Pseudomonas; species Pseudomonas lini. Next base: position 3,687,798 of record NZ_OZ061318.1, read on the forward strand.
GGCTGACGCTGCACGCGAATCAGATCACCAACCTGTGCGACATCCGACGGCTGCTTCGGATTGGCGCCCATGCTGTTGGTGTTCAGGAAGGGGCGAGCCCACTTCATGGTGTCCCAGGCAACGTGTTCTTCGCCGGTGCGGGTCAGCACCTGCACGCCGTTCTTGTCGACCTGGGTCACGATCGCCGGTTCCAGGCTGCTGATGGTCCGCTGCTTGGTCAGCTCCAGGATCCAGGCCTCTCGGGTTTTACCCGGCAGACGTGACTCGGGGCCGCGATAACCGTGCCGTTGATCGTAGGTCATCAAGCCTTCGTGAACCGCGGTGTTGGCCATTTCCTGCAAATCGCTCGGCACCGTGGTGGTGACACGGAAACCTTCGGTATACGCATCGCTGCCATAGCGGCCGACCATTTCGGCACGGGCCATTTCGGCGACGTACGGAGCGTTCACTTCCGGGGTCGGCACATGGTAGCTGGCGTTCAGCGGCTCATTGATCGCGGTGGTGTAGTCGGCTTCGGTGATCTTGCCGAGCTTGTACATGCGCCCAAGGATCCAGTCGCGACGCTCCTTGCTGCGGGCCGGGTTGGCCAGCGGGTTGAAGCGTGACGGGGCTTTTGGCAGGCCGGCGATCATCGCCATCTGCGCCAGGCTGACGTCACGAATCGACTTGCCGTAATAGACCTGCGCCGCCGCCTCGATGCCATAGGCGCGGTTGCCCAGATAGATCTTGTTGACGTATAGCTCGAGGATCTCGTCCTTGGTCAGCTGTCGTTCGATCTGCAGCGCCAGGAGGATTTCGGTGGTTTTGCGCGAGAAGCTGCGTTCGCTGGTGAGGAAGAAGTTCTTCGCCACCTGCATGGTGATGGTGCTGCCGCCGGACTGAATGTGTCCGCTTTTTACCAGTTGGGTAGCGGCACGCATCAGGCTGCTCGGATCGACGCCGTAGTGGTTGGCGAAATTGTCGTCTTCAGCACTTAGTAACGCATTAATGAAGTTGGGGGGAATGTCGGCGAAACGGATCGGCGTACGGCGCATTTCACCAAATTCTGCGATCAACTTGTTGTCGCTGCTGTACACCCGCAAAGGAATCTGCAACTGAATACTTCTCAGCGCCTCCACGGATGGCAATCCGGGGCTAAGGTAAAGAAAAGCGCCGCTCAGACCCAGGAGCAGTCCGCAGAAAACGGCGACGATGGACCAACCGAAAAATTTCAGCAGACGAATCAAGGCTTTTGGATATCCAGGGCAAAGAATGAATTAGGCATCAGGGTTCAGGCTATACAGAGAATGACCCGCGCTTGCAGTGAAAGCGGAAAAAACGCTCGGCATTATAAGCATTTTTCCGTCGGGGGCGTCATTTGCGCTTCTGTCAAGACGGGGGGTATTGAACGCAATGGATATTACAGAGTCCGTAACTCACGGATAGTCATAGGGAATTGGTAGTGCTAGGACTCTTCAATAAAAAAGCCAATACGCTTTTGGGGATCGACATCAGCTCCACGTCGGTGAAGCTGCTGGAGCTAAGTCGCCAGGGCGACCGCTATCGGGTCGAGGCCTATGCGGTCGAACCGCTGCCCGCCAGTGCCGTGGTCGAGAAAAATATCGCCGAGCTCGAAGGTGTGGGGCAGGCTCTTGCGCGGGTGCTATCCAAGGCCAAAACCAGCCTCAGGAACGTTGCCGTGGCGGTGGCCGGTTCAGCGGTGATCACCAAGACCATCGAGATGGACGCCGGCCTTTCCGACGACGAGATGGAAAACCAGCTGAAGATCGAGGCCGATCAGTACATTCCTTATCCTCTGGATGAAGTGGCGATCGATTTCGAAGTGCAGGGCGTGTCGCCGCGCAACCCCGAACGGGTCAATGTGCTGCTGGCGGCCTGTCGCAAGGAAAACGTCGAGGTCCGCGAAGCGGCCCTGGCTCTGGCCGGGCTGACCGCGCGAGTGGTCGACGTCGAAGCCTATGCCCTGGAGCGGTCGTTCGGCCTGCTGGCAACCCAGTTGGCTGCTTCTCAGGAGCGTCTGACCGTGGCGGTGGTCGATATCGGTGCCACCATGACCACCCTGAGCGTGCTGCACAATGGCCGGATCATCTACACCCGCGAACAATTGTTCGGCGGCCGTCAATTGACGGAAGAGATCCAGCGTCGTTATGGCCTGACGGTCGAGCAGGCGGGGCTGGCGAAGAAGCAGGGTGGTTTGCCGGACGATTACGTCAGCGAGGTCTTGCAGCCGTTTCGTGATGCGTTGGTGCAGCAGGTGTCGCGTTCGTTGCAGTTTTTCTTTGCCTCCGGCCAGTACAACTCGGTCGATCACATCCTCTTGGCCGGCGGCACCGCCTCGGTCCCCGGGCTGGAGCGATTGATCGAGCAGCGACTGGGTACGCCGACCCAGGTCGCCAATCCATTCTCCAACATGACCCTGAGCAGCAAGGTCAACGCCGGGGCCCTGGCGAGCGATGCCCCGGCACTGATGATTGCCTGCGGGCTGGCCCTCAGGAGTTTCGACTGATGGCGCGGATCAATCTTTTACCCTGGCGTGAAGAGTTGCGCGAAGGGCGTCGCAAACGCTTTTTGTTGGCGTTGGTCGGTGTGCTGGTGGGGTCAGTGGGGGCATTGCTGATCGCGGACCAGGTCATTAACAGCGCCATTGATCGGCAAGTTGCGCGTAACGATTACATCAGCAAGCAGATTGCTGTGGTCGACGAGCGGATCAAGCAGATCAGCGACTTGAAGGCCCGTCGACAGCAACTCGTCGAGCGCATGCGCATTATTCAGGACCTGCAAGGCAACCGGCCGATCAGCGGGAGGATTTTCGATCAATTGGCGCGTACTTTGCCGGAAGGAGTTTATTTCACCGAAGTGAAAATGGTCGGCAAGACGTTGTCTATCACCGGCGCGGCGGAGTCCAACAATCGTGTTTCGGATCTGATGCGCAATCTTGATGCCTCCGACTGGTTCGATGCGCCAAACCTTACGGAAGTCAAAGCGACCACCGCCGGTCAGCTGGATCAGGCCAATGTTTTTCAGTTGACCGTCCGTCAGACTCAGCCCGCAGTTGTGGGGGGCGCTAAATGAAACTGTCCGAATGGTTCGAAGGGTTACGCCAGATCGACATCAACGATCTGGACACCAACAACCTGGGTTCCTGGCCACCGGCGATCAAGGTTCTGGCGAGTGTCCTGCTGATGGTTCTGGTGCTGGCCCTGGGCTACAGCTTCTTGATCAGCGATCTGCAAAACCACTTGGAACTCAGGCGCGAAGAAGAGTCGACGCTCAGGGAGCAATTCGCGACCAAAGCCCATATGGCGGCAAATCTGGAGCTGTATACCCAGCAGATGAAGGAAATGGAGAACTCCTTCGGCATGCTATTACGGCAATTGCCCAGCGACACCGAAGTGCCCGGCCTGCTGGAAGATATCACCCGCGCCGGTCTGGGCAGCGGCCTGGAGTTCGAAGAGATCAAGCTGCTTCGAGAGGTCACCCAGCAGTTCTACATCGAGCTGCCTATCCAGATCACCGTCACCGGCGCTTATCACGACCTGGCCACTTTCGTCAGCGGCGTGGCCGGGCTCCCGCGGATCGTCACCCTGCATGATTTCGACCTGGCGCCGGCCAGTCCTGATGGTCCGAAGTTGCGCATGAGCATCCTTGCCAAGACCTATCGCTACAACGACAAGGGGTTGCAGAAATGAGCCCGATTCGTTGCCTGTCGATGGGTATGTGTCTGGTCGTCCTGGCCGGTTGTGGCGCTGACACTGATTTCAGTGATCTGGACGCCTATCTGAACGAAGTGCGCCTGCGTGCGCCCGGCAAGATTGAACCAACGCCGACATTCCGGTCTTACCCGACATTCACCTATAACGCTGCCAACCTGCGTAGCCCGTTCTCCCGGCAGGTCAGAGTCGATCTGGCCGGCCAGAAGCATGGCTCGCGCAACGTCAAACCCGACCCCAACCGGGTCAAGCAGTACCTCGAAGGTTTCAACATCGAGCAATTTGAAATGGTCGGCACCATCTCCAATGCAGCTGGCTCCTTTGCGCTGTTGCGCGGGGCGGGCGGCGTGCATCGGCTGAAAGTCGGCGATTACCTGGGGCGTAACGATGGGCGGATCGTCGCCATCAGCGGTTCGCAAGTCGACGTGGTCGAAATCGTTCCCGATGGCGAAGGTGCCTGGCTGGAACGGCCGCGAACCATCCCTTTGAAAGAGCACTCATAGTGGAACTCGAATAATGAACAGGATTTTCTCAACCTTCGGTATTTCGCTATGGATAGCGTTTCTGTCGCCGATGGTAGTGGCGGCCAACCTCAAAGCGCTGGATGTCGCTGCGTTGCCCGGTGACCGTGTCGAGTTGAAGTTGTCGTTCGATGGGCCGCCGCCGCAGCCCCACGGTTACACGACAGAGCAGCCTGCGCGGATTGCGCTGGACCTGCCGGGGGTTACCAGTCAGCTGGCGAGCAAGAATCGGGACCTGGGCGGCGGCAATGCCCGCAGCGCCACGGTGGTTGAGGCCAAGGACCGCACACGGCTGATCATCAGCCTGACTCAATTGACTCCATACAACGCCCGCGTCGAAGGCAACAATCTGTTCGTGGTCGTCGGGCAAGGGGCCGGTAACAAGGCGCCCAAGCCGATCACCAACGCACCGCGCGCAGCCACTGCGACACCAGCGCCCGCCAGGGCCAATGCGCCCGTGGGCAAAGCCATCCGGGGCGTGGATTTCCAGCGCGGCACCCAGGGTGAGGGCAATGTGATCATTGATCTGTCGGATCCGTCGATCGCCCCGGACATCCAGGAACGCGATGGCAAAATCATCGTCGGTTTCACCAAGACCCAACTGCCTGAACGGTTGCGTGTACGCCTCGACGTCAAGGATTTCGCTACGCCGGTGCAGTTCGTCAACGCCAGCGCCACGGGCGACCGGGCCATTATCAGTATCGAGCCCAGTGGCGCCTTCGATTATTCGACCTACCAGACCGACAACAAACTGACCGTCAGCATCCGGGCGATGACTGTCGATGACTTGCACAAGCGCAACACCGAACGCTTTGCCTACACCGGCGAAAAACTCTCGCTGAATTTTCAAGACATCGATGTGCGCTCGGTGCTGCAACTGATCGCCGATTTCACCAACCTCAATCTGGTGGCCAGCGACACGGTGCAGGGCGGCATCACGTTGCGTCTGCAGAATGTGCCGTGGGATCAAGCGCTGGACCTGGTGCTGAAAACCAAAGATTTAGACAAGCGCAAGATCGGTAACGTGCTCCTTGTGGCGCCCGCCTCTGAAATCGCCTCTCGTGAGCGTCAGGAGTTGGAGTCGCAAAAACAGATCGCGGAACTGGCGCCGCTGCGTCGTGAGCTGCTGCAAGTCAACTACGCCAAGGCCAAGGACATCGCTGAGTTGTTCAAGTCGGTGACTAGTGACGACGCAAAAACCGATGAGCGTGGCTCGATCACTGTCGATGAGCGGACCAACAACATCATTGCCTACCAGACCCAGGATCGCCTCGACGAGCTGCGTCGCATTGTTGCGCAGCTGGATATCCCGGTGCGTCAGGTGATGATCGAGGCACGCATCGTCGAAGCCAACGTCGATTACGACAAAAGCCTAGGCGTACGCTGGGGTGGTTCGGCGCAGAAGGGTAACTGGAACACATCCGGGGTCAACGGCTCTTCGACCACCATTGGTACTCCGGGAAGCACCAGCACTAACTCGCCGTTCGTCGACCTGGGGACCTCTGGCAACACCTCGGGGATCGGCATCGCCTTCATTACCGACAATGTGCTGCTGGACCTTGAGCTTTCAGCCATGGAGAAAACCGGCAACGGGGAAATCGTCTCGCAGCCCAAGGTGGTCACGTCCGACAAGGAAACCGCGAAAATCCTCAAGGGCACCGAGATTCCTTATCAGGAAGCCAGTTCCAGCGGCGCCACCTCGGTGTCGTTCAAGGAAGCTTCGCTGTCCCTGGAAGTGACCCCGCAGATCACGCCAGACAATCGAATCATCATGGAGGTCAAGGTCACCAAGGACGAACCGGACTACCTGAACAAAGTGCAGGATGTACCGCCGATCAAGAAAAACGAGGTCAACGCCAAGGTGTTGGTTAACGACGGCGAGACTATCGTCATTGGTGGGGTTTTCTCAAATACTCAGAGCAAGGTTGTAGATAAGGTGCCATTTCTCGGTGATGTGCCGTATCTTGGCCGCCTTTTCCGGCGTGATGTGGTTTCGGAGAAAAAATCCGAGCTGCTGGTATTTCTCACTCCGCGTATCATGAACAATCAGGCGATTGCTGTGAGTCATTGATTCTGTGCGAAATTTGATTCTTGTTGGACCGATGGGGGCTGGAAAAAGCACCATCGGCCGTTTGCTGGCCAAAGAGCTGCGCCTGCCATTCAAAGATTCCGATAAGGAAATTGAATTGCGCACGGGCGCCAATATCCCGTGGATCTTCGATAAGGAAGGCGAACCGGGCTTTCGTGACCGCGAGCAGGCGATGATTGCCGAGCTGTGCGCATTCGACGGCGTGGTGTTGGCGACCGGTGGCGGCGCCGTGATGCGCGAAGCCAATCGTCGAGCGCTGCACGCCGGTGGTCGGGTGGTCTATCTGCATGCGTCTGTCGAGCAGCAGGTCGGCCGAACAGCTCGCGACCGCAACCGGCCACTGTTGCGCACCGCCGATCCGGCCAAGACCCTGCGGGACTTGCTGGCGATCCGTGATCCGCTGTATCGGGAGATCGCCGACCTGGTGGTTGAAACCGATGAGCGGCCACCGCGAATGGTGGTGCTCGACATCCTCGAACGCTTGCAGCAGCTACCGCCCCGTTAATGCGCGGCGCGAAATGCGCTATCCTCGGCGTCCTGTCGCAGCCGCTCAAGGTTGTGGCGGCTGACTACCGAACGGCGTCGCACCAGCAGGCGCCATGGAATTCGTAAACTGAAGGCAGGATGCCTGATTCAATCTTCACTGTGGGGACACATGCAGACACTCAAGGTCGATCTAGGCGAGCGCAGCTACCCGATTCATATTGGCGAAGGTTTGTTGGATCAGCCTGAACTGCTGGCACCGCATATCCGCGGGCGGCAGGTGGCGATCATCTCCAACGAGACCGTCGCGCCGCTCTACCTCGAGCGTCTGACCCGCAGTCTTGCGCAGTTCTCGGTGATTTCCGTGGTGCTGCCCGATGGCGAAGCCTTCAAAACCTGGGAAACCCTGCAGCTGATTTTCGACGGTCTGCTGACCGCACGGCACGACCGCCGCACCACGGTAATCGCCCTCGGTGGCGGTGTGATTGGTGACATGGCCGGTTTTGCGGCTGCCTGCTACCAGCGTGGCGTCGATTTCATCCAGATACCAACCACGTTGTTGTCGCAAGTCGACTCCTCGGTGGGCGGCAAGACCGGGATCAATCACCCGCTTGGCAAGAACATGGTCGGCGCCTTCTATCAGCCCAACGTGGTGCTGATCGATACCGCCACCCTCAACACCTTGCCGCCCCGCGAACTGTCTGCCGGGCTGGCAGAAGTCATCAAATACGGGCTGATCTGCGACGAGCCATTCCTGACCTGGCTCGAAGAAAACGTCGATCGCCTGCGAGCGCTGGACCAGACCGCCCTGACTTACGCCATCGAACGCTCCTGCGCGGCCAAGGCTGCGGTGGTGGGTGCCGACGAGAAAGAAACCGGTGTGCGTGCCACGTTGAACTTGGGCCACACCTTCGGCCATGCGATCGAAACCCACATGGGCTATGGTGTCTGGTTGCATGGCGAAGCAGTCGCTGCCGGCACCGTAATGGCATTGGAAATGTCTGCGCGCCTGGGCTGGATCAGTGAACAGGAACGTGATCGCGGTATTCGTCTGTTCCAGCGTGCCGGCCTGCCGGTCATTCCGCCGGAAGAGATGAGCGAAGCCGATTTTCTCGAACACATGGCAATTGACAAGAAAGTGATCGACGGTCGTTTGCGCCTGGTGCTGCTGCGCCGCATGGGCGAAGCAGTGGTGACCGACGATTATCCGAAAGAGGTTTTACAGGCCACGCTGGGGGCGGATTACCGCGCCTTGGCTCAGCTTAAAGGTTAATAAGATCCCGATGACTAGTTTGCATGCCGACGAGGCTTTCCTCGGCCATTACCAGTTAAGTCATGACCCTTTCGCTCCACGGGTGCCTGGCTTCAAATTTTTCCCGGCCCAGCGCAAACCGGTGCTGGGGCAGTTGCATCATCTGGCCCGTTACAGCCAGTTGTTGCTGGTGGTCACTGGCCCTCAAGGCAGCGGCAAAACCCTGTTGCGTCAGGCCCTGGTGGCCAGCACCAACAAACAGTCAGTGCAGAGCGTGGTGGTTTCCGCCCGTGGTGCCGGCGATGCAGCCGGTATGCTGCGTCAGGTGGCTCAGGCGCTGGACGTCGAGCAGGCCGAAATCGGCGCGATCCTGGCCCAAGTGGTACAGCTTGCCCTCACGGGGCAGGAAGTCTATTTGCTGGTGGATGATGCCGAGCAACTCGACGAATCCGCGCTGGAAGCCTTGCTGGCCTTGGCCGCTGGTGCACCGGAAGGTCGCCCGCACGTGTTCCTGTTCGGGGAGTCCTCGCTGATTGCCCAACTTGAAGCGCTGAGCCTGGAGGAAGAGCGCTTCCACGTCATCGAATTGCAGCCTTATACCGAAGAAGAAACCCGCGAATACCTGGACCAGCGTCTTGAAGGCGCTGGCCGGGGTATCGAACTTTTCACCGCAGATCAGATCTCTGATATTCACGAAAGCTCCGACGGTTGGCCTGGCACCATCAACCAGGTCGCCCGCGATGCGATGATCGAAGCAATGATTGCCAGCCGCTCAGCGGTGAAGCGTCCAAGTATGGGGTTCAACATGCCGAAGAAACACGTATTGGCGATTTCCGCCGTGGTCGTGGTCGCGGTAGCTGCCGCCTGGTTGATGCCGGGTCGCAGCAAAGCGCCGACCACCGGTGCGCCTGCCAACGAACAGGCGCAACTGCCGCTGGGCCAGGGCTCGCCACAACCTGACAGTGGTGGCGCTCCATCCGTCGAATTCGCCGGTAATTCGCAACCGATGCCGTTGCCGTTGGTCGGCAACTCGCAGCCGGTGATGCGTGGTCCATTGGCCGAAGCCGCCGGTGGTATCACCGAAGGCGACGACGGCGTGCCGGTCGAAGGCTCCAGCGCTACACCGCCAACCGTGACCACGACTGCGCCGCCTGCCGGCATCCAGCCGGGCCCGGCGCCAACGCCTGCCGCCAAACCGGTTCCAGCGCCGACTCAGGTCGCTACAGCCAAGCCCGCACCTGCACCTGTTGCCAAACCGGCTCCAGCGCCCGCCAAGCCGGTCGTCGCCGCCAAACCTGCCGAGAAGCCTGTCGCCGTGGCTAAAGCCGCCGGTGGCGGCTGGTACGCAGGCCAGGCGCCGGGTAACTACGTGGTGCAAATCCTTGGCACCAGCTCCGAATCGGCCGCGCAGAGCTTCGTCAAGGAGCAGGGCGGCGAGTACCGTTATTTCAAGAAAGTACTCAACGGCAAGCCGCTTTACGTCATCACCTACGGTAGCTTCGCCAACCGCGATGCAGCCGTTACCGCCATCAAGGCCTTGCCAGCGAAGGTTCAGGCTGGTAAACCTTGGCCTCGCACTGTCGCCAGCGTCCAACAGGAACTGGCAACAACTCGCTGAAGATTCGGCGGCCTTACCCAGGCCGCCTCTCCAAGCACCTCAAAATTTCTGCAAGCGCATGCCGCCCCTCCAGGCCGCGTGCCTTGTGGTGTCTGCGTCATAGTGGTCTTTGAGTCGTTGCGGTCAAAATTAAAAAAGTTTTGACTAGCACAGCATATCGCTTTAAACCTTTCACAAATGCGACATAGATTTGCGACATTTCGTCGTCAAATTTGTGAGCCTCGGTGTCGGTGTGTACAATGACCTCCCTTTTGCCCCCGCAAAGCTGGCGTACGTTCGGCGTGGATGGTAACCGGTTGAATTGAAAAGAAATTTGCCTCGACAAGAGGCAGCCTGGTGAGAAAGTGTCTATGAAAGCAGGTCTGTACCAACCAGATGAATTCAAGGATAACTGCGGTTTCGGCCTGATAGCCCATATGCAGGGCGAGCCCAGTCATACCCTTTTGCAAACGGCCATTGAGGCCCTGACCTGCATGACCCACCGCGGTGGGATCAACGCCGACGGCAAGACCGGTGACGGTTGCGGTCTGCTGATTCAAAAGCCGGATGTATTCCTGCGTGCGATTACCCAGGAAACCTTCGGCGTCGAACTGCCCAAGCAATATGCCGTGGGCATGGTCTTCTTCAACCAGGACCCGGTCAAAGCTGAAGCCGCTCGCGAGAACATGAACCGCGAGATCCTGGCCGAAGGCCTGACCCTGGTCGGCTGGCGCAAAGTGCCGATCGACACCAGCGTCCTCGGCCGCCTGGCCCTCGAGCGCCTGCCGCAGATCGAACAAGTGTTCATCGGTGGTGACGGCCTGAGCGATCAGGACATGGCGATCAAGCTGTTCAGCGCCCGTCGTCGTTCGTCCGTGGCCAACGCCGCCGACGTCGATCACTACATCTGCAGCTTTTCCCACAAGACCATCATTTACAAAGGCCTGATGATGCCGGCGGACCTCACCGCCTTCTATCCAGACCTGAGCGACCAGCGCCTGCAAACCGCAATCTGCGTGTTCCACCAGCGTTTCTCCACCAACACCCTGCCGAAATGGCCGCTGGCTCAGCCATTCCGCTTCCTCGCCCACAACGGCGAGATCAACACCATCACCGGCAACCGCAACTGGGCTCAGGCCCGTCGCACCAAGTTCACCAACGATCTGATGGATCTGGAAGAACTCGGCCCGCTGGTCAACCGTGTAGGTTCCGATTCCTCCAGCATGGACAACATGCTCGAGCTGATGGTCACCGGTGGCATCGACCTGTTCCGTGGCGTGCGGATGATCATTCCGCCTGCGTGGCAGAACGTCGAAACCATGGACCCGGATCTGCGTGCGTTCTACGAATACAACTCGATGCACATGGAGCCGTGGGACGGTCCGGCCGGCGTGGTAATGACCGACGGTCGTTACGCGGTGTGCCTGCTCGACCGTAACGGTCTGCGTCCGGCGCGTTGGGTTACCACCAAGAACGGCTTCATTACCCTGGCCTCGGAAATCGGTGTCTGGAACTACCAGCCTGAAGACGTGATCGCCAAGGGCCGCGTTGGTCCGGGCCAGATCTTTGCCGTGGACACCGAAACCGGTCAGATCCTCGACACCGATGCCATCGACAACCGCTTGAAGTCCCGTCATCCGTACAAGCAATGGCTGCGCAAGAATGCCCTGCGCATCCAGGCGACCATGGAAGACAACGACCACGGTTCGGCGTTCTACGACGTCGATCAGCTCAAGCAGTACATGAAGATGTATCAGGTCACGTTCGAAGAGCGCGACCAGGTGCTGCGCCCATTGGGTGAGCAAGGCTACGAAGCCGTCGGCTCCATGGGCGACGATACGCCGATGGCTGTGCTGTCCCAGCGTGTGCGCACGCCGTACGACTATTTCCGCCAGCAGTTCGCGCAGGTGACCAACCCGCCGATCGACCCGCTGCGCGAAGCCATCGTCATGTCGCTGGAAGTCTGCCTCGGCGCCGAGCGCAACATCTTCCAGGAGTCGCCGGAACACGCCTCGCGCGTGATCCTCAGCTCGCCGGTCGTTTCCCCGGCCAAGTGGCGTTCGCTGATGAACCTCGATCGCCCAGGCTTCGAGCGTCAGATCATCGACCTCAACTACGACGAGAGCGTCGGCCTCGAAGCGGCGGTGCGCAATGTTGCCGATCAGGCTGAAGAAGCCGTTCGCTCCGGTCGCACCCAGATCGTGCTGAGTGACCGTCACATCGCCCCGGGCAAGTTGCCGATCCACGCTTCGCTCGCCACCGGTGCGGTACACCACCGCCTGACCGAAAAAGGCCTGCGTTGCGACTCCAACATCCTGGTAGAAACCGCTACTGCTCGCGACCCGCATCACTTTGCGGTGCTGATCGGTTTCGGCGCCTCGGCGGTCTATCCGTTCCTGGCTTACGAAGTGCTGGGCGACCTGATCCGCACCGGTGAAGTACTGGGCGACCTCTACGAGGTGTTCAAGAACTACCGCAAAGGCATCACCAAAGGGCTGCTCAAGATCCTGTCGAAGATGGGTATCTCGACCATCACGTCGTATCGTGGTGCACAGTTGTTCGAAGCCATCGGCCTGTCCGAAGAAGTCTGCGAACTGAGCTTCCGTGGCGTGCCAAGCCGCATCAAGGGTGCGCGTTTCGTCGATATCGAAGCCGAGCAGAAAGCCCTTGCGGCCGAAGCCTGGAGCCCGCGCAAGCCAATCCAGCAAGGCGGTCTGTTGAAGTTCGTCCACGGTGGCGAATATCACGCCTACAACCCGGACGTGGTCAGCACCCTGCAAGCCGCTGTGCAGCAGGGAGACTACAGCAAGTTCAAGGAATACACGGCGCTGGTGGACAACCGTCCAGTGTCGATGATCCGCGACCTGTTCAAAGTCAAAACCCTGGACACGCCGCTGGACATCAGCGAGATCGAACCGCTGGAATCGGTGCTCAAGCGCTTCGACTCCGCGGGCATCTCTTTGGGCGCATTGTCGCCGGAAGCTCACGAAGCCCTGGCCGAAGCCATGAACCGCCTCGGTGCGCGTTCCAACTCCGGCGAAGGCGGCGAAGACCCGGCGCGCTACGGCACCATCAAGAGCTCGAAAATCAAGCAGGTCGCGACTGGCCGTTTCGGGGTCACCCCGGAATACCTGGTCAACGCTGAAGTGCTGCAGATCAAAGTCGCTCAGGGCGCCAAGCCCGGCGAAGGTGGTCAGCTGCCTGGCGGCAAGGTCAACGGTCTGATCGCCAAGCTGCGTTATGCAGTGCCGGGCGTGACCCTGATTTCGCCTCCGCCGCACCACGACATCTATTCGATCGAAGACTTGTCGCAGCTGATTTTCGACCTGAAACAAGTCAACCCGAAGGCACTGGTCTCGGTGAAGCTGGTTGCAGAAGCCGGCGTCGGCACCATCGCTGCCGGTGTGGCCAAGGCCTACGCGGACTTGATCACCATTTCCGGCTACGACGGCGGTACCGGTGCATCGCCACTGACCTCGATCAAGTACGCGGGCGCACCGTGGGAACTCGGCCTGGCCGAAACCCACCAGACGCTGCGCGGCAACGACCTGCGCGGCAAGGTCCGGGTACAGACCGACGGCGGCTTGAAAACCGGCCTCGACGTGATCAAGGCTGCCATTCTCGGCGCTGAAAGCTTCGGCTTCGGCACCGCGCCAATGATCGCTCTGGGCTGCAAATACCTGCGTATTTGCCACCTGAACAACTGCGCCACCGGCGTTGCGACTCAGAACGAGAAGCTGCGCAAGGATCACTACATCGGTACCGTCGACATGGTGGTGAATTTCTTCACCTACGTCGCCGAAGAAACCCGTGAGTGGCTAGCCAAACTGGGCGTACGCTCCCTCGAAGAGCTGATCGGTCGCACCGATCTGCTGGACATCCTCGAAGGCCAGACCGCCAAGCAGAACCATCTGGACCTGACGCCATTGCTGGGCAGCGATCACATCCCGGCAGACAAGCCTCAATTCTGCCAGGTCGACCGCAATCCGCCGTTCGACAAAGGCCTGCTGGCCGAGAAAATGGTCGACCTGGCCACCTCGGCCATCAACGACATGAGCGGCGCCGATTTCGCCCTGGATATCTGCAACTGCGACCGCTCCATCGGCGCACGGATCTCCGGTGAAATTGCTCGCAAGCATGGCAACCAGGGCATGGCCAACGCGCCGATCACCTTCCGCTTCAAAGGCACGGCGGGTCAGAGCTTCGGTGTGTGGAACGCCGGCGGCCTGAACATGTACCTGGAAGGCGACGCCAACGACTACGTCGGCAAGGGCATGACCGGCGGCAAGCTGGTCATCGTTCCGCCGAAGGGTAGCCTCTACAAGACTCAGGACAGCGCCATTATCGGCAACACCTGCCTGTATGGCGCCACCGGGGGCAAGCTGTTCGCCGCCGGTACCGCGGGCGAGCGTTTCGCGGTGCGTAACTCCGGTGCTCACACCGTCGTGGAAGGCACTGGCGATCACTGCTGCGAATACATGACCGGTGGTTTCGTCTGTGTGTTGGGCAAGACTGGTTACAACTTCGGCTCAGGCATGACCGGCGGTTTCGCCTACGTGCTCGACCAGGACAACACTTTCGTTGACCGGGTCAACCACGAACTGGTGGAAATCCAGCGGATCAGCGGTGAGGCGATGGAAGCCTATCGCAGCCACCTGCAACGCGTGCTGAACGAATACGTCGAGGAAACCGACAGCGAGTGGGGTCGTAACCTCGCTGAAAACCTCGATGACTATCTGCGCCGTTTCTGGCTGGTCAAGCCCAAGGCTGCCAACCTGAAATCGTTGCTTTCCAGCACCCGTGCCAACCCGCAGTGATATGCGCCTGAAGAGTTTGATGAGGTTTTAACAATGGCTGAACGTCTGAATAACGACTTCCAGTTCATCGACGTCGGGCGCAAAGATCCGAAGAAGAAACTGTTGCGTCAACGCAAGAAAGAGTTCGTGGAAATCTACGAACCCTTCAAACCCCAGCAGTCGGCCGACCAGGCCCACCGCTGCCTGGGTTGCGGTAACCCGTATTGCGAATGGAAGTGCCCTGTGCACAACTTCATTCCCAACTGGCTCAAGCTGGTGGCCGAGGGCAACATCCTCCAGGCCGCCGAGCTGTCGCACCAGACCAACACCCTGCCGGAAGTCTGCGGCCGGGTTTGTCCCCAGGATCGTCTGTGCGAGGGTGCCTGCACCCTTAACGACGGTTTTGGTGCGGTGACCATTGGTTCGGTGGAGAAGTACATCACCGACACCGCGTTCGCCATGGGCTGGCGCCCGGACATGTCCAAGGTCAAACCGACCGGCAAGCGTGTCGCGGTTATCGGCGCGGGCCCTGCCGGCCTGGGCTGTGCCGACGTGCTGGTACGTGGCGGCGTGACCCCGGTGGTGTTCGACAAGAACCCGGAAATCGGCGGTCTGCTGACCTTCGGGATCCCCGAGTTCAAGCTGGAAAAGACCGTGCTGAGCAATCGCCGCGAAGTCTTCACCGGCATGGGCATCGAGTTCCGCCTGAACACCGAAATCGGCAAGGACGTGACCATCGAGCAACTGCTCGAAGAATACGATGCCGTGTTCATGGGCATGGGTACTTACACCTACATGAAGGGCGGCTTTGCCGGTGAAGACCTGCCGGGCGTGTATGACGCGCTGGACTTCCTGATTGCCAACGTCAACCGCAACCTGGGTTTTGAAAAGTCGCCGGAAGATTTCGTCGACATGAAAGGCAAGAAGGTCGTGGTGCTGGGCGGTGGCGACACGGCGATGGACTGCAACCGTACTTCGATCCGTCAGGGTGCCAAGTCAGTGACCTGTGCGTATCGTCGTGACGAAGCGAACATGCCGGGCTCGCGCAAAGAGGTGAAGAACGCCAAGGAAGAAGGCGTGAAATTCCTCTACAACCGTCAGCCGATCGCTATCGTGGGTGAAGATCGTGTCGAAGGCGTGAAGGTGGTCGAGACCCGTCTCGGCGAACCGGACGCCCGTGGTCGTCGCAGCCCCGAGCCGATCCCGGGTTCCGAAGAGATCATCCCGGCTGATGCCGTGGTCATCGCCTTCGGTTTCCGTCCAAGCCCGGCATCGTGGTTCGAGCAGTTCAGCATCCAGACCGACAGCCAGGGCCGCGTCGTGGCTCCGGAACAAGGTCAGTACAAGCACCAGACCAGCAACCCGAAAATCTTCGCCGGTGGCGACATGGTGCGCGGTTCCGACCTGGTGGTAACGGCGATCTTCGAAGGCCGCAATGCCGCTGAAGGGATCCTGGATTACCTGGGCGTCTGACTCGTATTCCAACATTGGAATGCAATTCCTGTGGGAGCTGGCTTGCCAGCGATAGCATCGCCTCGGTCTAACTGAAAGACCGAGGTGTTCGCATCGCAGGCAATCGAGCGTCGACCGGCGCTCCCACAGTGTTTTTTGGTGTTGCGAAAGCTGCGTTCCACCGCGACAAATTGACCCGATAGACAAAAGGATCGGCTCTTGCCGTGCCTTTTGCGTCGCGCTCTGAGAAAATGCCCGCACTTTTTTTCCGGATGCCGACATGACTGCCCTGAAGAACGACCGTTTCCTTCGCGCCCTGCTCAAGCAACCCGTAGACGTCACCCCTGTGTGGATGATGCGTCAGGCCGGTCGCTACCTGCCGGAATACCGCGCCAGCCGTGCCAAGGCCGGCGACTTCATGAGCCTGTGCATGAACCCGGCGTTCGCTTGCGAAGTCACGATGCAGCCGCTCGACCGCTATCCGCAACTGGACGCGGCGATCCTTTTCTCCGACATCCTGACCATCCCCGATGCCATGGGCCAAGGCCTGTACTTCGAAACCGGTGAAGGTCCGCGCTTCAAGAAAGTCATCAGCACCCTGGCCGACATCGAAGCCCTGCCGATTCCTGATCCGCACAAAGACCTCGGCTACGTCATGGACGCGGTCAGCACCATCCGCCGCGAACTGAACGGCCGCGTGCCGTTGATCGGCTTCGCCGGCAGCCCATGGACCCTGGCCACCTACATGGTCGAAGGCGGCTCGTCGAAAGACTACCGCAAGACCAAAACCATGCTCTACGACAACCCGCAAGCCTTGCACCTGCTGCTGGACAAGCTCGCGCAGACCGTCACCAGCTACCTCAACGGCCAGATCATGGCCGGCGCGCAAGCGGTGCAGATCTTCGATAGCTGGGGTGGCAGCCTCTCGGCGGCGGCGTACCAGGAATTTTCCCTGGCCTACATGCGCAAAATTGTCAGCGGCCTGATCCGCGAACACGAAGGCCGCAAGGTACCGGTCATCCTGTTCACCAAGAATGGCGGCCTGTGGCTGGAAAGCATCGCCGACGCTGGCGCTGATGCGCTGGGCCTGGACTGGACCTGCGACATTGGCGAAGCCCGTCAGCGTGTCGGCAGCAAAGTCGCCCTGCAAGGCAACATGGACCCGACCGTGCTCTACGCCAAGCCAGAAGCCATCCGCACCGAAGTCGGCCGGATCCTCGCCAGCTACGGCAAAGGCAGCGGCCACGTGTTCAACCTCGGCCATGGCATCACGCCGGAAGTCGACCCGGAACATGCTGGTGCGTTCCTGCGCGCGGTGCATGAACTGTCGGCGCAGTATCACGAGTGATCGTGATCCGATAAAAAACGCCCGGCATATGCCGGGCGTTTTTGTTGGTGGTTCAGAAAATGAGAAGTGGATGCAGTTCATTGTGGGAGCGGGCTTGCCCGCGATGGCGTCATCTCATACAACACATGTACTGGACCGACCATCACTATCGCGGGCAAGCCCGCTCCCACAGGGTTGTGCGTCATGCCTTCAAATTGACCAACGGCGGCAACTTCGCCAGCTTCAACGCCACCAACAACGCAATCACCAACAACCCGCCAATAAACAACCCGATCCCGTTCCAGCCACCCAAGTGCCAAGCCACACCGCCCGCCGTACCCGCGATACTCGACCCGGCGTAATAGCTGAACAGGTACAGCGATGACGCCTGTCCTCTGGCCTTGATCGCACGACGGCCAATCCAGCTACTGGCCACCGAATGCGCACCGAAGAAGCCGAAAGTGAAGATCAGCATGCCGAGAATCACCAGCGGTAACGGTGTGAACATGGTCAGGGCGATGCCCGCGAGCATGACCACGATGGTTGCCCAGAGCACTTTGCGCCGGCCGAGCTGGTCGGCCAGGGCGCCGATTTTCGCCGAGCTGTAGATGCCCGACAGGTACACCACCGAAAGCAGCCCGACGAAGGCCTGGTCCATATGGTACGGCTCGGCCAGCAAGCGATACCCGATGTAGTTGAACAGCGTGACGAACGCGCCCATCAGCACGAACGCTTCGACAAACAACAGCGGCAGACCGGCATCGCGAAAGTGCATGGTGAAGCCGTCGAGCAAGCTACGCGGATGCAATGAGCGGGCGCGGAAGTTGCGCGATTCCGGGAGGATTTTCCAGAACACCGCTGCGGCAATCAGCGCCAGGCCACCGATGACCAGCATCGCCGTGTGCCAGCTGACGAAGTCGATCAATACCCCGACGATCAACCGTCCACACATGCCGCCAATGGCATTGCCGCCGATGTATAACCCCATGGCCAGGCCAAGGTGCTGCGGATGGATTTCTTCGCTTAAGTAAGTCATCGCGACCGCCGCCAGACCGCTCAACGACAGCCCCACCAGCGCCCGCATCACCAGCACGCCTTGCCAACTTGGGATCATCGCGCTGGCCATGGTGCAGAGTGCGGCGGCGAATAGCGCGGCGACCATCACCGGTTTACGCCCGATGCGATCAGAGATGGGGCCGGTGATCAGCAAGCCGATGGCGAGCATGCCGGTGGCGACCGACAGGATCAGGCTGCTCTGGGCCGCGTTGATGGAAAACTCGCGGGACAGCAGCGGCATCATCGGCTGCACACAGTACAGCAAGGCAAAGGTCGCGAAACCGCCCGAAAACAGCGCCAGCACCGTGCGCATGAACATTGGCGTGCCTTTCTCGATATAGATCTCGCTTAGCTCGGTGACGACATCGTCCCGCGCGGCGGGCGGAATTTCATGGGCGAGTGGGGCGACAGCAGTTTTCACTTTGGACCTCGGAGAGTGCAGCCGGTCAGGCAATGAAAAAATCATATAGCTGGCTAATGTTTCTATCCAATATATTGTTCGACCTGTTTGATAGGTTCTACGACCTAATGGAGTTTTTATGGAATTGCGCCACCTGCGCTACTTCATCGCCGTCGCCGAAGAACTGCACTTCGGCCGCGCAGCCCAAGTGCTGGGCATCTCGCAACCACCGCTGAGCCAGCAGATTCAGGCGCTGGAACAGGAGGTCGGCGCCCGGTTATTCGAGCGGACCAATCGTCGGGTCGAACTCAGTGAGGCCGGTCGGCTGTTTCTGGAAGAGGCGCGGTTGGTGCTGGCTCAGGTCGACAAAGCGGCGGATGTTGCACGACGGGCACAACTCGGCGAGTTGGGTGAGCTGAAGATCGGCTTCACCTCGTCGGCACCGTTCAACTCGACCATTCCCCAGGCAATTTTCTCGTTTCGCCAGCGCTTTCCGGCGGTGCATTTGCATCTGCGGGAAATGAGCAGCACCCAAGTGGCCGATGCGCTGGTGGATGAGTCGATCGAAGTCGGCATCATGCGACCGCTGGGCTTGCCGGACTCACTCAGCGTGGTGGAACTGACGCGCGAGCCACTGGTGGCGGTGCTCAGCTCCAAGCATCCGTTGGTAAGCGGCAGCGAAGACGGCCTGTTCCTGTCAGCCCTTGCCCTCGAACCGTTCGTATTTTTCCCACGCAGCTATGGCAGTGGTCTGTACGCACAGCTGCTCAGCCTGGCGCGGGATGCCGGTTTCAGCCCGCACTTTGCGCAAGAGGCTGGCGAGGCAATGACCATCATCGGGTTGGTGGCGGCGGGGCTTGGGGTGTCGGTGTTGCCGGCGTCTTATCAGCGGATGCGTATTGATGGCGTGGTCTACCGCCAGTTGCTGGATCCGGAAGCGGTGTCGGCGGTGTGGCTGGTGCAACGCAAAGATCAGAAGTCGCCGATGGCCAAGGCGTTTGTGGAGTTGTTGACGCGTAAGGTAGAGCCTTTGAAGCCGTAACGATGGGTGACCTCAGTGAGGTCACCCGTTTTTCTTTACCAGGCACTACACCGAGACCTGCACCTGCAATCGTCGACCAATGACATCCATCAAATCGCAACCATCGCGCAATGACGTCACTAACACCCGCGCCAACTCACTGTGAACGCCCTCGCCAAACGCGAAATTTTCCAGCAGTTGGGTCGCGG
Source organism: Pseudomonas lini (assembly GCF_964063345.1). Taxonomy (NCBI): domain Bacteria; kingdom Pseudomonadati; phylum Pseudomonadota; class Gammaproteobacteria; order Pseudomonadales; family Pseudomonadaceae; genus Pseudomonas; species Pseudomonas lini. Next base: position 3,707,711 of record NZ_OZ061318.1, read on the forward strand.
TGCGAATGCGATAGGCCGCTGTTTCGTGCAACACGTCCAGCGGCGCTTCGGTGTCGATTACTAACGATGCGATGGTGCAGTCGATGCCGGTGATAGGCATGTATCGATCCATGACAAGAAACCTCCATTTGGTAAAAAACAGAACTACTCAGCGTTGGTTGTTTGATGGAGCCTCAGACGACCCTACGGGTGGTTCCAGGTTGTCTAGCGCTCGATTGACCAATAACTCGCCCAGTACGGCCAGTTGCTGAATGGCCAGCGCCAAATTGCGGCGCGAACCTTCCAGCTCGCAAGCGAGATCGGTGGTCATGACATTCAGCGAGGCAAGTGTTTCGCAGGCGTGACAGAGCAGGGATGCCGTGTCGGCATTCGGGACGATGGTGAAGAAGTGGCTGACCGGGTCGGGGCGGTCTGGTTTGCGCAGACGGGCGCTGACGCGGCGTTCGATGATTTCGGAGAGTTTGGATAAATCGACGGTGTCGTCGGTTGGGAGGTCTGGGGATTCTGGGGTGGTCTTTTTCATGGCGTAGCTCCTTGCAAGGTTTGAGAAGGTGCCAGTCCCTTGGCAGCGTTACGTGAATTGACGGCTCGGTTGAATTATTACCAGAGAATTCAATTTTATTAATCAAATAAATGAACATCTATGTAATTAAATGATTCATTCAAGGTTGAATGATTTCTGTAGGAAGTTGCTGTAAGAAATGGCTGTGGGAAGTTTCTCTAAGTTGGGTGGTCAATTGCAACAGAGCGACCACCTGAAGAGTTGGAAGCGAAATATTATTTAACGATTGTTTGTCGTGTTCACGACATTAATTTTTGTACAGCTCCCAGAGGTGTAGGATGCTGATGTCACGCAGAGATGCTTCTGTGTTTTCATCGAGGGCGTGCAGTTTGCTCAAGCTATAAGAAATGGTAGATATTTAATGTACAAGAAAGAAAAAACGGAAAACTTGAAGAATAATATTAAGTACTTGATTAAAAGTCGTGGAGAGACACAGCTATCCTTATGCAATGCGAGCGGATTAACCCGGACCACGATATACAATATTCTGGAAGGGAGGGTGGTAAACGTTCAGCAGTCTACGATTCAAAAAATTTCTGATTTTTTTGGTGTGTCCTACAAAGAAATAGAGACTGTTGATTTTGAAGTAAAGGAAACAATTGAAAGTAGTGTCTCTTTGCTTGGGAATATGAACCCGGCGGCAGTTCCTATAATTAAGGAGAGTTTGCTAATTCAGAGCTTGGACAAACGAATCGGTGAGCTGGCTACGATTTACCCTCTTACTTATTATTTCGGTTCTGCTTGCAACGTAATAGGCGTGCTGCTAGAGAGTGAAGTGGGTGGTGTGAATGAGCCGGGAGATCTGTTAATCGTCAAAAAAGGTTTTTTGAACAGCGATAAAGAGAAGTTGGTGTACGACAAAATAACAAAAAAATTATTTGTAACCAATGAGTCTTGTTTTGATTCTGATGTTATTTGTGTTGTTGGAGATGTATTAGAGGAGAGGTTTAATGGTCGGGGATAATGAGATCGAAAACAGTAAATATAAATTGTTAGGGTTTGAAAATACTAAAAGTCTAGCTGTTATTATGGTGATCTCTACAGGGAGGGTTGTAAAGTTAAAGTTAGGTGATCTGTTGAAAAGTGAAGTGCTGGATAATTTAAATAAAGGGGAGATAAAGGATGTGTACAGAAAATTTTATTCCGGTGGGGCTGCATTAACCGCATATGAAGTAAATGATCGTCATGAACGGTCTTGGATGACTTACGTAGTTCTCAATTTGGCTTTATTTGCGCTTTATGTTTTCACGAACGTTGCTGCCACAAAACTTGTTTATTTAGAGCGATTTGATGTTGTGGTTACTCCGGGCGTGTTTCTATATCCGCTGACGTTTTTAATAGTCGATTTGTTGAATGAGTCTTATGGTCTTAGACTTGCAAAAAAAGCTATATTGTTTGCTTTTGCAAGTAATGCTTTTATCATCGTTTTGCTCAGTATCACCAGCTACCTCCCAGGTTTACCCAGTTGGAAACTTGATATGCACTATGGCGAGGTTGTTGGTCATGTTTCGTCTGTGTTAGTCGCATCCTCTATTTCTTTTCTTTTTTCCGAATATGTTAACTCTTATTTGTTGTGTAAAATAAAAGAGCTCACGAACTCCAGATTTCTATTTTTGCGAGTGTTTTTTAGTACTTTTTTTGCGGTGATAATAGATAGCTTTATTTTCTGCTTTATTGCGTTTTATGGCACCATGTCAAATGGTGACATACTTAATATAATCTATCTTCAGATAGCTATAAAAATGTGTTTCGCTGTTTTTAATATCTTGCCCGCTTACGGAGCAAGGTCGTTGTTTAAAAAATATATAGCTGGGGCCTAATCTGCATAGAAATGGAGGTGAGCTGGGCTGTCAATAGCCCGCTCCCCTGTAGTATGTTGTTCTTTATAATTCCAGTTTTATTTTTAGACTGTTAGTGATCTCTGTTCTGTTTGCCATAAATGCCTTCAACCCTTTTGCGCGAAGATTACAAGCATCACAATTGGCGCACCCACTTCCCTTAATTCCGTTATAACAAGACAATGTGTGCTCGCGGATCAAGTCCAATTTTTTGTAGTGATCGGCCAAGGCCCAAGTCTCTGCCTTGTTCAGCCACATAAGCGGGGTTTCAATGTGCAGCTTATAGTCCATTCCCAATTCAATGGCATTATTCAGCGTCTTGATAAACTCATCCCGACAATCCGGATAGCCAGAGAAATCTGTTTCACAAACACCCGTGATTACAGTTTCAGCACGCACTTGATAGGCATAAATAGAGGCCAAGGTTAAAAATAGTATATTTCTGCCTGGTACGAAAGTGTTTGGCACGTCCCCAGAACTGTTTGTGGTTTGGACTGGAATGTTATCTCTGGTTAAGCTGCTAATGGTCAGCTCGTTCAGTAGTGATGTGTCTAGTACTTTGTGCACTGTCACCCCAAGCTTCTTTGAGAGCTGTTGCGCCACTTCAATCTCTGCGCGATGGCGCTGACCATAGTCAAACGTAATGCAGTGTATTTCATCATAAGTTTGCAAAGCATGGATCAAGCAGGTTGTTGAGTCTTGTCCACCACTGAAAACGACGACTGCCTTGTTATTCATTCTTTTTTCATCCTTGGGGTAATCCCGACATGTAACTGAGACATTGACCCTACCGCGAAGCTTAAGGTCTCGCTGTGGGACGTTTCCGAAATGACAGACGGCGCTTTCCTTAGTTTTATTTCTTCGCTGGGTGCGCCCCTTTGGCAAAGCCGTCTTCGTGGGATCGGAGTGGTTGAATTACGGTTTGTGCTGGTGACTACGGAATATTGCGGCATGGCCTACAAATGCATCAGAAACCACCGACTTGTGTGCTTTCCTGGTCCTGGGTAACTTTATTGTCAGTGTTACTACTCGGAAATTTCAGGAAGCGAAGTTTATCCGAAGGCACCAACAGGAATGAAAACCATGACCGAACAATTCAGTCGATGGGACTCCGCTGACTACCTCAAAACAGAGGAGGAGAGGACTGAATATCTAGAAGTTTGCATGGATGCAATGAGAGGCGATTTGAAGTTTATGGCCAAAGTGCTTGAGACGATTGAGCGTGCTCGCAGCAGGGATAGATTCTTGAACGGTACTAGCCGCGTTCCCGAAAGGGGCTTGTAAGACTCTGAGGATCCTGGTTAACCAGCCATCGCAGAGCCAGACAGGTAAAGGGCGATGACAACCCGACCTGTTTGTAAAAAGGGCGCCGAAAGGCGCCCTTTGTCGTTTCGCACGACTGCCTCAGTCGACGTGCGCCAAATCACCACGCAACGCTACGCTGGATACCACCAGCCCGGCGCGGCACTGGAATTTTTCGGTGTCTTTGTAGAGGTCGCGCTTGTCGACACTGGCGATGTTGATCACCGCGTTTGCATCGGCTTTCTTCGCAGCGTCCTGCAAGGTCGCCAGGGCCGATTGCAGGGCCCAGAAGCAGGCGTCCTGATCCGATTTATTGGAGCCGTTGGTCTTGCGACTGCTGCTCACGGTGTCGAGTTTTCGCACCTGCTTGGGCAAGGTTTCACCGGCCAGGTAGAACTTGACGCTACCGTCCAGCAGGCCGGCGTCGGTGGCACGTTTTACGCCTTCGCGAAAACTCAGATAGGTCGGCTCTTCGGCGCCTTGCTTGATGATGCCCAGTTCGTTGACCTGCTCGATGGTTGGATCGAAGGACAGCTCTTTGAGGACGTTGTCACGCAGTTTGTTGACCCAGCGGTTGTAGTTGCCGTGGATCTTGCCGTTCTTGTAGTCCAGGCCGTAGCTGCTGCGGTAGTCGATTTCGAACGAGGTCGGGGTGAACGGGATATCGACTTCGGCGTGGTGCCGGCCACGCACGGTGATGGCGGCCTTGATCATGCCCGGACGTACCGATTGCACGACCCATTCGCGGTCATTCAGGGCGGTGACGATGGCGCGGCTCATCTGCGATTGGGTGAAACCCAGGTCGGCGGAAAAGTCTTCCTTGGCGTTATACACCGGCTTGCTGGTACAGCCGCCCAGCACAAAGGCCAGGGCCAGCAAGGCGACGATGCGGTGAAACTGAGTCATTCCCTTCACTCCATAAGTGGTTAGGTCAGTGCCAGCGGCGGAAAATCAACGAGGTGTTAACCCCACCAAAAGCGAAATTGTTGTTCATCACGTACTCATTGCTCATCTGCCGGAATTCACCGCGCAGGTAATCGAGCTTGCCGCACTGCGGATCGATCTCATCGAGGTTAAAAGTATGTACGTACCGGTCGCGGTTCATCATTTCGATGCTGAACCAGGACTCCAGCGCGCCGCAGGCTCCCAGAGTGTGACCGAGGAAACTCTTCTGTGAACTGATCGGCATGTGTTCGCCGAACAACGCGCTGGTTGCCAGTGTTTCGGCAATGTCGCCCTGTTCTGTAGCGGTGCCATGACCATTTACATAACCGATGGCGGTCGGTTCGAGCCCGGCGTCTTCCAGCGCCAGCTCCATGGCCCGGCGCATGGTGAGCTGCTCCGGGCGGGTGGCGTGCTGACCGTCGGCGTTGCTGCCGAAACCGACGATCTCGGCATGGATATGTGCGCCGCGTGCCAAGGCGTGTTCGAGCTCTTCGAGCACCAGCATGCCGCCGCCTTCACCAATTACCAGGCCATCGCGGCCGGAGTCGTAAGGGCGAGGGCTGGTTTGCGGGGCATCGTTTTTCAGGCTGGTGGCATAGAGCGCATCGAACACCATGGCTTCGGTCGGGCACAGCTCTTCGGCACCGCCGGCGAGCATCAGCGGCAGACGGCCGAACTTGATCGATTCGTAGGCATAACCGATGCCCTGGCTGCCGCTGGTGCAGGCGCTGGAGGTCGGGATCAGCCGGCCAGTGAGGCCGAAGAAGATGCTGATATTCGCCGCCGTGGTGTGCGGCATCATCCGCACGTAGGAGTTGGCGTTCAAGCCTTCGGCCACTGAGTTGAGCAGCATTTTGCCGAACGCCTTGATCTCGTCGGTGCTGCCGGTGGACGAGCCGCAGGAAACGCCCATGCGCCCGTCCTTGATCGACTCGTCACCCAGCAGACCGGCGTCCGCCAACGCTTGCTCAGCAGCACCAACAGCGAGCCGCGAGACGCGGCCCATGCTGCGCAGCTGCTTGCGGGTCCAGTGGCTCGGCACTTTGAAGTCATCGATCGGTCCGGCCAGACGCGTGTTGAGTTCGGTAAAACGATCCCACTCGTCCATGCGGCGAATGCCGCTGCGGTTGGCCGCGAAGTTGCCGGCGATGGTGTCCCAGTCGCTGCCCAGTGAGGTGATGCCGGCCATGCCGGTGACGACGACGCGCTTCATCAGCACAGGCCTCCGTTGACGGCCAGAACCTGCCGGGTGATGTACGACGCTTCCGCCGACATCAGGAAATTCACCGCACCAGCCACCTCTTCCGGGGTGCCCATGCGTTGTGCGGGGATCATTTTCATCAGTTCTTCCACCGGCACGTTTTCGTCGAGCATCGCCGTGTCGATCAGGCCGGGTGCGACACAGTTAACCGTGATTTTGCGTTTGCCCAGTTCAATCGCCAGCGCCTTGGCTGCGCCGATCAAACCGGCCTTGGAGGCGCTGTAATTGACCTGGCCGCGATTGCCGATCAACCCGGAAACAGAGGTGATGCAGACAATCCGTCCGGCGGCGCGACGACGGATCATCGGCATCATCACCGGGTGTAGCACGTTGTAGAAACCGTCGAGATTGGTGCGCATCACCAAATCCCAATCCTCTTCACTCAGGGCTGGAAAAGCACCGTCGCGGGTCAGGCCGGCGTTGAGCACCACGCCGTAATAGGCGCCGTGGGTTTCGACATCGGCTTCAAGAATAGCTTTGCAACGGCCACGGTCGGACACGTCGAATTGCAGGATGCGAGCGTTGCGGCCCAGAGCCTCGACTTCGGCCTTGACGGCTTCGGCGTCCGCAAGGCCGCTGCGGCAGTGCAACACGATGTCGTGCCCAGCCTGGGCCAGACGCAATGCAATGGCGCGGCCGATACCACGGCTGGAGCCGGTGACCAGTACGGATTCAGTCATCACTCGACTCCTTGGGGTTCATGAAGATATTGCGCGGCCTGAGGCGGGCGGAACACGTTCAGCCGGGCAGTGGCGTGGATGCCGGGGGCGGTGAGGTGGCATTCGAACACACCCATGCCGTTGTCGTCTTCCAGCGAGCGTATCCCATGGATGGTCAACTCGGTGCCCGCGGGGAAATGTTCCACGTTGCATTCGAATTTACGGGTGCCGAGCAGGAAACCCAGTTCCACCGCATTGCCTTTCTGACGCGCATGGCAGCCGGCGTACGCGGCGACGCTCTGGGCCATCAGCTCGATGCCGACCCAGGCCGGCAGGCTGCCGTCGGGGCGATTGAACAGGCCGTCGGGTTTGACGGTGAGTCGGGTGTGAATCTGCTCGTCATCGAACGACAGGATTTGCTCAATGAGGATCATGTCACCGGCATGCGGCAGCAGTTCGGCGAGCGGCCAGGTAATCATGGAGCGTCTCCGATAATCAGGCTGACGTTATTGCCACCGAAGGCAAAGGAATTGCTCATCAGATAGCGAGGTGCAATGGACGTCAGGTGGTCGGTCGGGGTCACCCAATCCAGGGCCGGCAATTCGGGGTCGGGCTGGCCGTCCCAGATGTGGGGCGGCAGGGATTGCTCGCGGTTGTCCGCGCTCAGGCTCAACCAGCAGAACGCTGCTTCCAGGGCACCGGCAGCGCCGAGGGTATGGCCGGTCATCGGTTTGGTCGACGAGCAGGGCACGCCTTGCGGGAATAGCGTCGTCACGGCCAGGCTTTCCATCGCGTCGTTGTGTTGGGTGGCGGTGCCGTGCAGGTTCAGGTAACCGATCTGCTGCGGTTGCAGGCCTGCGCGGCTCAAGGCTTTGCGCATCGCTTGCAGGGCGCCACGGCCGGTCGGTTCCGGCGCGGAAATATGGTGTGCATCGGAGCTGGCGCCACTGCCGAGCAGGGCAATCGGTTGGCTGTTGCCGGCATTTTTGCTCATCAGAAACAGCACCGCCGCTTCGCCGATATTGATACCGTTGCGGTTTGCCGAAAACGGGTTGCAGCGCTGTTCGGACACCGCTTCCAGGGCCGAGAAGCCGTTGAGGGTCAGCTTGCACAAACTGTCGACACCGCCGCACAACACGGCGTCGCACATGCCCAGGTCGAGCAGTCGTTGGGCACTCATCAGCGCGCGGGCGCTGGAGGTACAGGCGGTGGAAATGACATAGGCCGGGCCGCTCAATTGCAGCCAGTCGGCGAGAAACGTCGCCGGCGCGCCGAGTTCCTGTTGCTGATAGTCATAATCGGCGGGGAACTGATGCTCTCGGATGTAATGGGTCAGACCGCTGCTGGCCTCGTGAATGCCCGAGGTGCTGGTACCGAGAATGACGCCGATACGGTCGCGGCCGTAGGTCTGGATCGCCCGCTCGATGTCTTCGCGAATTTGCAGTGCAGCCTCCAGCAGCAACTGATTGTTGCGACTGCTTTGATGCGCCAGCTCAGCCGGAATCGGCGCCAGCTCACCACGCACCGCCGCGACCGGCAGCGAGCGTTCCACGACCCAGCCAGCCTCGCTGCGCATGCCCGAGCAATCGCCGGCAAACAGGTTGCGGGCGACTTCCTGCTTGTCGCGGCCCAGGGCGCAGATCACCCCGAGGGCGTTCAGATAGGCCGTCATGGCGTGTGCTCGCCTAACGGAGTGACGCGATAGTGCGGGCCTTGGGACACGTTCAATTCAAAGCTCAGTGGTTGTGAATAGCTTGGTTGTGAATAGCGGATGTTCCAGCGCGGTGACAAGGACCGTTGCCCGCCCTCCTGCCGGGCGGCGGGATAGTTGCTGTGCAACTCGCCCGCAGGGGTCAACGCAAACAATAAGGCAGCGAACAGCTCCCGGGCCTCCGGATTGGGCGGCAGCAGACCGTCGGCCTGCCATTGGCCATCGATCAGTTTCTGCCGTGCCACGGGAATCCCCAAAGGGTCCATCATCGACCAGCGAATGCTCGGGCCTTCACGCTGGATCACCAGCAGCCAGTCCTGACGTTGCTCGGCCATCTGCCGTTCGATGTGCAGTTGCAGCGGCAACGCCAGGTTCGGGGTTCGCTCGGGCAGCGGTGCCTGGCTGGCGCAAGCGCTCAGCAACAGGACACAACCCAGAAGCAGGAAACGGATCATCAGGCACACCCTTCAAGGGGCTTGCGCGCGACTACATTGACCAGGGTTTCTTCCCGTTGGCCAAAGGGTTTCGGCTGGCGCAAGCCGAAGCGTTCGAGCAGGCCGAAATCCTTGGCGCGGCTCCACCACAAGTAAGGGTAAGACACGTTCTGCGGGCCGAATTCGAAACCCTGCCGACGAATCATGTCCAGGTAGCCGGCGGCACTTTTTTGCATGTGCATCGGGTGGCGGAACAGCCAGCGAATCACCCACGTATCAATGTAAGCCTCGGTGGACTCGGCGAACAGTAAATAGCCGCCCGGCTTGAGCACTCGATAGAACTCGGCCAAGGCCTGATCCTGCTCGACAAGGTGATGGAAGGTCTGATGACAGAACAACAGATCGACGCTGGCGTCCGGTATTTTGATGCTCGCGCAGTCACTGCCGATCAGCTCCACATCCATGCCCTGGCGGGCCGCTTCTTCGCCGCTCAGGCTCAGGCTGTGAGGGTCGGCATCCAGCCCGATCAGGCGCCGAGGCGCGAAGGTCTGGCGCAGGTACTGGAACGACTTGCCCTGGCCGCAACCGGCATCCAGTAATACCGGATCATCGGGCAACGGCGCGCTGAACAGATCGCGCAAGTCATTGATCGCCACGCGCAATACATGGTGCTGCCAGGTGTGACTGCGCAGGAACCAGAAACCAAAACGGGTCTCTTCGACATAGTTGTCGCTCAAATAACTCATGTCGGATCCTGTGCGCAAAGGTCCGAGATCATTCGCAGTCGACGTTTGGGTTCGCTGACGAACGGGTTGCGTTCATCCCAGGCGTAACCCGCGAGGATCGAGCTGATCATGCGGCGGATTTCCGCTGTGCCGCCCTGATAGAAAATCACATCCTGAAAGGTCCCCGCGTACCAGCCTTCGACGTAGCAACGGAAGGTGTCGACGCCGCGCTTGAGCGGTTCGGCGAATTCGGTCTGCCAGTTGACGCTTTCACCTTGCAGTTGGCGGTGCAGTACCCCGGCGGCCATGCTCGCCGAACGCATGGCGATGGTCACACCGGAAGAGAACACCGGGTCGAGAAATTCCGCTGCATTGCCCAGCAGGGCGAAACCTTTGCCGTGCAGGGTTTTGACGTTGGCCGAGTAACCGCCGATGGTCCGCGCGGGCGTATCCCACACGGCGTTGTTCAGTACACCGGCCAGGCTTGGGGTTTGTGCGATGAAACCGCGCAGGCAGTCGTCCAGATTCTCGGTACGGCCTTCGAAGTGTTCGGCCGCCGCCACCACGCCCACCGAGCAACGGCCGTTGCTGAACGGGATAGTCCAGAACCAGATATCGCGCTGGGTCGGATGGGTGGTGATGAGGATTTTCTCCCGGTCGAAAGCCGGGTTGTCGATACAGTCTTCGACATGGGTGAACACGGCCTGGCGCACCGGGAAGTTCGACGGCGCTTCAAGGTCCAGCAAGCGCGGCAGCACGCGACCGTAGCCGCTGGCATCGAGCACGAAGTCGGCCTCGACGCGGTATTGGCTGCCGTCTTCGCGAAGCACGTCGAGCTGCGGTTTCGGCAGGCTGAAATCGGCGCTGACGATGGCTTCGCCATAACGGACATCGACACCTTGCAGCTCAGCCTGATCGGCCAGCAGCTTGTCGAAGTCGGCGCGCTGGACCTGGAACGTCGTCGGCTTGCCGTTGGTGAACGTGTCGCCGAAATCGAAGGCACTGTACTGATTGCCCCAAGCGAACGCTGCACCGTTCTTGCGCTGGAAACCCGCAGCATTTACCGCCTCGAGCATGCCGGCTTCTTCGACGAAATCCAGGCAGTGGGACAACAGGCTTTCACCGATGGAAAACCGTGGGAAATGCTGGCGCTCGATCATCAGCACATCATGACCTTTACGCTTGAGCAGCGCGGCGGCGATGGCACCCGAGGGGCCTGCGCCGATCACCAGTACCTGACGACGTTCCATTTCAACTGTTGGCACGGGTGCTCCTTGCCGGGGCGGCGATGTTCAAAGGGATTCGGTGCATGCCGGCGAGTGCCGGCAGCAGGGTTGCGATCAGGCCCATCAACATCAGCGCGAAATACAGCGCCGGGCTGATGAGCTGCTGTTGCAGCAGCAGGTTGAGAAAGACGATCTCGCTCAAGCCGCGAATATTCAGTAAAAGGCTTTCCCGCCAGCGGCTGGCACCTTCAAACGAGGCACCGGCCCAGCCCAGACCCAGCCAGTTGCCCAGCAGTTTGCTGGCGATCGGCAACAGCAGGAGCGCGGCCAGTTGCACCCCGTCGAGACTGTCGATGGCGCGGTGTACGTTGATCTGCACGATGCCGAACGTGAGGATCAGCGGGATGGCGATCCAGGTCTGCAAACGGCTCATCCACGCCGCCGACAATGGCAGCACCAATGGCACCTTGAGCGCGGCCATGCACAGCAGATAGCCGATGCCGAAGATCAGCGCATTGAGCTTGAAGTGTTCGGCGACCACCAGCAGCGCGAAGAAGCAGCCGCTGTGCAGCAACGGTTGGCGCAACCCCAGCAGTCGCAGCAACAACGGCAGACAGGCGCCGGCCAGCGGCAGCAAGAGGCTGCTCAGGTGCAGGCTGCCCTGGGCAAACGCAAACAGAGTCCAGCAGGTCAGGTCAATCAGGATCGCGGTCTGCACCAGGCGTCGGGTGGCAGCGGGTGGGTAGTTGATGTGTCGCAGGTACAGATACAACACCGGAATCGCGGTAATGGCGAACAGCAGACCGACCGCCAGCGAGCTGATCCACGGCTGCGGCGGCAACAGCCAGACCGCCGTCGCCAGCCCGCAGGCAAACGGAATAGAGAAACTCGGCAGGGCGATTTTCAGGCTCTGGCGTTCCAGTCGCAGGTCGATCACGTCGCTGAGAATATGCCCCAGCAGCAAGGCAAAGCTCAGGCTGTAGAGGTTCTTCAGCCAGTCCGGCGAGATCAGGTCGGCACCGCTCAGGTGCCAGCCCGGTTCGATCCAGAAGTACATCAGCAGCGGCAGGCCGAAGGTAGCCAGCAGCAACTGGCTGACGATCGGAATCAGACCGAAATGACGGCCGACACGGGTAGCCGTGGCGAACAACACCAGGGCCATCAACCAGAACGCCGCGACCATCATGCTGCCGGCTCCGTAATCGGTGCGATGTGGACTTGTCGTCCGGCCCACGGCGCCAGAATGAAACTGAATGCCAGGCCGAGGCTCACCGACAGGCCGAAATTGCTCACCGCCGGTGTGCTGGACACCGCCAGCAGGCCAAACGACAGCCAAGTGGTCACCGCTGCCAGCAAGGTGCCCAGCAGACTCGCCGCGGCGCCGCCGATCTGTTCGCGCATGAGGATCGCGTAGTCGACGCTGATGGCCGTCACCAGCAACAGGCCGAACAGGCTGAACAGTGTCAGCGGCTGACCGAGCCAACCCAGGCTTGCCAGACTGCACAGAGCCGCGAGCAACGGCAGAGAGACAATTCGCAGCGCGCCACCGAAACCGAATGGCAGGATCAGCACCAGCACGATCAACACGCAGGAGGCGAGTTTCAATTCAGCGGCGCTGATCTGAGTGGCGGCGAAAACCTGGTTCAGTTCGCCGAGGCGGTCCACCAGTTCCACGCCCGGCAAGTCCTGCACCTGGACCCGCAACAGCGCGGGATTATTCAGGCCTTGCAGGCTGACCATCGCGGCCACGCCGTCATCGGTCGGCCCCAGCCACAGCGTGCGGTAGGGTTCGGCCAATGGACCGGCCAGGGCTGCGTCGATATCTTCGATGGGCAGCGCCTGCAACGTTGCCACCTCGGCCTGCAACGCGGCGGCCGGCACGCCGAGGTCGAGCAACGGTTGCCAGAACTGCGGCAGCTTGCTCAGTGCTTCACGCACTTTGCGCTGTTCGCTCGGCTGGCTGACCAGTTGATTGAGCGACAGATAGCCCTGAAGTTTTTCCAGATTGACCAACTGATCCAGGCGTTCGCTCAGTGCTGTTTGGCGTTCGAGCAATTCCTGCTGATTGGCCGCGCGCACCAGGAAGAACTGGCTGGTGGGTTGATAGCCGGTGATGCGTGCGATGGTCTGGGCTTCGTCAGTCAGTTGTTGCGGCGTGCCGACCCATTGGCGAATGTCGTTTTTGCTCTGCAGTTGCAACAGACCGCCGACACAGAAGGCGATCAACAGCGCGAGCAGTACCGGCGTGCGTACGTATTTGAGCAACGTTTCACGCAGCTCCAGCAACTTCTCGGCGATGCGCATCGGCCATTTCGCCGGCCGCAGATCCACGCCCTTGAGCAGCGCCGGCAACAGGCACACTGCCGACAGGTAGGCGCCAAGCAGGCCGGCGGCGGAGAACACGGCAATTTGGGTCAGGGCCGGGAACGGCGTCCAGGCCAGGGCCAGGTAGCCAATGCAACTGGTGATCAGGCTCAGCGTCAGCCCCGGCAGGGTCAGGCGCAATGCCGGCCAGCTGTGCCAGGGCTTCAGGCTCCAGCTTTTGGACAGGTAATGCAGCGGGTAATCCACCGCCACGCCGATCAGGCTAGAGCCCAGCACCAGTGTCATCACATGCATGTGACCGAACAGCGCCACACAGGCCACCGCGCCGAACAGCATGCCCACCAGCACCGGGACGAATGCCAGCAATACCCGCCAACGCCGGAAGGCCAGCAACAGCAGCAACAGAATCCCGACCGTGGCGCCGCCGCCGACCCAGGTCATCTCGCGCGCGGCTTGCCGTTGACCGCTGGCGGCATACAGCAGGCCACTGGCGGCGAGTAGTTGCACATCCGCCTGGGCGGCTTCTTCGCGACTGTGCTGGAGCAGGTCGGCCACTTGCAGCGGCAGGTTCATGTCGAATGCGTTGCCAGCGGTTCGCGCCCGCAGCATCACCCAACTCTTGCCGTCGGCATCGGCAACCAGCGCACCGCTGCCGATGTCCAGTTGCACCGAGCCGTGTTGCGGCTGGCTGTTCTGGATGCGCCCGGTCAGGCCCAGCCAGTCATCCTGGCTCGGCACCAGGCTGAACCCGGTGAACGGGTCGAACAGGGCTTGCACCCGTTGCTGAATAAACGCGTCGGGGTGCTCGATGAGCTGCTGCCGGTCGGCCGCCGACAACATCGCCAGTCGGCCTTGCAGCAATTGTGTGCGTAGCGCCGGCAAGTCGGCCTGCAGGTTCCACTGGACCTTTTCGAACACGCCGCTGGCCTGCCATTGCTCGCCGAGTTTTTGCGCCATGGCGATGGCTTGCTGGCGGTCTTTATGGCCGACCAGCACCAGCATTTCCCGGTTCAGCGGTTCTTGCATGCGTTGTTCGGCGCGCAGTTCCAGCGCGTCCGGTGCGGTGCCTGGCACCAGTTCCATCAGGTTGGCCGACAGCGGCGCGTCGTCACGCCATTGCCAGCCCGCGAGTGCGAGCACCGCCAGCAGCAGGATCAGAAACAGCCGCGGCAGCATCCGTTCACTCAGCAAAGTCATGTTGCTCCGCATCGCTCAAAGGTTGTGCGCTGGTGCTGTCCTGCATGCGCAACAGCGTTCGGTCACCCTGGGTTTCGAGCAGTTCGATGCTATGCACCAGTTCGCCGCCGTCAATGTTGATCTGATTGAACACCTGCTTGAGCAGCATCGAACGCGGGGTCAGGGTCAGCTGCCAGTTTTGTGCATCGCCGCTCAGCGAAAGCTCGAAATCCCGTTGCAGGCCACTGCTGTCGCCTTGCAGCACCGCGAGGAACAAACGGTTCTGCTCGGCGCCGGCACTCTTGTTCGGCAGCATTTTCCAGCCGCTGGCATCACGCCGGGCAATGCCCTTGTCGCTGATGCGGTAGTCCTGTTGCAGCGGGGTTTTCAGCAGCCAGAGCAGGCCGTGATTCTTCGCCAGAACGAAGGTGCCCTTGCTGGTCAGTGGCTGGGGCAGGGCGCGCAGGTGTTTTTCCTGGATGAAGCTGCCGTGGATCACATAGGGTTTGGCCAGTTGATCGCTGAGCTGTTGTAGATCGAAGGCCTGCGCCAATGATGAAAGCCCGAGCAACACCAAAGTGCCAAGGCATTTGAGGAGCGAATTCATGGCAGCATCCTTTCAACCGCGTCGGTAAACACCTTCGGTGAAGCCAACTGCATTTCGCGGCTGCTCATGTCGACGGCGACCTGCACGGAACAGGCGCGGGTCAGGCGCTCGCCGGTGGCCAGATCGCTGATCAGGTAACTGATCTTCAGGCGGTTTTCCCACTCCACCAGGCTGGCGCGCACATTCAGCTTCTGGCCGAACACGGCACCGCGCACATAGCGCAGCTGCAAGTCGATCACCGGCCACGCATAACCCGACGCCACCATGGCGTCGTAGTTGTGGCCGATCTTGTCCAGCAACGCACAGCGAGCGACTTCCAGGTATTTGATGTAATGGCCGTGCCAGACCACGTTCATGGTGTCGACATCAAAGAACGGTACGAGGATTTCCGTGTCGGTGTGAAGCACTCCCTTGCTACGCATGCAGCCTCCAGTGTTGTTCGGCGATGCGTTGCAGGCACAGGCGCAATTCGCCTTCCAGGGCACGGTCTTCGATGACTGGCGGGAAGTCCTTGGCCAATTCTTCGTGCATCGCGGCCAGGGCCGGTGGCAGTGGGCGCGCGTCTTCAGCCTGGCCGCGCAGCCAGACGCCTTGGTTGGCGGCCAACAGCGTGGCGGCGGCGACCTGTTCCGTCAGCTCCAACACGCGGATGGCGTCGCGGGCGGCGATGGTACCCATGCTGACTTTGTCCTGGTTGTGGCACTCGGTGGAGCGCGAGAAGACGCTGGCCGGCATGGTGTTTTTCAGGGCTTCGGCGGTCCAGGCGCTGGTGCCGATCTGCACGGCCTTGAAGCCGTGATTGAGCATCGCGCGGTCGGCGGTGGCGCCGGACAGATTGCTCGGCAAGCCATGGTTGTAACGCTCGTCCACCAGCAGCGCGAGCTGACGGTCGAGCAAGTCGGCGACGTTGGCCACCAGGTTTTTCAGGCTGTCCATGGCGAACGCGATATGGCCGCCGTAGAAGTGCCCGCCGTGCAGCACGCGTTCGGCTTCGGCGTCGATGATCGGGTTGTCGTTGGCGCTGTTGAGTTCGATCTCGATGAACGAGCGCAGCCAATTAAGGCTGTCGGCCAGTACACCGAGCACGTGCGGCGCACAACGCAGGGAATAGCGGTCTTGCAGGCGATGCAGCGGCGCGGTCGGCGCATCGATCGCCAAATCCTTGCGCAGCCACGCGGCGACTTGCATCTGCCCAGGATGGGGTTTGGCGGCGAACAGGCGCTCGTCGAAGTGCTCCGGGTTGCCCTGTAAAGCGACCACGTTCAGCGCGGTGATGCGCGTGGCCAGTTGCAGCAGGTAATCGGCGCGAGCGTAAGCGAGGCAGGCGAGGCCGGTCATCACGGCGGTGCCGTTCATCAGCGCCAGCGCTTCTTTGGGGCGCAACACCAGCGGCTTCCAACCCAGTTCGCGGTGCACATCGGCGGCTTGTCGGCGCTCACCACGGAACATTACTTCGCGCTCGCCGGACAAGGTCGCGGCGACGTAGGACAGCGGCGTCAGATCACCGCTGGCGCCCACCGAACCTTCTTCCGGAATCAGCGGCAGAATGTCGTGTTCGAGGAAGGCTTGCAGACGCTCCAGCAGCTCCACGCGTACCCCGGAAACGCCGTGGCACAGCGACTGCAAACGCGCTGCCAGCACCGCGCGCGTGGCTTGGGCGTCGAGCAGTTTGCCCAGGCCGCAACCGTGGAAGGTATACAGGTGACGGGGCAGGGCTTCGACGTGGTGCAGGGGCACCGCTACCACGCAGGAATCGCCATAACCGGTGGTCACGCCATAGATCACGCCTTCCTTGTCCAGCAGGGAATCAAGGAACTGTGGGCCCTTGGCGATGCGCTGGCGAAACTCAGCGTCGCTCTGCAACTGCGTCGGCACCTGACGGTTGGCCAGGGCCAGTACGTCTTCGATGCGCAAAGGGAGTTCGCCGAAGGTTACCGGCTCAAGCGTTGGCGTCGTCATCGATCTTCCAGAAAGGGTAAAAGTTGAACCATTGTTGGGGCGCTTCGAGGCAATAGTGACCCAGGCGTTCGGCGTAGCGGGAGGCCCACTGTTGAATGACCTGTTCGCGGTCGCTGCGTTTCCACACGATGGCATCGGCGAACGGTTCGAGGGTCAGTCGATAGTCGCCCGTGGGTTTCTTCAGGCACAGCATCAGGTTGATCGGGCATTTCAACAGACCGGCGAGCAGCCACGGGCCTTGCGGGAACGCTGCCTGATGGCCGAGAAAATCCACCGTGACACTGCGCCCGCCATGCAGCGGCACGCGGTCGCCGGCAATCGCCAGCCATTCGCCGCGTTCGAGGCGTTCATGCAGTTGCAGCATGATCACCGGGTCCAGCTCACTGACCTGAATCAGCCGCAGATTGGTCGCCCCGGCTTCGCCCAGCAGACGGTTGAATTGTTCGGCGTGCTTGGTATGCACCAGCACGTTCATGGTGACTTTCTCACCGATCTCGGCCAGCGCCCGACAAACCTCGAGATTGCCCAGGTGCGCGCCCACCAGCATTTGCCCGCGTGTGCCGCGCAGTTTATTGCGCAGCAGTGCCGGGTCGATGATTTCGATTTGATCGATGCTCAGCTTGCCGTTCCACACATCGAGTTTGTCGAGCATGGAGTCGGCGAAGGCCATGAACTGGCCGAACACCCGCCAATGGCTCGGGCGCAATTCGCTACGACCGCTCCAGTCGGCAAGCCGCTGCTGGTATTGCCAGGCGCTTTGGCGGGCGCTGCGCCCGAACAGGAAAAAGTACAGCACGATGCCGTACAGCAACGGGCTCAGCAGTCGACGACCCAAGACTTTTGCGCAGAGCGCGGTGAACTTCATCAACCAGAAGCTGCCGCGTTCCTGGCGGTCGGCCCAGTGTTGTTTGTCTGCGTTGTCGCTCATGCTCGCCACCGTCGCCAGAGGATCACCGGTGCCCGCAGCAACATGCCCAAGAACAGCCGGGTGTGCATGCTCGAAATCAGTACATTGTCGTGGAACAGACGGAAATGCGAGACGCCATCCGAAGGATAATGGACCTTGGTTTTCAGCCACTGCATCGGCTGATTGCGCCAGGCCAGGCGCACCAGAATGTCGGAGTCAAAGTCCATGCGTTTGCCGATCCTGGCCGAGTCGATCAGTGCCAGGGTTGGCGGCAACGGGTAGACGCGGAAGCCGCACATCGAGTCGCGAATCTGCAACGACAGGGTGTTGATCCAGACCATCACATGAGTCAGGTAGCGGGCGTACAAACGCCCCTTCGGGACGCTGGCGTCATATTGCGGATAACCGCAGATCACTGACTCTGGATGGGTCCGCGAATGCTCGATGAAGACTTTGACGTCTTGCAGGTCATGCTGGCCGTCGGCGTCCACCTGCAAGGCATGGCTGAAGCCCAGGCGCGAAGCTTCGCGCAAACCGGTCATCACCGCGCCGCCCTTGCCTTGATTGATGGTGAGCCTGATCAGGTAAACCCGGTCACGCAGGGCCAGTCGGTCAAGGACCTTGGCGCAGGCCGGGCTGCTGGCATCGTCCACCAGAATGCATGGCAGGCCGCTGGCAAGCAGGGCATCGACCACGGCGGTGATTGCGGTTTCGTGGTTGTAGACCGGGATTACGGCGCAGGGGTTATGCATGATCAGAAATCTCCACCGAACCCTTGTTGTGAAGGCGCTTACTGTGGAGAGGGAGCTTGCTCCCGTTCGAGTGCGAAGCGCTCGCAATGAAGTCTACGTCGGTTGATTTTGGGGCCGCTTCGCAGCCCAGCGGGAGCAAGCTCCCTCGCCACAGGTTATGCATCGCCTGAGGCCTCCAGCAAAATCCGCCCACTGGAGCAGGTGGCGGTTTCATTGCGATAGGCGAAATACAATTTGCTGCGCGCCGAGTCGAAGCGCAGGTGCAACTGGATTTCATCACCGGGGCGTACCAGTTGCTGGAATTTCAGCACTTCCATACCGGCGAATTTTGCCGGCAGATCCATCAATTGCTGGCCCAGGCTCAATGCCCAATCCACCTGCACCACGCCGGGCAATACCGGCGCTCGGGGAAAGTGGCCGCTGAAATACGCCAGGTCTGGCGGGACGGCCAGTTGCAGGTTCCACTCGCCATCGACTTCCAACTGCTCCAGTACTTGTGGCGCCTTTGGGCGGGGCGCCAGCAGCAAGGCTTCAACCTCGGCCTGGGGCAGTTTGCCTTGCGCGTTCAGCGGCAGTTGCCGCAACAAGCGCCAGCGGCGTGGCAGGGCCAGCGTTTCACAATGCTGACTCAGATGCTGACGCAAGGCTTGAGTGAGGCTGCGTCGACCCTGATTGCGCAAGGCATGCAGGCCTTGTTCGCTGAGTACCATCAGCGCCCCTAATGAGGCGCGGTTTTCCTGAACCACACCGAGGCGCGCTTCGGCAACCCAGCGGTGCGCCATCAGCGCCTGTTCGAGCATCGGCAGCGAGATACGTTTTTCTTCCAGTTTGACGATTCGGTCCAGCCGTCCCAGTAGCTCGAAACGGCCGTCGGCGGCGATGCGCGCGGCATCGGCGGTGTGTTCGATATGGCCGGCCGGCAAGTACGGTGAGGCGATCAGCAGGGCGCCATCGCTGTCCTGGCTCAGTGCAACGTCGGCGAAGGGCTGCCAGAGATTCTGGCCCTGACGCCAGGCGATGCCGCCGGTTTCCGAGCTGCCGAAAATTTCTGTCGGCCACTGTTGCAGGCGTTCATACAGGCTTTGCGCCGCTTCAGCGGGCAACGCGCCACCGGAGGAAAATACTCGGCGCACTGCGCTCAGAGCTGGCCAGTCGAGGTTGTCGCCCATGCGTTTGAGCAGCGCCGGGCTGGTGACCCAGGCGAAGGCCGGGTGTTCGCGGCTGGCGCGTTGCAGGTCTTCCGGGAAGGCCAGTTGTTGACGTACGAACGAACGCCCGGCGCACAACGGCCACAGCACCCGAAACAGCAACCCGTAGATGTGTTGAGTGGCGACGCTGCCGATAATGCAGGCCTCGCCCAGATCTGCACCCCACAGGTGTTCCAGCGCTTCGACTTCATTGGCCAATTGGCGCAGGGTTTTAGAGATGCGCTTGGGTTCGCCACTGGAGCCGGAGGTGCACAGGCTCAGCTGACAGCGATCCAGATCCAGTAGGCTGGCCGGCAACGGTGAATACCGATAATCGCTCAAATGAGCATCATCGGTCTGATCGGTCAGCCACAGATCGACCTCGGTCGACCAGCGCTGGCGAGTCTGCGCTTGCAAGTCGGCGGGCAGCAGTACGCTGACCCCGGCACGCCAGGCGCCGAGCAGGGCAATGGCCAGGTCGGCGGCGTCTTCGAGGTGCACGGCGATGCGCTGCACCCCCTGAGCTTGCAGGCCGGCGGCCAGGCTCAGGGCCTGTTCGCACATCTGTGCATGATTCAACGCAGGTTCCACCGTCACAGCACGGTCCGGCTGAGCCTTGAGCAACAGTTGCTCAAGTGTTATCCAATTCATGGGCGGCCTCTTACCCGTTGTCGTATCAGCCATTCAATGGCAAACATCAGGCCGATCAATCCATAGGAGATCAGGCCGGTGTACAACATCCACCAACTCAGCGGCGCCCAAAGAGTCAGGGCGGCGGCGCACAAGCCGTTGCAGAGAAAAAACACGCTCCAGGCCATCGTCACCTGGCGGGTGTAGCGAATGGCCCTGGCCGGTAATTCCGGCTCTCGCAGACGGGCCAGGCGTTCAATCATCGGTGGGCCGTATTTCAGGCTCAGGCCGAACAGCACCAGCATGAAGACGCTGATCAGCACCGGGTACCAGCGCAGCAGCACCGGGCTGTCGAACAGCGCCAGCAGCAGGCAAAACCCGATGGCGGCCGTGGCCATCCACAGGCTTCCGGGACGCCGCTCGCCAGTCAGCGCTCGCGCCAGCCACAGGCTACCCAGCAGCAGACCGAACTGCCACGGGGCAAAATGCTCCATGCCGAAATACACCGCAAAGGGGTACAGCAGGCCTGCCAGCAGCAGGCCAAGGCCGATCAGTCGGCTCATGCGGCCGGTTGAACCAGGCGGTAGACCGCGTCGACCACATCGCTGACGGTACGCACCGATTTGAATTCTTCGGCAGCGATTTTCTTGCCGGTCTGGCGTTTGATGTGATCGATCAGGTCGACCGCATCGATGCTGTCGATTTCCAGATCCTGATACAGGTTGGACCCCAGGCTGATGCGCTCGGGCTCCAGCTCGAAGAGTTCGACCAGAGCATCGCGCAGGGTATTGAAAATATCGTCACGAGTTTGCATGGTCCGGTCTCAAGCTGCCTGTTTTGCAGTGACGAACGCCGCAAGGCTCGTCACGTTGGTGAAGTGATTACGGGTGTCCTTGGCGTCGGCATCGATTTTGATGCCGTACTTTTTCTGGATCGCCAGGCCGAGTTCCAGGGCGTCTACAGAGTCCAGGCCCAGGCCTTCGCCGAACAGCGTTTGTTCATCGCCAATGTCGGCGACGCTGATGTCTTCGAGGCCCAGGGCGTCAATGATCAGTTCTTTGATTTCACGGTGCAGATCGCTCATCTTCGGCGAGCTCCTTAATAAAGTAATGGTGCAAATAATCATTGAGCTTGCGCGAGGCCTGGGGCGCGGGCCCCTGCGTAGCGAAGGCCTGTGGGTCTATATCGGCCCCGACACGAAAACTGAAGTGCACGCGGCGTTTGGGAATCCGATACCAGGGTTCGGCCTTGGTCAGTGTGGTCGGGCTGACCTTGATGATCACCGGGGTGAGGATTCTCGCACCGCGCAGGGCGATTGCCGCGCCCCCCCGATGAAAGGCCGGCGGTTTACCGGGTTGGGTGCGGGTGCCCTCGGGGAAAATGATCAGGGTCTGACCGCTTTTCAGTGCGTCGGCAGCGGCGTCGAGCATGTCCATGCTGCCGTCGTTGCTGATGTAATCGGTGCGGCGTAGCGGGCCGCGGGTGAACGGATTTTCCCAGAGGCTTTTCTTGACCACGCAGTTGGCGTGGCCCACCAGGCCGATCAAAAACACCACATCGATCAGCGAGGGGTGATTGGCGACGATCATCTGACCTGGCCGTCCGAGTTTTTCCGCCCCCTGAATGTCATAGGTCAGCACGCCAGTGCGAGCCATGAATCGGATGAAAAACCAGAAACACCGGCTGACGGTCTGTCGTGCCCGCTGACGGTGGGCCTGGTTGTCTCCCGGCAGGCAGTTCAACAGCGGGAACACCACCAGTCGCAGGCAAAGCCCGCCCAACCCGAACAGGGTGAAGCTTGCGGCAGTGGCCAGCAGACGCCAGTAATAAGCGTCGCGGTTTTTATCGGTTACGGGTTGCGTTGCCAGGTCCATAGACGATTTTTCCAGGCATGTTGGCAGGTGGTCTGCTGGCTGAGCAGGGTACGCAACAGATTCAGGGCATGAGGCCAGTGGGGTTTGGACAACGCTTGTGAGGTGCTGTTCAGCGACAGCTGCCACTGATTGCCGGGCGTAATCAGCAGGCCGACCGCGTAAGGGAATGGCACGTCGTCGATCCAGGCCGAGTAGGCCGCGGGCGGTTGCTCTTCAGTCACTACCAGCAGTACCGCAGGCGCTCCTTCCTCAAGCAATGCCGCCGCCTCTAGCATGCCGTGTTCAAGGCCATCGCCAGCTGCGGCGAGGGCGGTCATCTCGCTGGTTTCACCACGCATGATCGACCACAGGCCAATGACCGCATTGTGCACCGACAGGCTGAACTGGGTGGGCGACAACGGTTGGTCAGTCGCCAGATCGCTGAGAATTTCGAAAGTGCGTGGAGTTTCGCCGTGGCGCGAAATAAAGACCAACGGCAGGTCCTGGCGACCATCGGCCAAAGGCCAGCCGACACTAAACGCCATCCGCGCCAGACGGCTGAGTCGCCGACGCTGCATGGCCGGCAGAAACGATACATCGGGGGCGGCATCGCTAGGCTCGAGCACGACCGGTTGTCGGCTCCAGGCCTGCCAATCATCCACGCTTTCAAGCCCAGGGGCCCACGCGCGCCATTGGGCGATGTTGAAGTTGATCACAGACATTCATCCCGCCCCTGCGGGGCTTCCTTGACCGCGGCAAGTCGCAAAAAACGCGGCTGACCTTACGTGGCGCTTAACGCCGAGTGGCGCGCATTATCCCGGTGCGGCGGGCGTGTAGCAAATGCTGGTTACATTTTGCGCAACGAAATGTACCGTCTGGTTCGCGAAAAAACTGTCGTTTGGCCATTATCCACGTTGCAGCGGACATGTCTGTCAGCTCTATCGGCTATCGATGGGCAAGTTGGCGGCTTTTCCGCCGGATTTTTTCCAATGACTGTGTAGTCCCGATGCCGGCGAGGTAGCTAAGCAGCGCCGTGGACTACTACACTCGGTCATTCTTTGATACACGGAGGTTTTGACATGCGGCGCGTGGTGTTCAATCAGAAAGGTGGCGTGGGCAAGTCAAGCATTGCCTGTAATCTGGCGGCGGTCAGCGCCAGCGAAGGCTATCGCACGTTGTTGGTGGATCTCGATGCTCAGGCCAACTCCACTCAATACCTGACGGGACTTACCGGCGATGATATCCCGATGGGGATCGCTGACTTCTTCAAGCAGACTCTGTCCTCGGGTCCGTTCTCGAAGAAAAACCAGGTCGACATCTACGAAACCCCATTCGACAACCTTCACGTCGTCACCGCCACCGCCGAGCTGGCTGATTTGCAGCCCAAGCTTGAGGCCAAGCACAAGATCAACAAGCTGCGCAAATTGCTCGAGGAGCTGGACGGCGATTACGACCGAATCTACCTCGATACGCCGCCAGCACTGAATTTCTATGCCGTCTCGGCCTTGATCGCCGCTGATCGTGTGCTGATTCCCTTCGACTGCGACAGTTTCTCGCGCCAGGCGCTGTATGGCCTGTTGGCGGAAATCGAAGAATTGAAGGAGGACCACAACGAAGGGCTGGAAGTTGAAGGCATCGTCGTCAACCAGTTCCAGGCCCGCGCCAGTTTGCCTCAGCAAATCCTCGACGAACTGATCGCCGAGGGCCTGCCGGTGTTGCCAGTGTACCTGGCCAGTTCGGTGCGCATGCGCGAATCCCACCAGGCCAACACGCCGCTGATCCACCTCGACCCGCGGCATAAACTGACCCAGCAGTTCGTCGACCTGCACAATCTGTTGGAAAATGCCTGATTCCTGTAAACAACACCGAACCACTGTGGGAGCGAGCCTGCTCGCGAAAGCGGAAGTCCAGTCAACAGAGATGTTGAATGCGAAGCCCTCTTCGCGAGCAGGTCGAATCGTCGCACCGTCGCTCCCACATTTATTTGTGGTGGCTCTAAATCCCTTGGCTACGCAACCAGCTCATCAATTGCGGTAACGGGAAGGCTCCGCTCTGGCGAGCCACTTCCCGGCCATTCTTGAACAGAATCAGGCTCGGGATCGAGCGAATCCCCAATTGCGCCGACAACTGCTGATTCGCCTCGCTGTCCAGCTTGGCCAGCCGACATTTGCCCGCCAACTGCCCCGCCGCCTGCTCGAACACCGGCGCAAACGACTTGCACGGCCCGCACCAGTCCGCCCACACGTCCACCAGCAACGGCAGGTCGCCCTTGATCTGACTGGCGTAATCGCCTTGCTTCAATTCGAACGGCTTGTTGAGCAGGACTTCGGCCTTGCAGCGGCCGCATTTTGGATGGTCGTCGAGGCGTTCGGCGGGGATGCGGTTAAGGCCGTTGCAGTGGGGGCAGGGGATGAGGAGTGGGTCAGGCATGATCGGGTTCCGGATGAGTAGGCAATCTATGGCACTGATCTGGAGTCGGAAATGATGTTTATCAAGGCAGAAGTTTGTAGGCAATAACCTTCCTTGGTTAGAGATACACCCTACGAGTGCTGGTGTCCCTGACGGATCAATTCAGTGTTGTTAAGTCTCACGACGAACAACTGATCTCCAGATGCTTGCCCCACTCTGGCGGCCGCTCGGCATAGCTCTCCATTCCAGGCTGTTCCTCGAATGGATTGCTCAATACCGCATGCAAACGACGAACTTCTGCATAGTCGCCGCTTTCCGCCGCATCGATGGCTTTCTGCGCCAGATAGTTACGCAGGATGTACAGCGGATTGACCGCATGCATTCGTTTGCGGCGCTGTTGCTGATCAATCACACCTTCACGAGCAACCCGGGCGATGTAGAGCGCGCCCCACGCATCGAAGCCCTTGATGTCGACGAAGTCATCGCGCAAACGGGCGACGGCCAGTTCGGGTGACTCATCCCCCAGGCGGCGGAAGAACAGGCTGTAGTCGACGCCGCTGTTCTGCATCAGTTGCAGCAGGTGCTCCAGCAGTTTCTGGTCGTCGTCTTCGGCAGTGGTGAGACCGAGGCGGCGGCGCATCAGGTCCAGGTAGTGGGCCTGGAACAGTGGCAGGTACAGGCCCAGGGTTTCGCGCAGGGCTTCGACGCTGATGAACGGCGTCAGGGCTTGG
Organism: Pseudomonas lini; assembly: GCF_964063345.1. Taxonomy (NCBI): domain Bacteria; kingdom Pseudomonadati; phylum Pseudomonadota; class Gammaproteobacteria; order Pseudomonadales; family Pseudomonadaceae; genus Pseudomonas; species Pseudomonas lini. The sequence goes on from NZ_OZ061318.1 coordinate 3,732,910, forward strand.
GCGAGGGCGCTGAGGTTCCACTGGCCGATTGGCACCTGGTTGCTGAAGGAGTAACGGCCCTGATCATCGGAGTGATTGCAGATGAAGTGGGCGTCGAAATCGTCGAGGAAGGCGAACGGGCCGAAGTCGAAGGTAATGCCCAGGATCGACATGTTGTCGGTGTTCATCACGCCATGGCAGAACCCGTAAGCCTGCCATTTGGCGATCAGCTCGGCGTTGCGCTCGACGATTTCGCGGAACATCGCCAGGTACGGTTCCGGCTGTTCCAGGCAGTGCGGGAAATGCATGGCCAGCACATGGTTGCCGAGTTCTTTCTGCTGCTCGGGGCGCTTGGTGTAGTAGAAGAATTCGAAATGCCCGAAGCGCACGTGGCTCGGTGCCAGGCGCAAGACCATGGCTGCGCGTTCCTGTTTCTCGCGCCAGACCGGTGTGTCGGAGCCGATTACGCACAGTGCGCGAGTAGTGGGAATATTCAGGGCATGCAGGGCTTCGGAGGCAAGAAACTCGCGGATCGACGAACGCAACACCGCGCGTCCATCACCCATGCGCGAGTAAGGCGTCTGGCCGGCGCCCTTGAGGTGCAGGTCCCAATGCTCGCCGGCCTCGTTATAGACCTCGCCCAGCAACAGACCACGACCGTCGCCCAACTGCGGGTTGTAAGAACCGAACTGATGCCCGGAATAGACCATCGCCCGCGGCTCGGCTTCGGCCCAGAGCTTCTGGCCGCCGAACAGCTCGGCGAACACCGGTGTCTCGGCCTCCGTCGGGTCCAGGTCCAGCAGCGCCATGGCGGCGGGGCTGGCGACCACCAGTCGCGGAGCAGCGATGGGCTCGGGCAGCACATGGGTTGAGAACGCGTCGCCCAGGCGGGCGAAGCGATTGTCGAAGGTCAGTTCGTCGAGGGCTTTCAACGGCCATCTCCAGCAGAATGTCCGAGCATTCTGCTAGGGATAGACCGGTTAGTCGAGTTCGACCGGCGGAGGCTCTCGGTGCGATTTGCCATCGGGCAGCGGCACGATGGTTTTGGTTTCCGGCTCGACCGGCACCATCTTGTACTCCTGGCCGTGAAGGTTCTTGAGGTAGACCTCCATTTGCCGGAACGAGATGTTGATCTTCTGCTTCTTGAACTCACGATTGATGAAGCGGTTAACCTCGTCGAGCACCGGGTTACGGTCGCCGAGGTCGCGCACATGCATGCGCAATTCGTGATCAAGGGTGCTTTCGCCGAAGTTCAGGAAGTACACGTGGGGTTCCGGGTCCTTCAGCACGCGCGGGTTGTCGCGGGCTGCCTTGAGCAGCAGCTCTTTCACCAAGTCCAGGTCCGAGCCGTAGTCGACGCCGAGCTTGAGAGTCACTCGGGTGATGGTATCGGTCAGGGACCAGTTGATCAGTTGCCCGGTGATGAACGTCTTGTTCGGGACAATGATGTCCTTGCGGTCGAAGTCGGTGATGGTCGTGGCGCGGATGCGGATCTTGCTCACCGTGCCCGACAGGTTGCCGATGGTGATGGTGTCGCCGATCCGCACCGGGCGTTCGAACAGGATCATGATGCCGGAGATGAAGTTGGCGAAGATCTCCTGCATCCCGAAACCGAGACCGACCGACAGCGCTGCCACCAGCCATTGCAACTTGTCCCAGCTCACGCCGAGCGTGGACAGGGTCGAAACGAAACCGACGCCGGCAATCACATAGGACAGCAGCGTGGTCGTGGCGTAGGAGCTGCCCTGGGCCAGGTTCAGCTTCGACAGCACAAACACTTCCAGCAAGCCCGGCAGGTTGCGCGCCAGCGCGAAGGTAATGCCGATGATGATCAGCGCGCCGAGCATGTCGCCGATGCTGATAGGCACCATGCTCATGTTGGCGCCGGTGCCGCTGGTGTATTCGTAGAGGGTGATGTTGTCCAGGTACGAGAACACTGAAATCAGGTCCGACCAGACCCAATACAACGCCGCGATGAAACCGCCGAGCAAGGCCAGGCGGATCAGTCTCAGTGACTGTTCGTTGACCTTCTCGATGTCCAGGGTTGGCTCTTCGATCACCGCTTCACCGTCGCCGGCTTCTTTGGCGGCCTGGCGTTTGGCCAGGGCGCGTTGATAGGCCAGGCGCCGTGCGGCAACGCTGAGGCCGCGCACGAAGGTGGCCTCGATCACCAGCCAGAACATCAGCAAGTAAAGCGTGTTGATCAACCGGTCGCTGAGTTTCAGCGCGGTGTAGTAATAACCAAAGCACACGGCGACGAACAACGCGATTGGCAGGACAGTGAACATGACTCCCACGGCCTTGCGGAACAGCGAAGCATTCTGGTGGGTCGGGCTGCTGACCAGCAGGCGACTGAGCAGCCAGGCCATCAAGGCGTAGCAGGTCAGCACCACCGGCATGCCGAGCACGTCATCGGCGAGCGCCGCCGGTTGCAGTTCAGCGACCGCCACCACGGTCACCAAGGCCATCACCACCAGCCCGAGCCGGCGAATCCAGCCCTGAAGGAATTCGACCTGAGGTTTTTCCCAGCGGAAATGCAGTTCGGCCACGCCACCCGGTGCGAGGATGCGGTAGGCGGTGTAGAACACCAGCCAGGCCTGGGCCATTTGCAGCAGCGCCGCGCCCATATTGGCGTTCTGCCCGCGAGCGTCGATCTGCAAAGCCAGGCCGCACAAGGCCAGACCCAGGGATACCGGCATCGCCAGCAGGATGTTGATCAGAATCGCTTGCGGTGTGTGCCACTGGCTGTCGCGCTTGAAATGGCCGATGTCCAGGTGAACTTTGTTCAGGCGGGCATAGAGATTTTTGCGGCGCCACAGCAGCGCCCCGATCAGAAAGGCCAGCGGCAGGAACAGTAGCGGTCGCTGCGTCAGGCCATCGGTCAGTTCGCTCAGGCTTGAGGCCCAAGGCAAGGTGGTGACCTGACGTTCCAGGCGTTCCGGCACGCCGTGCATCCACTCAAGGTCCAGCGGTTTGTTGCTGGGAATCCAGAACATTTGCTCGTCGAGGGTCGCCCGCAGACTTTGCGCGGTGCTGAGCAGTTGCTTCTGGTTGAGTTGCAGCGTGATGGATTCGTTAAGCACCGCGTTCAGTTCGCGATACAAACGCTCCAGCAGGTCCGCGCGGGTGGTGGCCAGTTCCAGCAGGCTCTTGCGCAGTTGCGGGGTGACTTGCTCGGGCGGCTGAGTCGCCAGCAGGTTATCGACATAAGTTGTCGGGTTGCTGAGCAGTTCCCGTTGCTGGCTGACTTCGAACTGATACAGGCGAATGTCGGCGATCTGGTCGGCCAGATCGCGGTCGAGCTTGAGGCGCGGCAGGGCCTGTTTCTGTTTGTAGAGAATCTTGGAGAGCAGCAGGCTGCCCTTGAGCACGCTGATCTGTTCGTCCAGCGCCGAATCGCTCTGGGTCACGCTGTCCAGTTGCTGTTTGGTCTGCAGGTTCTGTTGGGTGACTTCGTTAAGACGGTCGGTGCTTTTAAGCAGGTAGTCGGAGAGCTTCAGGTTGGCCGCGCTTTCGGTAGCCAGCAGGCTGCTGCCGCCAGCCTTCTGCGCTTCGATGGATTGCTGGGTCACCGTTTCTTGCGACTGGGCCAGGCGTTTCTGGTTGATCAGGGTTTGCAGTTCCTGAATTTCCTGGTCCAGGCGCGCCGATTTTTCCGACAGCAAGTCATGCTGGCTGTTGCCCAAGTCCTGCAACTGGCTGTTGCCGGCCAGTTCCTGGCGACGCAACGGGATCAAGGCGTTCAGTGCCGCGAGTTCAGCGTTGAGCTGGTCGCGTTGCTCAGGGGTCAAGGTCTTGCCGCTGTCCTTGCCGATCTTGAGGATGTTGTTGATCTGCTGGATGCGCGTCTGGCTGGCAGATATTTCGGCCTGGGCGCGCTCGGGGCGGGTCTGGGCGGTGATGATCAGGCTGTTCGCTTCAGCCAGGGCTTTCTGCAGATCGCTTTGCTGGGTCGAGCGTTCGGTCAGCAATTGCTCAAGCTGCTGAATGGTCTCTTTGGTATAGCGTTGCGCCACCGGTACCACTTTGGTGGCCTTGAGACGGGTCAGCTCGCGCTGGTTCTCGATGTTCTGCCTTGGCGCGCTGGTCAACTGCTGCTTGAGATCGATCAGCTTCTGATCGTAATCACGCTGGTTGTTAAGCTGAGTGAGCGTGCTCTGCAGGACCGCTTGCAGGGCTTTTTGATCGGCTTCCGGCAGTTTGCGGTCGGCGATCTTGTCCAGGCTCGCCTGCACGGCTTCGCTGGACGGCGGTTCGGCGGCTTGCAGCGTGCTGATGGAAAGACTCAAGCCCAGCAGGGCCATGATGAAAAAGGTGCGCAGAGTTGACATAGAAACCGATCGAAAGCGAGACGAAGTGTGGAGTTTAGAGGAAGAGTCCGGGTCCGGGGCGACTTCCTTCGGGGAATCTGACGCCCACTTTACCAATCTTGTTCCCTTCCATGACCGCGACGGTCCAGAGGGTGTTGTTCCATTCCACCTGGTCACCGACTACCGGCGCACCGCCCACTTTCTGGGCAATGAAGTGGCCCAGGGACATGTTCGGATCGATGCCTTCGACTTTCAACCCGTACAGGGCAGCAACCGCACCCAGCTGGGCGTCTCCTTCGAGTACGAAGTCGCCGAAAAAGCGCAAATCCAGACCCCGCTGTGGTGCCTGACTGAAGAGTTTTCCGAGGGCCGGAAGGTTGTGTTCATGGCCGATGACGCAGAGCAAATCATCGACTTCGAGCACCGTACTACCCGACGGATGGAGCAGTTGTTGGCCACGAAACAGGGCTGCAATACGGGTGCCTTCGGGCATTTTCAGCTCGCGAAGAGGGGATCCAATGCACCATTTCTCGGCACCGAGGCGATACACGAACAGCTCCCACTCGCTGGTGACATGCACTTCCAGCGCAGAACGGGAGATCGGCAAGGGCTCCGGCGGGACCGTCACTTTCAAGAGCTTGGCAACCCAGGGCAGGCTTGTACCTTGCACCAGCAGCGAGACCAGCACGATAAAGAACGCCAGATTGAAGTAGAGCTGAGCATTGGGCAGCCCCGCCATCAGCGGGAACACCGCCAGAATGATCGGTACGGCACCGCGCAGGCCAACCCAGGAAATGAATGCCTTCTCGCGACCATGGAACGCTTTGAAGGGCAGCAGGCCGACCAGCACCGATAGCGGACGGGCAAACAGAATCATCCACAGCGCCAGGCCCAGCGCCGGCAAAGCAATCGGCAGCAGGTCATGGGGCGTAACCAACAGCCCCAGCACCAGGAACATGCCGATCTGGGCCAGCCAGGCCATGCCGTCGAGCATATGCAAAATGCCATGGCGACTGCGGACCGGGCGGTTGCCGATCACCAGGCCGCACAGGTACACCGCCAAAAAGCCACTGCCGTGCAGGGCGTTGGTCAAGGCAAACACGACCAGACCGCCAGCAATCATCAGAATCGGATAAAGACCGGTGGCCAGGTTGATACGGTTGACCAGTTGCAGCAGTAGCCAACCACCGCCGAGGCCGATCACACCACCGATGCCGAACTCGCGCACCAAATGCACAAGCAGATTCCAGTGCAGGCCGGTCTCGCCGCTGGCGAGCATGTCGATCAGGGTCACGGTTAGGAACACCGCCATCGGGTCGTTGCTGCCGGATTCGATCTCCAGGCTCGCGCTCACCCGTTCGTTCAGGCCCTTGCCGCCCAGCAGCGAGAACACGGCCGCGGCGTCGGTGGAGCCGACGATGGCGCCAATCAGCAAGCCCTGAATCATGTTCAGGTCGAACAGCCACGCCGCCGCCATCCCGGTCAGCCCGGTGGTGATCAAGACTCCGACTGTGGCCAGCGACAATGCCGGCCATAACGCCACGCGAAAACTCGCCACCCGGGTGCGCAAGCCGCCGTCGAGCAGGATCACTGCCAGGGCGAGGTTGCCGACCAGATAAGCCGTTGGGTAGTTATCGAAAATAATGCCGGCACCGTCGACACCGGCCGACATGCCCACCGCGAGGATAATCACCAGAATCGGGATACCGAGGCGCGATGAAAGTGAGCTCACCAGAATGCTCGCACCTACCAGCAACGCGCCGATCAAGAACAGGCTGTTGATGGTCGTCGCATTCAAAGGCAGTACTCCAGAAAGCTAAAGGCGGGCACAAACTGACCATGCAGTCTGCGTGCCAGCGATTCTAACCTGTTGAAATGTGATGCTGTCAAAAAGCTTTTTACGATGTACATCCGCTCGAGCTGGGTGAGACCACTGTGGCGAGGGAGCTTGCTCCCGCTGGGTCGCGTAGCGACCCCAAACCGACGCTGCGGTGTGTCAGTTTCAGCGCGTGGGCCAATTGCGACTGCTGCGCAGCCGAGCGGGAGCAAGCTCCCTCGCCACAGTGGTGGTGTAGCCGTTACAGGCTAAACCGCCCAACCATGTTGTTCAGGTCCAGCGCCAGTCGCGACAGCTCGTTGCTGGCCGCGCTCGTCTGGTTGGCACCGGTGGCCGATTGCACCGACAGGTCACGAATGTTCACCAGATTGCGGTCTACTTCACGGGCCACTTGCGCCTGTTCTTCGGCGGCACTGGCGATCACCAGGTTGCGTTCGTTGATTTCGACGATGGCGCTGTTGATGGTGTCCAGCGACATGCCTGCACCACGGGCGATGTTCAAGGTCGATTCAGCGCGCTCGGTGCTGTTGCGCATCGAATCCACGGCGTGTTCGGTGCCGCTCTGGATGCTGCCAATCATGCGCTCGATTTCGCTGGTCGACTGTTGAGTGCGATGGGCCAGGGCACGCACTTCGTCGGCGACCACCGCAAAACCACGACCGGCTTCACCGGCACGGGCCGCTTCGATGGCGGCGTTCAACGCCAACAGATTGGTCTGGTCCGCCAGGCCGCGAATCACGTCCAGCACTTTGCCGATGTCTCGCGACTCGTTGGCTAGATCACCGATCAGGCTGGCGGTGCTCTGTACGTCGGCGCTCATGCGCTCGATGGCGCTCACGGTTTCCTGAACCAGGTCACGCCCGTCGCCCGCCGAGGAGGTGGCGTTTTTCGAGGCTTCGGAGGTGCTCACGGCGTTGCGGGCGACTTCTTCCACGGCGCTGGTCATTTCATTGACAGCGGTGGCGGCCTGTTCGATTTCGTTATTTTGCTGAGTCAGGCCACGAGCGCTTTCGTCGGTGACGCTGTTGAGTTCTTCCGCGGCAGATGCCAGTTGCGTGGCCGAACCGGAAATCCGTTGCAGGGTATCGCGCAGTTTTTCCTGCATCTTCGCCATCGCGGCGAGCAGACGACCGGCTTCATCTTCGCCATCGACGGTGATCGGCCGCGTCAGGTTACCTTCGGCGATTTCTTCAGCCGCGCTCAAGGCGTTGGCGATCGGCTTGGTGATGCTGTTAGTCAGCAGCCAGGCGAACAGCAGGGTCAGGCCGGTCGCGATGACCAGCAGGGTCACCACCAGGTTGAAGGCTGACGAGTACTGGTCGGTAGCTTGCTGGTTGGCGCTGTCGGCCTGCTGGGTGTTGATCTCCAGCAAGCGGTTGAGCACGGTGTTGATGGCTTCAGAGTTGTTCAGCAAATCGGTGTTGACCAGTGTGCGCAGTTCGTCGACCTGATTGTTGCGCGACAGGCTCTTCATCCGGTCTTCGATCTGGCGGTACTGACCCAGTAACTGCACATACTGATCATAGGTTGCACGTTCCTGCGGGCTGGCGATCAGTTTTTCATAGGAGGTCTGAGCCGCTCGAATCTGCTGGTTACGGGTTTCCAGCAGGTCCATGGTTTTCTGCTGGACGTCCGGCTCGCGATTCACCAACAGGCGATAAGCCAGGACACGCAGGCGCAGGGTCAGTTGAGTGAACTCGTCGAGGCTTTTGATGCTCGGTACGCTGTTCGAGGTGATCTCCTCGGCGGCGCCGCGAATCTTGCTCATCTGGTTCAGGGCGAACACCCCCAGGATCAGCATCATGGCGCCAATCAGGGTGAAGCCGAGGAACGCCCGCGGTGCGATATTCATATTACGTAGGGACATGGTGTTCACCGAAAAAAGCGCATTCGTGCGGCGCTGAGACTGTTGTATGGATGACTTATCGGTCATACGACTAAAGTCTTGAGGCGCTGCGCGTTTTTGTCGCAGAAGGGCCGCGGCGACGAAGTGCAGGAACCAGATCCGCCAAACACAGTCTTTAAAGCTCGCGAGGAAGGTCGCCCGCCAGCAAAATCAAGGCCTTGCGCCCGAATAACCCTGGCGTCAGTGGTGACTTTTCTTTATCGTACGCGCCCTTTGAAAATGCCCGGAAAATCAAAATGTTGGAAGCATCCCTAAGCCAATTGGAACAACTGGTCAGCGACCTGGTGCAGCAGAACCAGACCCTGCTCGGCACCCATCAATCCCTGAGTGCAGAACTGGCCCAGGTCAAGGATGAAAACGAAAGCCTGCAACTGAGCCTGATGGAACAGGAAGAGAAACAAGGTGCCACCGCGGCACGCATTCAGGCCTTGGTTGAGCGCGTCAGCGCCGGCCCTGTCAGCGCATGAGTTACGGCGCCGCAGGGGTAAAAGTCGTCTCGATTCTGGGGGAGGACTATTCGATCAAGGCGCCGGCCGGGGAAGAACAGACCCTGCTGGACGCCGCATTGATGTTGAAGGCCGCCCTGGCCGAGACCAAAAAGAAATACCCGACGCTGATCGGTGACCGCTTGCTGGTGTTGGCGGCGATGAATCTGTGCTCGCAGCAGATCGAAATGCAAAAGCGTCATCAAGAGGAACTCAACCGTTACCAAGAGCAAGTCAGCGCCACGGTTGAAGTGATCGCCAAGACAATCAATCAGGCTTGATCAGCTTTGCGCACAACCAAAGAATAAATTGTCGTTTACGTTGTATACAATCGGCATGGCTGTTGCAGTGTTTCAGCCTCTTATTCTTTGGGGGTGCTCCATGCAGTTCTGGCGACGCAGTATTCAATGGCAGTTGATCCTGAGCATGGGCACCGCCCTGCTGATCAGTATTCTGATCGTGGTTGGCGTTTATACCCTCGTGGTCAACCGCCTCGCCCAGCGCTATCTGGTCGAACAAGCGCTGCCGTCGAGCATCGAAGCGATGCGCAATGACATCGAACGAATCCTCGTTCAACCCCTCACCGCCGCCAAGGACATCGCCAGTAACAGCATGGTTCGCGACTGGTTGGGCGGGGGCGAGAACAGTGCCCAGACCGACACATTCGTAAAGTATCTGGAAGGCATCCGCGCCGAGCATAAAGCCTTTACCGCGATTATTGTCGGCACCGCGTCCAACCATTACTTCACTGAAAAAGGCCTGGACCGGACCCTCAGTCGCTCCAATCCAAAGGACGCCTGGTTCTATGCTTTCCTCGACAGCAACCAACCGCGCACCCTCAATATCGACAATGACACCGCCACCGGCGAATTGGCGCTGTTCATCGACTTCAAGGTCGAGCAGGCCGACAAAGTCGTGGGCGTCGCTGGTCTCGGGCTGAGCATGAAAGAGCTGTCGGAGCTGATCCAGAATTTCAACTTCGGTGAGCGTGGCAAGGTCTATCTCGTGCGTTCCGACGGTTTGATCCAGGTTCATCCCGAGGCGCAGTTCAGCGGCAAGCGCACGCTGGTCGAACAGATCGGCGCCCCGGCGGCGCAAGCGGTCATGGGGCAGCTCTCGACCTCCACAGCGTCCGCCACCAGCAGTTTTGTCCGCGATGGCGAAGATTTTCTGGCCTTGAGCCTGCCGCTGCGTGATCTGGGCTGGACCCTGGTGGCCGAAGTGCCGCAGTCGCAAATCTATGCCGAATCCCGTCGCGCGATGTGGATGAGCAGCGCCATCGGTCTGGCGGTGGCGCTGGTGTGCCTGTTGTTGGTGGTGTTTCTGGCCCGTGGATTGGTGCGACCGATTCGTCAGGTAACAGCGGCGCTGGTAGCCATCGGTAGCGGTGGTGGAGATTTGACCCACAGGTTAGATTCCAGCCGCGCCGATGAACTGGGTGACCTCGCTCGCGGTTTCAATCGCTTCCTGGAAAGTCAGCGCGACATGATCGGCGAAGTCCTGGCCACCAGTGAGCGTTTGCGCTCGGCAGTTGGCCAAGTGGCACGGGTGGTGGATAACACGGCCGAACGCTCGGGCCGTCAGCAGGAAATGACCGACATGGTCGCCACTGCTGTCCACGAGATGGGCCTGACCGTGCAGGAAATCGCTCAAAACGCCGGTAACGCGGCCGTCGCTTCGCAAACCGCGCGGGATGAAGCGCTGCAGGCGCGGGAAGTGGTGGGCGGATCGATCCGGCATATAGAAAGCATGTCCGACGAGATTGGCATAGCCGCCGGTGCGGTGGGCGAGTTGGCCCATCAAGTGGCGTCCATCGATCAGGTGTTGGCGGTGATTCGCGGGATTTCCGAGCAAACCAATTTGCTGGCGCTCAACGCCGCCATCGAAGCGGCGCGGGCCGGGGACATGGGGCGCGGGTTTGCCGTGGTAGCCGATGAAGTGCGGACTCTGGCGCGGCGGACTCAGTCGTCCACCGACGAGATCCAGCAGATGATCGGCAGCCTCAAGCAGGGCGCGGAGAATGCGGTGTCTTCCATGCACGCCGGGCAAGCAGCGACCGGCACCGGCGTTGAGTCGAGTCAGCGCACCGGGGCGTCGTTGACGGCGATCACCGGGCAGGTCGAGCGGATCAGCGACATGAACCATCAGGTGGCCACGGCGACGGAAGAGCAGTCGGCGGTGACGGAAGAGATCAACCGGAATGTGCAGGGGATTTCTGACTTGGCGCGGGCTACAGCGGGGGAGGTCAGGGCTTGTCGGGAAGACTGTCAGACGTTGCAGCGGTTGGCGGATGATCTGGCGCGGCAGATGAGCGGGTTTCGGTTGAGCTGACATCGCGTTGATTGTACCGACGCCATCGCGGGCAAGCCCGCTCCCACAGGATTTGGGTGTTGAACACATTATCTGTGAACAACAGAGATCCCTGTGGGAGCGGGCTTGCCCGCGATTGGGTTTCAGCTACGCCACAGAGTTCTAATCAGAACCACTCATCCTGCATGCCCAGGCACACATCATCCCGCGCCTCGAGAATCGCCAGCTCATGGTGACAACCCGGAACTTCCCACGTCAGGAAATATCGCGCCGCCTGCAGCTTGCCTTTATAAAAGCTCACATCCGCCGCGTTCCCTTTGGCTAACCCTTCCTCTGCACGAATCGCCTGTTCCAGCCAACGCCAACCAATCACCGTGTGGCCGAACACTTTCAGATACAGCGCTGAGTTCGCCAGGCTGCTATTGACCTTGCCCTGAGCCAGATCGGTCAGCAGGCCAATGGTCACGGTTTGCAGGCGAGCCACCAGTTTCTCCAGCGGTTCACGCAGCAACGTCAGTGATTCATACGCCTGCGCTCGCTCGGCGGTGTTGGCGATCAGGCGGATCAGTTGCTTGAGCCCCGCGCCCCCGTTCTGCGCCAGTTTGCGCCCCAGCAAATCCAGCGACTGAATGCCGTGAGTCCCTTCATGAATCGGGTTCAGGCGGTTGTCGCGGTAGTACTGCTCCACCGGGTACTCGCGGGTGTAACCGTGGCCACCGAGAATCTGGATCGCCAGTTCGTTGGCCTTCAAGCAAAACTCCGACGGCCAGGATTTAACGATCGGCGTCAGCAGATCCAGCAGCTCATGAGCCTGTTTGCGCTCGGCTTCGCCTTCAAGGGTCGTGGTGTCGTCAAACAGTCGCGCTGCGTACAACCCAAGGTCAAAGGCCCCTTCGACGTAGGACTTTTGCGTCAGCAGCATACGTCTGACATCGGCATGCTGAATGATCGCCACCGGTGCGGTGCTCGGATCCTTGCTATCCGGCACTCGACCTTGCGGACGTTCGCGGGCGTACTCCAGGGAATACAGGTAACCGGCATAACCCAGCATCACCGCGCCCATACCGACGCCGATCCGCGCCTCGTTCATCATCTGGAACATGTAGCTCAAACCGTGGTGCGGCTTGCCTACCAGATAGCCGACACACTCGCCGTTGTCGCCGAAGTTCAGCGCGGTGGACGTAGTGCCGCGCCAGCCCATCTTATGGAACAACCCGGCCAGCAACACGTCGTTGCGTTTGCCCAGGCTACCGTCATCGTTGACCAGAAACTTGGGCACGATGAACAGTGATATGCCCTTCACCCCGGCCGGTGCATCCGGCAGCTTGGCCAACACCATATGCACGATGTTTTCCGACAGCGGGTGATCGCCGCCGGAGATGAAAATCTTGTTGCCCTTGAGTCGATAGGTGCCGTCGGACGCAGGCTCCGCGCGTGTACGAATATCCGACAGCGAGGAGCCCGCGTGAGGTTCAGTCAGGGCCATGGTGCCGAAGAAGCGGCCGTCGATCATCGGTTGCAGGAATCGCTGTTTCTGCTCATCGGTGCCGAAGCTTTCGATCAGATTCGCCGCGCCCATGGTCAGGAATGGGTAGGAGGTCGACGCCGCGTTGGCCGACTGAAAGTGCGCGAAGCAGGCTTGGGATAGCAATGTAGGAAGTTGCATGCCGCCGGCATCGAAACTGCGCGCGGCATTGAGGAAACCGGCTTCGAGGAAGGCATCCACCGCCGGTTTCACTTCCGGAATCAGAATCGCCTGACCGTCCTCATAGCGTGGTTCGTTCTCGTCGCCCTTGCGGTTGTGCGGGGCGAAGAATTTTTCGGCGATGCTGCGGGCAGTGCCGATAGCCGCATCGAAGGTCTCGCGGTTGTGCTCGGCGAACCGCTCACGCTGGGTCAGGCCCTCGGCATCAAGGACTTCATACAGCTCGAAAGCCAGATTGCGGGAACTGAGCAACGTCTCGGACATGGCGGTCTACCTTTTTTTGGAATGGACCGAGTCTAGGCGTGGGGAGGGCGGGCTGAAAGGATGATTGATGTGGGTGATGGTGGAGCAGGGCGGCGGCTTAGCAGGCGCCACAAGCAACTGTGGGAGCGGGCTTGCCCGCGATGGCGTCAGACCAGTCAATATCATCAGTGACTGATACATCGCTATCGCGAGCAAGCCCGCTCCCACAAGGGTCCTGCTAACCAGGCACCCATTGCAGGTGCCCGGTCTTGTTGCGGTTTAGCCGATCGTCATCAAACTGGCGTTGCCACCCGCCGCAGCGGTGTTAACGCTCAATGCACGCTCGATCACCAGACGTTCCAACGCAATGTTGGTTTCGCCCTGGGACAAACCATGAACCCCAACAATCGCGCCGGCACGCTTGGCCACTTGCTGGCAGACCGCACGCAACTGATCGGAATGGCCATGATGCAGAACCGCATCAATTACCACCTCATCCTTGGTCCAGTCGCCAACCCGCTTGATCCGCGCCTGGATTTCTTTCGGCAAGCGTGCGAACAAAGCCTTGCCCGGTTCAGCGTCCGGCCACACCGCCGATCCGCCTACGGCCAACACCGCCGCCAGTTGAGTTAGCAGATCGCCTTCGACGTCCGCCAGGCACAGCACGTGTTCGCGCGGCAGGATCGCGTAGCTATTGCGCTCACCGGTCGGGCCCGCCAGAACACGGGTGATCCCGCTTTGCGATTGCGCCGCGAACTGTACGCACAGGGTGCTCAAGTCTGCGAGTTTGTTGCTGTCGGCCCAGGCTTTCAGCGCAGTCAGCGGTTTGCTCATGGCATCACGCAGGCGGACGTCCGGTGCAGCGATTGCATCGCCGCGAGCGAAGGATTGTTCAATCGCATCGGTAGGACGTGTCGACAGCAAGCGGTACAGGTACAGCGGACCACCGGCTTTCGGGCCAGTGCCCGACAGGCCTTCACCGCCGAACGGTTGCACGCCGACCACAGCGCCGACGATGTTGCGGTTCACATAAACGTTACCCGCGTTGACGTTGTCGATCACCTTGGCGATGGTCTCGTCGATGCGAGTGTGCACGCCCAGGGTCAAGCCGTAGCCGGAAGCGTTGATCTGGCCAATCAGTTGATCGATCTCTTTGCGCTTGTAGCGAACCACGTGCAGTACTGGGCCGAAGATCTCCCGTTGCAGTTCGTCGAAGCTTTCCAGTTCGATCAGGGTCGGCATCACGAAGGTGCCGCGTTTGACTTCTTCGCTGTTGGCAATTGCCACCTGGTACACGTTGCGACCTTTGTCGCGCATGGCCTGGATGTGCTTCTCGATACCGGCCTTGGCTTCGGCGTCGATCACCGGGCCGATGTCCACGGACAGGCGCTCAGGGTTGCCGAGACGGCATTCAGCCATGGCACCTTTAAGCATTTCGATGACACGGTCAGCGGAATCTTCCTGCAGGCACAGTACACGCAGCGCCGAGCAGCGTTGACCGGCGCTGTCGAAAGCCGAGGATACGACGTCGATCACAACTTGTTCGGTCAGTGCCGAAGAGTCGACGATCATCGCGTTCTGGCCACCGGTTTCGGCGATCAGTGGAATCGGGCGACCTTGAGCATCCAGACGACCCGCGACGTTGCGTTGCAGCAAACGAGCGACTTCGGTGGAGCCGGTGAACATCACGCCTTTGACGCGATCGTCGCCGACCAGACGGGCGCCGACAGTTTCACCACGGCCCGGCAGCAGTTGCAGCACGCCTTCCGGAATCCCGGCTTCGATCAGCAAGCGCACGGCTTGAGCGGCCACCAACGGGGTTTGTTCGGCAGGTTTGGCCAGTACCGGGTTACCGGCGGCCAGTGCAGCAGCGACCTGACCACTGAAGATCGCCAGCGGGAAGTTCCACGGACTGATGCAGACCACCGGACCCAATGGGCGGTGGGCATCGTTAGTGAAATCGTTGCGAGCCTGCACCGCGTAATAACGCAGGAAGTCCACGGCTTCACGCACTTCGGCGATGGCGTTGGCAAAGGTCTTGCCGGCTTCGCGAGCCAACAGGCCCATCAGCGGCTGGATCTCGCCTTCCATCAAATCGGCGGCACGTTCCAGAATCGCGGCGCGTTCGGCCGGCGGGGTCGCCTGCCAGATCGGCGCGGCTTTCAGGGCGCACTGGATCGCATTGTCGACGTCTTCGACGGTGGCTTCCTGCACATGGCCAACCACGTCACGTAGATCGGACGGGTTCAGGACTGGCGCAGGGGTTTCGGTGCTGGACGCGCAACCGAGCATCGGCGCGGCTTTCCAGTTGTTGTGAGCAGTGGCCAGCAGGGCGCACGACAGGGAAGCCAGACGATGTTCGTTGGCCATGTCGATGCCGCTGGAGTTGGCGCGCTCGGCACCATAAAGATCACGCGGCAGCGGGATACGCGGGTGCGGCAGGCCGAAGCCGCCTTCCAGCGTCGCCATCTGCTCGATACTGGCCACTGGATCGGCCACCAACTCCTGAATCGAAATAGACTGGTCGGCGATGCGGTTAACGAACGAAGTGTTCGCGCCGTTCTCCAGCAGACGACGCACCAGATACGCCAACAATGTTTCGTGTGTGCCAACCGGTGCGTACACGCGGCACGGACGGTTCAGCTTGCCTTCGGAAACTTTACCTACAACCTGTTCGTACAGCGGCTCGCCCATGCCGTGCAGGCACTGGAACTCGTACTGGCCAGGGTAATAGTTCTGACCGGCGATGTGGTAGATGGCCGACAAGGTATGGGCATTGTGCGTGGCGAACTGCGGATAAATGACTTCCGGCACCGACAGCAACTTGCGGGCGCAGGCGATGTAGGAAACGTCGGTGTACACCTTGCGGGTATAGACCGGATAGCCTTCCAGGCCTTCGACCTGGGCGCGCTTGATTTCGCTGTCCCAGTACGCGCCTTTTACCAGACGGATCATCAGGCGATGACGGCTGCGGCGAGCCAGGTCAATCACGTAGTCGATCACATACGGGCAACGCTTCTGGTAGGCCTGGATCACGAAGCCGATGCCGTTCCAGCCGGTCAGTTGCGGCTCGAAGCACAGACGCTCCAGCAGATCCAGCGACAGCTCGAGGCGGTCGGCTTCTTCGGCGTCGATGTTCAGGCCGATGTCGTATTGCTTGGCCAACAGAGTCAGCGACAGCAGGCGCGGGTACAACTCTTCCATCACGCGCTCGTACTGGGCGCGGCTGTAACGCGGGTGCAAGGCGGACAGCTTGATCGAAATGCCCGGGCCTTCATAAATCCCACGACCGTGAGAGGCTTTGCCGATCGAGTGGATGGCTTGTTCGTACGAGGCCAGGTACTTCTGGGCGTCATGTTCAGTGAGTGCAGCTTCACCCAGCATGTCGTAGGAATAGCGGAAGCCTTTGGCTTCGAACTTGCTGGCGTTGGCCAGCGCTTCGGCGATGGTTTCGCCGGTGACGAACTGCTCGCCCATCAGGCGCATGGCCATGTCGACGCCCTTGCGGATCATCGGCTCGCCGCTCTTGCCAATGATTCGGCTCAGGGACGAGGTCAGGCCGGCTTCATTGTGGGTGGCGACCAGTTTGCCGGTCAGTAGCAGGCCCCAGGTGGCGGCATTGACGAACAGCGACGGGCTGTTGCCCAAGTGCGGCTGCCAGTTACCGGTGCTGATTTTGTCGCGGATCAGGGCGTCACGGGTGCCTTTGTCCGGGATGCGCAGCAGTGCTTCGGCCAGGCACATCAGCGCCACGCCTTCCTGGGACGACAAGGAAAACTCCTGCAACAGGCCTTGAACAATCCCGGCACGGCCGCCAGCGCTTTTCTGATTGCGCAGTTTCTCGGCAATCGAGGCGGCGAGTTTGTTGGTGGCGTCGGCCATCGCGGCCGGCAGGCGCGCCTGCTCGATCAGCATCGGCACCACTTCAGGTTCCGGGCGACGGTAGGCGGCAGTGATAGAGGCGCGCAGCACCGATTGCGGCAGGATGCTTTCAGCGAATTCCAGGAAGCACTGATGCGCGTGATCGACGTGGATCTCGCCCGCTTCGTCAACTTCCTTGCCGTTCAAGCCGTTCAGCTCGGACAGGGTTGCACCACCCTCGAGTTTTTCCAGGTAATTGAAAATTGCCTGCTTGATCAGCCAGTGCGGCGTGCGATCAATCGAGGTCGCGGCGGCCTTGAGGCGTTCGCGGGTCGGGTCGTCAAGTTTGACCCCAAGAGTGGTGGTAGCCATATTTTTATCCTCATGTTTGCCACGACCGCGTGGCATCAGCTGGCGGCAAGATTAGCTGTGCGTCGGTCGAGGTGCAACCGGGTGCAACCCTTTTTTTGTCGGAATAATAAGCAGCTCGTCAGGAAATCAATTCTGGTACATCCCTCCCGCGCCTGCTTGGTGCTTTTACTTCTAGCGAAACCCGGAAAACGCCCTAAAAAGGAGCAAAAACCGACCCTTTTCAGGTAAATCCGACTAGGTGCAACTTATTCGCACGAAACTGGTTGCACCTTATTTGCTTTGTTGAATAGCATTCGCGGTCAAGGTGCAACCGGTCAAAAAGATCGGTGTGCCGGCTGATGGCTTTCCTGGGGAAACATCAGTCATAAATGCGCGGGATCCGGAATCGTCTGTCAAACGTCATCGTTTGCGAGCGGTTCACTAGCCGCCGTTACATAAAAACAATGCCAGGGCGTAACTCAATGAGCGTAAGCAATCCAACTCTGATCACGTTCGTGATCTACATCGCAGCAATGGTGCTGATCGGCTTCATGGCCTATCGCTCCACCAACAACCTTTCTGACTACATTCTGGGCGGTCGTAGCCTGGGCAGCGTCGTGACCGCACTCTCCGCGGGCGCTTCCGACATGAGCGGCTGGTTGTTGATGGGCCTGCCAGGCGCTATCTACATGTCCGGTCTTTCCGAAAGCTGGATCGCCATCGGCCTGATCATCGGTGCTTACCTGAACTGGCTGTTCGTCGCCGGCCGTCTGCGCGTGCAGACCGAGCACAACGGCGATGCACTGACCCTGCCGGATTACTTCTCCAGCCGTTTTGAAGATAAAAGCGGCCTGCTGCGGATCATCTCCGCGGTCGTGATCCTGGTGTTCTTCACCATCTACTGCGCTTCCGGCATTGTGGCCGGCGCCCGTCTGTTCGAAAGCACCTTCGGCATGTCCTACGAGACAGCGCTGTGGGCCGGTGCTGCGGCGACGATTGCCTACACCTTCGTCGGTGGTTTCCTGGCAGTGAGCTGGACTGACACCGTACAAGCCACGCTGATGATCTTCGCCCTGCTGCTGACGCCGATCATCGTGCTGCTGGCTACCGGCGGCGTCGACACCACGTTCCTGGCCATCGAAGCGCAAGATCCAAGCAACTTCGACATGCTGAAAAACACCACTTTCATCGGCATCATTTCGCTGATGGGCTGGGGTCTGGGCTACTTCGGCCAGCCGCACATCCTGGCGCGTTTCATGGCGGCGGATTCGGTCAAGTCGATCGCCAACGCTCGTCGCATCTCCATGACCTGGATGATCCTGTGCCTGGGCGGCACCGTCGCTGTAGGTTTCTTCGGTATCGCTTACTTCTCGGCGCACCCTGAAGTGGCCGGTCCTGTGACCGAAAACCACGAACGTGTGTTCATCGAACTGGCGAAAATCCTGTTCAACCCATGGGTTGCCGGTGTGTTGCTGTCGGCCATTCTGGCGGCGGTAATGAGTACTCTGAGCTGCCAACTGCTGGTGTGCTCGAGCGCCCTGACCGAAGACTTCTACAAAACCTTCCTGCGCAAAACTGCTTCTCAGGTTGAATTGGTCTGGGTCGGCCGTGCCATGGTGCTGCTGGTTGCCTTGATCGCCATCGCTCTGGCGGCTAACCCGGAAAACCGTGTACTGGGTCTGGTCAGCTACGCCTGGGCTGGTTTCGGTGCTGCGTTCGGTCCGGTTGTCCTGATCTCCGTGATCTGGAAAGACATGACCCGCGACGGCGCACTGGCCGGCATCCTGGTCGGCGCGATCACCGTGATCGTCTGGAAACACTTCGAACTGCTGGGCCTGTACGAAATCATCCCTGGTTTCATCTTCGCCAGCCTGGCGATCTACTTCGTCAGCAAAATGGGCACCCCGACCGCCGGCATGCTTCATCGCTTTGCAGCGGCCGAGAAGGATTTCCGCCTGAATCAGTGATGGGGTGAGCTGATGCTCTGATCTTTCGCTGAACATGAAAACGGCCCGCTTCCTTTTGGAGGCGGGCCGTTTTTTTGCGCTATTTCTTTTGACGTAGGGCATGAAGCATCGAAATTCCACTGTGGGAGCGGGCTTGCCCGCGATAGGGCCCTGTCAGTCACAAATACATTGCCTGACCCACCGCTATCGCGGGCAAGCCCGCTCCCACAGTTGTTCGGTGGTGCTTCTGACAGGAATGTCTGTAGTTCTATATCTCAACTTGTGAAGGAAAATTCCCTAAAAAAACAGGGCAAATCTGATTTCCTTGTCCCTCCGTCAACACCCCTTGTCGCTCATGCAGAATCCCCCGCCTTCATTCTGCAGAGACACATCGGATGTTCGCGCCTGCCAATCAACCGCGTTTCACGTTGACCCTCGACGGTGTCCAGAATGAGCTCAAGGTACTTGAGTTCACGGGCAAGGAAGCCATCAGCCAACCCTATCGCTTTGACCTGGAACTGGTCAGCGAGCGGCCCGACATTGACCTCGAAAGCCTGCTGCACTGTCAGGCGTTTCTGAGTTTCGATGCACAAGGCTCCGGCATTCACGGTCAGATTTTTCGCGTCGGCCAGAGCGATTCCGGCCAACGCCTGACGGGCTACCAAATCAGTCTCGTACCGCGCCTGGCGTACCTCGCTCGGCGCATCAATCAGCGAATCTTCCAGCACAAAAGCGTGCCGGCGATCGTCACGCAAATCCTCAAAGACCACGGCATCCAGCGCGATGCCTTCGAGTTCCAGCTCGGCAGCGACTACCCCGAGCGCGAGTATTGCGTGCAGTACGCCGAAAGCGATCTGGCGTTCATCCAGCGGTTGTGTGCAGAAGTCGGTATTCATTACCACTTCCAGCACAGCCCCGATGGGCACCTGCTGGTGTTCGGCGATGACCAGACGGTTTTCCCCCGCCTGCCCGAACCGACGCTGTACCTGCCGGGCAGCGGGATGGCAGCGGATGCGCCAGCGATCAAGCGTTTCAGCGTGCGGCTGGAAACCCGGACTACAGCGGTCACTCGCAGGGACTACGACTTCCGTAAACCGCGTTTGCAACTCGAAAGCCGCCTCGACAGCGAGCAGCGACCGGTGCTTGAGGACTACCACTTTCCCGGCCAATTCACCGATCGCGAACACGGCAAGCATCTGGCTCAACGGATCTTGGAGCGCCACGGGGCAGATTACCGCCAGGCTGAAGGTCGCGGCGACGAATCTGCTTTGGTCAGTGGGCATTTCCTACACCTCGCCGAACACCCGCGTCAGACGTGGAATGACCTGTGGTTGATCACTGAAATCGAACACCGTGGCCGGCAGCCGCAGGTGCTGGAAGAGTCGGCCACCAGCGACAGCCCGGATGATTTCCAGGGCTATCGCAATACCTTTCTGGCGACGCCGTGGGACGTTTCCTTTCGCTCGCCGCTGGGGCCAGAAAAACCACGGATGCTCGGCTATCAACCTGCCGTGGTCACCGGCCCGACTGACAGCGAAATCCACTGCGACGAGTACGGTCGGGTCAAGGTTCAACTCGCCTGGGACCGTGACGGTCAGCTCAACGAGCATTCCAGTTGCTGGTTGCGCGTCGCCACTGGCTGGGCGCATGACCGCTATGGCAGCGTGATGATTCCGCGCGTCGGCATGGAAGTGCTGGTGGGATTCGTCGACGCCGATGCCGACAAACCGCTGGTGATGGGTTGCCTGCCCAACGCGGCGACCCCGGTGCCGCTCGATCTGCCGGCAGACAAAACCCGCAGCATTTTCCGCAGCCAAAGTACTCCCGGTGGCGGCGGTTACAACGAATTGCGCATCGAGGATCGCAAGGGCGCCGAGGAAATCTACCTGCGCGCCCAGCGAAACTGGACTCAGCATGTACTGAACGATCAACAGGTGCAGGTCGATAACGCCCGCAGCATCGTCGTCACCGGCACCGCTCGCCACGAACTGAAGGCCGACGAAAAGCGCATCACCCACGGTCAGCGCCAGACCGAAGTGCGGCTGGACGATCACCTGGTGGTGGTCGGCGACCGACACATTCGCGTGACCAGTCAGGCCCTCAACGCCAGTCAGCAATTCCACGTCAGCGCCGGCCAGCAAGTGGTCATCGACGGCGGCGCCAGTGCGACCATTCAGGCGGGCGGGCAGTGGATCAACATCGGCCCCGGCGGGATTTTCAGCAGCGTGCCGATTCAGGTCGGTGGCGCACCGATGGCGGCCATGGCTGCGGCGCCGAGCCTGCCGGATGTTCCGTTGAAACTTGCGGCGGCCCCGGCGGCGCTGCTCAGTGCCGCACAAATACTCAGCCTGCAAAGCGACGCGCCATTCTGCGAAGAATGCGAGCGCTGCAAGGACGGTGTTTGTGCTGCCTGAAGTTTTGTCCCCTCACGCCTGGCTGGAGCGCCAGCCGCTGAAACCGTCGGAGCAACTGTTTGCGATTTTCAGCAGTGCCAGTGCTGCTGAACCGTTCAAAGCCTGGCAACGCTCGATCATGACTCAAGCGCCGAGCCCGATCTGGGCTGACACCGCGTATGCCGAGTGGGAAGCGGTGATGCCCTATGTCGGAATCGTCGCTGCGGGCAGTGATTTTTTGGAGTGGGTTGCCACCACTGAGTCTCGCGATTGGGGGTGGTTGGCGGTTTCTTCTGCTTCTCATGAAGTGCTGGTCGAGCATTTTTGCAGCCTTACGCAAGTCATGTTGCCAAATGGTAAAGCGGTGTTTTTCCGCTTTTGGGATGGGCGTTATTTGCTGCCGATTTTGCAGTCTGCTGATTTGAATACCTCGGAACTGTTGCCGGTGATCCGCAGGTGTTTGATCAATGGGCAGTCGGTTGATATAGGCGTTAGCGCGCTGAAAACGTCGAAGGTTTTCCCGTGGTGGGAGGTTTCTCAATCCCTGCTGCAACACCTCGGTGCTGAAGATGCTTCGACACTTATCAATAACCTGATGCGCTGGTTGAGTGAAGAGCATCCGGGTCTGCTCGAGGCGTTTTCAGAAAGCGTTTTGCGCAGGAAGGTTGAGACGTTTCTTGCGATGCCAGGCCTACCTCCCGGGCCAAAAGCTGAGTTGTTGGAGCACTTGATGGCGGAACTGGATTGATCGGGTGTAGGGCCAGGCGAAATTTCCGGGCAAGGTCATCGGAAGTTTCCTTCAAGTTGTGGCGGTTTTCGTGAACTGGTTTGAAATGTATTCCATCGATAGTCTCTGGTGGTCACTGAAATTTCAGTGGCGGGGTGTAGGAACCCTTCAAGACCGATGGGATGCTCATAGTGTCAATGCTTGGTTTGCGGTCGTTAACATGCGTCCGTAAGATCAGTTGCGGCGGCTATGCGCGGGCACGCTTCGGCGTGGTCGAGTTTTCCCAAAGGTCTCGATATTCCTACCTCGCGTATAGCTGCCACCCCTAGCCTGTAGGAAGGCTGATGGCAGCTCCTATTATTCTTTGGGAGTCTCTAATGAAAACGCTTACACCCGATCCACCCTACGAAAAACCAATCCCCCACCCCAATAACCGCTTCATGGCGCTCACCAGCAACTGCACCGACATGCCCACGCTGTTCGTCGATACCCACGCGCCGCTCGATGTTTTATACGACGCCGCCAGCTATCGAATTCGCGCAGTCACCCAGGTGCTTGAGAACATGTCGATGCGCGGTTCGGTTGAGTGCGAATCCTTCATTCTCAGTGACTTTGCCTTGCTCTGCGCCATTCCATTGCGCGATGGGTGTGATGTGCTGGATGTGATTGGGCGGCGGTTGCGGGCTCGGCCTTCGGACTAGCGTCGAGTGGCTTTTGTGGCGAGGGAGCTTTTGTGGCGAGGGAGCTTGCTCCCGCTGGGCTGCGGAGCGGCCCCAGAATCAGCAATCCGGTTTTGTCAGGCAGACCGCGGGGGTTGGTTTGGCGACTGCTGTGCAGTCGAACGGGGGGCGAGCCCCCTCGCCACGGGGTTTTGTAGTGGTTTCAGGTTTCTTGGGACTGCTGCGCAGCCCAGCGGGAGCAAGCTCCCTCGCCACAAGGGCGAGATCAACAGATCGCAGCCTTCGGCAGCTTAGGGGGTGTGATCGTTTTCTTGCTTCTGCGTTGGGATGATTGCCGGGCAGATTGTCCGCTCGGCTGCGAGGCCCTGACGTTCGCCTCGGTACAAGGTAAACTTCCCGGCCTTCGCAGGAGCAATCATGAATTATCGTCACGCCTTCCATGCCGGCAATCACGCCGATGTGTTCAAACACCTGACTCTGACCCGCATCATCGCCTTGATGTCGCGCAAGGAGCAGCCGTTTGCCTATCTCGACACTCACGCCGGTATTGGTCTGTATGACCTGCAGGGCGATCAGGCCAGTCGTACCGGCGAGTACCTGGAAGGGATCGCGCGGTTGTGGGATCAGCCGGATTTGCCGGCGCTGACTGCCGATTACATGAAGGTGCTGCACGACATGAACCCGGATGGCCAGTTGCGCTATTACCCGGGGTCGCCGGAGTTGGCGCGGCGTCTGACGCGGCCGCAGGATCGGGTGATGCTCAATGAGAAGCACCCCGAAGACGGCTTGCTGCTCAAGGACAACATGGCCGGTGATCGTCGGGTAAAGGTTCACTTGGGCGAAGGCTGGCATGTGCCGCGTGCGATGTTGCCGGTGCAGGAGAAGCGGGCGGTGATGTTGATTGATCCGCCGTTCGAGCAGCTCGATGAGATGCAGCGTTGTGCGGCGTCGCTGAAAGAAGCGATTGGCCGGATGCGTCAGACGGTGGCAGCGATTTGGTACCCGGTGAAGGATCAGCGCATGTTGCGGCGTTTTTATCAGGACCTGGCTGGCACGGGCGCGCCGAAGTTGTTGCGCGTGGAGTTGTTGGTGCATCCGTTGGATACGCCCAATAGCTTGAATGGTTCGGGGTTGGCGATTGCCAATCCGCCGTGGGGGCTGGAAGAGGAGTTGCGTGAGTTGCTGCCGTGGTTGTCCAAGAAGCTTGGACAGACCCAGGGTGGGTGGCAGATGGATTGGTTGATTGCCGAGAGTTGATACATGCATTAGTGGCGTCTGATCCGACGCCATCGCGGGCAAGCTGATCTGGTCAAGTAATCCCGGACACCAGTTACGGTGTTTATGCCGCTTTTAGCTCCATAGCTATTGGCGACAGGTAGTTGTTGTAGCTGTGGAGCCTGGTGCGGTTGTAGTACATGAAGAAACGCACCATATCGGTTTGTGCTTCCTCGCTCGTGCTGTAGCCGTTGCGAGGGACCCATTCTGACTTCAGGGTGCCGAAAAAGCGTTCCGTTGGAGCATTGTCCCAACACTGCCCGCGATGACTCATGCTCTGCAAAATGCCATGGCGCATCAGCTCTTCTTGAAACTTGCGACTGGTGTACTGACAGCCCTGATCCGAATGGAACATCAACCCAGGTGGGCAGGTTCGAAGCTCTGTCGCCATGCGTAGCGCTTTACTCACCAAGTTGGCGTCATTGACCAGCGAAAATGCCCAACCAATGACCCGACGAGCAAACAAATCGATCACGATGGCCAGATGAACCCAGCGCTTGCCTACCATCAAGCTTGTAACGTCGCCACACCAGACTTGATTGACCGCGGTCGGCTTGAAATTGCGCTTGAGCAGGTTGGGCGCGACAAATGCTTCAACTCCTTTGGATCTGAATGGATGAGGCTGGCGTTGTTTGCTGACAATGTTGGCTTCCCTCATCAGGGCTTTAACAAGGCTTCTTCCGACCGCTATGTTTTGGGCCTGCAGATGCTTGCTGATCGTTCTGGACCCCATGGCTTCCCGGCTTTCGCTGTGCAGTTCGACCACCTTCCCCTTGAGCTCTTCGCGCTCGATCTTAGGCCGCGAGAGACGCTGTAGCCATTCGTAAAAGCTGCTGCGCTTCACATCGAAAACGCGACACAGGATGGCGGTCGGGAATGACTCTCTTAGCTCCGCGATCATCGAAAACGATCGGGATCCGACATCAAGAGAGCGGTAGCCTTTTTTAAGATTTCGGCTTCCATTTCCATGCGTTTGATCTTGGCTTTCAAATCCTGAATCTGGCGCTGATCCTCAGTAATGGCCTTGGTGCCTTGAACCGGTTGCCCCTTGTGTTCCTTGCGAACCTGATCCACCCAGCGCCGCAACGCGGTGGCGCTAATGTCCAGCGACGCGCAGACTTCCTGTACCGAACAACCGTCATCAATCACCATGCTGGCTGCACGATGTTTGAACTCGCGGGAAAAGACTCTTCTTTCTTTCATGGAACCTCCAAATTGGCGAAATCATATCGCCCTTAAGAGGTGTCCGGAATTATTAGGCCAGATCAAGCCCGCTCCCACAGGGATTTATGTCGATCACAACATAGTGGTCAGACACATCACCTGTGGGAGCGGGCTTGCCCGCGATGCTTTCAGGGCCCGAAAATCAGATCGGGCAGGTCACGCCCGTACCGCCAATCCCGCAATACCCTTCAGGGTTTTTGGCCAGGTACTGCTGGTGATACGCCTCGGCGAAGTAGAACGTCGGGGCTTCTTCGATTTCGGTGGTGATGGTGCCTTTGCCAGCCTTCGTCAGTTCCACTTGGAAAACTTGCTCGCTGTGCTTGGCGGCTGCCAGTTGAGTCGGGTTGGTGGCGTAGATCACCGAGCGGTACTGGGTGCCGATGTCGTTGCCCTGGCGCATGCCCTGGGTCGGGTTGTGCAATTCCCAGAACATCTTCAGCAGTGCTTCATAGCTGACTTTTGCCGGTTCGTAGACCACCAGTACCACTTCGCTGTGGCCGGTAAGGCCCGAGCAGACTTCTTCATACGTCGGGTTCGGGGTAAAGCCGCCGGCGTAACCCACCGCCGTACTCACCACGCCTTCACGCTGCCAGAATTTGCGCTCTGCGCCCCAGAAGCAGCCCAGGCCGAAGATCGCGAAATCCACGTCGGTGACGAACGGGCCCAGCAGGGGGGCGTCGTGGACGAAGTGTTTTTCCGGCACGGTCATTGGGGTTTCGCGGCCAGGCAGAGCTTGTTCTTTAGTCGGGAGCACGTTTTTGTTCACCAGGATTTCCGAGCGCAGAACCATGATCAGTCCTCTCAGTCAGGTTGAGATGTAAATACACAGACTGCCAGTGTGCCTAATGCCGGTCAGTTACGCACTACCCCTGTGGGAGCGAGCTTGCTCGCGATGGCGGTGTATCAGTGACAAAAATGCTGACTGACACTCCGCTATCGCGAGCAAGCTCGCTCCCACAGGATTTATGTTTTGGCTGAAAAGTAATCGGACCAGTGTGGGGTCAGGCGATTGGGCCGCGCGGGTAGCGTTTGAGCTTTTCGATCAGCTCGGAACCCGGGATCGGTCGGTCGAACAGGTAGCCCTGGCCGACATCGCAGCGGTGGCGGCGCAGGAAGGCCAGCTGCTCGGCCGTCTCGATGCCTTCAGCCACAACCTTGAGTTTCAGGTTGTGGGCCATGGCGATCACCGCGGAGGTGATTTCCATGTCGTCCTGATTGTCGGGGATTTCGTGGATGAAGCTTCGATCGATCTTGATGATGTCGATCGGGAATTTTTTCAAGTAACTGAGCGACGAGTAACCGGTGCCGAAGTCGTCCATCGCCAGGGTCAGGCCCAGGCGCTTGAGCTGGTCGAGCTGCAAGTGGGTGTCTTCGGTGGCTTCCAGCAGCAGGCCTTCGGTTAGCTCCAGCTCCAGCAGGTTCGCCGGCAGCTCTTCTTCCTTGAGGATATTGGCGATGGACGCCACCAGGTCCGGGTCGGAGAACTGCTTGGGCGACAGGTTGATCGCTACTTGCAGATTGCCGAGGCCGGCGGCGGTCAGGTCTTTGCTCATGCGGCAGGCCTGGCGGGCGATCCATTTGCCGATCGGAATGATCAGCCCGGTTTCTTCGGCGACGCTGATGAACTGGTCCGGTCGGATCATGCCTTTTTCCGGATGGTTCCAGCGCAGCAGCGCTTCCATCCCCAGCAAGCGACCGCTGCGCAGGCACAGCTTGGGCTGGTAGAACACGTCCAGCTCGTTCTGGGTCAGGGCGCGGCGCAGGTTGTTTTCGACGAACAGTTTGTAGCTGGCCTCGGCGTTCAGCGCTTCGGTGAAGACTTGAACCTGGTGCTTTCCGTTGGCCTTGGCCTTGTGCAGCGCCAGGCCGGCGTTGCGCATCAGCGTCTGTGGGTCACGACCGTGGAGTGGCGCGCAGGCCAGGCCCACGGAGCCGGTGACGCTGATCAACTGGTTATCGACGAACATCGGTTTGTCGAGGGTCGCCAGCAATTGGTTGGCGACCTGCTGGCCAGTCGAGAGGTCAGTGTCGTCCAGCAGCACCGCGAATTCGTTACTGGCGAAGCGCGCCAGACTGCCGCTAGGGCTCAGGCTGTTGCGCAAGCGTCGCGCCAGGCTGATCAGCAGTTTGTCGCCGGTCTGGTGGCCGAGGCTGTCGTTGATACGTTTGAAGTTGTCGATGTCCACCAGCAACAGGCTGATCGGCGTGTCGCTGTCTCGGGCGAAGCGTTCATCGAGGTTGCGGATGAACGCCGGGCGGTTGCCGAGGTTGGTCAGATTGTCGGTGTAAGCCAGGCGCTCGATGCGCTGCTGGGCGAGCTTGGTCTGGGTGATGTCTTCGTAGATGCCGATGTAGTGCGTCAGCTCACGGTTGTCGCCGTAGACCTTGGAAATCGACAACTGGCCCCAGTAGGGTTCGAGGTTTTTACGCCGGCTCTTGAACTCGCCCTGCCAGCTGTTGCTCTTGGCCAGCGCCGACGGCGCGTCGAACAACAGTTCGCTGAGGTTTTCCAGCGCCGGCAGTTCCGACAGCCGCTGGCCGTGGACTTCCTCGGTGGTGTACTGGGTGATCGCAGTGAAGCTTGGATTGACGTATTCCACCACGCCATCGCAATTGACCAGCAGAAAGGCGTTGGCGCTTTGCTCCACCGCACGCTGGAACAAGTGCAGCGCGCTGGTGGCGGTGCGGCGGTTGTGGTTGTTGATGACTTGGGCGAATTGATCCGCCAGTTCGCCGGCAAAGGCGATTTCGTCCGACTGCCAGGCGCGGGTCACACCGGTCTGCTCCAGGCAGAGTACACCGACCACTTGGCCATCGATGCGGATGCTGGCGTCGAGCATGGCATTGACGTCGCGCGGGCGCAGGCTCTCGGCTATTTCCCGGGTGCGCGGGTCGCGCATGGCGTTGTGGGCATCGATAGCGCGCCCGGCGTGCAAGGCGTCCAGGTAATCGGGAAAAACACTGACGTCGATCGGTTCCGGCAGTCGGTGACCCCGGGTGACGCGGTGATAGGCGGAGATCGGCGTCAGTAGCGAGCCGTCGAGGTTCCACAGGCTGGCGCAGTCGACTTCATAGATGTCGCAGGCACTGCGAGTGATCAGCTCGGCGGCTTCTTGCAGGGAATTGTTGGTGCTGTAGCGCTGGCGGGTCAGCAGCAGAATCAGGTCTTGCTGGGCGCGCACCCGGTCCAGGTGCTGCAGTTGTTCCTGTTGGGCGCGCTGATTGAGTTCCAGGGCGATTTGCAGGCGTGAGTTCTGGGTTTCCAGGTCCAGCGCCGGCAGCAGCGGTTCGCCGTCGAACAGACCGTCCACCACCATCAGGTAGCCGCGCAGCAGGTGTCGATTGTGTTGTTTGTAAGCTTCGCCCAGTTCCAGCAGGCTCAGGACGCCTGCGGCAGTGTGCAAGGTATAGCGGATCAGGTAATGCGGGCTATCGGTAAGTTGCTGCTGGATCGTGTCGTGCAGTTGATAGCGCGCCTCGGGCTCCATCAGGCTGGCGTAAGGCGAGCCGACCAGGGCACAGAGCTCCACCGCCGGCAGGCCAAACTGTCGTTCGCAATTGGGGTCGAGAAACAGCAGCGCCCAGCTCGGTTCATTCAGCCGTTCGAAACGCAGCATGCCGAGCCGCGAGGGCACAGGCAATTGCGTCACTACCTCGGCCACCATACGGCTGGCGGCATCGGGTTGGCTCTTCATATGGAGGGAAACTCGCTTCGAAAATGCTGATCGCGCCGGGCTCTCGCCCTCTTTTCTGTTGCCTGCGGCAAGGTTGCATCATTGCAACACCGACTGACAAGAGACATGAAGGCCAAGTGCTATAAGAATATGTCGGCAGGGGCGAAGATTTCTCCAGCGAGGGGCCAGAAGTAATGTATTTGGCCGAAAAGATCGCAGCTTCGGTAGCTCCTGCAAGGCTGCGATCTGTTCCGGAATCAACGCAATTTTATGGCTGTCGACTGCAGTTGCTTGCCATCCCGATCGTGATAACTGACGCGAACCTGTTCGGCATCGACAACCAGATGCGCGAAGTTATCCTGGCTGATCACCGCACTGGTCAGCTCATGCCGATAATCTCCCGCGGCCGTTCGGGCCAACGCCTGGTCGAGGATGAAGGTGGATGCTTTGGGATACGGCAGCAGTTTGCTGTTGCACAGCGGTGAAGACACGAGGGTATGAACTTCGAAATGCGGGTCCTCGCTGTGGGTCAGGCGACTGGTCAGCGAGCCGTGGACGTCGCCGGAAATGAAGAAGACGTTCTTGATGCCGTGCGTACGAATCGTCTCCAGCAGCCGTAGTCGTTGTTCCGGGAAGGCTTTCCAGGCGTCATCGCCGTTAAGTTTGCGGTCGGGGTAGAACATGACGCTGGTGACCACGAATTTGACCCGGGCCGGGCTGTTGATCAACCATTTGAGTAGCGCTTGTTCCTGCTCTTCATCAAGGATACGCCGGTCGTTGGCCGACAGATTGCGTCGGGTTCGGCTGTCGGTGATAAACCATTCGATATCGCCATCGGAGAATTGATACCAATACTGTTCCAGTTTTTTGCTTACTTGCCCGTTGGCAAGCAACTTATAAGCAGGGCTGTGACTGGCTTGATATAACTCATACGCCGCCATGGCGTTTTTGTATAAGTAGGCATCGGCCTTGCTCTCATTGGCAGGCCAGTTGTCTTCGATTTCATGGTCGTCGAGGATCATGTAAGTCGGTACGCCGGACATTAACTTAGAAATATGAGGCTGAGAGAAAGCCGTGCGGTATTTGTTGAGGATGTCCTTGTATTCCCGGTCGGGGGCCACGAGGTTCAGGTCATCGACGTAGATTTGGTCGCCCGTCATCAGCATGGCGCTGATCGGCGGCTCGGCGCGTTCCGCCAGGCTTGTGATCGAGGCAAAGATCCGGTCGCCCAAATGCGGGGCCCAGGCAATGCCGGCGGTCATTCGCAGGTAACGGCATGAGCCTACGATATAGGCCCGTGGCGTGGTGTTTTTGCTGGACTGCGTGCGAAAGCGGTAGATGTCCCGCGGCCATTGCAGCGGCAGTTCCTGAACCGACTCGACGGTATGCACCGGGTTCATGGGGCTGAACCAGCCAGCCTGATATTCATAGTCGGAATCGGTGGCAAGATCGTTGAGTGCAATCACATCAGACATGTCGCGCACGTTTGTCAGTTTTGCAAATACGCCTTTGGACCAGTATTCCTCACCGGCGCGTCGATAACGGATACCTGCAAATGCCAGTGCGTTGTTCTGTGAATTACCCCGCAAGAAAATACGGGTGTGATTAGTTGTAGTGTGGCCAATAATCGGGCCGACAGTCGGTTTGAACATGTTCGAATCCATTCGAAGTAATGCTAACTAAGCAGGTTAAGTTACTGAAGTTTCCTTTAGAGAATCTCCAAACTAAGCCTAGTTATTGGTTCGCAAAAAATATCGGGCGGAAGTGGACTCGAGTTGTAGGCGACGTAAGCCATGAGTGTAGGAATAAGGTGCAGAGGAGGGCTTTCTTCAGGGCAAAAAAAGCCCCGCCAAATTGGCGGGGTTGAGGTACGAGCGTGGCGCTCGGAAAACATGGAACGCGACTGGCCCTCAGGTGTTGGAGGGCCGGCCGGTGTTACAGCAGGATGGTGCGGATGTCCGCCAGCAGGTCGCTCAGACGCTTGGTGAAGCGTGCAGCAGCGGCGCCGTTGATCACACGGTGATCGTAGGACAGCGACAGCGGCAGCATCAGTTTCGGCTGGAAGGCTTTGCCATCCCAGACTGGCTGAATGGTTGCCTTGGAAACACCGAGGATCGCCACTTCCGGCGCGTTGACGATCGGCGTGAAGCCGGTGCCGCCAATGTGGCCGAGGCTGGAAATGGTGAAGCAGGCGCCTTGCATGTCGTCAGCGGTGAGCTTTTTGTCGCGGGCTTTGGCAGCCAGCGCAGCGGCTTCGGCTGCCAGTTGCAACAGGCTCTTCTGGTCGACGTTCTTGATGACCGGTACCAGCAGGCCTTCAGGGGTGTCGACCGCGAAGCCGATGTTCACGTACTTCTTGCGGATAATCGCCTTGCCGCTTGGCGCCAGCGAACTGTTGAAGTCCGGCAGTTCCTTGAGCAGGTGCGCGCAGGATTTGAGCAGCAGCGGCAGGATGGTCAGCTTGACGCCAGCCTTCTCTGCAACGGCTTTCTGAGCATTACGGAACGCTTCCAGATCGGTGATATCAGCCGAATCGAACTGAGTCACGTGAGGAATATTCAGCCAGCTGCGGTGCAGGCTCGACGCACCGATTTGCATCAGGCGAGTCATCGGCACTTCTTCGGTTTCACCGAAGCGGCTGAAGTCCACGACCGGAATCGGCGGGATACCGGCGCCGCCGGTTGCGCCAGCCGCAGCGGCCGGTGCTTCCTTGGCTTTCTGCATCATGGCCTTGACGTAAACCTGCACGTCTTCTTTCAGCACACGACCGTGCGGGCCGCTTGGGCTGACCGCGCTCAGCTCGACGCCGAACTCACGGGCCAGTTGGCGCACCGCCGGGCCTGCGTGAACCTTGGCGCCTGGCTTGGCCGGTGCAGCAGCAGGTGCGGCAGGTGCCGGAGCAGCAGGCGCTGCGGCGGCTGGAGCAGGCGCGCTAGGTGCAGCAGCGGCTGGAGCTGGAGCCGCGGCAGGTGCCGCGCCTTTGACTTTCAGTTTCAGGATCAGGTCGCCGGTACCGACTTCGTCATCCAGCTTGACGGAAATGCTTTCCACCACGCCAGCGGCAGGCGATGGAATTTCCATGCTCGCCTTGTCGGATTCCAGGGTGATCAGCGACTGGTCGGCGACGACGGTGTCGCCGGCCTTGACCAGGACTTCGATGATCTTGGCCTTGCCGGCCGAACCGATGTCCGGAACGTGGATGTCCTGAACGCTGTCAGCAACCGGAGCAGCCGGGGCAGCAGCAGGCGCTGGAGCAGCGGCGACAGGTGCAGCAGCCTGGGCCGGAGCGGCAGCAACAGGCGCAGCAGCACCTGCCACTTCCAGGTCCAGAATCAGGTCGCCGGTGCCGACTTCGTCGTTGAGCTTGACGCTGATGGCCTTGACCACGCCAGCGGCAGGCGATGGAATTTCCATGCTCGCCTTGTCGGATTCCAGGGTGATCAGCGACTGATCAGCCGCGACGGTGTCGCCGACCTTGACCTGGATCTCGATGATCTGGGCCTTGCCCGACGAACCGATGTCCGGCACGTGCACTTGCTGAACCGAAGCGGCAGCAGGGGCAGCGGCAGGCGCGGCAGCAGGTGCCGCAGCCGGTTTGGCTTCAGCCTTGGCAGCCGGCGCAGCCGCAGGGGCCGCAGCAGCGGCACCTTCGACTTCCAGTTCCAGCAGTTCGTCGCCTTCTTTCAGGCGATCGCCCAGCTTCACTTTCAGGCTCTTGATGATACCGGCCTTCGGCGCAGGCACTTCCATGCTCGCCTTGTCCGACTCAAGGGTCAGGATGCTCTGGTCGGCTTCGATGCGGTCGCCGACCTTCACAAACAGTTCAATTACTTCACCTTCACCGCTGCCGATGTCAGGTACGCGAATGAGTTCGCTCACAGAGTGTCTCCTCAGCAGTCCAGTGGGTTGCGTTTTTCCGGGTTGATACCGAACTTGGCGATGGCTTCAGACACCACCTTAGGTTCGATATCGCCACGGTCAGCCAAAGCTTCCAGGGCTGCCAACACCACGAAATGACGATCGACTTCGAAGAAGTGACGCAGCTTCTTGCGGCTGTCACTGCGGCCGAAACCATCGGTGCCCAGGACTTTGAATTCCTTGGACGGGACCCACTGACGAATTTGCTCAGCGAACAGCTTCATGTAGTCGGTAGACGCGATGACCGGACCTTTACGGCCGTTCAGGCACTCTTCGACGTAGCTCAGTTTAGGCTTCTGGCCCGGGTGCAGACGGTTGCTGCGCTCGACGGCCAGGCCATCGCGACGCAGTTCGTTGAAGCTGGTAACGCTCCACACGTCAGCGCCGACGTTGAACTCTTCACGCAGGATCTTCGCCGCTTCACGGACTTCACGCAGGATGGTGCCGGAGCCCATCAGCTGAACGTGGTGCGCCGCTTCGCGGGTGTCTTCCTCGAGCAGGTACATGCCTTTCTTGATGCCTTCTTCGGCACCGGCCGGCATGGCTGGCTGCTGGTAGGACTCGTTCATCACGGTGATGTAGTAGAAGACGTCCTGTTGCTCTTCGGTCATCTTCTTCATGCCGTCCTGAATGATCACCGCCAGCTCGTAGCCGTAGGTTGGATCATAGGTGCGGCAGTTCGGGATGGTGGCAGCCAGGATGTGGCTGTGACCGTCTTCGTGTTGCAGGCCTTCGCCGTTCAGCGTGGTTCTGCCTGCGGTACCGCCGATCAGGAAGCCACGGGTGCGGCTGTCGCCAGCGGCCCAGGCCAGGTCGCCGATACGCTGGAAGCCGAACATCGAGTAGAAGATGTAGAACGGCAGCATTGGCTGGTTGTGGCTGGAGTACGAAGTACCGGCAGCGATGAAGGAGCTCATGGCGCCCGCTTCGTTGATGCCTTCTTCGAGGATCTGGCCCTTCTTGTCTTCTTTGTAGAACATCACCTGGTCTTTATCGACTGGCTCGTAGAGCTGGCCGACGGAGGAGTAGATGCCCAACTGACGGAACATGCCTTCCATACCGAAGGTACGGGCTTCGTCCGGGATGATCGGCACGATGCGCGGGCCGATTTCCTTGTCCTTGACCAGCTGCGCGAGGATCCGCACGAAGGCCATGGTGGTGGAGATTTCACGGTCGCCCGAGCCGTCCAGGATTGCCTTGAGGGTATCCAGCGGTGGCGTCGGAATGTCGAAGCTTTTGGCACGGCGCTGTGGCACGAAACCGCCCAGTGCAGTGCGGCGCTCGCTCAAGTAACGGGCTTCAGCGCTGTTTGGTTCCGGCTTGAAGAACGGCAGGTTTTCCAGTTCTTCGTCTTTGACCGGAATGTCGAAGCGATCACGGAACAACTTCAGGCTGTCGACGTCGACTTTCTTGGTGTTGTGCGCAGTGTTTTTCGCTTCGCCGGCACCGGTGCCATAACCTTTGATGGTCTTGGCCAGGATGACGGTCGGTTGTTCTTTGTGGTTGACCGCTTCGTGGTACGCCGCGTAGACCTTGTACGGGTCGTGGCCGCCACGGTTGAGTTTCCAGATCTCGTCGTCGGACAAGTCTGCAACCATCGCCTTGAGTTCTGGCGAGTTGAAGAAGTGTTCACGCACGAACGCGCCGTCTTTGGCTTTGTAGTTCTGGTACTCGCCGTCGATGACTTCGTCCATGCGACGTTGCAGGATACCGTCGACGTCTTTGGCCAGCAGTGGGTCCCAGAAACGGCCCCAGATGACTTTGGTCACGTTCCACTGAGCACCGCGGAACACGCCTTCGAGTTCCTGGATGATCTTGCCGTTGCCGCGAACCGGGCCATCAAGGCGCTGCAGGTTGCAGTTAATAACGAAGATCAGGTTGTCGAGCTTCTCGCGGCCAGCCAGCGAGATGGCGCCCAGGGATTCTGGTTCGTCGCACTCGCCGTCGCCCAGGAAACACCAGACTTTTTGCTTGCCTTCCGGGATGAAGCCACGGGCTTCCAGGTACTTCATGAAACGTGCCTGGTAGATCGCCTGGATCGGGCCCAGACCCATGGATACAGTCGGGAACTGCCAGAAATCAGGCATCAGCCATGGGTGCGGGTAGGACGACAGGCCCTGACCGTCCACTTCCTGGCGGAAGTTGTTCATCTGGTCTTCGGTGATGCGGCCTTCCATGAATGCGCGGGCGTAAACGCCTGGCGAGGTGTGGCCCTGGAAGTAGATCAGGTCGCCGCCGTGCTCGTCGGTCGGGGCCTGGAAGAAGTAGTTGAAGCCGATGTCATACAGGGTCGCACTGGAAGCGAAGCTGGAGATGTGACCGCCGAGGTCAGAATCTTTCAGGTTCGTACGCATTACCATGGCCATCGCGTTCCAGCGTACCAACGAGCGAATGCGGCGTTCCATGAACAGGTCGCCAGGCATGCGTGCTTCGTGGGTAACGGGGATCGTGTTGCGGTAAGGCGTGGTGATGGCGTAAGGGAGCTGCGAGCCGCTACGGGTCGCGAGTTCGCCCATACGGGTCATCAGATAGTGAGCACGGTCTTCGCCTTCTTTGTCGAGAACCGATTCCAGGGCGTCCAGCCATTCCTGGGTTTCGACGGGATCGAGGTCTTGCATGGCTTGCTCCAGGGCGGAAAGGCTTCCAGAATCGGTTGCCTGAGTTTGCGACTGGCCTTGTGGGCAGACGATATAAATTCTTGGATTGCCGAGAGGTATGTTCCGGCGGCGTGTAGTTTTACTACAAATCATCGGGCATTTCAGCCTTTCGAATGTATAGACGAGTAGTAAAACTACAGAAGATCGGCTTGTGGCCTCCGGCTGCGTTGTGAGAATAATCGTTAAGGTTGGTCTTTTGCCAACCAAAAAAGGTGAAGGCTTGATGATCGCTGCCAAAAATAAACAAATTTCAGCTATTTCTAACCTTTGTTCGACAGTCAGTCAGGTAGCGCATTATCCAAAATCACTACATGCAGCCCTTCGCACGCCGATCAAGGATAGACCATGAGCCTCCCTTCGCTTGCCGAACTGCCCAACGTACTGTTGCCATTTGTCACCCGTGCCGAGCAGTCGTTTCGTACTGCCGTCTCGGTTTTTCCCGATGATCATGGCCTGTCCGCCTGGACGCCTGAGCGCTGGGCGCAATTTTCCCGTGTCACTGCTGCCAGCGACTTTGTGATTGAACAGAGTCTGCGTGACCCTTTGATGTTGCTTGCGCTGGTGCAGTCCGGCGAACTGGACCGCGCGTTTGCGCCGGGCGAGTTGTGCGCGCAGATTGCGACGGCAGTGAGCGCCGCCGAAACCGAGGACCAGCTTGGGCGTGCCCTGCGCCGCCAGCGCGCCCGTCAGCAAGTGCGGATCATCTGGCGCGACCTGACCCGCCAGGCCGATCTGATCCAGACCTGTCGCGACCTCTCGGACATGGCCGATGCCAGCATCGATCAGGCCTATCAGTGGTTGTATCAGCGCCATTGCCAGCAGTTCGGCACGCCCACCGGGCGACGTAGCGGCGAGCCGCAGCAGATGGTCATCCTCGGCATGGGCAAGCTCGGCGCCGTGGAGCTGAATCTGTCGTCGGACATCGACCTGATTTTCGCCTACCCCGAGGGTGGCGAAACTGTCGGTGTGAAGCGATCGCTGGATAACCAGGAATTTTTCATTCGCCTCGGTCAGCGTCTTATAAAGGCCCTGGATCCGATGACCGTTGACGGTTTCGTGTTTCGCGTCGACATGCGTTTGCGCCCGTATGGTTCGTCCGGCGCGTTGGTGCTGAGCTTCAATGCACTGGAACAGTATTATCAGGATCAGGGTCGCGACTGGGAACGCTACGCGATGATCAAGTCGCGCGTGGTGGCCGGCGATCAAGTGGCGGGCGCGCAACTGCAAGAGATGCTGCGGCCGTTCGTTTACCGGCGTTACCTGGACTTCTCGGCCATCGAAGCGCTGCGCACCATGAAGCAGCTGATCCAGCAGGAAGT
Organism: Pseudomonas lini; assembly: GCF_964063345.1. Classification (NCBI taxonomy): domain Bacteria; kingdom Pseudomonadati; phylum Pseudomonadota; class Gammaproteobacteria; order Pseudomonadales; family Pseudomonadaceae; genus Pseudomonas; species Pseudomonas lini. Next base: position 3,769,710 of record NZ_OZ061318.1, read on the forward strand.
CCGGCGCAAGGGCATGGCCGACAACATCAAGCTGGGTTCCGGCGGCATTCGTGAAGTCGAATTTATCGCTCAGGCCTTTCAGTTGATTCACGGTGGCCGCGACCTGAGCCTGCAGCAGCGTCCTCTATTAAAAGTACTGAGCACCCTCGAAGGTCAGGGTTACCTGCCGGCGGCGGTGGTCAGCGAATTGCGCGAAGCCTACGAATTTCTGCGTTACACCGAACACGCAATCCAGGCGATTGCCGACCGCCAGACCCAGATGCTCCCGGATGGCGAACAGGACCAGGCGCGCATTGCCTTTATGCTCGGCTTTGCCAATTGGACGGCATTCCATGAGCAGCTGATGTACTGGCGTGGCCGGGTCGCCTGGCACTTTGCTCAGGTGATCGCTGATCCCGATGAAGAGGACGGCGCCGAGAGCGAAGTGGTGGTCGGCGGCGAATGGCTGCCGCTGTGGGAAGAGGCGCAGGACGAGGAGGCCGCGTGCCGTCAGCTGGAAGAGGGTGGTTTCGCCGACGCCTCCAAGGCGCTGAAAGCCTTGGCCAGTCTGCGCGGCAGTCCACAATTGCGCGCCATGCAGCGCCTGGGGCGTGAACGCCTCGATGCTTTTATTCCTCGCTTGCTGGCTCAGGCTGTGGAGCATGCCAATCCCGATCTGGTGTTGGAGCGGGTGCTGCCGCTGGTGGAAGCCGTGGCACGTCGTTCCGCTTATCTCGTTTTATTGACCGAGAACCCCGGGGCTCTGCGCCGCTTGCTGACGCTGTGCGCCGCGAGCCCGTGGATTGCCGAACAGATCACGCGCTTCCCGTTGCTACTCGATGAATTGCTCAACGAAGGTCGGCTGTTCAAGCCACCGCTGGCGCCGGAACTGGCGGCCGAATTGCGCGAGCGTTTGACGCGGATTCCCGAAGACGACCTCGAACAACAAATGGAAGCTTTGCGGCATTTCAAACTGGCGCACCGCTTGCGCGTCGCCGCCTCGGAAATCGCCGGCAGCCTGCCCTTGATGAAGGTCAGTGATTACCTGACCTGGCTTGCCGAAGCGATCCTCGAACAAGTGCTGGCCCTGGCCTGGCGTCAGACTGTGGCCAAGTACGGCTCGCCGCTGCGCACCGACGGTACTTTGTGCGACCCTGGTTTCATCATTGTCGGTTACGGGAAAGTCGGTGGCCTGGAATTGGGGCACAGTTCGGACCTGGATCTGGTGTTCATCCACGACGGCGATCCGCAGGCCGAAACCGACGGGCCGAAGCCTATCGACGGCGCACAGTTTTTTACCCGGCTCGGGCAGCGCATCATTCATTTGCTGACGGCGCAGACCAACTCCGGCCAGTTGTATGAAGTGGACATGCGCCTGCGACCGTCCGGTGCGTCTGGTTTGCTGGTGAGTTCCCTGGGGGCGTTTGCCCGGTATCAGGAAAACGAAGCCTGGACCTGGGAACATCAGGCGTTGGTGCGGGCGCGGGTGCTGGTGGGCAGTCAGGATGTTGGCCAGGCGTTCGAGAAAGTTCGCGCGGCGGTATTGGCCAAGTCACGGGACCTGGCGACCTTGCGCCAGGAGGTCAGCGAGATGCGCGCCAAGATGCGCGATAATCTGGGCAGCAAGAGCACTGCGGCGGGCACGGCGGCAAATGCCTTCGAGGCCACGGCGCCGTTCGATCTCAAGCAGGACGCCGGAGGTATCGTCGATATTGAATTTATGGTGCAATACGCGGCTCTGGCGTGGTCGCAAGCGCATCCGTCATTGCTGCGCTATACCGACAATATCCGCATTCTGGAAGGGTTGGAGGAGGTCGGGCTGATACCCGCCGAAGACGCCAGCCTGTTGCGTGAAGCCTATAAGGCTTACCGCTCCGCCGCTCACCGGGAGGCCTTGCAGAAGGACGCCGGCGTGATACCGGGCGACCAGTTCGTGGATGAACGACGGCAGGTCATGCGAATCTGGCGCGAGCTGGGGTTAAGCTGAAACGGCAACGAGATTCAAATGTGGGAGCGAGCCTTTGTGGCGAGGGAGCTTGCTCCCGCTGGAGTGCGAAGCGCTCCCAAGTCAGCTTGTGCGGTCTGTCAGTGAGAATGCGGTGGCAAGTTTTGGGGCTGCTACGCAGCCCAGCGGGAGCAAGCTCCCTCGCCACAGAGGCTTATGCTGATTGACATGAATGTGTATTAACTTGATCCGACGAGCCCCAATCGGCTCGTCCAAATGACCTGACGGTTCACCCCGAAGGTGCTGGATTCTCGAGGCGGGGAGGCGTATGCCTCCCCGGCTCGTTTATGGAAACCACATGAAAATTCTGATCGTTGGGCCCAGTTGGGTCGGTGACATGGTGATGGCGCAGACACTGTTTCAGTGTCTCAAACAGCGCCACCCGCAGTGCGAAATCGACGTGCTGGCCCCCGAGTGGAGCCGGCCGATTCTCGAGCGCATGCCCGAAGTGCGCCAGGCCTTGAGCTTCCCGCTCGGCCACGGCGTGCTGGAGCTGGCGACGCGTCGGCGCATCGGTAAATCCCTGGCCGGTCAATATGACCAGGCCATCCTGCTGCCCAATTCTCTGAAGTCGGCACTGGTACCGTTTTTTGCCGGTATCCCGAAACGCACCGGCTGGCGTGGCGAATTCCGCTATGGCCTGCTCAATGATGTGCGCACGCTCGACAAAGAACGTTACCCGCTGATGATCGAGCGCTTCATGGCCCTGGCCTTTGAGCCCGGTGCCGAGTTGCCGAAACCGTATCCGCGGCCGAGCCTGCAAATCGACCCGGTGACCCGTGACGGCGCACTGGCCAAATTCGGTCTTGCCCTCGACCGCCCGGTGTTGGCGCTGTGCCCCGGCGCCGAATTCGGCGAGTCCAAGCGCTGGCCTTCCGAGCACTACGCCAAGGTCGCCGAAGCGAAAATCCGTGAAGGCTGGCAGGTATGGCTGTTCGGCTCGAAAAACGATCACGCGGTGGGCGAAGACATTCGCGCGCGGCTGATTCCCGGTCTGCGTGAAGAATCGGTGAACCTCAGTGGCGATACGTCCCTGGCCGAGGCCATCGATCTGCTGTCCTGCGCTGACGCGGTGGTCTCCAACGACTCCGGCCTGATGCACGTGGCCGCTGCGCTGAACCGCCCGTTGGTGGCGGTGTACGGCTCGACTTCGCCGGGTTTCACACCACCATTGGCCGAGCACGTCGAAATCGTGCGCCTGGGCATCGAATGCAGTCCGTGCTTCGATCGTACCTGCCGTTTCGGTCATTACAATTGCTTGCGCCAGCTCATGCCGAAAGCGGTGAACGAAGCCTTGCAGCGGTTGCTGGGCACTGTGGTCGAGGTCAAATAGTTTGCGGGTACTGTTGATCAAGACTTCTTCGCTGGGCGACGTGATTCACGCGTTGCCAGCGTTGACCGACGCGGCGCGGGCGATCCCCGGCATCACGTTCGACTGGGTGGTGGAAGAAGGCTTCGCCGAAATTCCGACCTGGCACCCGGCCGTGGGCAAGGTGATTCCGGTGGCGATCCGTCGCTGGCGCAAGAACATCTGGCAGACCATCAAGAGTGGCGAGTGGAAGCGCTTCAAGCAAAGCATTCGCGCGACCAAATATGACTTGGTGATCGATGCCCAAGGCCTGCTGAAAAGTGCCTTGCTGACCCGCTATGCCAAAGCTCCGGTGGCCGGGCTGGACAAGAACTCGGCCCGCGAACCGATCGCCGCGCATTTCTACTCCCGACGTCTGGCCGTGGCCCGTGGGCAGCACGCGGTAGAGCGAGTGCGTCAGCTGTTCGCGGTCGCATTGGGTTACGACCTGCCAAAAGGGTTGGGCGACTATGGCCTGAACGTCGAGAGACTGGTGGAGTTGCCGCGCAAGAATCCGTACGTGGTGTTTCTCCATGGCACCACTTGGGACACCAAGCACTGGCCCGAAGCCTATTGGCGCGAGTTGGCCGAGCGGGTGGGTTACCTCGGTGTGGCGGTGAAGCTGCCGTGGGGTAATCCGGTCGAAAAGGCCCGCGCCGAACGCATCGGCAAAGACATGAAGCACGTCGAAGTGCTGCCCAAGCTGAACCTGGCGGGCGTCGGCAAAGTCCTGGCCGGAGCGCAAGCCTGCGTGGCGGTGGACACCGGTCTCGGTCACCTCGCTGCGGCGCTGGACGTGCCGACTCTGTCGCTGTTTGGCCCGACCAACCCGGGCCTGACCGGCGCGTACGGCAAGTCGCAGATTCACATGGCCAGCGACTTTCCCTGCGCACCGTGCCTACAAAAGAAATGCACCTATCAACCGACAGCCGACGATGCCCGTCGGTTCGACCTGAAACGCGAGTGGCCCCTGTGCTTCACGCGTCTGAATCCCGAGCGTGTCGCGAGCCGACTGAGCACGTTGTTACTGGCTGAGGAGCTGCGCTGATGCAATTGGCATTTGTCCTGTACAAATATTTTCCGTTTGGTGGCTTGCAGCGCGATTTCATGCGCATCGCCCTCGAATGCCAGCAGCGCGGCCATCAGATTCGCGTCTATACGCTGATCTGGGAAGGCGATATTCCGCCGGGTTTCGAAGTGCTGGTGGCACCGGTCAAGGCGTTCTTCAATCATCGGCGCAACGAAAAGCTCACCGAATGGATGGAGGCCGATCTGGCCAAGCGTCCGGTGGATCGCCTGATCGGTTTCAACAAGATGCCGGGCCTGGACGTTTACTACGCCGCCGATGGCTGCTTTGAAGATAAGGCGCAGAACCTGCGCAACTCGCTGTACCGTCGTTGGGGCCGCTACCGGCACTTCGCCGAGTACGAGCGCGCGGTGTTCGCCAAGGATGCCAAGACCGAAGTGCTGATGATTTCCGAAGTGCAGCAGCCGCTGTTCATCAAGCATTACGACACGCCGCTTGCGCGCTTTCATTTACTGCCGCCGGGTATCTCTCAGGACCGTCGCGCACCGGCCAATGCCGCCGAGATCCGTGCCGATTTTCGTCGCGAGTTCAACCTGAAAGATGATGAACTGCTGCTGGTGCAGATCGGCTCCGGGTTCAAGACCAAAGGCGTGGACCGCAGTCTCAAGGCGCTGGCTGCCTTGCCCACCGAACTGAAAAAGCGCACCCGGCTGTTTGTAATTGGCCAGGATGACCCCAAAGTATTCCAGTTGCAGAGCGCCACATTGGGGCTCGGCGACAACGTGCAGTTCCTCAAGGGCCGCAGCGATATCCCGCGTTTCCTGCTCGGTGCCGATCTGTTGATCCACCCGGCGTACAACGAAAACACCGGGACGGTGCTGCTTGAAGCCGTGGTGGCTGGTTTGCCGGTGCTGGTGAGCGCGGTGTGCGGGTACGCTCATTACATCGCCGAGGCCGACGCGGGCCTGGTGCTGGACGAGCCCTTCGATCAGGCGCAACTGACGCAGTACCTGACCGGCATGTTGAACGACGCAAATGCACGGGCGGCCTGGAGCCGCAACGGTCTGGCTTTCGCCGCGACGGCCGACCTCTACAGCATGCCGCAGCACGCGGCCGATGTGATTCTGGCGGAGCACGCTTAATGAAGTTGATGCTGGCTGAACCGTTCAAAAGCCTCTGGGCCGGACGCGATCCGTTCGCCGAAGTCGAGGGCCTCAAGGGCGAGGTGTACCGCGAGCTTGAAGCGCGCCGGACACTGCGTACAGAAGTGGACGGTCACGGGTTCTTCGTGAAAATCCACCGTGGCATCGGCTGGGGTGAGATCTTCAAAAACTTGCTGACCGCCAAGTTGCCAGTGCTTGGCGCGGGCCAGGAGTGGAAGGCCATTCAGCGCCTGCAAGAAGTCGGTGTGCCGACCATGACCGCTGTGGCCTACGGCGAAAAGGGCAGCAACCCGGCGGACCAGCATTCGTTCATCGTCACTGAAGAGTTGGCGCCCACCGTCAGCCTCGAAGATTTCAGCATTGACTGGGTCAAGCAGCCGCCCGAGCCCAAACTCAAACGCGCCTTGATCGCCGAAGTCGCACGCATGACCGGCATGATGCACCGCGCCGGGGTCAACCACCGCGACTGCTATATCTGTCATTTTCTACTGCACACCGACAAACCGGTGACAGCCGACGACTTCAAGCTCTCGGTGATCGATCTGCACCGTGCTCAGACCCGTCCGACGATTACCCAGCGCTGGCGCAACAAGGACTTGGCGGCGCTGTATTTTTCGGCGCTCGACATCGGCCTGACTCGTCGCGACAAACTTCGCTTCCTCAAGGGTTACTTCCAGCAGCCCCTGCGCCAGATACTGGCTGAAGAAGCGGGACTGCTGGCATGGCTCGAAGGCAAGGCCAACAAGCTCTACGAGCGTAAGCAGCGATACGGGGACGCGCTCTGATGTCGGGTTGGACACTGGAACCTGCTTACAGCGATCTGGCAGAAGACTTCGGCAGTCTTGACGCGGTGTTCGCGCTCAAGGGCGAACGACTGACCCACGATCCACTGTCCGAGGTCATTCGCGTCCAGCGCAACGGCGTCAACTATTACGTCAAGCGCTACGTCGGCGCCGGCAAAGGCCTGCGCCGTTACCTGGGCAAGCCGCGGGTGAAGGCCGAGTGGCAGAACCTCAAGCGTTTCGCCAAATGGGGCATTCCTACCGCCGAAGTTGTGGCCTGGGGGCTGGAACGGCGCGGCGTGGCATATGACCGTGGGGCAATGATCACGCGCGAACTGCCTCATACCGAAGATTTGTCGGCCCTGGCTGACCGGCATGATCCGAAACTGGCGGACCGCGCCTGGGTCGACAACATCAGTCGACAGTTGGCGGGCTATACCCGGACCATGCACGACCACCGTTTTACCCATAACGATTTGAAGTGGCGCAACCTGCTGATCGATGATGAGGCGCGGCTGTTTCTGATCGACTGCCCCAACGGTGATTTCTGGCGCGGCTTCTGGCTCAAGTACCGGATCACCAAAGACCTGGCTTGCCTGGACAAAGTTGCCAAATATCACCTGTCGGCCACCCAGCGTCTGCGCTTCTACCTGCAATACCGCCAATGCACCCGGCTCAATGCCGTCGACAAGAAGCGGATTCGGCACGTGGTGAGATTTTTTGAGGGACGGGAATGACTGATTTTCTGGCTGCTGAAGATCGTGCGCTGCTTGAGCGTCATGGCCTCGGCACCTTCGACGCGCTCTGGGCCAAACAGCTCGAAGCCGTGGACAAACCCAACACTGGTCGGGGTGGCTGGAGCAGTGTGTTTCGGCTGGAACTGGAAGGTCATAGCTATTACCTCAAACGCCAGAGCAACTACCTGACACGCACATTGCATTCGCCCTTTGGCGAGCCGAGTTTTGCCCGTGAGTTTCGCAACATCAGTCGTTATCAGAAACTGGGTATACCGGCGCTGCAGGCGGCGTTTTTCGGTGAGCGCAAAGTCGACGGCGAAGTCCGGGCGATTCTGCTGACCCGCGCGCTGGACGGTTGGGATGATCTGGATTCGCTGTTGCAGCGCTGGTCCGACCTTGGCGCGGCGCAGCATTCGGCGATTCTGAAAGCCTGTGGGCAACTGGCGCGACGCCTGCACGAAGTGCATCAACTCCACGGTTGCTTCTATCCCAAGCACATTTTTCTCCAGGCCACCGGTGATGGTTATCAGGCTCGGTTGATTGATCTGGAAAAAACTCGCCCGCTGTTCTTTGGTCAACGTGATCGGGTCAAGGACCTGGACCCATTGCTGCGTCGGGCGCCGGAATGGAGCGAAAGTCAGCTGCGAGAGCTGTTGGCAGTTTATCTGGATCAGCCATTGAGCAGTTCGCTGGTGGACAGTTGGGTATCGCGCCTGAGTGCGCGGCGCAGTCACAAGGAGGCGCGTTGATGCGTTTGTCCGAACTGAAAAACGCTGGCCGCAGCCCAAGCCTGCCGTTGAACATTCCACTGGCCGATGCCGCGGGGCCGGCAGAGTTGCAATTGCTGAGCCTGCTGCGGGTATTACCAGGGCAACGTTATGTGGGCGCCGGGGTCTGGCGCGGTCGGCCGGTATTGGCCAAGTTGCTGGTCGGCGGTAAAGCGGCGCGGCACTTCAAGCGTGAGCTGGACGGCGTGCGTTTGCTCGCCGCTCAGGGGCTGACCACGCCGTTGCTATTGGCTGATGGCCTGAAGGACGGCGAGGGCGGCTGGTTATTGTTCGATTTCCTTGAAGGCGCCGAGAGCCTGGGAGACGCCTGGAAACAGGTTGAACATTTGCCGGTACTGGCGGATGAACAGTCAGCAGTGCTGGCCGAAGCCTTGGGCGCGATAGGTCATCTGCATAGCAAGGGACTGTGGCAGGAAGACCTGCACCTGGACAACCTGCTGCGCCATGGCGGTCAATTATATTTGATCGATGGCGCCGGGATCTGTGCCGATACGGCTGGCAAGCCACTGTCACAGGACAAAGTTCTGGAAAACCTCGGGGTGTTTTTTGCCCAGTTGCCCAAATCGCTGGAACCCTTCACCGAAGAATTGCTGGTGTATTACCTGCTGGAGAACGGCGAGCATGCCTTGCCCATGGAAGCGTTGCAGAAGCAGATCGACAAGGTCCGCCGCTGGCGTTTGAAGGACTTCCTGATCAAGGTCGGCCGTGAATGTACGTTGTTCAGCGTCCAGCGCGGAGCGTTCGGCTTGCGGGCGATTCGCCGTGAGGAAGAGGCTGCGATGTTGCCGGTGCTGGAGCAGGCCGATGCCTTGCTCGATCAGGGTCATCTGTACAAGACCGGCGGCGCGGCAAGCGTCGGCAAGGTCGACGTGGCCGGGCGCACATTGCTGGTCAAGCGCTACAACATCAAGGGCTTTGCCCACTGGCTCAAACGTTTCTGGCGCCCGAGCCGCGCCTGGCACTCATGGCGTGAAGGCAATCGCCTGGCGTTCCTGGGTATCGCCACGCCCAAGCCATTGGCGTTACTGGAGAAACGTTTTCTCTGGCTGCGCAGCCGGGCGTACCTGGTGACCGAGTATTTGCCGGGGCCGGATATCATCGAGCGGTTTGCGCCGTACGTGGAAAGCGGCGAAGCGCCGCAAGCCGAGTTGCAGGCTTTGGATCACCTGTTCGCCGAGCTGATTCGCGAGCGGATCAGCCATGGCGATTTCAAGGGGCATAACCTGTTCTGGCAGCAGGATCGCTGGGCGCTGATTGATCTGGATTCGATGTGTCAGCACGGTTCGCTCAGTAGCTTTGCCCCGGCGTACGCGCGGGATCGGGCTCGGTTTATGCGCAATTGGCCCGAGAGCAGTGCGCTGCATCAGGTGATTGATCAGCGTTTGCCCAAGGATATCTCTGGCGCTGCCTGAATCCCATCGCGAGCAGGCTCGCTCCCACAGGTTCAGTGGTGTGCATAAGTTTTGTGTGCGGCGCGATCACTGTGGGAGCGGGCTTGCCCGCGATGGCGCCAGACCGGTCTTGCGAGATCTAGAAGATAGGTTCTATCAGGATCTACTGGCGCCCCGGTCGCGGATGAGCGAAGGCGAACGCGTGGGCTCGACCCCATCTTCACAGCGCTGATAAGGGCAGGCTCATTCCCGGCATGTTTACGCTATAATCCCGCCCTTTAGCTGTCTCTCGCCCCTTGCGAGGGCACATTAATTTTTGAGGCGCGTTGCGCCTGCATGCAGACTAAAGAGGCTAGACCCCTGTGGCATTGACGATTCTTGGCCTGTCCGGCGCCCTTAGCCATGATCCTTCCGCAGCCCTGTATATCGACGGCAAGCTGGTCGCGGCGGCCGAGGAAGAGCGCTTCGTGCGCGATAAACATGCAAAGAACCGCATGCCTTACGAGTCGGCGAAGTTCTGCCTCGAGCAGGCGGGCATCAAGCCGTCCGACGTTGACGTGGTTGCGATTCCGTTCGCGCCGATCAGCCTGTTCGGCAAGGCTCGCTGGCACTACGCCAAGCGTTACTGGTACGCCCCGGACCGTGCGCTCGATGCGATCCTGATGGGCAACCGTCGCTACAAGCGCTATCGCAACAAGATTGTCTGGTGCCTCGAGCAACTGGGCTTCGATCCGAAGAAAATCAAGATCGAGCCGGTCGAGCACCATTTGGCCCACGCCTCCAGTGCCTACCACTGTTCCGGTTTCAAAGAAAAAACCGCGATCCTCGGGATCGACGGCAAGGGCGAGTACGCCACGACCTTCTTCGGTTACGGCGAAAACGGCAAGATCCACAAGATCAAGGAATTCTTCGATCCGGATTCCCTCGGCGGCTTGTATGGCGCGATCACCGAGTTCCTCGGTTTCGAGATGCTCGACGGTGAGTTCAAGGTCATGGGCATGGCGCCGTACGGCGATGCCAGCAAATACGATTTTTCGCGTCTGGCCTCGTTCGAGAACGGCGAGCTGGTGATCAACACCGACTACGCCAACGTCATCGGCCTGCGTCGTTATAAAGAGAAGGGCAAAGGTTTCTACTTTTCGCCGAAGCTGATCGAGTGGCTGGGTCCGAAACGCGAAGGCGATATCGCCGACGAGCCGTACATCCACTACGCCGCGAGCATGCAAGCGCTGTTCGAGAAACTGGCGTTGCAGATGATCGATCATTACCTGGGCGATGTGCTCAAGGAAACCGGCAAACTGGCCTTCGCCGGTGGCTGTGCGTTGAACGTCAAGCTTAACCAGAAAATCATTGCCCGCGACGACATCAAGGAACTGTTCGTTCAGCCTGCGTCCGGCGATGCCGGTACCGCGGTCGGCGCTGCGGCTTACGTGTCCCACGCCCGTGGCGTACCGGTCGAGAAGATGGAACACGTCTACCTCGGCCCGTCCTACAGCAACGAAGACGTGATCGCGGCCTGCGCCCGTCACCCGAGCGCGCCTGCATGGCGCAAGCTCGACAACATGCCGGAAAAAATCGCCAAAATCATGGTCGACGGCAACCCGGTGGCCTGGTTCCAGGGCCGCATGGAGTTCGGTCCGCGCGCCCTGGGCGGTCGTTCGATCATCGGTTGCCCGAGCGCGACCGGCGTGGCTGACCGCATCAACCACCAGATCAAGTTCCGCGAGCGCTGGAGGCCTTTCTGCCCGTCGATGCTCGACACCGTTGCACCGCAGATGATCAAGATCGATCACCCGGCGCCGTTCATGACCTTCACCTTCGAAGTGGCTGAAGAGTGGAAGACCCGCGTGCCGGAAGTCGTCCACGAAGACGGCACATCCCGGGCGCAGGTGTTGAAGCGTGAATACAACCCGCGCTACTACGACATGATGAAGGCGCTGGAAGTGCTGACCGGTAACGGCGTGTCGCTGAACACCTCGCTCAACCGTCGTGGTGAGCCGATGATCTGCTCGCCGACCGACGCCTTGAACATGTTCTTCGGTTCCGACCTGCAGTACCTGATCATGGAAGACATTCTGGTGGTCAAAGAAGGTGCGGACGGGTATGCGGTTGACTGACGTGCTGATCAGTGTCGTTATTCCTGCTTATAACTACGCCAAAACCCTGCCGCGTGCGGTGAAATCGGTGCTGGCGCAGTTGGGTGATGCCCAGGCTGAGTTGCTGGTGATCGATGACGGTTCCACTGATGCGACGCCGCACGTTCTGGAGCAGCTCCTGGCTGAACATGCAGGATGCTTTAGAGCTCTGCGTAAACCCAATGGCGGTTTGTCTTCGGTGCGTAATCGCGGGATCGTGGAGGCTCGGGGGCAATACCTGATCTTCCTCGATGCCGATGATGAGATGGCGCCTGGTGCGCTGGCCGCGTTGACCCGGCATATCTCCAGCAACCCTGACAGCCGTTTGATCATTGGCGGTCACTGGTCGGTGTTCGACGACGGTCGTCGCGTCCAGCACACCGTAAAACCCTTGCCAGCCACCCCGCGCCAGCGTGTGCGTGGCTACTTGCTGGACAAGACGGTATCGCTGTCTAACGGCGCCTGTGCGATGCATCGCGAAGTGTTTGCGCCGGGCAACTATCCTGAGCACTTGCGCAACGTTGAGGATATTCCGGTGTTTGCTCAGGTACTGGCGCGTTTCCCGTGCAGCGTGCTCGATCAGCCCCTGGCGTTGATCTACAAGCATGGCGATAGCATGCGGCATGACCTCAAGCAAAGCCTGGCGGCGGGCGTGGGGATGGTTGACGAGGTATTTTCCTCGGAACGCATGCCTGAAGAACTGCAGGACCTGCGTCAGGCTTTCCTGGCTCAGCGTTGCCTGTCGTTGTTCCGCGATTGCTACAGTGCCGGCGATTATGTCAACGCCAAGGCTTTTTACGCCCGCGCCGTGCGCGCCGATCTGCGCTCGCTCGCGCGCTGGTCCTATACCCGCAAGGCCATCCGGTTATTGTTCAAGTGAACACGCCGCCGTCTGACGCAAGTGTGTTCCAGGCGCCGGGATGCTGGGCACAAAAAGCGCGTGAGCTGGACCGTTATCGCTGGAAGCTGCTGCGCGAGCGTCATGGTCGCTGCGGTAGTCTTTTGCGTCTGGTTCGTGATGTGCTGGTGGACGTGGTGGTCGGGATACGCGCCAAGGCGTGTTTGAGTGATTCGGTTGTCGCTGCGCCTTGTGAGGTGCTGTTGTTGCATTCGGCACCAAAGTCCATGGTGTTGCAGCGCAAGAATATTCTGATCGAGGGCCTGCGCAAGCGCGGGCAGCACGTGACAGAGGCAGCGTTACGTTCTCCCTCGGACGCCTGCGCCCAGCGCATGCTGCTGGCGCCGCCGCAGTCCGTACCGTTGCGTTATCTGGTGTACGCCGCCCATGCCCAGTGGTTGGTGATGACCTATTCGCCAAAGGTGCTGATCAATGAACGCAACGGTAGTCTTCATGCGCCGTTCCTGCGCTTGGCATTGGCAGCGCGTGGTGCTCGACTGCTGCAGCTGGCTCATGCCACGACGCTGGAGTCTTCGCGGCGACTGGGGATGAACGATTACGACTACTACGGCGTCTTTGGCCATAGTTCGCTGGTTGCCTTGCAAGAAAGAACATTGCGGTTCGGTGAGTCGACGGTGGTGCTGATCGGTTCTTACCTCGCCGATGAAACCTATAACCTGCCAGTTGCCGATCCTGCGCTTCAGACGTTGTTAATTCTGGGCGTTGGCCCTGATCGGGAAAAAGAATCGGGCTACCAGCGCACCTATCAGTTACTGCGCGACTGGGCCGAGCAGCATCCGCACTATCGCGTGCTGTTCAAGCGTCATCCGCGCAGCAAGGCGCAATTCTGGAGCGATGCCGCTGCGCAGTTGGCCAGCGTCGCCTTGCTGGATAGCAAGTGTTCATTGGCGCACGCTTTGGCGCAGGCCAGCGTTGTGGTCAATATCATGTCCAATGCAGGTATCGAGGCAGGGCTGGCGGGTCGGCCGGTGATCCATGTGAATGCGGGCAGCGATGTGGATATCTTCTCTCACTCGCTGTTTTTTGGGCCTCAAGTGCGCGATGAACATGAGTTTTCCCGCCAGTTGCAAGCGCTTGAGCAGGATTATCCGGGGCATGTGGCCCAAGCCCGGCGTTTTGCCGATTACCACCTGGTATACGGTTCTCAGGGTTTGGCAAAGACCATTCAGCTGGTTGATGACTTGCTGCGAGGCGCAGACCCGGCGCGAGACTTCGAGACCTTCAGGCTGTCTGCCGCCGGCTGATGCTGACGCTGGCGGCTTAGGGTTTAAGGAGTCAGCGCCAGGCTCAGTTCCCGAACATTGCACACGCGTTGATGGTTCAGGTAATGCTCAAGGAACTGGTTGTCCTTGAGCAGCCACTCGCGATCCTGGCGATAGCGCAACATATGCTTGAAATTGCGCAGACGCAGGCCTTTGCGCAGCGGCTTGCGATAGGTGCGCAGGTCGGCGATGTCGATCAGCCCCAGCGTGTTTTCAGGCGTCAATACCACATTGCCCAAGTGTGCAGAGCGAAAGTAGATGCCGTCCTCATGCAGGCGTGCAATGAACTCACCCAATTGTGCCCGAAGAGATTCGTTATTGTCGGTGCCCAGTAACTGACGCAGGGTGCGACCGGGCAGGGGGTCGTAATGCACGGCATCGCGCTTGATGCTGGGAATGCGATAAATCTGGCGAACCGTTGGGCATTCGATATTGCGTTCGTGCAGTGCCCGGCAGTTGTCGGCGAAGCGTCGGGCGTAAGGCGCCCAAAGTGCAGAGGTCAGCAGGCGTTTGCGGCGAAACAGCTTGAGCATCGAGCCATCGGCCAGGCACAAGACTTTATCCCCTTTACCATCGGCCTCGAGAACGTCGGCGCCCTCGCGCATGTTGAGATAAGCGGTATGGTCGAGCGTTTGCATCAAGGCTCCAGGGCTTGGCCTCTGATGGGATGGGCAGCCGACTATGTTACCGCAGTGCGCATGCTGCAAAAAACCGCTGTGGTACAATCGCCGCACTTTTTAAGATGCAGTTGCCCGTTCACGGGGTTGCCTGGCGCAATACCATAGAGTGCTTGCTTCTGATACCTGGTTTTATACTTCTATACGCGGACGGGCGAATAACAGGGTGTTGATGTCTGCGGACTTGTCGCACGTGGTTATATTTGCGCTTTGGCGGGTGGATGCGGCCTATTTTTTGGACACCCTATGACGACAATGCTGTTCATTTCCCTGGCCAAACATCAAGGCCTCTACTTCAATCGGTTACTCAATGAAACCGAGCTACAAGGTAAAGTCGTTACCCCACCACAGATGCCCTGGCCAAGGTTGTTGCAGACATCCAGAGTGCTTTCGCGAGTCGACTGGCCGAGCCTGATCGAAGAAAAATGCGAGGAGCGGCGCGTCAAGAACAAAAACGATGGTCGCTTGTATCGTCTGTTGTTACGTCTTGAGCTGATTTGGATGGCGCTGCGCGCCCAGGCCTTGCTTGATCGCGAGCGCCCCGACGCGCTGGTGTTCTGGAATGGTGCCCATCGATACTGCCGATTGCTGACGGCCTTGGCGCCGCCGGGTTGTAAGACTTTTTTCTTCGAGAACGGTCTGTTGCCCGACACCACAACCGTTGATCCGCAGGGCGTGAACTACCTGAACGCCGTTCCGCGCGAGGCCGGTTTTTACCTCAACTATCCTTTTCCCGTGCCTGAAAGTCAGGCAGTGCCTGTGCTGATCCCACGCCAACCTCGTACCAGCGGCCCGGCACCGATTGTGCTGCCGGAGCAGTTCGTCTTTATTCCGTTCCAGGATGACCGCGATAGTCAGGTTCGGCTGTTTTCTCCCTGGATCAGGAACATGCGCGAGATGTTTGCGTTGGGCGAGCGCTTGGCCAAAGAGACTGGTTTGACCGTGGTGTTCAAGGAGCATCCATCCAGTCGCGAAACGTATCCCGAGTTGCATGAGCGTACTCACGAGCGTCTGTTGTTCGCCAACGGCAATGCCACTCAGCAGTTGATCGAGTCCAGCCAGTTTGTGATCACGCTGAACTCGACGGTTGGCCTGGAAAGCCTACTCTTGGGCAAGCCTGTGCTGACTCTGGGTCAGGCGTTTTTCAATATCGAGGGGCTGGTGATGCATGCCGATAACGCCGAGCAGGTGATGGAACTGGCGCGCGCATTCCCGCAATGGCCACTCGATGAGCGGTTGAGGCGTAACTTCCTCCACTACCTCTCCGAGCACTATTGCATCAAGGGTGGCTGGAAGAACGCTGACAAGGCCCAGTTGCAGCGGGTCGCCAATCGAATGCTGGGTAAAGCCGAGTGCTGACAGGAATGAAGAGATTTTTCGCTAAGGATGTCCTGGAAGTGTGGGCGTCTATCGGTTTTCTTGTGCTGCTGTGTGGAGCGTGGGTACTGCCGAACAATAAACTTTATCACCAAATGATAATTTTCCTGCTCTGGCTGCCCGCCGTGTTGGCGCTGTTCCATCGGGATTTTCGGCTGATGCTCAAACAACCGGAGTGCATCCTCTTCGCCATTTTCGTGGCCTGGACATTATTGGTGCTGATGGTTGAGGGGGGCGATAACGTCTTCGGCAAAAGCAAGGTGACGCTCTATGTGACCCTTACCCTGTTAGGTGTGCTACTGGCTGCGCAGAACCGCAAGTGGCGGTTCGAGTCCATGTTGTTGTATGCATCGATCATGGGCGGTTTTTTTGCTGCGGCTTCCTGGGTCTACTTTTATGACGTGTCTGCTCAGCCTTTCAGCGGCAGGCTGATTGCCATTGGCTTGTGGGACACTGCAATCATGGCCGCGCATGCGGTGGGGGCCTTGCTGATTCTTGGCATCTTCACGTTGCAGACCAAACGTTTCAATCCCTGGATGATGGCGTTGCTGCTGATTCCGGCGCTGGGGTATGCGCTATTTCTGGGCTTCAGCCAAACCCGCGGTGTGTGGATCGGCTTGCTGGCCTGTCTCTTCGTGATGGGAGTGGCGCGACCGTCGCGCATGGCGGGCGGACTGATCATTCTGGTGATTCTGGGGTTGGCGTCCATTGCTGTATTCAAGCCGGAAATCCTGTTGCAGCGCGGCGTTTCTTTCCGTCCGGAGCTATGGAACGGCGGCGTTCAATTGATGCTGGATCATTGGGGGATGGGGTTGGGATTCCATGAGTACCTGATTCCTGTCCCTGAAATCGGACTGGCCTTCAAACATCCCCATAACCTGTTCCTGGATATCGGTGTGCGTCTTGGTGTGCCTGGTCTGCTGCTGTTCGGCTGGTTGTGGCTGGCGGTTGGCTGGCGTGGCTGGATTTCGCGCGCACAGCCACTGGGGCAGGTGTTGCTGGCACTCTGGGTGTTTTCCGGGGCGTCGTTGATGACCGATGGCATTGGTCTCTGGCTCAAGCCCAATGCGGACTGGTTGATCACTTGGTTGCCGATTGCCTTGAGCATCGTGTTGGCTGCTCGTGGGAGCAATGAAACCAAAGATTCCGTTTGGAGTTTTTCAACCCCTGATGCTCCTGGACCGGAAGCGAAGTGTTGAAACAGCGTTTTCGGCACCTCGTCCTGGCGGGGCCGATGTTGTAATTCGTTCGCTGTTACAATCCACAGGTTGTCTGTCTTTTTCAAACGTACGAGGCGCGCCGAATGGCCAATTCCGACCAGCAATCAAGCATGAAGATTTACCTGCGGTTGCTGAAATACGTGCTCCCGTACTGGGGCGCTTTCGCCGTCAGTATTGTCGGCTTCGTGCTATTCGCATCCAGCCAGCCGATGCTGGCGGACATGCTCAAGCATTTTCTCGACGCCTTGCAGAAACCCGATGACACCAAGTTCCTGGGTGTCTCGCTGGTGCTCGGTGTACCGTTGTTGATTGTGCTGATTGCGGTCTACCAGGGGATTGGCTCATTTCTCGGCAACTATTACCTGGCCAAGGTTGCCCGTGGCGTGGTCCACGACCTGCGTTGCGCCTTGTTCGACAATCTGTTGACCTTGCCTAACCGCTACTTCGACAACCATAACTCCGGTCATCTTATTTCCCGTATTACCTATAACGTGACCATGGTCACCGGCGCCGCCACCGATGCGATCAAGGTGGTGATTCGCGAAGGCCTGACGGTGGTGTTCCTGTTTGTTTACCTGCTGTACAGCAACTGGAAAATGACCCTGGTATTGCTGGCGATCCTGCCGGTCATCGCGATTCTGGTGAGTAGCGCCAGCAAAAAATTTCGCAAGCAAAGCAAGAAAATCCAGGTGGCGATGGGCGATGTGACCCATGTGGCTTCGGAGACGATCCAGGGCTATCGCGTGGTTCGCAGCTTTGGCGGTGAGACCTACGAAATCGAGCGGTTCCACAAGGCTAGCGCCGATAACATGAACCGCAGCCTGGGCATGACCCGTACCCAGTCGATTTACACGCCGATGCTGCAACTGGTGATTTACGTTGGCATGGCTGTGTTGATGTATCTGGTGCTTTACCTTCGCGGCGATGCCTCTGCTGGCGAACTGGTTGCCTACATCACCGCCGCCGGTTTGTTACCCAAGCCGATTCGTCAGTTGTCGGAAGTCAGCGCCACGATCCAGAAGGGATTGGCCGGTGCGGAGAGCATCTTCGAGCAGCTCGACGAAGTACCGGAAGTCGATACTGGCACCAAGGAGATGGTGCGCGTCAACGGTCGCCTGGAAGTGCGTAACTTGAGCTTCCAGTACCCGGGCACCGAGAAAATCGTGCTCAACGATATTTCCTTTACCGCCGAAGAAGGCCAGATGGTCGCTTTGGTGGGGCGTTCAGGCAGCGGCAAGTCGACCTTGGCCAACCTGATTCCACGTTTCTATCACCACGACAAGGGCCAGATCCTGCTCGATGGTATGGATGTCGAAGAATACAAACTGACCAACTTGCGTCGTCACATTGCCCTTGTGACCCAACAGGTCACCCTGTTCAACGACAGTGTTTCGAACAACATCGCCTACGGCGACCTTGCTGGCGCACCATTCGAAGACGTGCGCAAGGCGGCCGAAGATGCCTACGCCGCCGAGTTCATCGACCAAATGCCTCAAGGCTACGACACCTTGGTGGGCGAAAATGGCGTGCTGCTTTCCGGCGGTCAGCGCCAGCGTCTGGCGATTGCCCGGGCGCTGCTCAAGAATGCGCCATTGTTGATCCTCGATGAGGCCACCTCGGCTCTCGACACCGAATCCGAGCGGCATATTCAGGCGGCTCTGGAACAAGTAATGAAGGGCCGTACCACGCTGGTGATCGCTCACCGCTTGTCGACCATCGAGAAGGCCGATCTGATCCTGTTGATGGACCAGGGCCGCATCGTCGAACGCGGCACCCACGCCGAGTTGTTAGCGTTGAACGGTCTCTATGCACGCCTGCACGAGAAGGATTTCGTCGAAAGCACCGACGAGGCGATGACGGAGTCCCACGTTTGATTTTGAGTTACTGGCGAGCCTGGAGAGAAAGCGGCTGGGCGCCCATCGATGCAACGGCTTATACCCAGGCCTGGCAACAGTTTGGCGGCAGCGTGGCGACTCATCCCGAAGTGGTTGAGCGTCTGGCAGGGCTGGTAGGCATTCCGGTGCGTTATCTGGGTTGGTTCGTCGACGGTGAATTGTGCGCCGCGATGCCGACCTGGGGGCGTCATGTGGCCTTGTCCAAGGAAGTGCTCAAGCGTGAAGGCAAACGTGGCCTGCTTGATCTCGGCAATGCCGAGATCATTCTGCCGGTTGACGAAGACGTCCAGATTCGTGTGCGACATCGCGCACGTTATGTGTCCGAACTCAACGCCCAAAGCATCACTGGCCTCACTGAGCAGCCTGAAGGCCTGGCGCTGGCTCGTGAGCCCGAGGACTACAGCAAGAAGTTTCGCTACAACCAGCGTCGTGATCAGCGTTTGCTGGAAGAGGCGGGCGGCATTATCCGGCCGATGCTGGAGCTGAGCGCCAGCGAACAGGCGATCATCTATGCTGACCTGTTCCAGCGCCGCTGGAACTTTGAAGCACCGGGCAAGACGCATCTGGCTGAAGTGTTCAGCCTGTTACGTGAGTTCATGACCGGGTCCTTGATCTATCTGAACGACGAGCCGGTGGCGATCCAGATTCTGTACCGGGTCGAGGCGCCGAAGTGGGTCAGCCTGGAATACATTAACGGCGGTGTCGATCCGCAGAATCGCGAGTTCAGCCCCGGCAGTGTACTCAGTTTCGTCAACACCCAAGCCGCTTGGGAGCAGGCCCGAGCCGTGGGCAAGCCGCTGCGTTACTCGTTCGGCCGCGCCGATCGCGAATACAAGGACCGCTGGTGTCACCGGGTTCCGGTCTATCAGGTTTGAGCGAGGACAGGCAGTCATGAGCGCACGCAAGCAGCAATTGCTTAAACGCCATCGCCAACGCAAACGCGTGGTGCTGATCGGTGCATTGTTGGCTGCATTGCTGTTTGGCTTTTTTGTCGCATGGTGGCCATTGCCGCTGTTCCTGCTGCTGGGCTGGGTCGCTCATGAAGCCTGGTTCGCCGACCATTTGTTCTATGCCCCAAGCGACGATTATCGCTATGACTTCCCGGCGGGTACGCCGCAATTCCCCACCACCCTGGCCAAAGGTGTCATACAGGTGACGGGTGACTTTGGCGTGGCGCAAACCCTGGTTTTGCAGGTGCGGGTCAAGAGCCATTGGCTGGGGCGCTTCCTTGACCCCCAGGTATGGATCGGTGACGACCGTCAGGATCTGGAGCGCGGTGTTGCGGGAGAGCGTTTTCTCAATCTGTCCGGGCAAGGCTCGGCGCTGGCTGCCGGGACCCTGACATTACGTGGACGCTTTTGCAGCCTGGCGCCACAGGCAACTTTGCACGCCTTGAGTCATCCGGATTTTGGCCAGCAGCGCCTGCTCATTATCGCCCCCCATGCCGATGATGCCGAATTGGCGGCTTTCGGTCTCTATAGCCGGGCGTCCGAGGTGGCTATCGTCACACTCACCCAAGGCGAGATTGAGGCCGAAAACTACCACGATATGGGCCTCGACACCGCTCAGGCTGCCCGACTCAAGGGGCGCCTGCGCAGTTGGGACAGCCAGGCAGTGCCGCTGTGGGGCGGGGTGCCGCAACAACAATGTGTGCAATTGGGCTACTACTGTTTGCAACTGAATGCGATGGCGCAGCAGCCGGAGCAAAGCTTCGGTTCCAGGGAGTCGGGGGAGAGTGATATACGCGAGGTGCGTCGGCACAATGCCCTGAGCCTGCCGGGTGACGTCGATGGTCAGCCGCATTGGCGCAACCTGGTGGCTGATCTGGCGAGTCTGCTTGAGCATCACCGGCCCGACGCGGTACTGACGCCCCATCCCGAACTGGATCCCCACAGCGATCATGTCGCCAGCACTCGCGCCTTGATGGAGGCGATTGAACTCAGTGCCTGGCGCCCGCGAACTCTACTGCTCTATGCCAATCACCTGCATGACAATGACCGCTGGCCGATGGGCCCGGCGGATTATGGCATTGCTCTGCCGCCGACCATCGAGCCGTTGCCGGCTGATGGGCTATGGAGCCCGTTGCTGGACGCGCCAACGCGCATGGACAAAGCCATGGCCTTGGGCATGCAGCACGACTTGCAGGGCCGTCCACCGCTTAAAAGACGTCTGCGCCGGGTGATTCAGCGGTTATTGGCCGGGCGTCGCTGGCCCCGCACCGGTGAAGACGAGTTCTTCCGTAAAGCGGTGCGCCGACACGAACTTTTCTGGGTGCGTCCACTGGATGCACCTCCACAGGATGACCGCCGCTGAGCCTCTTTGCTCGCGTGCAGCCGTATTCTTTCGCTATGTTATTATCCGCGACGCTTTTATTGCCCCTGGAGTTTCCATGAAGTTATCCATGCCACGATTCGATCAGGCCCCTGTCCTGGTGGTCGGTGATGTCATGCTCGACCGTTACTGGCATGGTGGTACCTCACGGATTTCCCCTGAGGCGCCGGTACCGGTAGTCAAAGTCGAGCAAATCGAGGACCGCCCGGGCGGTGCCGCCAACGTTGCCCTGAACATTGCCGCGCTGGGTGCCCCGGCCTCGCTGGTTGGCGTGACCGGCGACGACGAAGCGGCTGATAGTTTGGTCAATAGCCTCAAGGGTGCCGGCGTGCGGGCGTTGTTCCAGCGTATCGCGCACCAGCCGACCATCGTCAAGCTGCGGGTGATGAGCCGCCACCAGCAATTGTTGCGAATCGACTTCGAAGAACCTTTCTCTACCGATGCCCTGGCGTTGGGCGAGCAAGTCGACGAATTGCTCGAAGGCATCAAGGTGCTGGTGCTGTCCGACTACGGCAAAGGCGCGCTGAAAAACCATCAGGTACTGATCCAGGCTGCCCGTGCCCGTGGCATTCCGGTGCTGGCCGATCCCAAGGGCAAGGATTTCTCGATCTACCGTGGCGCAAGCCTGATCACCCCGAACCTCAGCGAGTTCGAAACCATTGTCGGTGGTTGCGCCGACGAACACGAACTGGTGAGCAAGGGCGCACAGCTGATGCACGACCTCGACCTCGGCGCCTTGCTGGTGACCCGTGGCGAACATGGCATGACCTTGCTGCGCCCGGATCATCCGGCACTGCACCTGCCGGCCCGTGCCCGTGAAGTGTTCGACGTGACCGGCGCCGGTGACACGGTGATTTCTACCCTGGCGGCAGCAATCGCCGCTGGCGAAGAACTGCCGCACGCGGTGGCTCTGGCCAACCTGGCGGCGGGCATCGTGGTCGGCAAGCTCGGTACCGCGGCTATCAGCGCGCCGGAACTGCGTCGCGCGATTCAGCGTGAAGAAGGTTCCGAGCGTGGCGTGTTGGGGCTGGAGCAACTGTTGCTGGCCGTCGACGACGCACGTGCACACAATGAGAAGATCGTCTTCACCAACGGCTGCTTCGACATCCTGCACGCCGGCCACGTGACCTACCTCGAACAGGCGCGTGCCCAAGGTGATCGCCTGATCGTAGCGGTCAACGACGATGCGTCGGTGAGCCGCTTGAAAGGGCCGGGTCGGCCGATCAACAGCGTCGACCGTCGCATGGCTGTACTGGCAGGTCTGGGCGCCGTGGACTGGGTAATCAGCTTCGCTGAGGGCACCCCGGAAAACCTGCTGCGCGAGGTCAAGCCGGATGTGTTGGTCAAGGGCGGGGATTACGGGATCGATCAAGTGGTCGGCGCAGACATCGTCACTGCTTACGGCGGGACTGTGAAAGTGCTGGGGCTGGTGGAAAACAGCTCGACCACGGCGATTGTCGAGAAGATCCGCAATCACTGAAACGGCGCGGTCACTGTGGCGAGGGAGCTTGCTCCCGCTGGATCGCGAAGCGGCCCCAAAGCCATAGCCCGCGGTTTTTCAGATTGACCGCGTCGCGAGTTTTACGACTGCTGCGCAGCCGAGCGGGAGCAAGCTCCCTCGCCACAGGTTTCTTTATCGTGCGGCCTTGCGCGGCACGATTCTTTTCAGCAGTTGCTTTGCTTTTCCATGCAAGCGGGCTAAACCGGAATCTTTCCCCGGCGGGCTCAAACCCTGTTGCCGTACCCAGTCTTTCCAGCGAATCCGCTCATCCTTCACCAGCCACCCTTCCTGCCGGGCAAAACTCTCCGCCAGATACAATCCCCGTGTACTCGCCGGGTATAGCTGATCCTTTTTCAGGGTATAGAGCTCGGCCATCGGTTGGCCGTCCTGAAGGGGCATCAAATACAAATCGGGACGCTTGCGATCGAGCCGGGCCACCAATTGATCGCCTTCCAGACGTTCGTCCACATGGAACAGGCTCAGGGATTTGGCTTCCTTGGGCACATCCAGACGCAAGTCGTAGATCAATTGCAACGACGCGGTCGGTAAATGCACGTAGGCCCGCGGGCGCTCGATCAGCGGCATGTTGGCGCAGCGCACCGGCCGCGCCGAACCGGACAACGGTGTCAGGCGAAACGGCAGGGCTTCGCGATAATGCAGGGCGGACGAGTAGGGCGCCGGCAGCCAGGTGTCGTTGAAACGCCCGCTGAGCCAGCCTTCCGGGGTTTCCAACAGGCACTCTTCGGCGATTTCCTGGGTTGCCGTGTGCAGCGGCAGGTTCAGCTCATGGGCCGGCACGTAACCCGAGATCAGCTTGAGCACCACATCGCCGCGGTCCTGCCGGCGCTGACGCACCAACACCCAGTAATCGCGATTCTGCCAATGCAGGGTCAGGCGCACCGAAACCCCAAGGTTCGCCAGCTCCAGGGCAAACCGCTCGTTGTCGGGCACCGTCACCGGGCGGCGACGTTGCAGGGTCTGGGAGAAATTCAACGGCATCCCGACGCTCTGGTAACTCAGGCCTTCGGGAGTCGCTTCGACGAATAACGGCAGGGTCTTGAAGTTGCTCGGGTTCTTTCTTATCAGCGTACGCGGCATGTCGGCTCCTGCTTAAGGCCGCGAGGGCGGCATCAATGGCTACGAAGGACCTGGGCAACGGTCGCGACGTTGTGGGCGAGGTGCAGCGGATTGATGGTCCCGACAATAGCACTGGCCACACCCGGGTGTTCAAACAACAACTCGAAGCTGGCGCGCACCGGGTCCACGCCCGGGCTCAAGCACACATGGCCGCTGGCCAGGGCCTTTTTGACCAGGATCGCTTTGCCGTGAGCAGCAGCATAGTCAATGACCGGCTTCTCGTTCTGTTCGTTCAGATTGTAGGTGACCATCGCGCAATCACCTTGTTCCAGAGCCTTCAAGCCGCCTTCGACGGTTTTGCCGGAAAAACCGAAACCGCGAATCTTGCCTTCGCGCTTGAGCTCGGCAAGAGTCGCATAGACCTCGCTGTCATTGAGGATTGCCAGGTCGTTGCCGTCGGAGTGCACCAGCACCAGATCGATAACATCCGTTTCCAGGCGTTGCAGGCTGCGTTCCACCGACAGGCGAGTATGGGCGGCGCTGAAGTTGTGGTGCGATTGGCCGTCGGCAAACTCTTCGCCAACCTTGCTGACGATCACCCAATCCTGACGTTGACCACGTAGCAACGGGCCGAGACGTTCTTCGCTGCGGCCATAGGCCGGCGCGGTGTCGATCAGGTTGATGCCCAGGTCGCGCGCGAGTTTGAGCAGCATGCGCGCTTCGTCATCGTCGGGGATCTGGAAGCCGTTGGGGTATTTCACCCCTTGATCGCGGCCGAGTTTCACTGTGCCCAGACCCAGGGGCGAAACCAGCAGGCCGGTGCTGCCCAAAGGGCGATGCAGATCGTGCAGGGTCGGTTGGCTCATGGCAGCAGTTGCTCCCAGGCAGGGACGCCCATCGGCGGTTTCGGCAGTTCCGGCAGCGGCGCCGGGTGGCTCGGCTGGATGCCGTCGCGCTGCAGCGAAGCGATGACACGGTCAGCGAAGTCCGGCGCCAGGGCCAATTTGGTCGGCCAACCCACCAGCAGACGATTCTGCTCGGCGAGGAAGGCATTGTCCGGGCGAGTCAGGCCCGATTGCAGCGGCTCTGCGCGTTCGACCCGCAAGGTCGCCCACTGTGCGGTACTAAAGTCGATCCACGGCAGCAGGTTGCCGAGTTCTTTTTGCGCGCTGGCGATCTGCGCCGCAGGCTCGCGGGCAACGCCTTCGGCTTCGGCGATGTCGCCTCCCACGTACCAGACCCACTGGCCATCGGCGGCCGGGTGAGTGGTCACGGTGACGCGCGGCTTCGGCCCGCCACCCAGGCAATGGGCGTACAGCGGTTTGAGGCCCGGGCCTTTGACGATGATCATGTGCAGGGGACGACGCTGCATGGCCGGTTTGCTCAGGCCCAGCGTCGTGAGCAGGTCGGCGGTGCCGGCACCGGCGCTGAGAATGATGCGCTGGGCGCGGATCTCACGTTCGTCGACTTTCAAGCCGACCAGCTCGCCATTTTCCAGCAGCGGTTCGATGTGCTGACCGGCCAGCAGACCGTCGCCAGCCAGATCGGCCAGGCGCTGGATCAGGCTCGGCACGTCGACCACCAGTTCCGTCAGGCGATAGACCTTGCCCTTGAAGCGCTTGTCTTGCAGCGCCGGCGGCAATTGATCGCCTTTTACCTGATCGACCCGCCCGCGCACGGCTTTGCTGGCGAAAAAACTGGTGAGGTTGCCGGCGAGGGTGCCGGGGGACCAGAGGTAATGAGCGTCGGACAACACGCGCACGCCGGACAGGTCCAGTTCGCCGTCGCCGGCCAGCGCTTCACGCCAGCGACGCGGCATGTCGGCGATGGCTTCCGAGGCGCCGGTCAGGGCACCGTGCAACGCGTACTTGGCGCCGCCGTGGATGATGCCCTGGGACTTCAGGCTCTGCCCGCCACCGAGGCTGGCGCTTTCCACCAGCACAGTTGAAAAGCCCTGGCGGCGCAGGCGCGCATTCAGCCAGAGGCCGGCGACACCAGCGCCGACAATCAGAACGTCGGTGGAAATAACGGATGGCATGCAGCGACCTCAGTGTTCAAGACGAGGGCGCAGTATACAGACTCGATGCGGAGGGGATTTGTTGGTGATCAATAGGGAGGATGCAAAACCTGTGGGAGCGGGCTTGCTCGCGATGGGGCCTGCACATGCAACATAAGGGTTGAATGCAAGACCACTATCGCGAGCAGGCTCGCTCCCACAATGGAAAGTGCTTCGGGTTTAATGCCCGGCGGTTTTCGAGAACAGCTGAATAACCACAACGCCCAGCACAATCAGCGCCATCCCCAGCATTGCCGGCACATCCAGCTTCTGCCCGTAGATAAACAGCGCCGCAACGCTGACCATCACGATCCCCATGCCGGCCCACACTGCGTAGGCCACGCCCACCGGAACGCTGCGCACCACTAGCGTCAACATCCAGAAAGCAATGCCGTAACCGACGATGACCAGCAGCAGCGGCAGTGGCGTGCTGAAACCTTTGACCGCTTTCATCGAAACAGTAGCGATCACTTCGGCGCAGATGGCGATGGCCAGGTAGTAGTAAGCGGTCATGGGTCAATCCTCGTATGAAGCGTTGCTCTCTGAGGTCGGCATTCTAGAGATTCGCCAGATGCGGTAAAGTCATTACCTATCTGTTCTGAAGATGGGTTGAGCCATGAACATGCAATGGAATCTGGAACAGCTGCGCTTGTTTGTCAGCGTCGCGGAACAGCGTTCGTTTTCCGCTGTGGCGCGGGATCAGCGCAAGGCGCAGTCGGCGGTCAGCAGTTCGATTGCGCTGCTGGAAGAGGACTTGGGTGTCAGCCTGTTCGATCGCAGCAGTGGTCGTCAGCCGAAACTCACCGAAGCCGGTACCGCGCTGCTTGAAGAGGCGCGGGAAGTGCTGCGCCAATGCGAGCGCCTCAATGGCCGGGCACTGGCGATGATGCGCGGCCAGGAAGCGAGTCTGCGTGTGGCCCAGGACGAAGCAATGCCCTATCAAGCGGTGGTTGAAAGCTTCGAGGCCCTGGCAGAACAGTTTCCCAGCCTCGAAGTGCAGCTGACCAGCGCCGCCCAAGGTGATGTCGCGCGCAAACTGGTGGAGCGTCGGGCCGACCTGGGCTTGCTGTTTTATCACGATCAGATTCCCGAAGCCCTCGAACGGCGAGTGCTGGGCAGCATCGAAATGGTCACGGTGTGCGGCGTGGGGCATCCCTTGGCGAAGCAGGCGCAAGTTGATTGCCAGCAATTGGCGCAGCATCGACAGTTGCTGATGTCCACGCAGTCCAGCGTCTATCCCGGCAGCGAGCCGGCCAGCCCGCAGGTCTGGCGCGCCGACAGTTTCTACGTGATGGCTGAATGGGTGATGCGCGGTCTCGGTTGGGCCTGGTTGCCGCGACATGTGGTGCAGTACCCGGCGTATCAGGATCTGATGGTCGAACTGAACAGCGAATGGACGCCGCCGGCATTGATTGTCGAACTGGTCTGGCGTCGCGATGAGCCCCTCGGCCCGGCGGCTCGTTGGCTGGCGGAACGTTTTGCCGTGCACTTGCAGGCGATCAGCTAAAAAACCGATAAACTCCGCCGCCATGAATAGAACTCTCTACACCGCGCTGTTTTACCTGGGGCTGCCATTGGTAGCGATTCGGCTTTGGCTGCGGGCGCGCAAGGCGCCGGCGTACGCCAAACGCATTGGCGAGCGTTTCTCCCTCGCGCTGCCGGCGATGAAGCCGGGCGGCCTCTGGGTGCACGCGGTGTCGGTGGGCGAAAGCATCGCCGCAGCGCCGATGATTCGTGCCTTGCTGCAACGGTATCCGACGCTGCCGATCACCGTCACCTGCATGACCCCGACCGGGTCCGAGCGCATCCAGGCACTGTTCGCCAACGAGCCGCGCATCCAGCACTGCTATTTGCCTTATGACTTGCCTTGCGCAGCAAAGCGATTTCTTGATCGGGCCCGGCCGAAACTGGCGGTAATCATGGAAACCGAGCTCTGGCCCAACCATATCCACCAATGCGCCAAACGCGGGATTCCCGTGGCCTTGGCCAATGCGCGACTGTCTGAACGTTCGGCCAAAGGCTATGGCCGTTTCCGTAAACTGACCCGGCCGATGCTCGCCGAGATGAGCCTGTTCGCGGTGCAGACCGAAGCCGAGGCGCAGCGCTTCCGGGATTTGGGGGCGCGCCCGGAAACCGTCGAAGTGACCGGTTCGATCAAGTTCGACCTGACCATCGACCCGCAACTGCTGCAGCGCGCCGGCGAATTGCGTGCGCAGTGGCAGGCACAGGATCGCCCGGTGTGGATTGCCGCGAGTACCCATGAAGGTGAAGACGAGGTAGTGCTGGCTGCCCATCGTCGGCTGCTGGCCAATCATCCCGATGCCTTGCTGATTCTGGTGCCGCGTCATCCGGAGCGCTTCAACCCGGTGTTCGAGTTGTGCCGGCAGCAGGGTTTCGCCACGGTGCGGCGTTCGACGGGCGAGCCGGTTACCGCAAGCACTTCGGTACTGCTGGGCGACACCATGGGCGAGTTGCTGTTTCTCTATGCCTTGGCCGACAGCGCATTCGTCGGTGGGAGCCTGGTGCCCAATGGCGGCCATAATCTGCTAGAGCCGGCGGCCTTGGCCAAACCGGTGCTCAGTGGGCCGCACTTGTTCAACTTCCTCGAAATCGCCGCGCAGTTGCGCAGTGCCGGGGCGTTGGCCGAGGTCGATGATGCCGAAAGTCTGGCGCTGGCGGTGCAACGGCTGTTCGAATTGCCGAGTGATGCGCAGCGGATGGCGGAGGCGGGGCTGAAAGTGATGCGCACCAATCAGGGCGCGTTGCAGCGGTTGCTGGATGGATTGGGGCGGTTGATCGACAAGTCCTGAATTTGTCACTGATCAATTGTGGCGAGGGAGCTTGTCGGAACGCCGCATCGTCCCGTTCGGCTGCGAAGCAGTCGTGGAATCAGTCGATGTGGTCTGCCTGACAGACCACATGCTCAGGGTTTGGGGCCGCTTCGCAGCCCAGCGGGAGCAAGCTCCCTCGCCACAGGTTAGCCCTGCCACAAAATTCCTTTAGGGCCGGGCCTTCAACTGTTCGGCCGCAGCCTTGGCCAGATCCGGTGGCAGGAAGTCCTTGTCCGGGTTGTAGTCGGCTTTGAGGTAACGCGTCAGGTCCTGCAAATCCCCTGGGTTCAAAGTACCGGCGGCTTGCTTCAAGCGCAGGTTGTCGAGGATGTAGTCGTAGCGGGTGTTGTTGTAGTTGCGCACCGAGGTGTACAGCTGACGCTGGGCATCGAGCACGTCGACGATGTTGCGCGTCCCCACCTGATAACCGATTTCAGTCGCTTCCACCGCGCTCTGGTTGGAGATGATCGACTGCCGGCGGGCCTGCACCTGCTCGACGTCGGTGTTGACGGCGCGGTGCAGGTTGCGGGTGTTTTCCACGACCTGACGACGCAGCGCTTCGCGTTGCTGCTCGGACTGAGTCAGCCGTGAATAGGACTCACGCACCTGCGAGCTGGTCAGGCCGCCACTGTAGAGCGGGATGTTCAATTGCAGGCCGACAGTGCGCTGCTCGACATCGCCGCCGTAACGCACGCCGTTCGGGTTCGGGTTGGTAAAGCCGAGGGCGTCGTTGTCACCTTTCTGGTATTGCGCGACCGCATCCAGGGTGGGCGCATGTCCGGCCTTGCGCTGCTTGAGAGTCTCCTCGGCGGCGCTTACCGCGTAGTTGCTGGCCAGCAAATTCAGGTTCTGCTTGGCGGCGGTGTCGACCCAGGCTTTGGCATCGTTCGGTGCCGGCGGCAGGATCGGCAAGGTATGCACGATGCCCTGGATCGAGTTGTACTGGCGGTTGGTCAGGGTGATCAGCGCTTCGAACGCGTCGTCCACCTGACGTTGAGCGAGAATCCGGTTGGCCCGCGCCGTGTCGTAACTGGCTTGGGATTGCAACACGTCGGTCTTGTCCGACAGGCCGACATCAAAGCGCTCGTTGGACTGGTCGAGCTGACGCTTGAACGCCGCTTCTTCGGCCTTGGTCGAGGCCAGGGTGTCCTGGCTGCGCAGCACGTTGAAGTAGCTTTCGGCGCTTTGCAGAATCAGGTTCTGTTCGGTGGCCGAGAGTTGCAACGCCGCTTGTTCGTTGACGTCCTTGGCAGCCTGCAACTGGAACCAGCGGTCGGCGCGGAAAATCGGTTGCGCGAGGGTCGCCTGATACACCGTGCCACTGCGGGTCGAGGTCAGCGATGGCTGATCGAGCGAGGTGCGGGTGTTGTTCAGGTCGGCACCGGCAGACAGGTTGGGCAACAGCCCGGCGCGGGCCTGGGGCACGACTTCCTTCTGAGCGCCGTATTGGGCGCGGGCAGCGGCGATATCGGCGTTGTTGTCCACCGCTTCCTGATAGACGCTGACCAAGTCAGTCCTGGTCGATAAGGGCGCTTCTGCTGCCCAGGCCATTCCATTGGACGCACAAGACACGGCAAGGGCCAGTGAGAGTTTGCGCAGCATGAGGCCATCCCTAAAAATTACGCTGATAATTTGAGCGCCAAGGCTACGGCGCGGCGGCCTGCAGCGTCAAGGCGCGGCGCGGCGTAGCGAGTGTAGTTGCACGCAGGCACGGCAACAATCCGGTAATTGCGCCATTCATCATGGTGTTTGCTGCGGAGTTGGCGTTCTTTGCCGGTTGTGTCTAGACTGGCCGGGTTCTTGTCGGGGTGCCTTGCTATGAGGCTGAGATCGAATAATTTCGGATCCCGTTGAACCTGATCAGGTTAGCGCCTGCGTAGGGAACAAGATTTCTCGTCACCCGGCGAGTCCTCTTGTGCTTCGTCCGGGATGTTGTTCGACAATCGAACACCCCTCGAGCACCGAGCACAGCACCAGCTGGTTTCTCCAGCGCCCGTGCGTCCATTCGTTTACAGGTTCGCTCCGACAAAAATCCACTGCCTGGATGTGTGTTCGGAGAGCCCGTGATGACTACAAAATCAAAAATCGAAACCAATCTGAGTGACTCGGCCAAGGTCGATCAGCAATCGGTTCAGCCGTTTACCCGCTCGCAAAAAATCTATGTCCAGGGCACTCGCCCGGACATCCTCGTGCCGATGCGCGAAATCAGCCTTGATGTGACCCCGACCGACTTTGGCGGCGAAATCAACGCGCCGGTGGTTGTGTATGACACCTCGGGCCCGTACACCGACCCCAACGTCATCATCGACGTGCGCAAAGGCCTGGCCGATGTGCGTTCGCCGTGGATCGAGTCCCGTGGCGACACCGAGCGTCTGCCGGGTCTGAGCTCCAATTTTGGCCAGGAACGCCTGGCCGATGCGGAATTGACCAAGCTGCGTTTCGCCCACGTGAACAATCCGCGCCGCGCCAAGGCCGGGGCCAACGTCAGCCAGATGCACTATGCGCGCAAAGGCATCATCACCGCCGAGATGGAATACGTCGCCATCCGCGAAAACATGAAGCTCGAAGTGGCCCGTGCCGCGGGCTTGCTGGACCAGCAGCACGCCGGCTACAGCTTCGGCGCCAGCGTGCCGAAAATCATCACGCCGGAATTTGTCCGTGAAGAGATCGCCCGCGGTCGCGCGATCATTCCGGCCAACATCAACCACACCGAACTGGAACCGATGATCATCGGCCGTAACTTCCTGGTGAAGATCAACGGCAACATCGGCAACAGCGCCTTGGGTTCGTCCATCGAAGAAGAAGTGGCGAAACTGACCTGGGGCATTCGTTGGGGGTCGGACACGGTCATGGACTTGTCCACCGGCAAGCACATTCACGAAACCCGCGAATGGATTATCCGTAACTCGCCGGTGCCGATCGGTACTGTGCCGATCTATCAGGCTCTGGAAAAAGTCGGCGGTGCCGCTGAAGACCTGACCTGGGAGCTGTTCCGCGACACGCTGATCGAGCAGGCCGAGCAGGGCGTCGACTACTTCACCATCCACGCTGGCGTGTTGCTGCGCTATGTGCCGCTGACCGCCAAACGCGTGACCGGTATTGTTTCCCGTGGTGGTTCGATCATGGCCAAGTGGTGCCTGGCGCATCACAAGGAAAACTTCCTCTACACCCATTTCGAAGACATCTGCGAAATCATGAAGGCCTACGACGTCAGCTTCTCGCTGGGCGATGGCCTGCGTCCGGGGTCGATTGCCGACGCCAACGACGCCGCACAAT
Organism: Pseudomonas lini; assembly: GCF_964063345.1. Taxonomy (NCBI): domain Bacteria; kingdom Pseudomonadati; phylum Pseudomonadota; class Gammaproteobacteria; order Pseudomonadales; family Pseudomonadaceae; genus Pseudomonas; species Pseudomonas lini. The sequence continues at coordinate 3,801,487 of NZ_OZ061318.1, forward strand.
TCGGTGAATTGGAAACCCTCGGCGAGCTGACCAAAATCGCCTGGAAGCACGACGTGCAGTGCATGATCGAAGGCCCGGGTCACGTGCCGATGCAGTTGATCAAAGAGAACATGGACAAGCAGCTCGAGTGCTGCGACGAGGCGCCGTTCTACACCCTCGGCCCGCTGACCACCGACATCGCCCCAGGCTACGACCACATCACCTCCGGTATCGGTGCGGCGATGATCGGCTGGTTCGGTTGCGCGATGCTTTGCTACGTGACGCCGAAGGAACACTTGGGCCTGCCGAACAAGGATGACGTGAAGACCGGGATCATCACCTACAAGATCGCCGCTCACGCTGCCGACCTTGCGAAGGGGCATCCAGGCGCGCAAATTCGTGACAATGCCTTGAGCAAGGCGCGTTTCGAATTCCGTTGGGAAGACCAGTTCAACCTGGGCCTCGATCCGGATACCGCGCGTTCGTACCACGACGAAACCCTGCCTAAGGATTCGGCCAAGGTCGCGCACTTCTGCTCCATGTGCGGACCGAAATTCTGCTCGATGAAAATCACCCAGGAAGTCCGTGAATACGCGGCCAACCAGCGGATTGAAACTGTCGATGCGGAAGTTGCGCAAGGTCTGGCAGAACAGGCTGAGCGGTTCAAGCAGGAAGGTAGTCAGTTGTACAAGAAGGTTTGATCTGACCTGAAAAGGTGGGGCCTGAAAGGGCCCCATCGCGGGCAAGCCCGCTCCCACAGGATTTGTGTCGGACACAGATTTTGTGATCGATACGATACCTGTGGGAGCGGGCTTGCCCGCGATAGCTATCAACACAACAAAAAATGTCCCTCTGAGATAACACCCCTTGAGCATTCAACTCAGCACTTATTCCCCGGATTCTGCGGTTCCGATCGACAAGCGTGTCTTCGGCGGCCGTGATCTGTGTTCCCTGTGGTTCTCCCTCGGCATCGGCCTGATGGTGTTGCAGACCGGCGCTTTGCTCGCACCGGGTCTGGGCCTGTCTGGCTCATTGCTGGCGATTTTTCTCGGCACGCTGGTCGGCGTTCTGTTGCTGGCCGCTGTCGGCGTAATCGGCAGCGACACCGGCCTGTCGTCGATGGCCGCGCTCAAACTCAGCTTGGGCCGTCATGGCGCGAGCCTTCCGGCGGTGTTGAACCTGCTGCAACTGATCGGTTGGGGCTCGTTCGAAATCATCGTCATGCGCGACGCCGCCAGCCTGCTTGGCGCCCGTGCCTTCAGCGAAGGCAGCCTGCTGTCGAATCCGCTGCTTTGGACAGTTTTCTTCGGTGGTTTGGCGACTTTGCTGGCCGTCAGCGGCCCATTGACCTTTGTGCGCAAAATCCTGCGCAAGTGGGGTATATGGCTGCTGCTGGCCGCGTGCATCTGGCTGACCTGGAACCTGTTCGCCAAAGCCGATCTGGCGGCGTTGTGGGCGCAGGCCGGTGATGGTTCGATGCCGTTTGCCGTGGGCTTCGACATTGCCATCGCCATGCCGCTGTCCTGGCTGCCACTGATTGCCGACTACTCGCGTTTCGGCAAACGCGCGAAGAATGTCTTCGGCGGTACGGCGCTGGGCTTCTTTATCGGTAACTTCTGGCTGATGAGCCTGGGCGTGGCCTACACCCTGGCGTTCGCGCCGAGCGGTGAAGTGAATGCGTTGCTGCTGGCATTGGCCGGTGCAGGTTTGGGGATTCCGTTGCTGCTGATTCTGCTGGATGAGTCGGAAAATGCCTTTGCCGATATTCACTCGGCGGCGGTGTCCAGCGGGATTCTGTTGCGCTTGAAAGTCGAGCATCTGGCCTTGGCCATCGGCGTGATCTGCACACTGATCGCCTGTCTGGCGCCATTGGCTCAGTATCAGAACTTCCTGCTGCTGATCGGCTCGGTGTTTGCGCCGCTGTTCGGCGTGGTGCTGGTGGATCATTTCATCCTGCGCAAACGCAGTGCTCATGTAGCGTCAGCCGCATTGCGCTGGCCGGCGTTGCTCGCCTGGTTGGGCGGGGTGAGCACCTATCATTTGCTGGCCAATCTCTATCCGGACATCGGCGCAACCCTGCCGTCGCTGGTACTGGCAGGGCTGCTGCAACTGCTGCTCGGTCGAGCCTTCAGCTACGGCCGGGAAACAGCTCAGGTTTGAAAATACCGTTCAGGCGCGGGTAGGGGATCTTCAGTTCGACGTGGCCCAATGCGTAAGGCGCGATGGTGCTTACTTCGTACTTGAGGATCACCCCGCCGTAGGTCAGCGCCACGTTCTGGGTTTTCACGAAGGGCCAGCTCTTCACGAACTCCGGTTCCTGATCGAGTTTGGTGCTGATCAGCCAGCTGTTATGCGCCACTTGGGCCGCTTTCCAGAACGCCTCTTCCTGGCCCGGGATCAACATGTCCGAGAGGGTCAGTACTTTATGCTGCTGACGTGAATAGTTGATGAAACCGCGGCCCGGCGTGCCATGGGCACCGCCGGTGTCCAGGTAGCTGGATAATTCAACGATCACCAAGCCGTCATGCTGCTCACGTACCTTGGCTTGCAGGTAGCTGCTGTAGCGCGGGCCGGCACTGCTCAAAAACTGCTCGCGATAGGCCGCCAGCGTCGGCGCTACGGGGGCTTCGGGTGAGGTGCGGGTCATTTGCAGCAGGCGTTTTTCGATGATGCCGTCAAGTGCAGGCTCATCCGGGAAACGCAGCGTATCGATGTTCACCAACGGGCAGTCAGGGGTCGTGCAGCCTGGTTTCAACTGTTCCGATGCGTCGCGGGTGGTTTCCAGCGGCGCCCGATAGTTGGGCTGAAACAAACTCTGGCAGGCGCCCAGGGTCAGGGCGATTGCGGCCACAGAGGCGATTTTAAAAAGCGACATGGGCGTCCTTCATAAAACAGGGAAAGGCGAAAAGTTACCCGCTTCGACTCTTAACGAAGCAGTCAGTTCGCCACTAAGCTAATTAGAGTTGGTTTCGCCCTCACCGTCTATCCCGCTGACTGGAAAGGGGCTGCATCAAACATCGCGGGCGCGTTAGGATGGCGCGAAGTCGAGGCTGGAGCCTCGGTGTAGATACGAGGATTGTCATGACTGATTTTGCCAACGCCATTCCGACCGCCGTTGATATCGTTCGGCGCGAAAAGTGCTACGAGGGTTTCTATAAGCTCGATCGCGTGCACTTGCGCCACGAATTGTTCGCCGGTGGCATGAGTCGCGAGATCAATCGTGAACTGTTCGTGCGCCATGATGCGGTGTGCGTACTGCCTTACGATCCGCAGCGCGACGAAGTGGTGCTGATCGAGCAGTTTCGCGTTGGCGCCATGGGCAAGACCGACAACCCGTGGCTGATCGAACTGGTCGCCGGTCTGATCGATAAGGATGAAGTGCCGGAAGAAGTTGCTCACCGCGAAGCGCAGGAGGAAGCTGGGCTTGTATTCGGGGCGCTCTGGCCGATGACCAAATATTTTCCATCGCCGGGCGGCAGCAATGAATTCGTGCACTTGTACCTGGGGCGTTGCGAGACAACCGGGGTCGGCGGCCTGCATGGGCTGGAGGAAGAGGCAGAAGATATTCGCGTCACGGTCTGGGCGTTCGAAGATGCCCTGCAAGCCGTACGCGACGGACGTATTGCCAACGCGGCAAGCATCATTGCCTTGCAATGGCTGGCTTTGAATCGCGTTGAAGTGAGGGGGCTATGGTCGTAAACAAGCTGCGCGATCGCTACCGGATCGACCTCGTGGGGCTGCAAGCCTCCTGCGAGGCCAACTATGCACGCCTGATGCGATTGTTACCGGACATGCGTAGCGAGCCGCAGGCGCGGCGCATTGCCGTGACCCACGGCGACCAGATGCTTGGCGTGCTGGCCCTGGAAGTGTTGCAAGTCTGTCCGTACACCACGACGCTGCAAGTACGCCAGGAACACAGCCTGCCGTGGCTGCCGGTTCCTCAACTTGAAGTTCAGGTCTATCACGACGCCTGCATGGCCGAAGTGGTCAGCGCCGAACATGCAAGACGCTTCCGGGGCATCTATCCTTACCCCAACGCCGCGATGCATCAGCCGGATGAAAAGGCTCAGCTCAATCTGTTCCTGGGGGAATGGCTGAGTCACTGTCTGGCATGTGGGCACGAGTACGCAGTCGTTCGGTAGTTGTGAACTGCGTCCGGTTCACAGGTTTCCTCTTTTGATCGTCCCCCAGCATAATTGCGGCCCTTACCCATCCCGTGATCACGCCCTGGGAGAACGCCTTGCCGAGCGTATCCACATTGACCACCGCCGATCCGGCGTTGCTGGTGCAACTCTCCGACAGCCATCTGTTTGCCGAGGCGGACGGGACGTTGCTGGGGATGAATACCCGCGACAGCCTGCAAAAAGTCATTGAGCTGGTAAAGCTTCAGCAGCCGCAGATCGACTTGATCATTGCCAGTGGCGATCTTTCACAGGACGGGACGCTGGAGTCGTATCAGCTGTTTCGTGACCTGACCCGACAGATCGATGCGCCGGCACGCTGGATTCCCGGTAATCATGACGAGCCGCAGATCATGGCCGAGGCGGCAGTGCAGAGTGCGCTGCTGGAACCGGTGGTGGACATCGGCAACTGGCGGGTTACGTTGCTCGATTCTGCTGTGCCGGGTTCGGTGCCGGGGTATTTGCAGGATGAACAGTTGCAGTTGCTGGCCCGCTCATTGAGTGAGGCACCGCAGCGGCATCATTTGGTGTGTTTCCATCATCATCCGGTGTCGATCGGGTGTGCGTGGATGGAGCCCATTGGATTGCGCAATCCTGAAGCGTTGTTCGCGGTGCTGGATCGCTTTCCGCAGGTGCGTGCGGTGTTGTGGGGGCATGTGCATCAGGAAATTGACCAGAAGCGCAACGGTGTTCGCCTGATTGCATCGCCCTCGACCTGTATTCAGTTCGAGCCGGGCAGTGATGATTTCAAGGTGAGCGAGCAGGCGCCGGGGTATCGGTGGTTGCGGTTGTTGCCGGATGGCCATTTGGAAACAGGTGTTGAGCGCGTCACCGGTTTCGACTTTCAGGTTGATTACGGCTCCAATGGCTACTGATTTATTTGTCATTTCCAAAGACCGAGGCGTGGCCATCGCGGGCAAGCCCGCTCCCACAAGGATCTGAGGCGCTCACAAATCCCCTGTTGGAGCGGGCTTGCCCGCGATGGCGTTCGCTCAGGCGACATGATTTTCACGCATATCCCCGATTCCCCCGACACCCTGTAAACTGCGCCTCTTTACCCGACGCACAGGGAGCTCAAATGTCTGGCTCGATCCTTTATATCCACGGTTTCAACAGCGCGCCGGCGTCGAAAAAGGCCTGTCAGTTGATCACTGTGATGGAACGGCTGGGCTTGAGCGATCAATTGCGTGTGCCGGCCTTGCATCACCATCCCCGCGAGGCCATCGGTCAGCTGGAGCAGGCGATTGTCGAGCTGGGGCGGCCACTGCTGGTCGGCAGCTCACTCGGCGGCTACTATGCGACTCACTTGGCCGAGCGCCATGGCTTGAAAGCCCTGTTGATCAACCCTGCCGTCAGCCCACACCAGATGTTCGACGGGTTCTTGGGGACGCAGAAAAACCTGTACACCGATGAGACCTGGGAATTGACCCACGACCACGTAACGGCCCTGGCCGAGCTGGAAGTGCCGGCGCCCAAGGATCCGCAGCGGTTTCAAGTATGGTTGCAGACCGGCGATGAAACGCTGGATTATCGCCTCGCCCAACAGTATTACCGGGCCTGTGCCTTGCGTATCCAGGCGGGCGGCGACCATAGTTTCCAGGGTTTTGCCGAGCGATTGCCGGCAATGCTGAGTTTCGCCGGCATCGGCGCAGATTTGTATCAGGCGATTGATTTCACTGCACTGTGATTTGTCGCCTCTTTTTCACAGAACACTTTTTACAGGCGGACGATGAGACCCCATGGCCACTCCCAGCGCTAGCTCTTATAACGCAGACGCCATCGAAGTCCTCTCGGGCCTCGACCCGGTGCGCAAACGCCCCGGCATGTACACCGACACCAGTCGGCCGAACCACCTCGCCCAGGAAGTTATCGACAACAGCGTCGACGAAGCCTTGGCCGGGCATGCGACATCGGTGCAGGTCATCCTGCACGCCGATCACTCTCTGGAAGTCAGCGATGATGGCCGTGGCATGCCAGTGGACATTCACCCGGAAGAGGGTGTGTCGGGTGTCGAGCTGATCCTCACCAAGCTTCATGCGGGCGGCAAGTTTTCCAACAAGAACTACCAGTTCTCCGGCGGTTTGCACGGGGTGGGTATTTCCGTGGTCAACGCCTTGTCGACCGAAGTCCGGGTGCGTGTAAAGCGTGACGGCAACGAATACCAGATGACTTTCGCTGACGGTTACAAAAAGACCGAGCTGGAAGTGATTGGCACCGTCGGCAAACGCAACACCGGCACCAGCGTGTTCTTCGCGCCGGACCCGAAGTATTTCGATTCACCGAAATTCTCCATCAGCCGCCTCAAGCACGTGCTCAAGGCCAAGGCTGTTCTATGCCCGGGGCTGCTGGTCAGTTTTGAAGACAAGGCCACCGGCGAGAAAGTCGAATGGCATTACGAAGACGGTCTGCGCTCCTACCTGGTGGACGCGGTCAGTGAATTCGAACGCCTGCCGGACGAGCCGTTCTGCGGCAGCCTGGCTGGTAATAAAGAAGCGGTCGATTGGGCGCTGCTGTGGTTGCCCGAGGGCGGCGACAGCGTTCAGGAAAGCTACGTCAACCTGATCCCGACGGCCCAGGGCGGTACTCACGTCAACGGTCTGCGTCAGGGCTTGCTCGATGCGATGCGCGAGTTCTGCGAGTTCCGCAGCCTGCTGCCGCGTGGCGTGAAGCTGGCGCCGGAAGACGTCTGGGAACGCATTGCGTTCGTCCTGTCGATGAAGATGCAGGAACCGCAATTCTCCGGTCAGACCAAGGAGCGCCTGTCATCCCGTGAAGCGGCGGCTTTCGTTTCCGGTGTGGTCAAGGACGCTTTCAGCCTGTGGCTCAACGCTCACCCGGAAACCGGCATGCTGCTGGCGGAACTGGCGATCAACAACGCCGGCCGTCGTCTGAAGGCCAGCAAGAAGGTCGAGCGTAAGCGCATTACCCAAGGGCCGGCGTTGCCGGGCAAACTCGCCGACTGCGCCGGGCAGGACCCGATGCGTTCCGAGCTGTTCCTGGTGGAAGGTGATTCCGCCGGCGGTTCGGCCAAGCAGGCGCGGGACAAAGAATTTCAGGCGATCCTGCCGTTGCGCGGCAAGATTCTGAACACCTGGGAAGTCGACGGCAGCGAAGTGTTGGCCAGCCAGGAAGTGCACAACATTGCCGTGGCCATCGGTGTCGATCCGGGCTCGGCGGACATCGCTCAACTGCGTTACGGCAAGATTTGCATCCTCGCTGACGCCGACTCCGACGGTCTGCACATCGCCACATTGCTGTGTGCCTTGTTCGTCCAGCATTTCCGCCCGCTGGTGGATGCCGGTCACGTCTACGTCGCCATGCCGCCGCTGTACCGTATCGACCTGGGCAAAGAGATTTACTATGCCCTGGACGAGGCTGAGCGCGATGGCATTCTCGACCGCCTGGTAGCCGAGAAGAAACGCGGCAAACCACAGGTCACCCGATTCAAAGGTCTGGGTGAAATGAACCCGCCGCAGCTGCGCGAAACCACCATGGACCCGAACACACGGCGTCTGGTGCAGTTGACGCTGGAAGATTTCGACGCGACCTCGGAAATGATGGACATGCTGCTGGCGAAAAAACGCGCTGGCGATCGCAAGTCCTGGCTGGAGTCCAAGGGCAACCTGGCCGAGGTTCTGGGCTGATGCGATTTGGCTGGGCCCTGGCGTGTGCGTTGCTGCTGACCTCGGTAACGGTTTCGGCGCAGCCTCCTGAGCTGCGCCTGTTATCCGAGCATGCCGTCGACGGCATGCGCGGCGGCAATCTGTCGGGGCTGGCCCAGTGCGGCAAGGACCTGTGGACTGTTTCGGATCGGGACGATGATCAAATCTATCGCCTCGACACCCGCAACAACACCTGGCAAGCCGAAACCGTGCGCATTGACGTACCTCTGGTACCCGACAGCGGTTTGCCCTGGGGCTTGCGTTCCCGGACCTGGGCGGCGTCGTTCGTGCGGGGCGGGGACCTGGATTTCGAAGGCATTACCTGCGACAGCGCCGGTAATCGTTACATCGTCAGCGAAGCACACGCCGCGGTGCTGCAAGTGCCGCCAATCGGGCCTGCGTCCTGGCTGAAAATCTCGCCGATGCTGGTACGCGAAGCACGGGCCAGCGGCATGTTGCTGCACTTCAATGCGTTGTTCGAAGGCCTGACGATCAATCCGGCCGGTGACACGCTGTGGCTGGCCGCTGAGCGTGAGCGCCGTGGTTTGCTGCTGATCAAGCGCAAACAAACGGTGTGGGACTGCGACGGTGGCTGTGTGCTGCTGAGTGAAGCGGGGGTGGAGATGCAGCCAGCGCAATTTCCCAAGGCCCGTGCACGCTCCCGGGATTTTGCCGATCTGTCATTGTTCGACGGCAAGCTGTTTACCCTTGAGCGCAATGTCTTTCAGGTTTGCCGTCGCGATGCGGTGACGGCCAAGGTCGAGCGCTGCTGGTCGTTTGCCGCCGAGGCCTTGCAGGAAAAACGTCGTTATTCACAGCCCTTTGGGCTGGCGGAAGCGTTGATCGTGGACGCCGACGGTGCCTGGATCGGTATCGACAACAATAATGGTGCGCGCGCCGACGGCGAGAAACGCCCGATTGTCTGGCGCTTTGCCGCGCCTGAAGGTGGCTGGAGTGCCAAGCCATGAGTCAGCAACCGCCGGGCAAACGCGCCGGCCGGGTGTTGATGGTGTTGGCCTGGTGCGCCGCACTGTTTCTGGCAACGCGGTTTTTCGGGCAATGGGAAGAGCGCCAGCAAAATCCGAATGGGGTGGTCAGCTCTGAGCAGGGAAAAGGTTTTATCGAAGTGAAGCTGATCAGCAACAGCCAGGGGCATTTTATCGCCACTGGTCAGATCAACGGCCAGCCCGTGGATTTCATGCTCGATACCGGCGCGACCGATGTGGCGATCCCGGCCGAAGTGGCCGAGCGGCTGAAACTGGAAAAAGGCTTTGGGGTGACCCTGAGCACGGCCAATGGCTTGAGCGAGGGCTATCGAACCCGCCTCGACCGGCTGCAATTGGGCGACATCGTGCTGCGTGACGTTCGCGCGCTGGTGGCGCCCGGTTTGCACGGCAATCAGGTGCTGCTCGGTATGAGCGCACTGAACAAACTTGAATTTACCCAGCGCGGTGGCACCATGCTGCTGCGCCAGACAACGAACTGATGAGGCCCGCATGAGCGACTCCCTTGATCTCAGCCTGGACGGTGTAGAACGCCGGTCACTGGCTGACTTCACCGAAAATGCCTACCTCAACTACTCCATGTACGTGATCATGGACCGTGCCTTGCCGCATATCGGCGACGGCCTGAAACCGGTACAGCGGCGCATCATCTATGCGATGAGCGAGTTGGGGCTGGACGCCGATTCCAAGCACAAGAAATCGGCGCGTACCGTCGGTGACGTGCTCGGTAAGTTCCACCCGCACGGCGATTCGGCGTGCTACGAAGCCATGGTCCTGATGGCCCAGCCGTTCAGCTACCGCTACACGCTGGTCGACGGTCAGGGTAACTGGGGTGCGCCGGACGATCCCAAGTCCTTCGCCGCCATGCGGTACACCGAAGCGCGGTTGTCGCGATATTCCGAAGTGCTGCTCAGCGAACTGGGCCAGGGCACCGCGGACTGGGGGCCGAACTTCGACGGCACGCTGGAAGAGCCTTTGGTGTTGCCGGCCCGTTTGCCGAACATCCTGCTCAACGGCACCACCGGTATCGCCGTGGGCATGGCCACCGACGTACCGCCGCATAACCTGCGCGAAGTCGCGACCGCTTGCGTGCGCTTGCTGGATGAGCCGAAAGCCACAGTCGAGCAGCTCTGCGAGCACATTCAGGGCCCGGATTACCCGACCGAAGCGGAAATCATCACGCCGCGCGCCGACCTGCTGAAAATCTACGAAACCGGCAAGGGCTCGGTGCGCATGCGCGCCGTGTACCACATCGAAGACGGCGACATCATCGTCACCGCGCTGCCGCATCAGGTTTCGGGCGCCAAGGTGCTGGAACAGATCGCAGCGATGATGCAGGCCAAACCGTCGAAAGCCCCACAGATCGCTGACCTGCGAGACGAATCCGACCACGAAAACCCGTGCCGGATCGTGATCATTCCGGGCGCCCGCAAAAACTTTGACCACGACGCGCTGATGCAGCACTTGTTCGCCAGCACCGAGCTGGAGTCGAGTTATCGGGTCAACATCAACATCATCGGCCTGGACGGCAAACCGCAGTTGAAAAACCTGCGGGCGCTGCTGGTCGAATGGCTGGAATTCCGGGTGCAGACCGTGCGTCGCCGCCTGCAATTTCGCCTGGACAAGGTTGAGCGTCGCCTGCACCTGTTGGACGGTTTGCTGATCGCCTACCTCAACCTGGATGAAGTGATCCACATCATCCGTACCGAGGAACACCCGAAAGCCGCACTGATCGAGCGTTTCGCCCTGAGCGAAATCCAGGCCGATTACATCCTCGACACCCGTTTGCGTCAGTTGGCGCGACTGGAAGAAATGAAGCTGCGTGCCGAGCAGGATGAACTGCTCAAGGAACAAGCCAAGCTGCAAGCCCTGCTGGGCAGCGAAGCCAAGCTGAAAAAGCTGGTACGCACCGAACTGATCAAGGACGCCGAAACTTACGGTGACGACCGTCGTTCGCCAATCGTCGAGCGTGCAGAAGCCAAGGCCTTGACCGAGCACGATCTGCTGCCGAACGAGAAAGTGACCGTAGTTCTGTCGGAAAAAGGCTGGGTTCGCTCTGCCAAGGGGCACGAAATCGACGCCACCGGGCTTTCCTACAAGGCCGGGGATGGCTTCAAGGCCTTGGCGGCCGGTCGCTCCAACCAGTTTGCAGTGTTTATCGATTCCACCGGTCGCAGTTATTCGGTGGCGGCGCACACGTTACCATCGGCCCGTGGCCAGGGCGAACCGCTGACCGGCCGCCTGACACCGCCGCCAGGGGCGAGTTTTGAATGCGTGCTGATGCCTGAAGACGATTCGCTGTATGTGATCGCCTCCGACGCCGGTTATGGTTTCGTGGTCAAGGGTGAAGACCTGCAAGCCAAGAACAAGGCGGGCAAGGCGCTGTTGAGTCTGCCGAACAACGCCAAAGTGATTCTGCCGCGCCCGGTAGCCGATCGTGAGCAGAACTGGCTGGCCTCGGTGACCACCGAAGGTCGCCTGCTGATTTTCAAAATCAGCGATCTGCCACAATTAGGTAAAGGTAAAGGGAATAAGATCATCGGGATTTCCGGTGAACGTGTTGCCAGTCGCGAAGAATATGTCACGGACATTGCCGTTTTGCCGGAGGGTGCCACTTTGGTGCTACAAGCCGGAAAACGTACCTTGTCGCTGAAGGCGGACGACCTCGAACACTACAAAGGTGAGCGTGGGCGTCGCGGTAACAAACTGCCACGGGGCTTTCAGAGGGTGGATGCGCTGTTCGTCGAAAACCTCAATTAGGCGTGCTAGAGCGCTCGATCTACGATTTAACGCGTAGATCGGCGCTTTGCCGCTGGAGTCGGAACGCATATTCACGGATGATATGGCCTTTCAAGCGCCGGCGTAGCCGAGCGTTCTTCATATTTTTTGAGTATTTTCACTGTGGTTAGCCTTGTGGCAGCCACCTGGATGGGACGATGACTGCTCTGCGCCTTCCTTTTATTTTGATGCTCGCCGGCGTTCTTGGCCTGGCGGGTTGCAGCGTTCACCAACCGGTGTCGCTGTATCAGCTGGACAGCGGAAGTCCGGCTCAGCCTGCGCAAAGCGCGGGCATGGCGGTATTGCTTGGCCCGGTAACGGTGGCCGACTACCTGCAACGCGAAACCTTGTTGCAGCGCCAGCCCGATGGCAGCCTGCAAGCTTCGGTTGACGGTCGTTGGGCGGGTAGCCTGTCGTCGGACATTGATCAGCTGTTGCTGCGTCAGGTCGCCGGTCATCTGGACAGCCAGCGCGTTGTCCTGGCACCGGCGACAGTGGGTTTCGCACCGGATGTTCAGGTTCTGCTGACGATCACGCGTCTGGACTCGGGTGCATCGCAACCGGCAGTCCTTGATGCGCAATGGCGCCTGATCGACCGTCGTGGTCAGGTGCGCGATAACCGCATCATTCATCTGCAGGAGCAGCACACTGGCGGGACTGCAGCTCAGGTTCAGGCTCAGGGTGTGTTGCTGCAGCGTCTGGCCGAGCAGCTGTCGACAGCGCTCAAGCCGCTGGCCAACCAGCCGCCGATCGCCGAAGCGCCTCGCAAACAGGCTGCCAAGCCTGTGGCACCGGCAGCAGAGCCAGAGAAACAACCGAAAATCCCGATGGCTTCGCCGATTCGCACGGATATGGAAGTGTTCAGGTTCTAAGCCTGGATGGATGCAAAGCAAAGCCCGCCTTGATGCGGGCTTTGTTGTTTCTGGTGCGCACCGATCGTTCCCACGCTCTGCGTGGGAATGCCTCCAGGGACGCTCCGCGTTCCAGCCTCACCTCATACGTCGCCAGTACCGGCCTCTTCGCGGGCCAGGGACCAAAAAGCCCGCAGACGATCACTCGTTCTGCGGGCTTTGTTGTTTCTGCGGATTGGAGATCTCTAGCGCTGCTGCCGGCCTCTTCGCGGGCAAGCCCGCTCCCACAGGGATTTCTGTCGTATACAGGTTTTGTATTCGCAGCGGTCAATGTGGGAGCGAGGCTTGCCCGCGATGGGGCCGGGACAGGCAACAAAAAGCCCGCAGACGATCACTCGTTCTGCGGGCTTTGTTGTTTCTGCGGATTGGAGATCTCTAGCGCTGCTGCCGGCCTCTTCGCGGGTAAGCCCGCTCCCACAGGGATTTCTGTCGTATACAGGTTTTGTATTCGCAGCGGTCAATGTGGGAGCGAGGCTTGCCCGCGATGGGGCCGGAGCAGGCAACAAAAAGCCCGCAGACGATCACTCGTTCTGCGGGCTTTGTTGTTTCTGCGGATTGGAGATCTCTAGCGCTGCTGCCGGCCTCTTCGCGGGCAAGCCCGCTCCCACAGGGATTTCTGTCGTATACAGGTTTTGTATTCGCAGCGGTCAATGTGGGAGCGAGGCTTGCCCGCGATGGGGCCGGGACAGGCAACAAAAAGCCCGCAGACGATCACTCATCCGCGGGCTTCTTTACAGCAGGACTAAGGCTTATGCCCGGCGTTCGTGCATCCGCGCCAGTTGCCGTTCCAGCATCGACGGATAAGGCTCCATCAAGCGCTCTACGCAGCACGCACCCTCAGGGCTTGCGATCGGGCGGATCCGCGCACGCTGGCGAATCAGTGCGTCGTCGCTGATCTTGCGCTCTACCAGCAGCAGGTTGCGGCTGTGTTGCGACAAGGCCAGTGCATCCTGAGCGGTTTCAGTCAGCAGCAGATCAATCTGGCTCAAGCCGAACAACTCGTCACCCAGCGTCAGGCCCAACTGCAATTGCAGGGTGATGCCGCTGTCGGCGACTTCGATCTGCAACTGATGGCCCAAGGCACGCAGCAACTCACCGCAGCAAATGGCGTTGGTCAGGTAGTCGTCGCCGCTGTCTTCGGTGTGGAACAGCATCAGCGTGCTGCCATCGTTCAGGGTGTGCAGTTCGCTCTGGTAAAGCGACGCGGCCTGATCGAGGCAATCGCGGTAGCGTTTCAGCAGCTCTTCAAGGCGTGCGCGGGGCAGGCGGCGCAGCTGATCTTGCGCGCCCAGTTGCACGGCCAGTACTGCGCTGTGCTGCGGCAGGTTCGATGCCTGCGGCTTTACGACTGGTTTCGGTGCGCTATCTGCCGAATCATCACGCAGATCGGCAAACGGATCTTCGTCGTCCTCATCGTCTTCGACGGTGCTGACAGTGCGACGCGGCGCAGGCTTGAGGCCGGCGACAGGCTTGGTTTCATCGAAAGCTGGATCGCGCAGGTTGCGTACTTCGAAGGTCGGCTCGTTGTCGTCAGCGTCTTCGTAATCGCTGTCGTCATATTCCGGTTCCGGCACAGGCTCGGCCGGCTCTGGCGCAAAATTGGCGTGCAACTGACGAGCGAGGTCGCCGACCTCATCCTGGCGCTCGGTGGCCGGGGTGTATTCGTCGATATTGCGCAGCCATACCCGCAATTGCATCAGCGGTGTGGAGATATTGCGTCCCAGACGCAGACTCAAGGCCAGGGACAGCGCCAGCAGAATGGCGCTCAGAATGCCCATGCTTTGCAGGCTGATGGTCATCGGCTGCTGGAACTGATCCATGTCCAGGCTGATGCGCAGTTGCCCGGCGGTCACGTCCTGGAAGGTAATCTTGCTTTGGTAAATACCCTCGGCTTCGCCCAGCAGGCTGTGCTTGGGCCGCTGGCCGGACTCGGCAAGGATGCGGTTGTCCATGCTGTAGATGGCGGCGTGGGCCACCAGCTTGTTTTTGGTCAGGTTATTGAGTAGCACGTTCAGGCTGAGGATGTCATTGGACACCAACAGCTCCGTGGCCGAGGTCGCGGTCTGGGTGGTCAGGCTTTCGCCCAGGGCATCCGCCTGCTCGTGCATGGCCTGCTTGAACTGCAAACCCATCACGCAGGCGTAGATCACCAGGGCCAGAGCGACCAGGATCACGTTATGGCTGGCAATGCGCAATGCGATCGGTACACGGCGATGACGCAGTGCCCGGAAGATCAGCAGAAAGAAGTTATCGGTTTTAACTGGCGTGGGCCGGTTCACTTGAGCTCGGCTCTTTGTCCGTGAAGTTGACGCGCAGTATAGCGACAGGCCATAGGTCGTCAAAGCGCTCGCGGTGCCCGATGGTCACTGAAAATGGGTAGAATGCGGTTTTTTTCCACCTGCGGGGGTGCGCCTTGCGCGAAATCGTCCTGATAAACATCACGGGAGTCGACCGTCCGGGTCTGACTGCAGCCATTACCGGCGTTCTGGCCCAGGGTGGTGTGAACATTCTCGACATCGGTCAGGCGGTGATCCACGACACCCTGTCGTTCGGCATCCTGGTTGAAATTCCCGATACCGAACAAGGTAACTCGGTGCTCAAAGACATCCTGTTCAAAGGCTATGAGCTTGAGCAACAGGTGCGTTTCACGCCGGTGTCCGAAGAGGATTACCAGCTGTGGGTCGGCAATCAGGGCAAGAAACGTCACATCGTCACCCTGTTGACCCGCAAAGTGACCGCCGAGCAATTGCAGCGTGTGAGCTCGATCACCGCCAAATATGGTTTGAATATCGACCATATCGATCGCCTGTCCGGGCGCATGCCGCTGGACACTCCGGCCGACAAGGGCAAGGGCTGCATCGAGTTTTCCGTGCGCGGCGAGGCGGCGGATCCGCAAGCGCTGCGGGCCGAATTCCTCAGCGTCGCTCAAGAATTGAACGTCGACATCGCCTTCCAGGAAGATTCTCTGTTCCGCCGTAACCGCCGTTTGGCGGTATTCGACATGGACTCGACGCTGATCGAGGCCGAAGTCATCGACGAACTGGCCAAGGCTGCCGGTGTAGGCGACCAGGTGTCCGCGATCACTGAGCGGGCGATGGCCGGCGAGCTGGACTTCCGCGCCAGCTTCAAGGAGCGCCTGGCCTTGCTGCAAGGGCTGGACGTCAGCGTACTGGATTCCATCGGCGCCTCATTGCGCTTGACCGAAGGCGCCGAAACCCTGTTCGCCGAACTCAAGCGTCTGGGCTACAAGACGGCGATTCTGTCGGGCGGTTTCACCTACTTCGCCAAGCAGCTGCAGGCCAAACTGGGCATCGACTACGTGTTCGCCAACGAACTGGAAGTGGTCGACGGTAAGGTGACTGGCGTGGCAGTCGAGCCGATTGTCGATGCGCAACGCAAGGCGGATCTGCTGCGTGAGCTGGCGCATAAGGAAGGTTTGCGTCTGGAGCAGACGATTGCCGTCGGTGACGGTGCCAATGACCTGCCGATGCTGGCGATTGCCGGTCTGGGTGTGGCGTTCCGCGCCAAGCCGCTGGTCAAGCAATCGGCGAAACAGGCGATTTCCACCCTTGGGCTGGATGGCGTGCTGTATCTGCTGGGCTTCCGGGATCGCGACGGGCAGCTCTGAGTTTCAGGTTGTCTGGGCGGGCCTCTTCGCGGGCAAGCCCGCTCCCACAAGGACAGCGCAAACCCTGTGGGAGCGGGCTTGCCCGCGATTGGGCGCGCCGCAGTTTCGTGGGCTCACTCTCAAAGCGACTTCCACAACGAATCAAATTCTTCCGCTACCCCGATTCCACCGCTCCTCGCGGCGTTTTCGTTTCTGGCTGTCTCAAGCGAACGGTAGGCAAACTGATTAAAGCTGTTGGTGCTCGCCACCTGACGCTCCAGCTCGGCCGGGTGTTCCTCGCCGTTGATATTGATCAGCACCTTGTTGCCTTCCTGGAACGGCAGGCGCGGGGTGAGCAGGGTGGCCGGCAGGTCGATGGCGCTGATGGCGGGCAGCGACAGTCCGCGCAAGTACTGGCTGTGCTCGTCGCCGGAGCGTATCAGTTGCAGGCCGCAGGGTTCGGCACAAGGCGCGACTTGCTCGATACCCATCTGCGTGCCGCCGCCCCGCACCTGGCGGATCCAGCGCACCACTGCAATGCTCCAGCCTTGACCGGCAGCATCCTCGATGCCGACCATTTCGCCAGCCTGTAGCTCGGCGGGCACGGCGCCGGGCCAGGCCAGGCAATAGCCGCCAGGGCTGTGATTGATCACCGGCAGCACATGGGTCGGGAAGTGCTGCTGGCGATCGGATGCCTCGTGGCTGTCATCGTTCTGAAGGTGCGGGTATTCGATCTCTTCGTAGGGCAGCAGCGTATCCGCGGTGCCATGAGGAGCGGCGTCGAAGGCGTGGCGCCATTGGTCTTCGGCGCGACCTGTCGGGTCGGTCGCCGAGAACTGCGCCGGGCGGGCGCCGGGTTTTTTCAATATGTCGTTGAACGAGCGTTGCCCGCCGAGATAAAAATGCAATGCGCTCATGCCCACGCACAGGGTCAACGTGCCGTGGCCGACGGTGCGCTGGAAACTGCGCTCGGCGGCCTGGCCCCAGGCGGCATGCAGGTGTTGCAGCGTGTCCAGGCTCAGACCCGCCGGAACGGGTAGCGGCAATACCTTGTCAGCCGGCTGTTGCAGATGGATTTCGATGGCCGCGACCAGAGGTTGCGGGTCAATCCCCAGCAAGCGTTCCTGTTGTTCGGCGAGGAATTTGGAGCGGTAACTCGGCCCGGTGTCGAGATCCGGGGCGATGGCAAACAGCCCGTTGTCCGGTTTGGCCGGTTGCAGCTTGATCCTCTGGCTCCAGGGTTCGAGCACCTCGGCGAGCCGGGCGATCTGGTTCTGGCGCAGTTGATTGCAGCGTGAAGCACCCAGGAGGAGGGCGACGACGTAGGTTTGCTCGATGCTCAGGCTTTGTGTCTGGCTGGCCAGTTCATCGCGCACGCCCAGATTTTGCAGTTGGAACTGACAGCCAATCCGGTACAGCTGATGTAACTCGAGCCACAGATTTTCGGGCGCCGGACAATAGAGTTGAGTGGCGCGGATCAATGCGCCGTTCAGGCAATGGATTGCCCGTTGCAAAGCCTGGGTCAGCAGCGGCGCACGGTCCTTGCTGAAGCGCGGTGCAATGTGGATGACGATTTGCTTGTAGCCGATCGCCAAGTGGCTCTGCAGCGCCTGGCAAAGGTTGGCGATCTTGCGCGAGCGCTCGTCGAGCACAATCGCCTGATGCAGGAAATGCCGCTCCAGGTGCTTGCAGACGTAATACACCTCGGGCCGCAGCAGTTCGAGTAACTGCAGGCGATTGTCGCTGGGTGTAAGGAGTTGGTTGAGTTCGCTCAAGCCTTGATACAACTGGCGAGCGGTTTCGCCGATGTTGGCTTTGGGCAGGTTGGCGATCCAGCGCTTGAGGTCGCGAGGCGTGGCTTCGCAGAAAGTCAGACGCGACTGCGTCGGGATCGGTGCGCGTAGCAGCAGGACAGGATTGGTCTCATTCATGCCGTAGACAAACTCCGACCGGGAAATGGGCAGTGAATGACTTGACTGTAGCAGCTATGAACGCTGGAGGGGATGTCGCGACGCTTGTCTGTGTAGGAGCTCCCGGAGGCTGCGATCTTTTGATCTTCAACAATTTCAGCCGCGCCGAAAATCAAGATCAAAAGATCGCAGCCTTCGGCAGCTCCTGCAGGGGGATGCGCCGCCCGGAAGAAATTCGGAGCGGCGCATCCGGGTCAGGCAGTCGGCAAACCGATGCCCTGGCCCATCTGCACTGGCGAAAGAGCGCCCAGCCCTTCAGCCCATTTCACTTGATCCGGCCCAAACAGCACGACCGCTGTAGAGCCGAGCTTGAAGCGACCCAGTTCCGCGCCTTTCTCCAGATGGATCGGCGCACGGGCGGCTTCGTCGTAACGGAAGGTTTTCAGCTCGCGCTTGGGCGGTGTCACCAAGCCGGCCCAGACCGTTTCGATCGACGCCACAATCATCGCGCCCACCAGCACCACGGCCATCGGCCCGCGCTCGGTATCGAAAATGCACGCCACACGCTCGTTGCGAGCGAACAGTTCCGGTACGTTTTCAGCGGTGGTCTGGTTGACCGAGAAGATACGGCCAGGAATGTAGACCATTTCGCGCAGAGTGCCGGCCAGCGGCATGTGCACGCGGTGGTAATCCTTGGGCGACAGGTAAATGGTGGCGAAATCACCGCCCATGAATGGCGCTGCGTTGGCTGCGTCACCACCGAGCAGTTCCAGCACGCTGAAGCTGTGGCCCTTGGCCTGGAAAACGCGACCGTGTTCGATCGGGCCGAGCTGGCTGACGGCTCCGTCGGCCGGGCTGAGGATCGCGCCTGGGGTTTGGTCCAGCGGGCGAGCGCCATCTTTCAAGGCACGGGTGAAGAACGCATTGAAGTGCTCGTAAGCCGTCAGGTCTTCGACCAGCGCCTGGGACATGTCCACTTGATAACGCTTGGCGAACCAGGCGGTTAAGGCGTTCTTGAACCAGCGCACGCGGCATTCGGCAATGCAGCCGGCCAGTCGCGAGAGCAAGTGGTGGGGCAGCAGGTATTGGCTGAGGATAAACAAACGCTTATTCATTAACTGTCCTTAAAAAACCTTAAATCTCTACGGGCGTGTCGGGATGGTTGCCCCATTCGCCCCAGGAGCCGGCGTAACCTTTGACTCGCGGATAACCGAGCGACTTGGCTACTAGATACGTGAAGCCAGAACGATGGTGAGTCTGGCAGTGGGTAATGACTTCTTTGTCTTTGGTGATACCGAGTTGTTCCAGGATTTTCGGCATGTCGGTGCGGATGCGCAGGTTGCGCGCCTGATCCATGCCGGCTGTCCACTCGAAATTGACCGCGCCGGGAATGTGCCCGCCCTTGGCCGCCAGGACTTTTTCGCCGGAGTATTCCAGCGGCCCGCGTGCGTCCCAGATTGCCAGGTCGGTGGCACCGAGACGGCTTTGCAGGTATTCGCGGGTGGCGATGGGTTCGTCGTGCAGGGTCAGGGCGATCGGGTCGCCGACCGCTGGCGGGATCTGGATCGACATGGGCAAGCCTTCTGCCAGCCAGGCTGGCAGGCCGCCATCGATATAGTGATACTTGCTGTGGCCGATGACATCCAGCAGCCAGATAAAGCGCCCGGCCCAACCGCCGCCTTCGTCGTCATAGACGACGTAGACCGCATCGGGGTTGTGGCCCAGTTCGCCGAATAATGCTTCAAGCGCGGCTTGGGTCGGCAGCAGGCCTGGCGCAGGCGCCTGACCCAGTTGAGTACGTTTTGGATCGACAAAGCGTGCTCCGGGGATATGCCCTGCGGCATAGCGGGCGCTGCTGGTCAGGTCCACCAGAATCAGTTCGCGGGAGTCGAGACGCGGGAGCAGGTCGCTCGGCTCGATCACCAGCGCCAAGCCAGAGAAGTCAGACATGTGAGGTCTCCAGAGCACAAAGGGAGAGGATTGTAGCGCAGCGTCATGAGGGTCTGTTATCAGTTATTTCGGCCAGCCCTGTGGGAGCGAGCCTGCTCGCGATAACGGAGGGTCAGACAATATTGATGCTGAATTTACCGGCGTCATCGCGAGCAGGCTCGCTCCCACAAGTGTGCGCAACTTAACTGACTGGCATCAGGCCCTAGCGGTGGCTAAAGCTGTGCAGGGCCTTTTCGATGCACTGTGCGGTTTTGCCGAATGCTTGCACGGTAATTTCCGAGAACGGCCCGCCACCCTGATCCGCCACCACGATCATGATCACCCGACCGTTGTTGACCAGGGAGCGCAGCAGCAAGTGCTCACCGCTGAACTGTTTGCGCAGGCTGGCCGGCAACAGGGCCGAGAATTGTGCGTTGTTGGCTGGCGTCTGGCGCACCTGGGCCTGTTGCGCGAGCAGGCGCTGCAGCACGGTGCTTTGGTTGACCACCAGGTTCAGGCCGGCGACTTCTTTTGGTAGCCCGGCAGTCTGATGCACGCGCAGATTGGCGTGCGTGCGGTCGGCCATCAGAATCATCACCCGCCGCATGCCACACGCCACCAAGGCGTCTCGGGCCGATGTGGTCAAGTGCATGGCATTGGTAAAACGGCTCGGCTCCACCAGCAGTTCGGCGCATTGTTTACGCCACTTCGCCAGGTCTTCGGCGGTGGGTGCCGGGGCCGGCAGCAAACCAGCGTGCACACGGTTCATGCCCGAAGGCCAGATCAGCGCTTCGGCCGGGTGCCAGAGGTCTGGCATGGCGTGGTGGCGGGCGCTGTTAGCGGCCTGTTGGTGCAATTGTTGTTGCACCTCATCCATCGGCATTTGCAAGTAAAGGCTGGCCAGGTACTGCCAGCGTTCACAGTGGGGACTGTCCCAGGCCTGTTGTGCCGACAACGCCAGACCATTGGCCAGCAGCACGGTATTGGCTGGCTGATTGAGCCAGCGTCGTAACGTAGGGTCGTCATCGAGGCGGTTCTGTTGGCGCAATGGGTGATCGCTATCGCGAGCGATGCGCAGGACTTTCACCAGTTCGCGTTGTTCGCTGCGCAGCAGCCGATAACCCTGCTGCACCCAGATCGGCAAACGCCAGGTGTCCACCAGCGCCAGACAGATTTCCAGCAGGCGTACACCGAACAATTGCTTTTCGACTTTGCGCGCCGACTCACCTTGATGGATGACCCGCAGCTCCCATTCTTCAAGCAATTGTGGATGGGTCAACGCCATGGGCCACAGCGGCGAAAGAAACAACAGGCTGCCCCAGTGGATGTCCTGCCACAACCGCGCCAGGCGACCGGCAAAAAAACCATTGGCCTGTTGGGTGGCGTGCTGGCTGATCAGTTGAAGCTGGCGCAAGGCGACAGGAATTTGCGATTCGGATTCGGCGGGCAGGCGCTCGAGCAATTCTTCGGTGCGTTTCAAGCCGAGACGATTGATCGCCACTTCAAGGTTTTCAGCGGGCTCGGTCATGCTGCCATGGGTGTGGCGGTTGGCTTCGCGAATCACGCTCAAGGCCAGGGCCGGGCTGTCCTGCATCAGTTCGGCGATGTCTCGCAGTGAACTGCGGTTATCGCGGATGGCTTTGCTGACCCGATCGTGACTGGCTTGCGGAACCGGCAGGCGCACACCATCGAGAAGCTTGACCCAGCCTTCGAGCGTGGTTGGTTTTGGCGTTGGGACGTTCGTTTCGTTAGCCATGTCTGGACGCAATCATCGTCTGCATTACCTATCCCCGCGCGGGTCAAAATAGCTTTTCGCCTGAACTGGCTATAGTCTGGCGCAGTTTTGCCGATAAGTAGAAGAAGAGATTTTTTAACTTCCGAATATGACCTTGAACCCGACTCAGTAAGTGCTCTCCTACCTATGGCTAAAATTATCGGCATCATCGTCGTATTCGCGAGCGTGCTCGGCGGATACGTGCTTTCCCACGGCAAGATTGCCGCTCTTATCCAGCCTTTCGAGGTGATGATTATCGGGGGGGCGGCCCTTGGCGCATTTCTGCAGGCCAACCCTGGTTACATGACGATGCATGTGCTCAAGAAGTCCTTGGGCATGTTCAATTCGCGTTTCAACCACACCTTCTACCTGGAAGTGCTGGGCCTGATTTACGAGATCCTCAACAAGAGCCGCCGCGAAGGTATGATGGCGATCGAAGGCGACATCGAAGATGCCGCCGCGAGCCCGATCTTCGCCAAGTACCCGGCGGTGCTCAAAGACGAACGCATGACCGCGTTCATCTGCGATTACCTGCGCATCATGTCCTCCGGCAACATGGCTCCCCATGAGCTGGAAGGCCTGTTCGACATGGAACTCTACAGCCTCAAAGAAGACCTGGAACACCCTGCCCACGCGGTGAACGGCATTGCCGACGCCATGCCCGGTTTCGGTATCGTTGCGGCGGTACTGGGTATCGTGGTGACCATGGCTTCCCTGGGTGAAGGCGATCAGAAATCCATCGGCCTGCACGTGGGTGCGGCCCTCGTCGGTACCTTCTTCGGTATTCTCGCAGCGTACGGCTTCTTCGGCCCATTGGCCACGTCCCTGGGCCACGATGCCAAGGAAGAACTGAACGTCTACGAAGCCATCAAGGCTTCGCTGGTCGCTTCGGCGTCCGGGATGCCGCCGTCGCTGGCGGTGGAGTTCGGTCGCAAGGTTCTGTACCCGGCGCACCGTCCTAGCTTCGCTGAGCTGGAACAAGCGGTTCGCGGTCGCTAAGTCATGGAAAATAACCAGCCGATAATCATCAAGCGCGTCAAGCGCATCGCCGGCGGGCATCACGGGGGGGCTTGGAAAATCGCCTTCGCGGACTTCGCGACGGCGATGATGGCGTTCTTCCTGGTGCTGTGGCTGTTGTCCACGGCAACGCCGGAACAGAAGATCGCCATTGCCGGTTACTTCAAGGATCCGGTCGGGTTTTCCGAAAGCGGCACGCCGTACATCATCGATCTGGGCGGCACGCCGACCCTGGCGCCGGAGAGCACCCTCAACCCCGAGGTGAAATCCCAGCCTCAGCCAGACAAGGTGACGATCGACTCCGAACAGGTCGAAGGCATGGCCGAGCAGGTCGAGAAAGAGCGCCTGGAATTGCTGCTGCAAGAGTTGCAGAACAAGGTCGAAGAAAACCCGCAGTTGCAGAAGTTCAAGGACCAGATCCTCTTCGAGATCACTCAGGACGGTTTGCGCATCCAGATCGTGGACGCCGAAAACCGCCCGATGTTCGACTCCGGCAGTGCGCGTCTGAAGCCGTATTTCGAAGACATCCTGCTGGCCATGGCTGACACCATCAAAGCGGTGCCGAACAAGATCAGCATCAGCGGCCACACCGATGCCAAGCCGTACTCGGGCACCGGCGATTTCGGTAACTGGGAACTCTCGGCCAACCGCGCCAACGCGGCTCGCCGTGCATTGATCGCCGGCAGCTATCCGGACTCTCAAGTAGCGCGAGTCGTGGGCTACGCCTCGTCCGCGTTGTTCGACCGGGAAAACCCGTTCAACCCGGTCAACCGCCGAATCGACATCGTCGTGCTGACCAAGAAAGCCCAGCGTGCCATCGAAGGTTCGCAAGGTGCCGAACCCGCGCCAGTGCCGACGCAAGGGCAGGGTGGCCCAGGCGAAGTGCCTGCGCCGCCAGTCGATCCGAACGCATTGCCGGCGGATAAAGAACCGCTGCCGGCTCATGAGCTTCGGGAACGTTTGAATCTGTTTGATGCTCCTGCGCCGAAACCGGGTGAGCCGCCCAAGCAGTGATCCATGAAAAAGCCGACAGCGATGTCGGCTTTTTTGTATCTATTGTCGCGGACAATCAATCCTTGCCACAGCTGCAACGGCGAAACCTCTGGAGTGGATGCCGCTAATCATTTTCGTGGTGTCACGAAAATGATCGAGATCGGCAAAGGCGGGCAGGGATTGTCGATCTGGAACTTGAAAAAGGCAGTAACGAACGGAAGGCGGATTGATTGATTCACCGTGCGGTGGGCTGACGCTGCCAGCGGTAAAAAATCAAGGAGTGAGGCTTGTTAGGAGAATGGTGTAGGACAGTTCCGAGGCGTATTGGCCGGGTTTTACTTCCCCAGGTTGCTCGCCTATAGTTCGCCCGTCGCCGACGAATCGGCGATCGATCTTAGCCGGTCGAAACAAAGATGGAACCTCACCCAAGTGACCGGAGTTAGACCTATGGCTAAGTATCACCCTCTGCAAGGCAATTTCAGCGTCGGCCCGACTCTGTATATCGACACCGAAGCCAAAGCCTCGGATTTCCTCGAAACCGCCACCCACCGAATCAAAGCCGCGCGCAATCTGCTCAATAGCGTCACCTGCCTGTGCATCAAAAACGCCGAAGGTCACGATCTGGAGCATTTCGCCAATGCTGCACACATGTTGATTCAGGACGGCTGTGACGCCTTGGATGCGCTGGGCTGGAAGCTGGAAAAAGCTGCACGTTGAAGACTGGAACGTCGCGATCGTCGCACATTTGGTCGCGGTAGAGGTTGTAAATAACTTTCTCCCTACCGCGACTGTCATTCGCTCCCCGGCTATTATTTTTTATGTCGCTTCGCAGAGACTCTACATCAGAAATCACGGAAGAATATCAGGAATTTTGCACGCTATCAGAGCCTCTGATATCGTGATGAAATCGTGATACGGAAGAATGACCATGGTTGATTTTACCAGCTACGACCACGACCTCTATGAGAGGCGCGATCTGATCGAGCTCAAGGTCTATGTAGAGAGCGTGCTAGGCCTAAAGCTACGCTTAAAACCGTGGGAACACGTCAAAATCCTTCCATATGCGCTGCGTGATCGATACGAGTTTTTTGTCACGGAAATCTTAGGGGGCAGGTGTCTCATCCTCAAGGAACGTCCACAACGGGAAGCTAGCGTTGCGGATGTCGCCAAGCATATGCAGGCAATCAACAAGCTGCTGGCGAAGAAGTCGCCCGAAACCAGTGACCTCATGGTTTTCGTCACAGACACGCTCCCGAGCTATGACAGAAAACGACTGGTCGAGAAAGGCGTCCAATTCATCGTGCCGGGAAACCAGCTTTATCTTCCCGCGCTTGGAATGGATTTGCGTGAGTATTACAGGCAGCGCCTGGAAAAACCTCAGGTACTGAGCCCTGCCACTCAATCCATGCTTATTCAATTCTTGATCAAAGGATGGCAGTCCCGGCTACTGACCACTCGCTCTACTTTCGAGAAATCCTTTACCTACGCGAAAATGACCGTCACCAGAGCCATCAAAGAGCTGACCGACCTGGACATCGTTCAGCCTGGAAAGGAAATGGGTGAAGCCGCGATCTTTTTTCACTTGCCTCCTAAAGAGACTTGGGAAATGGCGAAAGACTACATGCGTACGCCGGTCAAAAAAACGCTTTGGTTAAATGCAATCCCTGAGGCGTTTGAGACCCCAATGCTGTTGGCGGGGGAGGCGGCCCTGGCAGAGAGGAGCCTACTCGCCGGTCCAAAAGTACCTTGCTTCGCAATGACGACTGCGCAGTTCGAGCATATTCGAGAACTCGCTCAGTCTGATCGCCGCCAAAAAGTGAATACGGCATATGAGGTAGAGATCGGCTTCTGGGGCTCAACCTCAAAGACGGCTAAATCGAAATTCGAGACCACGTTCCCCTATTTTGAGGTACCGCAAAACCATGCAGCATGCTGCATACAGTTTTGGAGCTATGACCCACTGCACAGCAATATGGCTACTGGGACTGTAGATCCATTTTCTCTCTATCTAAGCCTCAAGGATGACCATGATGACCGCGTGCAAATGTGTCTGGATGAAATGATGGAGAACGTGAAATGGTAGTGGGTATCGAACGGTTTCGAGAGTATTTCAAAGACTATCAGGGCAGCTACGTTCTGATTGGCGGGGTGGCAGCATCCATTACCATGGAGCTTCTGGATGAGCCATTTCGAGCCACCAAGGATTTGGATGTCGTACTGGTCGTTGAGGCTCTCAATCGTGAGTTCGTAGGTCAGTTCTGGAAGTTCATCA
This sequence comes from Pseudomonas lini, assembly GCF_964063345.1. NCBI lineage: Bacteria > Pseudomonadati > Pseudomonadota > Gammaproteobacteria > Pseudomonadales > Pseudomonadaceae > Pseudomonas > Pseudomonas lini. The sequence continues at coordinate 3,827,504 of NZ_OZ061318.1, forward strand.
AGGACGGCGGGTATGCCATTCGCCAAAATGGCGACAGCGAAGGGGACTCCCCTGTTTTCTATCGCTTCCAGGATCCTCAGGACAAATCCTTTCCAGTTCAGATCGAGCTTTTTTCTCGTGTACCAGATGGCCTGGAGTACGAAGAAGCGGCCAGAATGACCAAAATCCCCGTAGAAGAGCAAGCCGCAAGCCTTTCTGCGATCATCCTCGATGATGAGTATTACAACTTTCTCCTGGCCGGCGTCGATCACACCCAGGAAATCAGTCACATTGGGGCCGATCGGCTCGTTCCGCTCAAAGCTCATGCCTGGCTTAACAAGAAGGCGCAGATCGAGAACGGCGTACGAGTGGACAGTCGTGATATCAATAAGCACTTCAGAGATGTGATCTTGCTTTCTGTCGGTCTTACAGAAGGAATGACCAAGCTCCCTGAACGAATGGCTCTTGATTTGAGGTCATTTCTCAGCCAAGTGCCCGCTGAGCTTGCGTCAAACCCCCGAGGTTACAAAGGGGTGGACGCCGACCGTTTGATCAAGACCATTCAAGAAGCCTTCGGCCTCAATTAATTCATTTTTTTCGCACGGTATCACAAGCGCTGATAGCGTGCGTAATGCCTGTTATTTGGCCGTTAAGAGGGCTCTGTAACGCCGATTTTTGGGCGTAAGGTGTGGTGGCTGGTCGATTACCGCTCAACAGCATCGCTTGCTGTGCGTCAGCTTCTGTCCAGCGCATTCAAGGCGTCGCAGTCGTCCTGATTGTTGAAGATCAGAAAGCCGCGATCATCGCGGCTTTTTTGCACGTGCGCCAGGCATGGCGCGTTGCGCGCAAGCGCAACCAGCTTGGCTGTGGTGGCCTCGCTGGTGACTTGGAGGTGAAAGTCCTCTACACACCCGGCAAGGGGAAGTGTTAGCCAGAGGCAAGGGTGTCGCGGGTGACCGCGAATCTGAAGGAAGCCCGAGGCAAAATGCTGGCCTGACGAACAGCAAGCGGATAGAGGCGGCGCAGCGGGGTAAAGGGGCGTGTTTCCCTAAAGCCCAATACTTGCACGGGACGCTGCGACGTAGATCCGACAGGCATAAGCAGGAAGGTCGCGCGAATTACCCTGGGAGATCTGCACGTTTGCCACAGTGCTACCGAGCGTCGAGAGGCGACGGGATGAACGTGCAGAAGTCAGCCGAGGCCGTAGTAAGTGGCGAATAACCCCGTCACCAAGGGCTGAACAAGTTATGCCGCCAGTAGGCGTCAAAGTCTCGTTGAATACCGAAATGCAGAAAGTTCTCCAAGAGAAGACTGTTACTCCGAGTCCCGGACAGTATCCGAGGATGACGGCTGACAGCGCACAGGTATCGGCGGCGTCTGTGACGTGGACGAACGCGGAGCCGGACACGCTGATGGAGCGGGTGCTTGCACCGGTCAACCTTAGGCGTGCGTATCAACGTGTGGTCAGCAACAAGGGCGCACCGGGTGCCGATGGCATGACGGTCGACGACTTGGCGGACTACGTGAAACAGTATTGGCCGACCCTCAAGGTGAGGTTGCTGGCCGGCGAGTATCACCCGCAGGGTGTACGCGCCGTTGACATCCCCAAACCCAAAGGTGGAACACGGCAACTGGGTATTCCCAGCGTCGTGGATCGCTTGATCCAACAGGCACTGCTGCAACAGCTCACGCCAATCTTCGATCCTCTGTTCTCGGACTACAGCTACGGCTTTCGTCGGGGTAGAAGCGCTCACCAAGCCATCGAAACCGCTCGCGGCCACGTGGCAGCGGGTCACCGCTGGTGCGTGGAACTTGATCTCGAGAAGTTCTTTGATCGGGTCAACCACGATGTCCTGATGGCCTACGTGGCGCGTCAAATCGAAGACAAGCGTGTGCTCACGCTGATCCGTCGTTACCTCGAAGCGGGAACGATGTCGGGCGGACTCGTCAGCCGACGGCAGGAAGGGACGCCGCAAGGCGGCCCGCTCTCGCCGTTGCTGTCGAACATCCTGCTCAACGAACTCGACCGCGAACTTGAACGGCGAGGCCATCGCTTCGTGCGTTATGCCGACGACGCGAACATCTATGTGCGCAGCCAGCGAGCTGGCACACGGGTGATGGCCGGTGTTGAGCGTTTCCTGAATCAGCGCCTGAAACTGACGCTGAACCGGGAAAAGAGCCACGTAGCACGGCCTTGGGTCTGCGACTATCTGGGTTATGGGATGAGCTGGCATCAGCAACCGAGGCTGAGAGTGGCGACGATGAGTCTGGGTCGCTTGCGCGACCGGTTAAGAGACCTGCTGCGCGGGGCGCGGGGCCACAAGATGGCGAATGTCATCGAACGGATAAACCCTGTACTGCGCGGGTGGGCAGGCTACTTCAAGCTCAGTCAGAGCAAACGGCCACTTGAGGAAATTGACGGCTGGGTGCGGCGCAAACTTCGCTGCGTCGTCTGGCGTCAATGGAAGCGGCCCTCAACGAGGGCACGTAACTTGATGCGCCTGGGGCTTAGCGAAGCTCGCGCCTGCAAATCAGCCTTCAATGGCCGAGGCCCATGGTGGAGCTCGGGAGCATCTCATATGAATCAGGCGCTGCCGAAGAAGCTATGGGATCAACTTGGGTTGGTCTCGGTACTGGATACGATAAACCGGCTTAGCCGCATAGCTTGAACCGCCGTATACGGATCCGTACGTACGGTGGTGTGAGAGGACGGCGGATGTAAATCCGCCTCCTACTCGATCTGTCAGAAACCGCGTCGGATGCGGTTCTTGAGTTGGTCGTGGAACAGGTCTGCATTACCTTTGTAGATTCCGCGAACCGACTCACTGATCGATTCCAGTCCTGTCGAGCGTTTGGTTATCACCTCCTCACGATAAGCATCAATGAAAAAATTGATGTCCGTATCGCCACTCAGTTTTGGCCATTTGTCGAGGTACAACGGTAAAGCGCTGGGGCCAATCTGGTACGAGCAAATCCGTCGGTTGCTGATGGTCGCTTCGCCGATTTCGAACGGCACCCACCAGGAATGTGCGGTCCTCTCAGAAACGACTGCGAGTAAGTGTGTGCATTCTGTGATGTTGCGGGTGATCACTCCAGTGATGTCGTCGGTTGTCTGGGACTCCGGATCCAGCACATCCAGGTAAGTTTTGATGTTTGCCTGCTTCAGACGGGAGTTGATGGCGATGGCGTGGGGCCGATCGCTATGGCGGTAGCTGATAAACACAGGCATCAGAAATGTCCCTTGATCGCGAGTTCGCGGTAATAGGCGCCGAGCGCTGTGAGGCGGCAACCGGTGGAATGGATGGCGGCGTAGTACATGTGTTCGGCGTCCACCGGTTCGACCAGGCTGTGGCGATTGCACTTTTGCAGTTGGGCGAAGACTTCGCCGTGCACCGGGTCGAACGTGGCTTCGGTAGGTTCGTAGCTGGGGTCGAGGGCAAACATTGACTCCGCCTCTTCGAACCAATCGGGCAGTTTGCGCAGAATCTCTTTGGGGATCAGCGGTGAGACCTCTCGCAATGAAATGAACTGCGACACATTGGTCTTGAACACCGGGCGCTGTTCCCACGCGTCGAGAGCGTTGTCGACGAATGAATAGAGGCTGCCAGGGGTAATCTTTCCCAATATGTTCGCGGCGCCGCCGTGCAGGGCTTGCAGTAACAGCCCCGTGAAGACCCCATGGTTGGCGCCCTCCATTGCCGGTTCTTCCTTTTTGCACGCGGTGAGGATGGTCATGCCTTCGCACACCATGCTGCTTTCGCTGCGTAGCGCCCGCACTTCGCCCGCCGAGCCTGCCTGGCAGCAGTCGAGAATAATCACTTTGTTTTTGATTTTTACGGCTTTGGTCGCCCAATTCAGGATGTCGCTGATGCGAATTCCATCCTTGGCGGATTTGTAGTCCTGGGGGATCAGCATGCCTTCGTCCGTATCGACGTCGAAGTTGCCGTGACCGGCGAAGTACAGCAGTGCAACGCTGCAATCGCCTGAAAACAATTCCTGGATATGCCCTTCGAGCTTTTCACGGCTCAGATAATCTTCGGCGGAGGTCAGGACCAGGTTCTTGAAATTCGGATCGCCATTGGCGTCGGTTTTCAGCACCGAAGCCATGGCCATCGCGTCGTTGTTGCAACCACTCAGTTGTGAAACATGGCTGTAGTTATTAATGCCGATGAACAGTCCCTTGCGCATGGTTCAGCCCGCCGCGTGAGTACGAATGGCGCTGATGATGCTGTTGGTGTTCCACGCACACTCCGCGTGCGCCGCCCGGCGTACCACCGTGGAAATCCGCTCCGCACCAAACGGCTTGATCGCGATGATCACCTTGTTCATGCGCCTGGCGATCTCGATTTCCTTGTTGATCCACTTGCTGTAGGTCGAATACATCCCCGCCATGATCAGCACTGCCGAGCAGAGCCGAATCTTGTTTTCGATGGCTTCTTCAAGTTGTTTGTCGGTTTTCGCGCCGATGATCGGGTTGTCCGGCGGCACAGAAAAATTCTTGAACGTGAAGCCGGGTTTCGCATTGAGCAGGCGGACCAGATTGTCGTGGGCGTCTGAGTAGTTCCACGAGTGGCTGATGAACAAATGATAGGTTTGCATGGCTGTCCCTCGGTATCGCCAGAAATGCGATGAGGGCTCGAATGTATGCACTTGAGTGGCCGCAACAAGGTCTTGGCGGTTAAAGAGACGCGTCCTTCAGGCAGGCGCGAAGAAGCCTTACAGAGAGGTCTGACGTTTAATTGAGGGAGTTTTTGTAGGACGCCACGAACGACCTACCGCCCCGTAATAGTCAGGGGCGGTTGGCACGTCTGTTTAATAGCTGCTTTCAGGCAAACTGGCGATGATCGAGCGGTAGCTGTTCATCCGTTGCTGCTGCACGCGGCCTTCTTCAAGAGCCTTGAGCAGGGCGCAACCCGGCTCGCGGTCGTGCTTGCAGTCGCGGAAGCGGCAGGTGCCGATCAGGTCGTTGAACTCGATGAAACCGGCTTCGACGTCGGCGCGGCTGACGTGGCCCAGGCCGAATTCCCGAATACCCGGGGAGTCGATCAACTCGCCGCCACCGGGGAAGTGGAACAGCCGCGCGGTGGTGGTGGTGTGGGTGCCCTGGCCCGACAGCTCGGACAGCGGGCCGACACGGGTGTCGACTTCCGGCAGCAGGCTGTTGACCAGCGACGACTTGCCGACACCGGACTGGCCGACGAATACGCTGATGTGCCCGTCCAGCTGCTTCTGCAACTGCTCCATGCCATTGCCGTGGTGGGCCGACACTTCCAGCACCGGATAACCCAGCGTGCGGTAAACCGCCAGCAAGGCATTCAGCGCCGGGGCGTTCTGCTCGTCGATCAGGTCGAATTTGTTCAGCAGCAGCAACGGCCGAATACCCGCGTGTTCCGCAGCGACCAGATAACGGTCGATCAGGTTGGCGTGAGGCTCGGGCAGCGGCGCGAAGACGATAACGATCAAGTCGACGTTGGCCGCCACCGGCTTGAGCTGGCCACGGCTGTCGGGACGGCAGAGCTCGGTTTTACGCGGCAGTTGCGCCACGATCACGCCGATGCCCTGGTTGCCGGCACGCCACACAACCTGATCGCCGGTCACCAGCGCTGGCAGGTTGGCGCGCAAATGGCAACGGAACACCTGGCCGGCCAATTCACCATCGAGGGCCTCGACTTCGACCTGCACACCGAAGTGCGCGATCACCAGGCCCGTCTGTTCCGGACCCAGGTCGCCGCCTTCGAGTGCCTCGACAGCCGAGGACTCGCGTTTGGCGGCGCGGGCAGCGCGCTCGCCCTGAATCTTTTCGATGCGCCAGTTTTGACGACGATTGAGTTGGCGTTTGGCCATGGGTGTTCCGTATCGAGAATGCAGCGATTAGGTAAAACGGCCGCGAGTTTAGCACGCCCGATGGCCTCCCTAGGCTAAACTGCGCTCCTACGCCGAGGAGCCGACTCATGCAAAACCCGCTGAACCTGATCTGGATCGACCTGGAAATGACCGGTCTGAACCCTGATACCGACGTCATCATCGAGATGGCCACCATCGTCACCGACAGTAATTTGAACACCTTGGCCGAAGGTCCGGTGATCGCCATCCATCACAGCGACGAGATCCTCGCCGGCATGGATGAGTGGAATACCCGTCAGCACGGCGGCTCCGGGCTGACCCAGCGGGTTCGCGACAGCCGCATCAGCATGGCCGAAGCCGAAGCCGAGACCATCGCCTTCCTGGAAAAATGGGTGCCGAAGGGCAAGTCGCCGATCTGTGGCAATAGCATCTGCCAGGACCGTCGCTTTCTTTATACCCACATGAAGTCGCTGGAAAGCTACTTCCACTACCGCAACCTCGACGTGTCGACCCTTAAAGAGCTGGCCGCGCGCTGGGCGCCGGACGTACGCGACAGCTTCAAAAAGGGCAGCACCCACTTGGCCCTGGACGACATCCGCGAATCGATCGCCGAGCTGCAGCACTACCGCAAGAATTTCATCAAGTTCTGATTGGGCATAGGGTGGGCTTTTGTGGCGAGGGAGCTTGCTCCCGCTCGGCTGCGCAGCAGTCGTAAAGTCAGCCGGCGCGGTCTATCTGAAGAATCGCTCTGTCAGCAAAGGGGCCGCTCCGCGGCCCAGCGGGAGCAAGCTCCCTCGCCACAGGTTCTCTGTGCTTTCTCTTGCCCTCTTTTGGTGCCGTTCCTAAATGGCTAGACTGCGCGCCTTCTTGTAAGGACCGCCACCATGTTGCTGATGCTCTACCTGATCGCCATTACCGCCGAAGCCATGACCGGCGCCCTGTCTGCGGGTCGTCGCGGCATGGACTGGTTTGGCGTGGTGCTGATTGCATGCGTCACGGCGCTGGGCGGCGGTTCGGTGCGCGACGTGCTGCTCGGCCACTACCCGCTGACCTGGGTCAAACACCCGGAATACCTGGTGCTGACCTCCGTCGCGGCGATGCTGACGATCTTCATCGCCCGCTGGATGCGTCATCTGCGCTCACTGTTTCTGGTACTCGACGCGGTGGGTCTGGTGGCGTTCACCCTGATCGGCTGCATGACTGCCCTGGAAATGGGCCACGGCATGCTGGTGGCCTCGGTCAGCGGTGTGATCACCGGGGTATTTGGCGGCATCCTGCGGGACATTTTCTGCAACGACATCCCGCTGATCTTCCGTCGCGAGCTCTATGCCAGCGTCTCGTTTGCCGCAGCGTGGTGCTATCTGCTTTGCATCTACCTGCAATTACCCGGTGAACAGGCGATCCTGATCACCCTGTTCGGCGGCTTCCTGCTGCGTTTACTGGCGATCCGTTTCCACTGGGAAATGCCCAAGTTCGTTTATAACGACGAGGCTTGATCGAAGGTTGCTGGTCGTGTGTGCGATTTACTCTTAACGGGGTAATTCGACTTCAAATGGGGTAATTCATCGTCTAATTACCCCATTTGTTAAGTGCGTGATCCATTGTTACCAGCGCGTTGCTCATGTTGTTTCAAGGCCCATTCCACGTGTTCGCGCACCAGTTCCGACGGATAGTCCCGCCGTGCCTTCAGTGCCTCCAGCACCGGAATGCTCGACGGCGCATTACCCAGGCCCACCGCCAGATTGCGCAACCAACGCTCGTAACCCGCGCGTCTGAGCGGCGAACCTTCGGTGCTGCTGAGAAACTTGTCCTCGTCCCACATGAACAGCTCAGCCAGTTCGGCGTTGTCCAGATTGTGCCGCGGTTTGAAATCGCTTTCGCCGGAAGGCCGGGCGAAGCGGTTCCACGGGCAGACGATCTGGCAGTCATCGCAACCGAACACCCGGTTGCCGATCAATGGCCGCAAATCTTCGGGGATCGCGCTCTTCAGTTCGATGGTCAGGTACGAAATGCAGCGTCGGGCGTCCAGCACATACGGACCGACGAAGGCGTTGGTCGGGCAGATGTCCAGACAGGCGGTGCAGCGCCCGCAGTGTTCGGTGGCGTGGGGCGGGTCGACCGGCAGCGGCAGGTCGACGAACAGTTCGCTGAGGAAGAAGTAGCTGCCGGCCTTGCGATTCAAGACCAAGGTGTTTTTGCCGATCCAGCCAAGGCCAGCCTGTTCTGCGATGGCTTTTTCCAGCACCGGGGCGCTGTCGACAAAGGCGCGATAGCCGAACGGGCCGATCACCGCCTGAATTTTTTCCGCCAGTTGTTGCACGCGTTTACGGATCAATTTGTGGTAATCGCGGCCCAAGGCATAACGCGAGACGTAGGCTTTTTCCGGTTCGGCCAGGCGTTTGGCCATTTCGGTGTCGCCCGGCAGGTAGTCCATGCGCAGGGAAACGACCCGCAGGGTGCCGGGCACCAGTTCTTCCGGGTGTGAGCGTTTGCTGCCGTGGGCGCCCATGTAATCCATTTCGCCGTGGTAGCCGGCCGCGAGCCAGCGCTTCAGGTGCTGCTCATGCTCGGCCAGGTCGAGGCCGCTGATGCCGACTTGCTGAAAGCCCAGCTCGCGGCCCCAGTCCTTGATGGATTGGGCGAGGGCGGGCAGGTCTGTGGTAATAGCGGGCATGAGACGAGAGAAACCGGAGCTGAGATGCGTATAATTCTGCCAGACATCGGAGCCTGAAGACGCATGCCGCACACTAAAGATGAATTACCCGACGCGCTGTATAGCGCCGCGCAAGTCCGAGGGCTTGATGCGAGCCTGATTGCGGCCGGTACACCGGGCTTCGAATTGATGCAGCGTGCGGCGCGGGCGACCTGGCGCGCGCTGGTCCGTCATTGGCCAACGGCGCACGAATTGAGCGTGGTCACCGGCCACGGCAATAATGCGGGCGACGGTTACCTGGTGGCCGTGCTGGCCCGACGTGCCGGCTGGCACGTGCGGGTGCTGGCCGCCGGTGATCCCGGGCGTTTGCAGGGCGATGCTGCTGCAGCCCATGCCGAGGCAGTAGCCGAGGGCGTCGCCATTCAAGACTGGAACGCGCACTGCGAATTACGCGGCATTGTGCTGGATGCCTTGCTTGGCACTGGCCTGACCGGTGAAGTGCGCGAGCCATACGCCAGTGTCATCGCCGGGATCAATGCCAGTGGGCTGCCGGTTGCAGCGGTGGATATCCCCTCGGGGCTGTGCGCCGATACGGGGCGCCAGCTCGGCATTGCGGTTCGTGCGGACCTGACGGTGACGTTCATCGGTTTGAAGCTGGGCCTGTTCACCGGTGACGCTGCGGATGTGGTTGGCGATTTGGCATTCAATGATCTGCAAGCCGCGCCTGAGACGTTTATCGGGGCCACGGTCAGCGCTCGTCGCCTGACGGCCGCTAATGTGCCCCGTCCGACCGGTCGCGCTCCCACTTCCCACAAAGGCAAATTTGGCCACGTATTGCTGATCGGCGGTGATCGCGGTTTTGGCGGCGCCATCCTGCTCGGTGCACAAAGTGCTTTGCGAAGCGGCGCTGGCATGGTGTCCGTAGCCACTCGTAGCGAGCATGTTCCGGCTGCTCTGGCGCGATTGCCGGAAGCTATGGTGCTCGGCACTTCGTCGGCCAATCAATTGATGGGGCTGCTTGAGAAGGTCACGGTGCTGGTCGTCGGCCCAGGGCTTGGGCAGGCAGCCTGGGGGCGCAGTCTGTTGTCGGCCGCGGCCAATGCGCCGCTGCCGCAAGTCTGGGACGCCGATGCGTTGAACCTGTTGGCCGAAGGTGGCGTGAGTTTGCCCGCAGGTTGTGTTATCACGCCGCACCCTGGCGAGGCGGCGCGATTACTGGGGGTATCAACGGCGGAAGTTCAGGCCGACCGCCCGGCCGCTGCCCATGCATTGAGCAAAAAATATACAGCGGTGGTGATCCTCAAGGGCGCTGGCAGTTTGATCGCCAGCCCCGACGGTCGTCTGGCGTTGTGTCATCAGGGCCATCCGGCCATGGCATCTGCCGGTTTGGGCGATGTGTTGGCCGGGCTGGTCGGCGCCTTGCTCGCGCAGGGCATGGACGCGTACGACGCGGCATGCCTGGCGGTCTGGCTGCACGCCAATGCCGGCGCGCAACAAAGTGAATTCGGCCGTGGGCTGGCGGCCAGTGATCTGATTCCAGCCATTCGTCAGTTGTTGGAGGAGCAAGCACCGTGTCTGAAGTAACCCTGTACCTGGCTGATGAAGAGGCGATGAGCGCATTGGGTGCGCGCATCGCACAAACCACTGAAGGGCACGGTCTGATTTTTCTCGAGGGAGATCTGGGTGCGGGGAAAACCACGCTGTCCCGGGGCATCATCCGGGGCCTGGGGCATACAGGCGCGGTAAAAAGTCCGACCTTCACCCTGGTCGAGCCTTACGAGATTGGGGAGGTCCGCGCCTTCCATTTCGACCTGTATCGCCTGGTCGATCCAGAGGAGTTGGAGTACCTCGGCATCCGCGACTATTTCGAAGACGATGCACTGTGCCTGATCGAATGGCCCCGGAACGGTGCAGGCTTTTTGCCAAAGCCCGACCTGACCATTACCATTACCATTAGCCCGCAAGACAGCGGGCGTTCGCTGAAAATTTTGCCCCAAGGCTCGCGTGGCGAGTTGTGGTGTGCCGCTTTGGCATTGGAATCCAATTAAATGATGGGGTTAGGTATGCGCTTTCGCGCGTTGGTTGCTGCCGTAGGATTGTTGTTTCTGGCGGTGACCGTCGACGCTGTGGCCGAGACGAAGGTCAACAGCGTTCGCCTGTGGCGGGCTCCGGATAACACGCGACTGGTGTTCGACCTGACAGGGCCCGTCCAGCACAGTGTCTTTACCCTGTCCTCCCCGGACCGGTTGGTGATCGACATCAATGGCGCGACCCTCGGTGCGCCGTTGAACGTCAACACGTCGAACACCCCGATCACCGCCATGCGCTCGGCTCAACGTACGCCGACCGACCTGCGAGTGGTCATCGACCTGAAAAAGGCCGTCACGCCGAAAAGTTTTACCTTGGCGCCCAACGCCCAATACGGTAATCGCTTGGTGGTCGACCTGTTCGATAACGCCGCCGATGCCGCGCCAATTCCTGTACCGACCAACGTCGTGACTGTGGCCCCGGTGCCGGTCACTCCGGTAGATCCGCCGGTCAAGCTGCCGCCAGCCCCAGCCGGCAAGCGCGACATCATTGTGGTGATCGATGCCGGCCACGGTGGCGAAGACCCGGGTGCCTCGGGCTCTCGCGGTCAGCGTGAAAAAGACGTGGTGCTGGCGATCGCCCGTGAACTGCAGCGTCAGGTCAATGGCATGAAAGGCTTCCGCGCCGAGCTGACGCGCACCGGCGACTACTTCATTCCGTTGCGCGGCCGTACCGAAATCGCCCGCAAGAAGGGCGCCGATCTATTCGTTTCGATCCACGCCGACGCAGCACCATCGGCCGCCGCGTTCGGTGCGTCGGTGTTCGCCCTGTCCGACCGCGGCGCTACGTCGGAAACCGCCCGTTGGCTGGCCGACAGCGAAAACCGTTCCGACTTGATCGGTGGTGCCGGCAACGTCAGCCTCGACGACAAGGACCGCATGCTGGCCGGCGTGTTGCTCGATTTGTCGATGACTGCTTCCCTGACCTCCAGCCTCAACGTTGGCCAGAAAGTCTTGAGCAACATCGGTCGCGTCACGCCGCTGCATAAACAGCGCGTGGAGCAAGCCGGGTTCATGGTGCTGAAGTCGCCGGATATCCCGTCGATCCTGGTGGAAACCGGTTTTATCTCCAACGCCAACGAAGCTTCCAAGCTTGCCGCTGCGAACCATCAGCAGGCGCTGGCGCGTTCCATCAGCAGCGGCGTGCGGCAGTTCTTCCAGCAGAATCCACCGCCGGGCACTTACATTGCCTGGCTGCGCGACTCCGGCAAAATTGCTCAAGGTCCACGTGACCATCGGGTGAGCCCGGGCGAGACGTTGGCAATGATCGCTGTGCGCTATCAGGTATCTCCGGCCACCTTGCGTAATGCCAACAACCTCAAAAGCGATGAGTTGAAGATTGGTCAGACGTTGACCATCCCCGGCACAGAACTGGCGGCCAAAGAATGAACCAGGTGCTGACCAACGCTGCGCGCATCGAGCTGCTCAGCCCACGGCTGGCGAACCAGATTGCCGCCGGTGAAGTGGTTGAGCGCCCAGCCTCGGTGATCAAGGAGTTGCTGGAGAACAGCCTCGACTCCGGTGCCAAACGCATCGATGTCGATGTGGAGCAGGGCGGCGTCAAGCTGCTGCGGGTGCGCGACGATGGCAGCGGCATTTCCGCCGATGACCTGCCCTTGGCCCTGGCGCGTCACGCCACCAGCAAGATTCGTAATCTGGAAGACCTTGAGCAGGTGATGAGCCTGGGCTTTCGCGGTGAGGCGCTGGCGTCCATCAGCTCCGTGGCGCGTCTGACCCTGACGTCCCGCACTCGCGATGCCGATCAGGCCTGGCAAGTGGAAACCGAAGGCCGGGACATGGCGCCGCGCGTGCAACCGGCGGCCCATCCGGTGGGGACTTCGGTGGAAGTGCGCGATTTGTTTTTCAACACCCCGGCGCGCCGCAAGTTTCTCAAGACCGAAAAAACCGAATTCGATCACCTGCAAGAAGTGATCAAGCGTCTGGCGCTGGCGCGGTTCGATGTGGCGTTCCATTTGCGCCACAACGGCAAAACCATCCTCAGCCTGCACGAAGCCCACGATGACGCGGCCCGCGCCCGGCGTGTGGCGGCAATCTGCGGGGCGGGTTTTCTGGAGCAGGCGCTGCCGATCGAAATCGAGCGCAATGGCCTGCACTTGTGGGGCTGGGTCGGGTTGCCGACCTTCAACCGCAGCCAGGCAGACTTGCAATATTTCTTTGTGAATGGCCGCGCGGTGCGCGACAAGCTGGTGGCCCACGCAGTGCGCCAGGCTTATCGCGACGTGCTGTTCAACGGTCGGCACCCGACGTTCGTGCTGTTTTTCGAAGTCGATCCGGCAGGCGTCGACGTCAACGTGCACCCGACCAAGCACGAAGTACGCTTCCGTGACGGGCGCATGGTTCACGATTTCCTCTATGGCACTTTGCACCGCGCCCTTGGCGATGTGCGGCCGGAAGATCATTTGGCCGCGCCTGTCGCGACCGCCATTGTCCGGCCAACCGGGCTCGACGCGGGAGAGTTCGGTCCACAGGGTGAAATGCGCCTGGCGGCCAATGCGCTGCTGGAACAGCCTCAGGCCCAACCGTCGTTCAACACGCCGGCTGGCTCGGGCGCTGGTGCCGGTTATCAATATCAGTACTCTCCGCGACCTCAGTCCGGCGTGCCCGTCGCCGAAGCTCAAGCGGCCTACCGCGAGTTCTTCGCGCCGTTGCCCGAAGCCAATGCGGTAGCGCTGCCGGCCGGGCAGGACGACATTCCGCCGCTGGGTTACGCGTTGGCGCAGCTCAAGGGCATCTATATTCTTTCGGAAAACGCCCAAGGCCTGGTGCTGGTGGACATGCACGCCGCCCACGAGCGGATCATGTACGAACGCCTGAAAATCGCCATGGCCAGCGAAGGCCTGAGCGGTCAGCCGTTGTTGGTGCCAGAGTCCCTGGCGGTCAGTCAGCGCGAAGCCGATTGTGCCGAAGAACATGTCGCGTGGTTCCAGCGGCTGGGCTTTGAGTTGCAGCGTCTTGGTCCGGAGTCGCTGGCGATCCGGCAAATCCCCGCGTTGCTGAAACAGGCTGAAGCCAATCGATTGGTCAGCGACGTTCTGGCGGATTTGATGGAATACGGCACCAGTGACCGGATTCAGGCACACCTTAACGAACTGCTCGGCACCATGGCCTGCCACGGCGCGATTCGCGCGAATCGGCGTCTGGCCTTGCCGGAAATGAACGGTCTGCTGCGGGACATGGAAAACACCGAACGCAGCGGTCAATGCAACCATGGCCGACCGACCTGGACCCAATTGGGCCTGGACGATCTGGACAAACTGTTTTTGCGCGGTCGTTGATGAGCCAGCTCCCTCCTGCGATTTTCCTGATGGGGCCGACGGCTGCCGGCAAGACCGACCTGGCCATCGAACTCACCAAGGTTCTACCCTGCGAGCTGATCAGCGTCGATTCGGCGCTGGTTTACCGTGGCATGGACATTGGCACCGCCAAGCCTTCCAAAGAGTTGCTGGCTGAGTTTCCGCATCGGTTGATCGATATTCTCGATCCGGCCGAGAGTTATTCCGCTGCGGATTTTCGTCGTGATGCGCTTGAGGCCATGGCCGAGATCACCGCTCGGGGAAAAATTCCGCTGCTGGTAGGCGGCACAATGCTCTACTACAAGGCTTTGATCGAGGGGCTGGCCGACATGCCGGCGGCTGATCCAGACGTGCGTGCGCAAATCGAAGAAGAGGCTGCGCGCCTTGGCTGGCAAGCCCTGCATGATCAATTGGCGGTCATCGATCCGCAATCTGCAGCGCGAATTCATCCGAACGATCCACAGCGTCTCAGTCGTGCACTGGAAGTTTATCGCGTCAGTGGTCAGAGCATGACTGAGCTACGCTTGCGACAATCTGCGCAAAGTACTGAAGCAGCCGCTTCGGGACTGCAACAATTGCCCTATACTGTCGCGAACTTGGCCATCGCTCCGGCAAATCGCCAGGTACTGCACGAGCGCATTAAACAAAGATTCACAAATATGTTGGAACAGGGATTCATCGAAGAGGTCGTAGCCCTGCGAGATAGAGGTGACCTGCATTCAGGGTTGCCGTCTATACGTGCAGTGGGTTATCGACAAGTCTGGGATTACCTGGATGGCAAGCTGACGCAAGCCGAGATGCAGGAGCGTGGAATCATTGCCACGCGCCAATTGGCAAAGCGCCAGTTCACCTGGCTGCGCAGTTGGGCTGATTTACACTGGTTGGACAGCCTCGATTGCGACAATCTGCCGCGCGCCTTGAAATACCTCGGGACCATCTCCATATTGAGCTGAGTCCTTGCAATTGCCGTCTATCCTTGGGGGTGTGACGGCCCCAAGCCATTTGTTTACCTATTTTTTATATTGAATCCTTAAAGGAGTGCGGCACATGTCAAAAGGGCATTCGCTACAAGACCCTTACTTGAATACTTTACGTAAAGAGAAAGTGGGGGTTTCCATCTACCTGGTCAACGGGATCAAACTGCAAGGCACGATCGAGTCTTTCGACCAGTTCGTTATCCTGCTAAAAAACACCGTTAGCCAAATGGTTTACAAACACGCTATCTCTACAGTGGTGCCGGTTCGTCCAATTCGTCTGCCTAGCGCAACCGAATCCGAAGCAGGTGACGCTGAGCCAGGTAACGCCTGATAGGAGTCTCCTTTGTTCTTTGAGCGCCACGGTGGTGGTGAGCGGGCAATTCTCGTTCACTTGGATGGTCAGGACCCTGAGGCGCGCGAAGATCCGCAGGAGTTTCAGGAGTTGGCAATTTCGGCTGGCGCCGAGACCGTCGCGTTTTTTAACGTGCCGCGTCATCGGCCAACCGCCAAAACCCTGATTAGCAGTGGCAAGGTCGAAGAATTACGCGACCTGGTCAGCGCCGAACAGGTCGATCTGGTGATTTTCAATCACATCCTCACGCCCAGTCAGGAACGTAACCTCGAACGTATTTTCGAGTGTCGCGTGATTGATCGCACGGGTTTGATTCTCGATATCTTCGCCCAACGCGCCCGCACCCATGAAGGCAAGCTCCAGGTTGAACTGGCCCAGCTTGAACACATGAGTACGCGGCTGGTTCGTGGCTGGACTCACCTTGAGCGGCAGAAGGGCGGTATCGGTCTGCGCGGCCCGGGTGAAACCCAGCTGGAAACCGACCGGCGCCTGTTGCGGGTTCGCCTGCGGCAGATCAAGGGGCGCCTGGAAAAGGTCCGCAGCCAGCGCGAGCAATCTCGTCGCGGGCGCAAACGTGCTGACATCCCGACGGTTTCACTGGTGGGTTATACCAACGCCGGCAAATCGACGCTGTTCAACTCGGTCACCGATTCCGACGTCTTCGCCGCCGACCAGCTATTCGCTACCCTCGACCCGACCTTGCGTCGACTCGAACTCGATGACCTCGGGCCAATCGTGCTGGCCGACACCGTGGGCTTCATTCGCCACTTGCCGCACAAACTGGTCGAAGCATTTCGGGCTACGCTCGAAGAGTCGAGCAACTCCGACCTGCTGCTGCACGTGATCGATGCGCATGAGCCTGAGCGGATGGCCCAGATTGAACAGGTCATGGTGGTACTCGGGGAGATCGGGGCGCAAGACTTGCCGATCCTTGAGGTATACAACAAACTCGATTTGCTCGAGGGTGTTGAGCCGCAGATCCAGCGCGATGCCGATGGCAAACCGCAGCGGGTCTGGTTGTCGGCCAAGGACGGTACCGGCCTGGACCTGCTCAAGCAGGCTGTGGCGGAACTGTTGGGCAGTGATTTGTTTGTTGGCACCTTGCGCTTGCCGCAACGTTTTGCTCGACTGCGAGCGCAGTTTTTCGAACTCGGTGCGGTGCAAAAAGAAGAACACGACGAAGAAGGCATCAGCTTGCTGGCCGTTCGCTTGCCACGGATCGAATTGAATCGACTCGTGAGCCGCGAAGGTCTGCAACCGATGGAATTCATCGAGCAACACACTTTGCAATAAAAGCCTGAGAAAGCGGTTGTGCCGTGGTGACAGGCATTCTGTAGCATTGGTCGGCGCGCCGTGGGTGCGTCTTTGCTTTATCAGATGGAGAGCGCTATGGCTTGGAATGAGCCGGGTGGCAACTCGAATAATCAGGATCCTTGGGGTGGCAAGCGCCGCAATAACGGCGACCGCAAGGGACCACCGGATCTCGACGAGGCCTTCCGAAAGCTGCAGGAAAGCCTGAACGGGTTGTTCGGTGGTGGTAAAAAACGCGGTGACGAGGGCGGCGGTTCGGGCAAGAGTGGCGGTTTCGGCGGCCTGCTCGGCATCGGCCTGGTCGTGCTGGCGGCCGTGTGGCTGTACAGCGCTGTCTACGTGGTCGACGAGCAGGAGCAGGCCGTGGTGCTGCGCTTCGGCAAATACTATGAAACTGTCGGCCCGGGCCTGAACATCTATTTCCCGCCGATCGATCGCAAGTACCTGGAGAACGTCACGCGTGAGCGTGCCTACACCAAGCAGGGTCAAATGCTGACTGAAGACGAAAACATCGTCGAAGTGCCGCTGACCGTGCAGTACAAGATCAGCAATCTGCAAGACTTCGTGCTGAACGTCGATCAGCCGGAAATCAGTCTGCAGCATGCGACCGACAGTGCCTTGCGTCACGTGGTGGGTTCTACCGCCATGGATCAGGTGCTGACCGAAGGTCGTGAATTGATGGCCAGCGAAATCAAGGAGCGTCTGCAACGCTTCCTCGATACCTATCGCACCGGTATCACCGTCACCCAGGTCAACGTACAGAGCGCAGCTGCACCGCGTGAAGTTCAGGAAGCCTTCGACGACGTGATCCGCGCCCGTGAAGACGAGCAGCGTTCGCGCAACCAGGCTGAAACCTACGCCAACGGCGTCGTGCCGGAAGCCCGTGGTCAGGCCCAGCGCATCCTCGAGGATGCCAACGGTTACCGCGACGAGACCGTCTCCCGCGCCAAGGGTGAGGCTGATCGCTTCACCAAGCTGGTGGCCGAGTATCGCAAGGCCCCTGAAGTCACCCGCCAGCGTCTGTACCTGGACACCATGCAGGAAATCTTCAGCAACACCAGCAAGGTTCTCGTGACCGGCAACAAGAATGGCCAGAACAATCTGCTGTACTTGCCGCTGGACAAGATGATCGACAGTGGTCGCAGCCCCGGCGCTCCAGTAACCGGCGCAGCAGCCAGCAGTAATGAAGTGAATGCGCGTGCGGCAGCTGATCTGCAGCAACAGCAAGCACGTACCAGGGAGAGTCGCTGATGAGCAATAAATCGCTGATCGCCCTTATTATCGGCGTCGTCGTGGCGATCGTTGCCTGGAACTGCTTCTACATCGTGGCTCAGACCGAGCGCGCGGTGATGCTGCAGTTCGGTCGCGTGGTCCAGGCCGATGTTCAGCCGGGCCTGCACGTGAAAGTGCCTTACGTGAACAAGGTGCGCAAATTCGACGCACGCCTGATGACACTGGATGCACCGACACAACGCTTCCTGACGCTGGAAAAGAAAGCCGTAATGGTCGATGCCTACGCCAAGTGGCGCGTGAAAGATGCCGAGCGCTTCTACACCGCGACTTCCGGCCTCAAGCAGATTGCCGATGAGCGTCTTTCCCGTCGTCTGGAATCGGGCCTGCGTGACCAGTTCGGTAAACGCACCCTGCACGAAGTGGTGTCCGGTGAGCGTGATGCGCTGATGGCGGATATCACGGCTTCGCTGAACAAGATGGCTGAGAAAGAACTGGGCATCGAAGTTGTCGATGTCCGGGTCAAAACCATCGACCTGCCGAAGGAAGTGAACCGCAGCGTGTTCGAACGTATGAGCACCGAGCGTGAGCGTGAAGCTCGCGAGCACCGCGCCAAGGGTAACGAGCTGTCCGAAGGCATCCGTGCCGACGCCGATCGTCAACGCCGCGTGCTGCTGGCTGAAGCCTATCGTGAATCCGAAGAGGTTCGCGGTGACGGTGACGCCCAGGCTGCTGCGATCTACTCCAAGGCATACGGTCAGGATCAGGAGTTCTACGCGTTTTACCGTAGCCTGCGTGCCTACCGTGAAAGCTTCGCGAACAAATCCGACGTTATGGTCCTGGACCCGGGCAGCGACTTCTTCCGTTACCTGGAAAAAGCCAAGCCTTGATACGACGTTGACCTGAATCATCCCCCGCCTGGCGGCTAAAGCCTCGGGCGGGGTGATCCTTTGGGAAAACGTGTGTATGATGCGGCAGCCGGGAAATTCCCGGCTTTTTTGCGTCTGCACGTTTGATTGCTGTTTTTATGCAGGCGCCCGAGTTGAATGACTCGACAGGTTTTTCGAGGAAAGTGGTTGGTGAAGCCGATTTCAGGCTTTCGCCCCGTTGTTCATGCGCGTGGTTTGCACATGAGCCGACCATTTTCTGCTTCACTCAAGGCTCGCCCAAAGGCTTGTCGCCCGGATCATAGGGGAATGGCGTAATGGCAACGGTAGACCGCTGGCTGCTGCCAGATGGCATCGAAGAAGTACTGCCACCGGAAGCTGCGCGCATCGAAGTAGCGCGTCGCCAGGTGTTGGATCTGTTCCAGAGCTGGGGTTACGAGTTTGTCGTGACTCCCCATATCGAGTACCTGGAGTCCCTGCTGACCGGCGCGGGTTCGGACCTCGATCTGCGTACCTTCAAGGTCATCGACCCGCAATCGGGCCGGCAGATGGGTTTCCGTGCCGACATCACGCCGCAAGTGGCGCGCATCGATGCGCACACCCTGCGTCGCGAAGGTCCGAGCCGTCTGTGTTATGCCGGTAGCGTGCTGCATGCTCAGCCGCGTGCCTTGTCGTCCTCGCGCAGCCCGATTCAACTGGGTGCCGAGTTGTACGGCGATGCCAGCCCAAGCAGCGACGTGGAAGTCATCAGCCTGATGCTGGCCATGCTGCAACTGGCCGATGTGCCGGATGTGCACATGGACCTCGGCCATGTCGGTATCTACCGCGGCCTGGCCCGCGCCGCCGGTTTGTCCGGCGAGGTCGAGCAACAGTTGTTCGATGCGTTGCAACGTAAAGCCATCGACGAGGTTATTACCTTGACCGAAGGCCTGCCGGCCGATCTGTCGGGCATGCTGCGAGCGCTGGTCGGCCTGTGTGGCGGTCGTGAAGTGTTGAGCGCAGCGCGTGAGCGTCTGGCCAATGCGCCGGCACCCGTACTGGCGGCCCTGGACGATTTGCTGGCAATTGCCGAGCGTCTGTCCACGCGTTTCCCGGAATTACCGTTGTATTTCGACCTGGGCGAGTTGCGCGGCTATCACTACCACACTGGTGTAGTGTTCGCCGTGTTCGTACCGGGTGTTGGCCAGTCCATCGCTCAGGGCGGTCGTTATGACGACATCGGCGCCGACTTCGGTCGTGCCCGTCCGGCAACTGGTTTCTCTACCGATTTGAAAACCCTGGTGACCCTGGGGCGTGCTGAAATCGAGCTACCGTCTGGCGGTATCTGGATGCCTGACAGTACGGATGCAGCACTCTGGCAGCAGGTTTGCCAGTTGCGCAGTGAGGGTCAGCGTGTCGTTCAGGCATTGCCTGGGCAACTTTTGGCCGCCGCCCGTGAAGCGGACTGCGACCGGCAATTGATTCAGCAGAACGGGCTTTGGCAAGTATTGCCGCTGGCTTCTTGAGTTTTCCTGCCGGCCGCCGCCGGCACCAAGTTTGCGCGAATGAGGACAAGTGTTATGGGTAAGAATGTCGTAGTCCTGGGCACCCAATGGGGTGATGAGGGCAAAGGCAAGATCGTTGATCTGCTGACCGAACATGCTGCCGCCGTAGTGCGCTACCAAGGTGGCCACAACGCTGGCCACACCCTGGTGATCGACGGCGAAAAAACCGTCTTGCACCTGATTCCGTCGGGCGTGCTGCGCGAAGGCGTGCAGTGCCTGATCGGTAACGGCGTGGTGGTTGCACCCGACGCATTGCTGCGGGAAATCATCAAGCTGGAAGAGAAAGGCGTACCGGTGCGCGAGCGCCTGCGTATCAGCCCGTCCTGCCCGCTAATCCTGTCCTATCACGTAGCGCTGGACCAGGCCCGTGAAAAGGCCCGTGGCGAGCTGAAGATCGGTACTACCGGTCGCGGCATCGGCCCGGCTTACGAAGACAAGGTTGCCCGTCGCGGTCTGCGCGTAGGCGATCTGCTCAACATGCCGCGCTTTGAAGCCAAGCTGCGTGAACTGGTGGAATACCACAACTTCATGTTGGTCGGTTTCTACAAAGAGCCAGCCATTGACTTCGACAAGACCCTGGCCGAATGCAAAGAATACGCTGAACTGCTCAAGCCGCTGATGCTGGACGTGACTGCCGAGCTGCACGACCTGCGTCGTGCTGGCAAAGACATCATGTTCGAAGGTGCCCAAGGTTCTTTGCTGGACATCGACCACGGCACCTACCCGTACGTGACCAGCTCTAACACCACCGCTGGCGGCGTTGCTACCGGTTCGGGCGTTGGTCCTATGTTCCTGGACTACATCCTGGGTATCACCAAGGCTTACACCACACGCGTAGGTTCGGGTCCATTCCCGACTGAGCTGTTCGACGAAGTCGGTGCGCACCTGGCTAAACAAGGTCACGAGTTCGGCGCGACTACTGGCCGTGCTCGTCGTTGTGGCTGGTTTGACGCCGTTATCCTGCGTCGCGCTATCGATGTGAACAGCATCTCGGGCATCTGCCTGACCAAGCTGGACGTACTCGACGGTCTGGAAACCATCAACATCTGCGTCGGCTACAAAGATGCAGAAGGTAAGGACGTTGCCCCGACTGACGCTGACAGCTACATGGGCCTGCAGCCGGTGTACGAAGAAGTGCCGGGCTGGACAGAGTCGACCGTGGGTGCCAAAACCCTGGAAGAGCTGCCAGCTAACGCCCGTGCTTACATCAAGCGCGTTGAAGAGCTGATCGGTGCGCCGATCGACATTATTTCGACGGGCCCGGACCGCAACGAAACCATCGTTCTGCGTCACCCGTTCGCTTAATAAGTCGTTGATGTAAAACACAAAGGCCCCTTAATTGGGGCCTTTGTCGTTTATGCCTGTCGAACGGCATGACCTTTGCTGCGAACATTGAAAAGGCATCGTTTCTGACGTGCTATCAATTTGATGGCGTCAAAGCAGAGGGATTTTCAGTGTCGGCCGTTCTCTCACTGTTACAAAGCCGTCTCTTGCGGCCCGTGTTCGTTACCCTTGGTATCGCCCTCTTGGTGCAGGTGCTGGTGGCTGTCGCTCTGACCCGGAGCACGGTGACTGCGCTGGAAGCTGATTTGGGTATGCGGCTGGACGCCGACAGCCAAAAGCTCTCTGGTGAGCTTGAGCAGGCAGGACGTGAAGTCACGTCGAGCCTGGATAGCCTGTCCACCAGTACCCGTCAGCGCCTGACCGTCGGGCTGTCTTCGCGTCTGAAGGACGAGCAGGCACAACTGCGTACGACGCTGGAGAAGGACCTGAAGGAATCGGCCAACGACATGGCGCAGCTTCTGGCCTCGGTCGCACCCCGCGCCATGTGGGACAGCGACATTCCCACCCTGTCCGAATTCGCTCGCCGTGCCCAGCGAAATCCCAATGTGTTGTTCGTGGTCTACGACGACGCCACGGGCCAGCACCTGACGCGCTACCTCAACCGGGAGAACCCGATCAACAAGGCGCTTCTGGAAAAAGGCCAGGGCGAACGAGCGTTGGACAAAGTCCTGGATGCGGCGAAAAACGATCCGTCGGTCTACTACCTTGAAGCCTCGATCAACCCCAATGGGGTGGAGATCGGCAAAGTTTTGATGGGCGTCTCGACCGCCTCCGTGGAAACCGATCTGGCGGCACTGGACAAGCGCTTCTCGGCACTGATCGCCAGCAGCGATCAACTGGTGGGTGACAGCCTCAAAGGCGCGGCAGCTGACAGCGCAATGGCGATGCGCGGGCGTCTGCAATCGGCGCAGTCCACCGCCACTGAAATGAAAGCCAATACCACCACTGCCGTGCAGGAAGCTGCGGGGACTTTGCGCTGGCGCATCGGCATGGGCCTGGCGGTGGTGGGTTTTGGTGTGCTGCTGTTGCTGGCGGTGGTGCTGGGTCGTCGCGTGGTCAATCGCTTGAAGCTGCTGATCGCTGCCATGGATGACCTGGCGGCAGGCGAGGGCGATCTGACCAAGCGTGTGCAGATCAACAGCCAGGATGAGATTGGCGACATGGCCTCGGCGGTCAATCGCTTTGTGGATAAGTTGCAGCCGATCGTGCGGGAGGCGGGCGATGTGGCCCAGCGTACCGGCGTGGAAATCGGCGCCATGACCCTGCGCAATGCCGGCGCTGATGCGGCGGCGGGCATGCAGCGCGATGAAGTGGCCGAAAGCTTGCGCGCGTTGTCGCAAATGGCTGACGAAGCTCAGTCTGAAAGCCACGCCATGCAGGCCGCCTTGCAGCAGGTGGTGGGCATTCGTCAGGCCACGGATGAAAACACTCGGACCTCGGCGAAAGTCGGCAGCCTGATCGAAGCATTGGCCGGGCAGGTCGACACCGGCGCGAAAGTCATCGAGCGCCTGGCGCAGCAGAGTGAGCAGATTGAAGTGGTGCTGACGGTGATTCACGGGATCGCCGAGCAAACCAACTTGCTGGCATTGAACGCGGCCATTGAGGCGGCGCGTGCCGGCGAGACCGGTCGCGGGTTTGCTGTCGTGGCGGATGAGGTGCGGGCACTGGCGAGCAAGACTCAGAGCTCAACCGGCGACATTCAGGCTCACATCGTTGCGTTGCAGCAGGGCGCACGGGAGGCAGTTGCAGCGATTGGCCAGGCCGGACGTCAGGCCAGCGAAGGTTTGCTGGTGTTGCGCGACAGTGCGCGGTTGCAGCAGTCGGTGCAGGCGTCGGTCGAGCAGGTTCATGCGGCGATCGGTCTGGCGACCCAGGCCGCGGCGCATCAGGCGCAAGGTGCACAGGCCGTGCGGGGGCGGGTTGAGACCATTCATGCGCAGGCTGAGAAGGCTGCTCAGGCGGTGGTGGAGACCACGGCGAGTGGCAAGGTGCTGGATGGTTTGGCGGCGCAGTTGAAGGCTAGCTTGGGGCAGTTCAGGGCTTAAGTTTTGTATTGTTTGTGCGGACGCCATCGCGGGCAAGCCTGCTCCCACAGGATTTGTGCCGTACACAAATTTTGTATATGACCGCTCCCCTTGTGGGAGCGGGCTTGCCCGCGATAGCGATCTCAACGGCTCAAGTACATCCGGGTTGTTAACAGGTACACAGGCAACCCCGACACCAGTATCAATAACGCCGCATAAGGCGCCGCCGCCGCAAACTCCACATTTGCGGTATGCGCCCAGACTTCCGTCGCCAACGTATTCAGTCCGGTCGGACTCAGCAGCAGCGTCGCCGTCAGCTCCTTCATCGCATCCAGAAACACCAATGCAAACGCTGCCCCCAAGGCAGGGAAGATTATCGGCAGCGTCACCCGACAAAACGCGCTGAAGGACGACGCTCCCAGCGTGCGTGCGGCCTCTTCCAGTTGCGGCGCTGCCTTGTTCAGCGCGGTGCGAATCGGCGCCTGTGCCAGCGGCAGAAACAGCAGCGCATAAGCAATCAGCAGCAGCGCCGAGGTCTGGTACAGCACCGGCACATAATGCAGGGCGAAATACACCAGGGTCAGCGCAATCACCAATCCCGGCAGTGCATGCAGCAGATACGGCAGGCGTTCGGCCCAGATTGCCAGTCGGCCTTTATGGCGCACCACCAACAATCCCACCGGCACTGCCAGCACCAGGCACAACGCCGCGCCACCGAGAGACAGCGCCAGAGACGACAACAAGGCCTCGCTGATCGCGGCCACCGGGAACGCCGCTGACGAACCCACCATCAGCCAGTACGCCAGCATCCCCAGGGGAATGCCGCTGCCGATGATTGCCAACAGCAGGCAGTAAAGCTGTCCGCCAGTCGTCCACGGCCCCAGACGAACCTGCTGCGCATGTCGCGCCGCGCCTTGGCCGGTGCGTACATGTCGACCCTTGCCACGCACGCGTAGCTCCAGCCATAGCAGCACCAGACACAGCGCCAGCAGCACCGCCGAGAGCATCGCTGCGTTAGCGTTACTGAATTCCAGCTCGAACTGTTGGTAGATCGCTGTCGTGAAAGTCTGCAGGCCAATGATCGACAGTGCGCCGAACTCCACCAGCATGTGCAGCGCAATCAGCAGCGAACCGGCCAGCAGTGACGGCCAAAGCAGAGGCAGGGTGATTTTGAAGAACACGCCCCAGCGATTCTGCCCCAGGGTCCGTGCGGACTCCTCAAGAGATGGATCGAGATTGCGCAGGGTTGCCGCCACCGGCAGAAAAATCAGCGGGTATTTGGACAGGGTCATCACCAGGATCGCCCCGCCCAGCCCTTCGAAGTGAGCGCTCAACGAGACCCAGGTGAAACTGCTGACAAACGCCGGCACCGCGAATGGCAGACACAGGATCACGCCCCATAGCCGTCGCCCCGGCAGATTGCTGCGTTCCAGCAGCCAGGCGAGCGACAGGCCAATCACGCCGCAGGCCAGCGTAACGCCCACCATCAGCGCCAGCGTATTACGCAGCAGGCCAAACACGTAGGGGCGCCACAACAGATGCAGCGCCTCGGCCCAGCCAGCTTGCCAAGTCTTGAGGCCGACATAAGCCAGTGGCAATAGACTGAGCACCACCAGCAGCAAAACCGGCAGCAACAACCAAATTGACGGACGCTTGCGCCGTGGCACGTAGCCCCCGCGCAACGCGGGGGCAGATAACGATGCGCTCATCAGTTCAAGCCAACGTCACGTTCCAGGTCCAGGGCTTCTTCGGCGTTGCCGAGATCGGCTGGGGTGACTTTCGGCGCTTGCAGTTCGCTGAACGGCTTGAGGCCGCGATCAGATTCCATGCCTTTATGCAGCGGGTATTCGGCGGTGGTCTGGGTGATCACTCGCTGACCCTCTTCGCTCGCCATGTAGGCGAGGAATTGCTGGGCTTCCTTTGGATGCTTGCTGGATTTCAGCACCGCAGCGCTGGAAACGGTGATCAACCCGCCGACGTCGCCGCCGGTGAAGTAATGCAATTTCGAATCGAGCTGGCCTTTTTCACGCTGCAAGGCGAACCAGTAGTAATTGTTCACCAGCACGGTGGCGACTTCGCCGTTTTCCACAGCCTTCAGCGCGACCATGTTGTTGCTGTAGGTTTTGCCGAAAGCGCGCAGACCAGTGAGCCATTCTTCAGCCGCATCCATGCCATGCACTTTGATGATTGCTACGGCTTGTTCCTGAAATGCGCCGCTGGTGGGCACGAAGCCGACCTTGCCTTGCCACTTCGGATCGGAGAATTCCATTACCGACTTGGGCAAGTCCTTCTCATCGATCAGCTTGGGATTGAATGCAACCACGCGGACTCGCGCAGTGATACCGATCCAGGTTCCGTTCCCGGCAACGTAGTCCTTTGGCAGAACGGCGAGGGTAGCGGCATCGGTTTTCGCCAGCAGGCCTTGTTCGCCGAGTTTGTTCAGCGGTGGGGATTCTTCGGTATAGATCACGTCGGCGGGGGAGCGATCGCCTTCTTCGACGATCTGGCTGGCGAGCTGGTTGCTGCTGCCCTTGCGCACATTGACGTGAATCCCGGTCTTGGCTTCGAAGGCTTTGGCGACGGCGTCGCCGACTTCCTTATGTTGGCCGTTGTAGAGTGTCAGGGAAACCGGATCGGCGGCTTGGGTGAGGGGAGTGGCGAGTGTCAGGCCGAGCAGGGTGATGGTCAGGCCGCGGCGCAGGGTATTTCGAAACATCATTCGCAGGGTTCCTCACTGTCGCATTGCAAAATCTTGCAACAATGATAAACGATATTGTTTCTCATGTGCGTCTTGCGGGTCTGAGGAGGGTTTGCTAGAGGGGCAGGGGCGAGTTTCTGTGGCGAGGGAGCTTGCTCCCGTTCGGCTGCGAAGCAGTCGTAAACCTGAAATTGCGGTATGACTAACGAGTGATGAGGGCCGCTTCGCGACCCAGCGGGAGCAAGCTCCCTCGTCACAGGGAAGTAATGGCTTGAAGTTTTCGAAAGCCAGAAACGCAAAAACCCGCTTTCGCGGGTTTCTGTGAAATTCAAGATCGTGACCTTGAATTTGAATTGGTGCCCAGAAGAAGACTCGAACTTCCACGACCTTGCGGTCACCAGCACCTGAAGCTGGCGTGTCTACCAATTTCACCATCTGGGCATAATCGCAAGCGTTGCCGCTGTTGATGTGGCGCACTATACGGAGAGCATTTTGATCTGTAAACCCCTGATTTAATTTTAATAAACCGGAAGCCTGAAATGCAAAAACCCGCTTTCGCGGGTTTTTGTATGAGCCTTGAAATTGATCTAATCTCAAGCTCGAAATTGGTGCCCAGAAGAAGACTCGAACTTCCACGACCTTGCGGTCACCAGCACCTGAAGCTGGCGTGTCTACCAATTTCACCATCTGGGCAGTATCGGCAGCGCGTGTGCGTCGTCGATGGCGCGCACTATACGGAGCGTCTTTTTAACTGTAAACCCCCAGCATCGAAAAAACCTGGAAAATTTCTCCAGTGGTATTCAAATCGGCGTTGCGATGTCGATAAAGGGCTTTAGATGGGCTGTCATAGCCTGAAATTTCCCGTTTCATTACGCCTATGCCAAACTAACCCGCATATAGACAAGGTGAAAACTCTCTAATGGCCGATTGGCAGTCCCTCGATCCCGAGGCCGCTCGTGAAGCGGAAAAATATGAAAACCCTATTCCTAGCCGCGAACTGATCCTTCAGCACCTTGCTGATCGAGGTTCGCCTGCTAACCGCGAGCAGCTGGTCGAAGAGTTTGGTCTGACCACAGAAGACCAGATCGAAGCCCTGCGTCGCCGCCTGCGTGCCATGGAGCGCGACGCTCAACTCATCTATACCCGTCGCGGCACTTATGCGCCGGTGGACAAGCTCGACTTGATCCTGGGCCGCATCAGCGGTCACCGTGACGGCTTCGGCTTCCTGGTACCGGATGACGGCAGTGACGACCTGTTCATGAGCCCGGGGCAAATGCGCCTGGTGTTCGATGGCGACCGTGCCCTGGCCCGTGTTTCCGGCCTCGACCGTCGCGGTCGCCGCGAAGGCATGATCGTCGAAGTGGTGTCCCGTGCCCACGAGACTATCGTCGGTCGTTACTTCGAAGAGGGCGGTATCGGTTTTGTCGTCGCGGATAATCCGAAGATCCAGCAAGAAGTGCTGGTGACTCCGGGCCGCAACGCCAACGCCCAGATCGGTCAGTTCGTCGAAGTGAAGATCACCCACTGGCCGACGCCACGCTTCCAGCCGCAAGGCGACGTGGTCGAAGTCGTGGGTAACTACATGGCGCCAGGCATGGAAATCGATGTCGCCCTGCGCACCTACGATATTCCTCACGTCTGGCCTGAAGCGGTGCTCAAGGAAGCCGCCAAGCTCAAGCCGGAAGTCGAAGAGAAAGACAAAGAGAAGCGCATCGACCTGCGCCATCTGCCGTTCGTGACCATCGACGGTGAAGATGCGCGCGACTTCGATGACGCGGTCTACTGCGAAGCCAAGCCGGGCAAGCTGCGCCTGTTCTCCGGTGGCTGGAAGTTGTACGTGGCGATCGCCGACGTTTCCAGCTACGTGAAAATCGGTTCGGCACTGGATAACGAATCCCAGGTGCGTGGCAACTCGGTGTACTTCCCCGAGCGCGTTGTGCCGATGCTGCCAGAGCAACTGTCCAACGGCCTGTGCTCGCTGAACCCGCACGTCGATCGCCTGGCCATGGTCTGCGAGATGACCATCTCCAAATCCGGCGAGATGACCGATTACTGCTTCTACGAAGCGGTGATTCACTCCCACGCTCGCCTGACCTATAACAAGGTCAGCGCCATGCTGGAAACGCCGAAAGCCACCGAAGCGCGTCAGCTTCGTGGTGAATACACCGACGTTCTGCCGCACCTCAAGCAGCTGTACGCGCTGTACAAGGTTCTGCTGGCGGCCCGTCATGTGCGTGGCGCTATCGATTTCGAAACGCAGGAAACCCGGATCATCTTCGGTTCCGAGCGCAAGATTGCCGAAATCCGTCCAACCGTTCGCAACGACGCCCACAAGCTGATCGAGGAATGCATGCTGGCGGCCAACGTGGCCACTGCCGAATTCCTGAAAAAGCACGAAATCCCGGCTTTGTATCGCGTCCATGACGGCCCGCCACCGGAGCGTCTGGAAAAACTGCGCGCCTTCCTTGGCGAACTCGGCCTGTCCCTGCACAAAGGCAAGGATGGTCCGTCGCCGAAGGATTACCAGGCTTTGCTGGCCAGCATCAAGGACCGTCCGGATTTCCACCTGATCCAGACCGTCATGCTGCGTTCGTTGAGCCAAGCGGTGTACAGCGCTGATAACCAGGGCCACTTCGGCCTGAATTACGAAGCCTATACCCACTTCACTTCGCCGATTCGCCGCTACCCGGACTTGCTCACGCACCGGGCGATTCGCAGCGTCATCCATTCGAAAATGGACACCCCGCACGTTCGCCGTGCCGGCGCGATGATCATTCCGAAAGCACGCATCTACCCGTACGACGAAGCGATCCTGGAGCAGCTCGGCGAGCAGTGCTCGATGAGCGAACGCCGTGCCGACGAAGCGACCCGCGACGTGGTGAACTGGCTCAAGTGCGAGTTCATGAAAGATCGCGTGGGCGAATCGTTCCCGGGTGTGATCACTGCCGTGACCGGTTTTGGTCTGTTCGTCGAGCTGACCGACATTTACGTCGAAGGCCTGGTGCACGTCACCGCGTTGCCTGGCGATTACTACCACTTCGATCCAGTGCACCATCGCCTGGCCGGTGAGCGTACCGGTCGCAGCTTCCGTCTTGGCGACACCGTTGAAGTGCGCGTCATGCGCGTCGACCTCGACGAGCGCAAGATCGACTTCGAGATGGCTGAAAAAACCATCAGCGCGCCGATCGGCCGCAAGAAGCGTGGGACTGAAACTGCTGCTCCTGCTGGCGCTGCTATCAAATCGGCTGCAGAGCCGGCACCGGCGAAAACCGGCCGTCGTCCTGCCAAGGAAAAGGCTGTCGAAGCCTATCGTCCCAGCGATGCCGCGGCAAAAAATGCCGAGTTGCGCAAAAGTCGTGAACTGAAACAGGCGTTGTTGTCTGAAGCGAAAAGCGGCGGTAAAGCGGCGTCTGGGGGAAAGACCGGGCGGTCGGCGCCTGACAAGGCCTCCGGCAGCAAGCCAGCAAAACCGAGCAAACACCGTAAAGGCCCGCCAAAAGCGGGTTCCGCTCCAGCCGCCAGAAGCGGCGGGGCGCGTAAACCTAAGGCCAAGTCATGAGTCAGTTGGAAAAGATCTATGGCGTGCACGCTGTAGAAGCGTTGCTGCGTCACCACCCAAAACGCGTCAAGCAGATCTGGCTGGCTGAAGGCCGCAGTGATCCGCGGGTGCAGACGCTGATCGCACTCGCTGCCGAAAATCGCGTAGCGGTCGGTCAGGCTGAGCGTCGCGAGCTGGATGCGTGGGTAGAAGGCGTGCACCAGGGCGTGGTCGCGGACGTCAGTCCGAGTCAGGTCTGGGGCGAGGCGATGCTCGACGAATTGCTCGATCGCACTGAAGGCGCACCGCTGTTGCTGGTGCTCGATGGCGTGACCGATCCGCACAACCTCGGCGCTTGCCTGCGTTCGGCCGATGCGGCCGGCGCGCTGGCGGTGATCGTGCCAAAGGACAAGTCAGCCACCCTGACCCCGACAGTGCGTAAAGTCGCCTGCGGCGCGGCGGAAGTGATTCCGTTGGTGGCGGTGACCAACCTGGCGCGCACCCTGGAAAAACTCAAGCAGCGTGGCTTGTGGGTCGTCGGTACGGCGGGTGAGGCTGAGCAGGAGTTGTATCAGCAAGACCTGACCGGCCCGACCATCCTGATCATGGGCGCGGAGGGCAGCGGAATGCGCCGCCTGACTCGCGATCTTTGCGACTACCTGGTGCGTCTGCCGATGGCGGGCAGTGTCAGCAGTCTCAATGTGTCCGTGGCGACTGGCGTCTGTCTGTTCGAAGCCCTGCGCCAGCGCGGCGTCAAAGCTGCCGGGACCGCCAAAAAGTCCTGATCCGGTTGTAATCCCTGTGGGAGCGAGCCTGCTCGCGATAGCGGAGTTACATTCAGCACTAATGTTGAATGTTGCACCCCATCGCGAGCAGGCTCGCTCCCACAGTGGTTTTGTGTCTGGGCGAAGATTGGGGGTTGTTCAAATAATCACCAATTGCCTTGCGCCTCTCCTGTCCCTTCTCTACAATTGCGCCCCTTGCTGTGACGGCAGGCACGCATGTGTCTATCGCAAGCAAGTCCATTAGTGTCATTCACTCCTTGTCTGACCGCTTTTGAGCGGCAGGCTACAACCCGTAAGGAGCATTCATGCGTCATTACGAAATCATCTTTTTGGTCCACCCGGATCAAAGCGAGCAAGTCGGCGGCATGGTTGAGCGTTACACCAAGCTGATCGAAGAAGACGGCGGCAAAATCCACCGTCTGGAAGATTGGGGCCGTCGTCAACTGGCCTACGCAATCAACAATGTTCACAAGGCTCACTACGTGATGCTGAACGTTGAGTGCACTGGCAAGGCCCTGGCCGAGCTGGAAGACAACTTCCGCTACAACGATGCAGTGATCCGTAACCTGGTCATCCGTCGCGAAGAAGCCGTTACCGGCCAATCCGAGATGCTCAAGGCTGAAGAAAACCGCAGTGAGCGCCGTGAGCGTCGCGACCGTCCTGAGCACTCCGACGCCGAAGGCGTTGATGGTGATGACAGCGACGCCAGCGATAACGCTGACGAGTAATCCACGGACCTTTTAAGGAGCCTATCAAATGGCACGTTTCTTCCGTCGTCGTAAATTCTGCCGCTTCACCGCTGAAGACGTGAAAGAGATCGATTACAAAGATCTCAACACTCTGAAAGCTTACGTATCCGAGACCGGCAAAATCGTTCCAAGCCGCATCACCGGTACCAAAGCACGTTATCAGCGTCAGCTGGCCACCGCTATCAAGCGCGCCCGCTTCCTGGCCCTGCTGGCCTACACCGACAGCCACGGCCGCTGAGACCGGGCAGTCGACACGTAGCAAAGGATTGAATGCATGCGCGCCTTAGCTGAGTTCATCATGCGCGGCCGTATGCAGGCCACTCTGGTAGTGGCCGGATGCGCAACATTGCCGTTGTTGTATTGGTTGGGTGCTGCCGCCGGATGCCTTGTGCTCCTGCGGCGCGGATTGAAGGACGCCTTGGGCGTTCTTGCTCTGGGACTGCTGCCGGCGTTGATCTGGTGGCTTTACTCCGACGACCCACGGGCACTTCTGGTGCTGCTGGGGTCTTCGAGCCTTGCGTTGGTTTTGCGCGCAAGTGAGTCCTGGAACCGCGTGCTGCTGGTCAGCATAGCGATGGGATTGGTGTTTTCAGTGGTGCTGGGGGCGGCTTTTGCGCCCCAGATCGAGATGCTGGCGCAGGCTTTGATAAAAGTCATGCCGTCGCTACTCGGTGATGTCTACCAGCAATTGTCGGTAGACGAGCAAGCGCGTTTCGCGTCCCTGATTGCACCGGTCCTGACCGGCCTGATTGCGGCCTTGTTGCAAATCGTCAGTGTGCTGAGCCTGATTGTCGGGCGCTACTGGCAGGCGTTGTTGTACAACCCGGGTGGTTTTGGTCGCGAGTTTCGCGCCATCCGAATCCCGCTTTTACCGGCGATGTTGCTGCTGGTGTTGATGCTTCTGGGGCCTAACTTAGGTTCGCAGATGGCCATGTTGACACCGTTGTGCAGCGTACCGCTGGTGTTCGCCGGGCTGGCCCTGATTCACGGGCTGGTGGCGCAAAAGCGACTGGCCAAATTCTGGCTGGTGGGGTTGTACGTCACGCTGTTGCTGTTCATGCAGCTGATCTATCCGTTGCTGGTGGTCTTGGCCATCGTCGACAGCCTGATTGATTTTCGCGGTCGTTCGGCACCGAAAGATGCCGATAACGCGAACGGTGAAGGTTAAAAGTTAAGAGGATTTTCACATGCAACTGATCCTTCTGGAAAAAGTCACCAACCTGGGCAACCTGGGTGACAAAGTGAACGTTAAGGCTGGTTACGGTCGTAACTACCTGCTGCCTTACGGCAAAGCTACCGCTGCGACCGCTGCCAACCTGGCTGCGTTCGAAGAGCGTCGCGCTGAGCTGGAAAAAGCCGCAGCAGACCGTAAAACTTCGGCTGAAAGCCGTGCCGCCCAACTGGCTGAGCTGGAAGTGACTATCACTGCCACCGCTGGTGACGAAGGCAAGCTGTTCGGTTCGATCGGCACCCACGACATCGCTGATGCACTGACCGCCTCTGGCGTTGAAGTTGCAAAAAGCGAAGTTCGTCTGCCGAACGGCACCATCCGCAACGTAGGCGAATTCGACGTAGCCGTGCACCTGCACGCCGAAGTTGAAGCCACCGTACGCGTTGTCGTGGTAGCAGCTTAAGCAGCACTTGTCGGCTGGCACCCTCGGGTGCTTGCCGGTAACATCGGGCACGATCCTGTTTACAGGTCGTGCCCTTTGTCTTTCTGAACCCCCTGCTTTTCTTAAATAAACCAAGTGGCCATGAACGATATCTCCGCTCCCGAGCAATACGATCTGCAAACCGCTGCCCTGAAGGTGCCGCCGCATTCCATCGAGGCCGAACAGGCCGTGCTCGGTGGTCTGATGCTGGACAACAACGCCTGGGAACGCGTGCTCGATCAGGTTTCGGACGGCGATTTCTATCGTCATGACCACCGTTTGATCTTCCGTGCGATCGCCAAACTGGCCGATCAGAACTCCCCGATCGACGTCGTGACCCTTGCCGAGCAATTGGACAAGGAAGGTCAGACGTCCCAGGTCGGTGGCCTCGGTTACCTGGGTGAGCTGGCGAAAAACACGCCGTCCGTCGCCAACATCAAGGCCTATGCGCAAATCGTTCGTGCACGGGCGACGTTGCGGCAGTTGATTGGCATCGCCACCGAAATTGCCGACAGCGCCTTCAACCCGGAAGGCCGCACAGCTGAAGAGATTCTCGACGAAGCTGAGCGGCAGATCTTCCAGATCGCCGAGGCCCGGCCAAAAACCGGCGGCCCGGTGAGCGTGAATGACCTGCTGACCAAGGCTATCGACCGCATCGACACCTTGTTCAACACCGACAACGCCATCACCGGCCTGTCCACCGGTTACACCGACCTCGACGAGAAGACCAGCGGCTTGCAGCCTTCCGACCTGATCATCGTCGCTGGCCGTCCGTCCATGGGTAAAACCACCTTTGCGATGAACCTGGTGGAAAACGCCGTGTTGCGCAGCGACAAGTGCGTGCTGGTTTACTCGCTGGAGATGCCAGGCGAATCGCTGATCATGCGTATGCTTTCGTCCCTTGGGCGTATTGACCAGACCAAGGTCCGGGCTGGTCGCCTGGACGACGACGATTGGCCACGCCTGACCTCGGCGGTCAACCTGCTGAACGATCGCAAGCTGTTCATCGACGACACGGCTGGTATCAGTCCCTCGGAGATGCGCGCGCGGACCCGGCGTCTGGTGCGTGAGCACGGCGACATCGCCCTGATCATGATCGACTACCTGCAGTTGATGCAGATTCCAGGTTCCGGCGGCGACAACCGGACCAACGAGATTTCCGAGATCTCCCGTTCCTTGAAAGCCCTCGCCAAGGAATTCAACTGCCCGGTGGTGGCGCTGTCCCAGCTCAACCGCTCCCTGGAGCAACGCCCGAACAAACGCCCGATCAACTCCGACTTGCGGGAATCCGGAGCGATCGAGCAGGATGCTGACGTGATCATGTTCGTGTACCGGGATGAGGTGTACCACCCGGAAACCGAGCATAAAGGCATCGCCGAGATCATCATCGGCAAGCAGCGGAACGGCCCGATCGGTACGTCACGACTGGCGTTCATCGGTAAATACACCCGCTTCGAAAACCTGGCGCCGGGTAGCTACAACTTCGACGACGAATAAGTTGTGTTGCGCCTGAGAGGGCCCCATCGCGGGCAAGCCCGCTCCCACAGGGATCACACCGAACCTGTGGGAGCGGCGGTGCGACGATTCGACTTGCCCGCGATGGGGTCGCCGCAATTTCCGACCGTAGCCGTCGGAATTGATCAAATTTTGTGCTATATTCCGCGCCCGCGAAATTCAATGAAAGCCAACACCGGTTATCGACATGCAAGCAGCCAAGCCGTTATTTGACTATCCCAAGTACTGGGCCGAATGTTTCGGGCCAGCGCCATTCCTGCCGATGTGCAGGGAGGAGATGGATCAGCTTGGCTGGGATTCCTGCGACATCATCATCGTCACCGGTGATGCCTACGTCGACCACCCGTCGTTCGGCATGGCGATCATCGGCCGACTGCTGGAAGCCCAGGGCTTCCGCGTCGGGATCATTGCGCAGCCGAACTGGCAGTCCAAAGACGACTTCATGAAGCTCGGCGAGCCGAACCTGTTCTTCGGCGTCGCGGCCGGCAACATGGACTCGATGATCAACCGCTATACCGCCGACAAGAAAATCCGTTCCGACGACGCCTACACCCCCGGTGGCCTGGCGGGTAAACGTCCGGACCGCGCGAGCCTGGTTTACAGCCAGCGCTGCAAGGAAGCCTACAAGAATGTACCAATCGTTCTCGGTGGCATTGAAGCTTCCCTGCGCCGCATCGCCCACTACGATTACTGGCAGGACCGGGTGCGTAACTCGATCCTAATCGACGCCTGTGCCGACATTCTGCTCTACGGCAACGCCGAGCGCGCGATCGTCGAAGTCGCCCAACGCCTGTCCTATGGTCACAAGATCGAAGACATCACCGATGTGCGCGGCACCGCGTTCATTCGTCGTGACACGCCCAAAGACTGGTACGAAGTCGATTCCACGCGCATCGACCGTCCGGGCAAGGTCGACAAGATCATCAACCCGTACGTGAACACCCAGGACACGCAAGCCTGCGCCATCGAGCAGGAAAAAGGTCCGGTTGAAGACCCGAGCGAAGCCAAAGTCGTGCAGATTCTGGCAAGCCCCAAGATGACCCGCGACAAGACGGTGATTCGTCTGCCATCGGTTGAGAAAGTCCGTGGCGACGCGGTGCTTTATGCTCACGCCAACCGCGTGCTGCACCTGGAAACCAACCCGGGCAACGCCCGCGCGCTGGTGCAGAAGCATGGCGAAGTCGATGTCTGGTTCAACCCGCCTCCGATTCCGATGACCACCGAAGAAATGGACTACGTGTTCGGCATGCCTTACGCACGGGTTCCGCACCCGGCGTACGGCAAGGAAAAGATTCCTGCCTACGACATGATTCGCTTCTCGGTGAACATCATGCGCGGCTGCTTCGGCGGCTGTACGTTCTGTTCGATCACCGAGCACGAAGGCCGGATCATCCAGAACCGTTCCGAAGAGTCGATCATTCGTGAGATCGAAGAGATTCGCGACAAGGTCCCAGGCTTTACTGGTGTCATTTCCGACCTTGGCGGCCCGACCGCGAACATGTACCGCATCGCCTGCAAGACGCCGGAAATCGAGTCGGCGTGCCGCAAACCTTCGTGCGTGTTCCCCGGCATTTGCCCGAACCTGAACACCGA
Organism: Pseudomonas lini; assembly: GCF_964063345.1. NCBI lineage: Bacteria > Pseudomonadati > Pseudomonadota > Gammaproteobacteria > Pseudomonadales > Pseudomonadaceae > Pseudomonas > Pseudomonas lini. The sequence goes on from NZ_OZ061318.1 coordinate 3,863,580, forward strand.
TCACTCGTCGCTGATCCAACTCTATCGCAGCGCCCGTGCCTTACCGGGTGTGAAGAAGATCCTGATCGCGTCCGGTCTGCGCTACGACCTCGCGGTCGAGTCGCCGGAATACGTCAAGGAGCTGGTGACTCACCACGTCGGTGGTTACCTGAAGATCGCCCCGGAACATACCGAGGAAGGTCCGCTCAACCAGATGATGAAACCGGGCATCGGCAGCTATGACAAGTTCAAGCGCATGTTCGAGAAGTACACCAAGGAAGCCGGGAAAGAGCAGTACCTGATTCCGTACTTCATCGCCGCTCACCCGGGTACCACCGACGAAGACATGATGAACCTGGCGCTGTGGCTCAAGGGCAACGGTTTCCGTGCCGACCAGGTGCAGGCTTTCTACCCGTCGCCGATGGCTACCGCTACCGCGATGTACCACTCGGGCAAGAACCCGTTGCGCAAGGTCACTTACAAGAGTGACGGCGTAACCATCGTCAAGAGCGAAGAGCAGCGTCGCCTGCACAAGGCGTTCTTGCGTTATCACGACCCGAAAGGCTGGCCGATGCTGCGTGAAGCGCTGACCCGCATGGGCCGCGCCGATTTGATCGGGCCGGGCAAGAACCAGTTGATCCCGCTGCATCAGCCGGCGACCGACAGCTACCAGAGCGCCCGTCGCAAGAACTCGACACCGGCCGGCAGCCACAAAGTGGCCGGGGAAAAGACCACCAGGATCCTGACCCAGCACACTGGCTTGCCGCCGCGTGCCAGCGATGGCGGCAACCCGTGGGACAAGCGTGAACAGGCCAAGGCTGCGGCGTTTGCCCGCAATCAGCAGGCGGCCAAGGAGCGCAAGGATGCGGCCAAAGGCAAGGGGCCAAAACCGGCCCGCAAGCCAGTCGTGCCGCGTTAATCTGCTCGCCCTATCGCAAAACGCCAGCCTCAGTGCTGGCGTTTTGTTTTCTAGCGAGCGTGCGGCCTGTTTGCTAAGGTGACGCGCGCTTCATGACTGCCCGGGAAGCCGATTTCCCTATACGACGCCAAAACCTGTGGGAGCCGGGCTCGCCCGCGATGACGGCGGCACAGGCAATAAAGATCCCCGATCTTCAAGGACGATTCACATGAGCAACCCTTTACCGGGCATCGGCATGGATTACAGCCCCTCCCAGTTCATGGCCCGCCAACGCATCGAAAGCCAGATCAACCTGCCACGGCTGTTCGCCGCCATCGACGCCGATCCCGGAATCGTCGGCGCGGGCGTGGTGTACATCGACGCCGAGTTCAACGTAGTGACCCTGCGCGAGTTCAAGCCGATTTGCAGTATCAGGCCCAAGCGAATCATTTTGCGCGAGGCGCAGAAGTACATTGCGCCTGCGCAGTTTGCCCAGCAGGTGCAGGACAATCCTCGCGAATCACGCCTGGTTGGTGAGGCAGTCAACACCACCTTATCGTGCGCGGGTGCAGTGATCGGCTGGATCGTAGTGCTCAGTGGCTCCGTGGCTATTCCGTTTTCGGCAGGGGCAAGTACTGTGGTCGCTGCGCTCGGTTATACCGCTGCGGCTGCCAGCTCAGTGCAGTGTTTTGCCAGCGGCTATCGGACCCGCAATGAGATCGTCAACCCTGCCCGTAACGATCAGCTCGACAGCGAAGAGTGGTACCAGTACACCATGATTGCGCTGGATGCTGCGTCCTTGGTCGGGGTAGGCGCATCCACGCTGACAACGCTCAAACTGGTCAGACTGAATAAGGCCACGACCGGGAAAAGTGTCAGGGAAGTGCTCAGGGGGCTGAATCGACAGGAACGTGCCAAGCTGACCAAAGAACTATTGAGCATCAACGACCCGCGCTTGACGTCGAAGATGATCAAGTTGAAGCAGTTGTCGGGTGAATTGCCCAAGCGTTTCACACCCACCGAGGTCAAGCATGCAACGGTCACTCAGATAAAAGACGCCTTGGGCGCCGCTATCGGTTTTACCGGCAGTGCAATTTCAGGGAATGTCCGCACCATTGCCGTAGGCCTGTACGAGGAGTCTGAGCAATGAATGAGCTGCCCAGCATTCGCAGTTTTCTACCGAAGTATTTCCCGGTCTTCATGGGGGCAATATTCGCGTCAATTTTTACCCTGGTCTTTGCGGTGCCTTTGTTTTTCGAAAGCTATTTTCGAAACCTTCCGTTGGCTGACAACGCCAAGTACTCTTTTTTCGGGGGAATCGCGCTGACCCTCATCGTCGTGCACTGCAATTTCATGGTCGCGCGCGGTCGCCCGCAATGGGTGCGGCCTCTGGTCGTACTCCTGGCCCTTTGTTTTCTTGGGGTATTGCCCACCATTGCATATGAGGTGCATCCCCTGATTTATGCTGTGACGTTGCTGTTCCCACTGCTGGCGCTATTGCTGCTCAACAGCAAGCGTCACCGCGAGATGCGCCAGAAGCTGCTTGAAGTACGTCACTTGCGCCAAGCTGTTATTGCAAAGCACAAAGCCCGTTAGTTGGGTGGATTCGGCACCCGCCCCTCACACGTGCGCCACAAATATGTGCAGCCCTTGCACTATTACCGCAGCCACGGCGCCGTTTTGGTGCTGTACTGCACCGGGTCTGTTGATAAAGCGCAATGACGGCCGCTCTGGCATAAGTCTTGCGCGCTTTGTGTCCATGCCCTGGCTCGCAGGAGGCCGCCGTGTCGATTCATGTCGCATTGCATCACGTCACGCATTACCGCTACGACCGCGCCGTCGAGCTCGGTCCGCAGATCGTTCGTCTGCGCCCGGCTGCCCACAGCCGCACGCGGATACTGTCCTATGCGCTGAAAGTCACGCCCGAGCAGCATTTCATCAACTGGCAGCAGGATCCCCAGGGCAACTACCTGGCGCGGTTGGTGTTCCCGGAGAAAACCGATGAGCTGCGGATCGAGGTCGACTTGCTGGCGGAGATGGCGGTGTTCAATCCGTTCGACTTCTTCCTCGAGCCCTACGCCGAAAAGATCCCTTTCGCCTACGCCGCGGATGAGCGCAAAGAGCTGGCGCCGTATCTGGAAACCTTGCCCCTGACGCCGAAATTCAAGGCCTATCTGGATGGCATCGATCGCACACCGCTACCGAGCGTGGATTTTCTGGTCGCCCTCAATCAGCGCCTCAGCGAAGACATCGGCTACCTGATTCGCATGGAACCGGGCGTACAGACCCCGGAACACACTCTCGAGCATGCCTCCGGTTCCTGCCGCGACTCGGCTTGGTTGCTGGTGCAATTGCTGCGCAACCTCGGCCTGGCGGCGCGTTTCGTGTCCGGTTACCTGATTCAGTTGACCGCCGATGTCAAAAGCCTCGACGGCCCCTCGGGCACCGAAGTGGATTTCACTGACCTGCACGCCTGGTGCGAGGTCTATTTGCCCGGTGCCGGCTGGATCGGCCTGGATGCGACTTCTGGGCTGTTTGCCGGTGAAGGACACATTCCGTTGGCGTGTAGTCCCGATCCGTCCTCTGCGGCACCGATCAGTGGCTTGGTGGAACCGTGCGAGTGCGAATTCACCCACGAGATGTCGGTCGAGCGGATTTGGGAAGCGCCGCGGGTTACCAAGCCCTACACCGAAGACCAATGGCTGGCGATTCAGGCATTGGGCCGGCAGATCGATGCCGACCTGCTCGAGGGCGACGTGCGCCTGACCATGGGCGGTGAGCCGACGTTCGTTTCCATCGATGACCCGGACGGCGCCGAGTGGAACACCGCAGCTCTAGGGCCGGACAAGCGTCGGCTGTCGGCCGAACTGTTCCAGCGCATGCGCAAGCATTACGCGCCCAAGGGGCTGGTGCATTTCGGTCAGGGCAAGTGGTATCCCGGCGAGCAACTGCCGCGCTGGTCGCTGAACTGCTACTGGCGCCGCGACGGCGTGCCGATCTGGCACAACAGCGCGCTGATCGCCGATGAGCAGGAAGACTACGGCGCCGATGGCGAGTTGGCCGGGCGTTTTCTGGCGAGTGTCGCCGAACGCCTGAGAATTCCGACACGCTTTGTGTTCCCGGCCTACGAAGACAATTTCTATTATCTCTGGCGCGAAGGCGCTTTGCCGCAGAACGTCAGCGCCGAAGACTCTCGTCTCGAAGAACCTTTGGAGCGGGCGCGCCTGCGCAAAGTCTTCAGCCAGGGGCTGGACAAGGTTATCGGTCAGGTCCTGCCGCTGGCGCGCACCGCCAAGGGCGATCAGTGGCAGAGCGGTCGCTGGTATCTGCGCGAAGATCATTGCCGATTGGTGCCGGGGGATTCGCCGCTGGGGTATCGCTTGCCACTCGGCTCACAGCCTTGGGTGAAGGCAGCGGAGTATCCGTTCATTCACCCTGTCGACCCCAATCAGGATTTTCCTGAGCTGCCGGGCACCGACCAGCTACAGAATCATGCTCAACCGCAAACGGCCGACGAGCGTGCGCCAAAGATCGACGAGTCCGCCGACTGGCTGACCCGCACCGCTTTCTGCGCCGAAGCGCGAGAAGGCCGGTTGTACCTGTTCATGCCGCCACTGGAACGGGTAGAGGACTATCTGGAACTGGTCGCCGCCATCGAAGCCACCGCCGAGGAACTGCATTGCCCGGTGTTGCTGGAAGGCTATGAACCGCCGAGTGATCCGCGCTTGAGCAACTTGCGCATTACACCGGATCCGGGTGTGATTGAGGTCAACGTCCAGCCGTCCGCCACCTGGGATGAGTTGGTGGAGCGCACCGAGTTTCTTTACGAAGAGGCGCGCCAGACTCGACTAACCACCGAAAAATTCATGATCGACGGCCGGCACACAGGCACCGGCGGCGGCAACCATTTCGTATTGGGTGGCGCGACCCCGGCTGACTCACCGTTTCTGCGCCGTCCCGATCTGCTGCGCAGCTTGATCAGTTACTGGCATAACCATCCATCCTTGTCCTACCTGTTTTCCGGATTATTCATCGGCCCGACGTCCCAGGCGCCACGGGTGGATGAGGCGCGCAACGATTCGCTGTATGAACTGGAAATCGCCTTCGCACAGATGCCGAAGCCGGGCGAAGAATGCCCACCTTGGCTGGTGGATCGTTTGCTGCGCAATCTGCTGATCGACGTGACCGGCAACACCCACCGCGCCGAGTTTTGCATCGATAAACTGTATTCGCCGGACGGCGCCACCGGGCGCCTCGGGTTACTGGAATTGCGGGCCTTTGAAATGCCGCCCCATGCGCGCATGAGCCTGGCTCAGCAATTGTTGCTGCGGGCGCTGGTGGCGCGGTTCTGGCGCGAGCCTTATGCACCGCCGAAACTGGCGCGCTGGGGCACAGAGCTACACGACCGGTTCCTGTTGCCGCACTTTATCGAGCAGGATTTCGCTGATGTGATCGTCGACCTCAATGCCGCCGGTTACCCCGTGCGGGCCGAGTGGTTCGCGGCGCATCTGGAATTCCGTTTTCCCAAGGTCGGCGACTACGCCGTCAGCGGCATCCAACTGCAATTGCGTCAGGCGCTGGAGCCTTGGCATGTACTCGGCGAGGAAGGCGCGGCAGGTGGCACGGTGCGTTATGTGGACTCGTCGCTGGAGCGTTTGCAGGTCAAGCTCAGTGGCCTGCCGCCCCAGCGTTATCTGCTGACGTGCAACGGCATCCCGGTGCCGTTGCAACCCACGGGGCGGGTCGGTGAGTTCGTCGCCGGCGTACGCTTTCGCGCCTGGCAACCGGCTAACTGCCTGCAACCGACCATCCCGGTCCACGCGCCGTTGGTGTTCGACGTGCTCGACACCTGGATGGGGCGGTCGCTGGGCGGTTGTCAGTACCACGTCGCCCACCCGGGTGGGCGTAACTACGACAGCCTGCCGGTGAACGCCAATGAGGCCGAGAGTCGGCGGATGGCGCGTTTCTTCCGCGTCGGACACTCGCCAGGGAAACTTCCTATACCGAATCTGGAAATTAACGACGAGCTACCGATGACTCTCGATTTGCGACGTTTCTAAACCCTACGCGACGCTCGGATTTTTCGTCTATCCGGGCGTCATGAGCCTGCGTTAGTCTGACCGTTCTTTGCTGTCTGCCGAGCTTTCCATGCCTGATCTGCTTGACCGCTACCCGCTGACCGCGGGCACATATCACGAACTGCTCGACGACAGCGGTGCCGTGCGCCCGCACTGGCGGCGGCTGTTCGATCAATTGCAACGCAGCACGCCAGCGCAACTGGTGCAGCGTCAGGCGCTGCTGACCCGGCAGATCCAGGAAAACGGCGTGACCTATAACGTCTACGCCGACCCCAAGGGCGCCGACCGGCCATGGGAACTCGACCTGCTGCCCCATGTGATTGCCGCCGATGAGTGGGAACAGTTATCGGCCGGGATCGCTCAACGGGCGCGGTTGCTCAATGCTGTGTTGGCGGACTTGTACGGCCCTCAGCGCTTGATCGCCGAAGGCCTGCTGCCGGCTGAGCTGGTGTTCGGTCACAACAACTTCCTCTGGCCCTGTCAGGGCATTGCGCCGCCCGACGGGGCGTTTCTGCATCTGTACGCCGTGGATCTGGCGCGCACGCCTGACGGTTGCTGGTGGGTGACGGCGGATCGGACGCAAGCGCCATCCGGTGCCGGTTACGCGCTGGAAAACCGCACCATCGTGTCCCGGGCCTTCCCCGAGTTGTACCGCGATTTGAAGGTGCAGCACCTGGCCGGATTCTTCCGCACACTCCAGGAAACCCTCGCCCGTCAGGCACCGAGCGATGACGAAGCGCCACTGGTGGTGCTGCTGACGCCAGGACGTTTCAACGAAAGCTATTTCGAGCACTTGTACCTGGCTCGTCAGCTCGGATATCCGTTGGTGGAGGGTGGCGACCTGACCGTTCGGGATGCCACGGTCTACCTGAAAACCTTGAGCGGCCTGCGTCGGGTTCACGCGATCATGCGTCGGCTCGACGATGATTTCTGCGACCCGCTGGAGCTGCGCACCGACTCGGCCCTCGGCGTGCCGGGGCTGCTTGAAGCCGTGCGCCAGGGCCGGGTGTTGGTGGCCAACGCCCTCGGCAGCGGCGTGCTGGAATCGCCGGGATTGCTGGGTTTCCTGCCGAAGATTAATCAGTATCTGTTCGGCGAAGAGCTGATTCTGCCGTCTATCGCGACTTGGTGGTGCGGTGAAGCGCCTGTGCTGGCCCAAGCCCTGGAAAAACTGCCGGAGCTGTTGATCAAACCGGCGTTTCCTTCGCAGAGCTTTGCTCCGGTGTTTGGTCGTGACTTGAGTGAAAAACAGCGTCAAGACTTGGCGGAGCGCATGCAGGCACGGCCTTACGCCTATGTTGCGCAAGAATTGGCGCAACTGTCCCAAGCGCCGATCTGGCAGGCCGAAGGTGGCCAATTGCAGCCGCGTGCCATTGGCATGCGCGTGTATGCGGTGGCCAGTCGGGACGGCTATCGAGTATTGCCCGGCGGGCTGACCCGGGTTGCCGCCGAAGCCGACGCCGAAGTGGTGTCGATGCAGCGCGGCGGCGCCAGCAAGGACACTTGGGTATTGGGCGATCGCCCGCCCAGCGGCGAACAATGGAAAGCCCAGCGCAACATTGGCGTTCACGATCTGGTGCGACGCGATCCGTATCTGCCATCGCGGGTGGTCGAAAACCTGTTCTGGTTCGGCCGTTACTGTGAACGCTGCGATGACAGCGCGCGGCTGCTGCGCATCATGCTCGCGCGCTATGTTGACGGCGATGACCCGCAAGCCCTGGAGGCGGCGGTCGATCTCGGTGAACGCTTGAATCTGTTGCCGGAGGAGGGCGAGTTGCCGGAGCGATTGCTGGCGGCGCTGCTTGGCGATGATTGGCCGTTCAGCCTGCGCTCCAACCTGCAACGCTTGCAGTGGGCGGCGTCGCAAGTGCGCGGCAAGCTCTCGCGAGAGAACTGGCAAGCGCTGGTGGAATTGCAGCGCGAAGCCATGGCGCTGGAAACCGACGAGCCGGATTTCGGCGAGTTGCTGGATTTTCTCAACCGGTTGGTGATGTCGCTGGCGGCGCTGTCTGGTTTTGCCCTCGACGACATGACCCGGGACGAAGGCTGGCGTTTCCTGATGATAGGACGACGGATCGAGCGGCTGCAATTTCTCAGCGGCAGCCTGGCGGCGTTTCTGCGTGGCGCCGGAACTTGCGATCAGGCCGGACTGGAATGGCTGCTGGAGTTGGGCAACAGCAGCATCACCTACCGCTCGCGGTACTTGGCGGTGGCGCAATTGATCCCGGTGCTGGACCTGTTGTTGCTCGATGAGCAGAACCCTCATGCGGTGTTGTTCCAGTTGAAGCTGGTGACCCGCACGCTGAAGCGCTTGAACGACGACTTTGGTGCGCCGCGTGAAACAGGTCTGCCGCAGTTGGTGGAGCGGCTGGCGCGCTTCGATCTGGGTTGCCTGGAAAACGCACTGTTTGGCGAGGCCAGTGTCCGTGCCGCCATAGAGGGGCTGGCCGATCTGTTGCAGGAGATCGCCGATGCCAGTGGCCAGGTGTCGGATCGCCTGGCCTTGCGCCATTTCGCCCATGTCGATGATGTCAGCCAACGCACGGTGTCCGTCTGATGAATGCCCATTACCAGATTTTCCACGACACCCATTATCACTATGACAGCCCGGTGTCCCTGGCCCAGCAACTGGCGCATCTGTGGCCACGGCCCTGTGACTGGCAGCGCTGCACCGATCAGCAATTGCAGATCAGTCCCGATCCGACCTCGCGCCGGGATGAGCTGGATGTGTTTGGTAATCCGCTGACCCGATTGGCATTCGAGCGGCCGCACGATGAGTTGCTGGTCAATGCCAGCCTGACGATCGAAGTGCTGGCCCGACCATCATTGGATTTCAATCAATCGCCAGCCTGGGAAAAAACCTGCAATGCGCTGACCTACAGCAGTCAGCCACTGTCTGCTGAATTGCTGGAAGCCTGCCGTTACCGGTTCGAATCGCCTTACGTGCACTTGAAGCGCAACTTCGTCGAGTTCTCCGGAAGTTGCTTTCCTCCTGGCCGGCCATTGCTGCTGGGGGTTCAGGCGTTGATGGAGAAGATCTTCAGCGAATTCACCTTCGACGCCGAAGCGACTCAAGTGGCAACGCCGCTGGTGGAAGTGCTGGAGAGGCGACGCGGGGTTTGCCAGGACTTTGCGCACTTGATGCTCGCTTGTGTCCGCTCCCGTGGATTAGCGGCGCGGTATATCAGCGGCTACTTGCTGACCCAGCCCCCGCCGGGCCAGCCACGGCTGATCGGTGCCGATGCGTCTCATGCCTGGGTGTCGGTATTTTGTCCGGTGCTGGGCTGGGTGGATTTCGACCCGACCAACAATGTGCAACCGGCGCTGGAGCACATCACCCTGGCCTGGGGCCGGGACTTTTCAGATGTGTCACCGTTGCGTGGGGTGATTCTGGGTGGCGGTAGCCATGATCCAGAGGTGCGGGTTACCGTAATGCCATTGGATTAACGAAGATCCAGTGTGGAGCAAGCCTGCTTGGATAGGGGCCTGACAGTCACATGAATGTTGGATGTACAGCGGCTATCGCGAGCAGGCTCGCTCCCACAGTGGATGTGTTGCTTTTACGGATGAGGGTTTTCCATGTTCCCGGTTTCAATCAAAGGCGTACTACGATCCCCCGAAGGCCTCATCGTACTGATGCTTAACGAGCGCGATGAATGGGAGTTGCCCGGCGGGCGAATCGAATTGGGCGAGACAGCACCACAGTGCCTGGCGCGCGCGATCGTCGAAGAACTGGATGTTGAAGTCGCAGTGGGGGAGCCGTTGGATTCATACCTATTCGAGGTGATCCCCGGCAAACACGTGTTCATCTCCACTTACCGCTGTCAGTTGCTAGGCGGTTTTGTGCCGACGATCAGTCATGAACACAAGGAAATCGGCTTGTTCGATCCGGCGCAATTGCCTGCCAACTTGCCCAAGGGTTATCGCGATTCGATTGGTAAGGCGCTGGGACTGTGAGGGTCAGCAACAACGTTGCTGACCCTGGACACAGATCCGGTGGGCCTGATCAGATCATCGGGCCCTGAGGGTCTCAGGCGTCGGGCGCCTGATCTTTCGGTGCTTCAGTTTCGTCTGTAGCCACTTCGCCTTCGGTATCCGGGTTCAGTGCTGCTGCTTCTTCTTCAGCTGTAGCTTTCTTGCGCTGAAGCTTTTCCTCTTTCTTCTGCTCCTTGGCCAAGTCTCTCTGACGTTTGGCGAAGGAATAATTAGGTTTAGCCATGGGCGATCCTCTGGGGTCGAAGGTGAGGTTGAGCGGCGCATATTCTGCCCTGTATCGATGCCAAGCCGTTAGCTGGGTTTTTGTTCGGTCCATTTTGGCGGTACCGAGGGTTGCCAGGCGTCCAGTGCGTCGAGCAGGGTTTGCGGCGATTCGCTCATTTGCAGCATGTCACGGTGCGCTTCGCGAACGAAGCCTTCGCCGACGATATGATCAAGAAAAGACGTCAATTTGCTGTAGAAACCGTTTACTTCCAGCAAACCCAGCGGTTTTCCGTGATAGCCGAGCTGGCCCCAGGTCCAGACTTCGAACAGCTCTTCCAGCGTGCCAAGGCCGCCGGGCAGAGCGATGAAGGCATCGCTGAGCTCGGCCATTCGCGCCTTGCGCGCATGCATGCCATCGACCACTTCCAGGCGGGTCAGGCCGCTGTGGCCGATTTCCTTGTCCTTGAGGCTCTGCGGGATGATCCCGATCACTTCACCGCCGGCCGCCAGCGCGGCATCGGCAACGATCCCCATCAGCCCGACGGCGCCGCCGCCATAGACCAGAGTCAGCTTACGTTCGGCCAATGCTCGCCCCAGGGCGACAGCCGCTTCACGATAAGCCGGGTTAGTGCCAGCGCTGGCACCGCAAAATACACAAACGGACGCTAAAGACATGCCTTACTCCATGGTCATCAGGGCCACAGAGTAAAGGCAGGCTTGCATCGTTCCAAGGGTTAAACCTCGTATTCAGGTGTTTCACAGGTACCGCTGGCGCCACAGGCATAAGCGGCGAGCAAACTGCTCAATAAACTGTTGAAAGACATGACAGACGCTCCGGATGAGAGATGACGGCCCTGATGATAGGGCCGTGCCAGACGTCTGGCTGGTAGATTGTTTCGATGAGTGTCATAGCCCGAAAGTTGTATACAATTTTTGATTCAGGTCATAGGAACTTGCGAAGATTTCAGGCAGTCTTCTGTCCATTAGAACGTTTGTTAACCCTGCCTTGGAGATTCACCATGTTTGCCAAACTTGTTGCGGTATCCCTGCTGACACTGGCCAGCAGTCAATTGATGGCTGCCGAATGCAAGGTCACTGTCGACTCCACTGACCAGATGTCCTTCGATACCAAGGACATCACCATCGACAAGAGCTGCAAGACCTTCACCGTGGAACTGAAACATTCTGGCAGCCTGCCAAAAAACGTCATGGGTCATAACTGGGTACTGAGCAAAGAAGCCGACATGCAGCCGATCGCCACCGACGGCCTGGCGGCAGGTATCGACAAGAACTATCTGAAAGAAGGTGATGCCCGCATCATCGCTCACACCAAAGTCATCGGCGCGAAGGAAACCGACTCGGTGACTTTTGATGTGTCGAAGCTCAATGCTGCTGAAAAGTACGGTTTCTTCTGCTCGTTCCCGGGCCACATCTCGATGATGAAAGGTACGGTTACTCTGAAGTAATCGAATCAAGTGCATAAAAAAAGCGTCCGCCAGGGACGCTTTTTTTGTGTCTGACGGTTGACCGCGTCATCGTTCTTCGCGGGCAAGCCTCGCTCCTACAAGATTTGCGTTGTGCCCATTACCGGTGTCCGACACAAAATCTGTGGGAGCGTGGCTTGCCCGCGAAGGCGTCAGCACAGGCACCTAAGTCCTCAAGGCGCAAACGGCATCACACGCTTGTGATGGGTCTTTTTGTACGTGTCGCAGATGATCTTGAACGCTTCCTCACGCACCGGTTCGCCGTGCAGGAAGGCGTCGATCTCGGCGTAGGTCACGCCGTGGGACGCTTCGTCCGGTTTGCCCGGCGACAGGTCTTCGAGGTCGGCGGTCGGGATTTTTTCCACCAGCGACTCCGGCGCGCCGAAGCTGCGGGCAATCGCCCGGACCTGATTCTTCACCAGGCCGCTCAGCGGTGCGAGGTCGCAGGCGCCGTCACCGAACTTGGTGAAGAAGCCCATCACCGCTTCTGCCGCGTGATCGGTGCCGATCACCAGGCCATGAGCCGCGCCAGCGATGGTGTACTGCGCGACCATGCGCATCCGCGCCTTGGTGTTGCCCAGCACGAAATCCTTCTGCACCGCCTCCTTACCCTCGAAGGCCGCCACTTCGCTGGCCAGGGATTTGACTGCCGGGCCGATGTTTACGGTGTGGCGCTCATCGGGGACAATGAAGTCCACTGAGGCCTGGGCATCATGTTCGTCGAACTGGACGCCATAAGGCAGGCGCACGGCGATGAACTTGTAGCTGGCATTACCGGTGCTCTCGCGCAGTTCACGCATGGCGCGCTGGGCCAGCAGGCCGGCGGTCAGGGAGTCAACGCCGCCGCTGATGCCAAGCACCAGCGTCTTGAGCCCGGCATTGACCAGGCAGTCCTGAATGAAGGTAATCCGCCGGGCAACTTCAGCCTCGAGGGCGAGTTGATCCGCGAAGGGCGGTTGGACCTTGAGCTGTTCAGCAATCTCACGCTGTACGGCTTGCATGAATTCACTCCTTGCTAGATGGGCTGGAAATGGCGGCAGGTACTTGGAAAACATGTCGCAAATAGGCGACAAAATTCGGGTCTTTGCAGTGAGTCTTGCCAGGCTCATCAGAAATCTTGGCCACTGGCTGGCCGTTGCAGGCCGTCATTTTAAGCACGATGCTCATCGGTTCGACACCCGGAATATCGCACGTCAGGTTGGTGCCGATGCCGAAGCTGACATTGATCCGACCGCGCAATGCCCGAAAAATCTCCAGAGATTTGGGGAGCGTCAGACTGTCGGAAAACACCAGGGTTTTGCTCATCGGGTCGATGCCAAGCTTGTGATAGTGGGCGATGGCTTTTTCCGCCCACTGCACCGGGTCACCGGAATCGTGGCGCAAGCCGTCGAAGAGCTTGGCAAAGAACAGATCGAAATCATTGAGGAAGGCATCGGAGGTGATGCAGTCGGTCAGGGCGATTCCCAGCAAACCCCGGTATTCGCGGACCCAACAGTCGAGGGCGGCAATCTGGCTGTCGATCAGCCGCGGACCGAGTTGCTGGTGGGCCATGATCCATTCGTGGGCCATGGTGCCCAGCGGCTTCATGTCCAGCTCCCGTGACAGGTGCACGTTGCTGGTACCGACGAAGCGGCCGGGGAAGTCATGCTTGAGCACGTTCACCACTTCTTCCTGCACACGGTACGAGAAGCGACGGCGGGTGCCGAAATCGGCTACTTGCAACTCGGACAATTCGTCCGCGCTGGCGTTGGCGGTCAGCCAGTCGAACTTGCGATAGAGCTGTTCGCGGGCCTGTTCCAGAACGATTTCCCGGTAGCGATAGCGGTTGCGCACTTCGCTGACGAGCGCCAGCAGCGGCACTTCGAACAGAATCACGTGCAGCCACGGCCCGCGCAGACGGATGAACAACTCGCCGTTTTCAATGCCGGTATGGATATAGCGCAGGTTGAAGCGGAACAGCCCGAGAAAGCGCAGGAAATCCGGTTTCAGAAAGCTGATGCGCTCCAGGAAACTCAACTGATCGGCACTCAGGCTCAATTCGGCCAGCCGCTCGATCTGAAAGCGGATCTCCGCCAGGTACGGGCGCAGATCCTCGCTGTTACGGCAACGAAACTCCCATTCGACTTCCACGTTCGGGTAGTTGTGCAGCACCGCCTGCATCATCGTCAGTTTGTAGAAGTCGGTGTCGAGCAGGTTCTGCACGATGCGATCGGCAAACACACTCTCGCTCATAAGGGGTCTCCAGGCTGGCCGCGGCCCGTGGCAGCGACGTTGCAGCTGTTTCAATGAATGGGGCTAGTGGCGCATATCAACGGCAGGTATTGCCAGCAATTTTTTAGATCGCAGCAGATCCCGGTGGGAGCGGGCTTGCTCGCGAAAGCGTACTGCCAGTCAACATTGATGTTGAGTGTGCCGGCCCCTTCGCGAGCAAGCCCGCTCCCACAGGTATTGGCTGCAACCCTAAATTTGCGGTATGTCCGGGCTATCAATCTGCTCCAGCATCCACTTCACAAAATCCCGCACCTTGGGTACTTCCGCCGAATGCTCCGGATACGCCAGGTAATAGGCGTCGGTGCTGGGCATCGCATGTTTCCAGGGAATGACCAGTTTGCCGTCGGCCAATTCCTCCTCCACCAGAAACTTCGGCAGCAGCGCCACGCCGCAGCCGACTTGGGCGGCGCGGATGCACATGTAAAAGGTTTCGAAACGCGGGCCGTGGTAGCTGTGTTCGGTGTGGTAGCCCTGGCTGTCGAACCAGTCGTGCCAGGCCTGGGGCCGGGAAGCGTTCTGCAGCAGGACCAGGTCGGTGAGTTGCGTAGGGTCGGTGAACGGCGTGTCCGGCAGGCTGCCCGGTGCGCAGACAGGCACCAGCTCCTCGCCAAACAGCTTCAGGCATTCGGTGCCGGGCCGTGAGCCCTGGCCAAAGTAGAACGCCAGGTCGCTACGACCTTGCAGCAGATCATCGGCTTCCTGTTCGCTGCACAGGTCCAAATGGATCGACGGATGGCGCAGGCGCCAGCCTTTCAAGCGCGGCACGAGCCAGCGCGCGCCGAAGGTCGGAGGCGTCGAGACTCGCAAGACTTCGGTTTCACCGCCGTAGGAGCGCAGGTAATGGGTCGACATTTCGACTTGGGTGAGGATTTTTCGCACTTCCACCAGGTACAAATCGCCGGCGGGGGTCATTTGCAGGCGTCGGCGCACCCGGCGGAACAACAGGTGTTGCAGCAATTCTTCAAGTTGCGCGACCTGTTTGCTCACGGCGCTCTGCGTCAGGTTCAGCTCTTCGGCGGCACGGGTGAAGCTCAAATGCCGGGTCACGGCCTCGAAGCACTGCAACGCGGTGATCGACGGCAAGTAGCGTTTATTCAGCATGGGTGGTCCTTTTTCTTGTTTCTCTGTGCTCTTTTTTACCGGCAGATTCGCAGCATGAATAAACGGAATGATATCTCTCTTAAAGGTCGTTTGTTGGGTAACCTCCGGGGAGCTAAAACTACAGGTCTGATCAGCCGAATGAATCCGGCTGAACGTTTTCTGTTTTTTGCTTGAGGAGTGACCCATGGTTGCCGCATTGCTTGATCGTCTTGGTGTGAACCCGGCCCTGTATCAGAACGGCAAAGTGCCGGTGCATTCGCCTATCGATGGCAGCCGTATCGCTGCCGTGAACTGGGAAGGCGCCGCTGAAGTCGAGCAGCACATCAGTCGCGCAGATCATGCGTTCGAACTGTGGCGCAAGGTTCCAGCGCCGCGCCGTGGCGAATTGGTGCGCCAATTGGGCGACATCTTGCGCGAGTACAAGGCCGACCTCGGTGAGCTGGTTTCCTGGGAGGCCGGCAAGATCACTCAGGAAGGTTTGGGTGAAGTTCAGGAAATGATCGACATCTGCGACTTCGCGGTCGGTCTGTCCCGTCAGCTGTACGGTTTGACCATCGCCTCCGAGCGTCCTGGCCACCACATGCGCGAAACCTGGCATCCGCTGGGCGTCGTCGGCGTGATCAGTGCGTTCAACTTCCCGGTCGCCGTTTGGGCCTGGAACGCGACGCTGGCACTGGTCTGCGGTAACCCGGTGATCTGGAAACCGTCGGAGAAAACCCCGCTGACCGCGTTGGCCTGCCAGGCGTTGTTCGACCGCGTCCTGAAGAATTTCAGCGATGCACCGCCGCACCTGAGCCAGGTGATTATTGGTGGTCGCGATGCTGGCGAAGCCCTGGTCGATGACCCGCGTGTCGCGCTGGTCAGCGCCACCGGCAGCACCCGCATGGGCCGCGAAGTGGCGCCGAAAATCGCTGCACGTTTTGCCCGCAGCATTCTCGAGCTGGGCGGCAACAACGCAATGATCCTCGGCCCGAGCGCCGATCTGGACATGGCCGTACGGGCGATTCTGTTCAGCGCCGTCGGCACCGCCGGTCAGCGTTGCACTACTTTGCGTCGCCTGATTGCCCATGAGTCGGTGAAGGAAGAAATCATCACCCGCCTCAAGGCCGCTTACTCCAAGGTGCGCATCGGCCATCCGCTGGAAGGCAATCTGGTGGGTCCGCTGATCGACAAACACAGCTTCGAAAACATGCAGGACGCGCTTGAGCAGGCCTTGAGCGAAGGCGGCCGGGTGTTTGGCGGCAAGCGTCAGCTGGAAGAAAAATTCCCCAACGCTTACTACGTTTCGCCAGCCATCGTCGAAATGCCGGAGCAGAGCGATGTGGTACGCGACGAAACCTTCGCGCCGATTCTGTACGTGATCGGTTACAACGATTTTGAAGAGGCGCTGCGCCTGAACAACGCCGTGCCACAAGGCCTGTCGTCGTGCATTTTCACCACCGATGTGCGTGAAGCCGAGCGGTTCATGTCGGCGGTGGGCAGCGATTGCGGCATCGCCAACGTCAACATCGGCCCGAGCGGCGCAGAGATCGGCGGCGCGTTTGGCGGTGAGAAGGAAACGGGCGGTGGTCGTGAATCCGGTTCGGATGCATGGCGCGGGTACATGCGCCGGCAGACCAATACCGTGAACTATTCGCTGGAGTTGCCGTTGGCTCAGGGGATTACGTTCGACTGACGGCTTCCTTTGAACCCATGAAAAACACTGTGGGAGCGGGCTTGCCCGCGATAGCAATCTGTCAGTCACTCAGATGTTGAATGTGCTGACGCTATCGCGGGCAAGCCCGCTCCCACAGGGGAATGGTGTGTTGGTTAGGTTTCGGATTGGAGTCTGGCAATGCCGTTACGCGAAGAGTGTCTGTGGGAAAAACTGACGCCGCAAAGGCCCGACAACGCGGCGCTCAAGGGCGAGGTGACGGTGGATGTCTGCGTCATCGGTGCCGGTTTCACCGGCCTGTCGGCGGCGGTGCATCTGCTGGAACAAGGTAAAAGTGTCTGTGTGCTGGAAGCGCATCGCGCCGGGCATGGCGGTTCGGGGCGTAACGTCGGGCTGGTCAACGCCGGGATGTGGATTCCACCGGATGAAATCGAAGCCGGTTTCGGCGAGGCGGTCGGCAGTCAGCTCAACCGCATGCTGGGTGCGGCGCCGTCGCTGGTGTTCAGCCTGGTCGACAAATACAACATCGATTGCCAGTTACGCCGCGAAGGCACGCTGCACATGGCGCACAACGCGCGGGGCGAGGCGGATCTGCGCAGTCGCGAAGAACAATGGAAGCGTCGCGGTGCACCGGTGGAACTGTTAACCGGTCAAGCCTGCGAACAAGCCACCGGCACAAAAAAGATCGCCGCCGCTCTGCTCGATCGGCGTGCCGGCACGATAAACCCGATGGCCTACACCACGGGGCTGGCCAATGCGGCCATCAGCCTCGGCGGTCAGCTGTTCGATCATTCCCCGGTGACCCGACTTGAACGTCAGGGCCAGCGCTGGTCGGTGCAAACCGCCCAGGGTTCGGTGCTGGCCGAGCAGGTGGTCATCGCCTCCAACGCCTATACCGAAGGTGACTGGACGGAGCTGCGGCGCAATTTCTTCCCCGGTTATTACTATCAAGTGGCCTCGGTGCCGCTGACCGAAGACGCCGCGCAACAGATTCTGCCCGGCGGCCAGGGTTCCTGGGACACCCGGCAGGTACTCAGCAGTATCCGTCGCGATGCCGAAGGACGGTTGTTGCTCGGCAGTCTCGGCAATGGCAACCAGAAACCGACCTGGTTCCTGAAAGCCTGGGCCGACCGGGTTCAGCAGCATTACTTTCCGTACCTGAAACCGGTGGAGTGGGAATGCACCTGGACCGGTTGCATCGCCTTCACCCCTGATCATTTGATGCGCCTGTTCGAGCCGGCGCCGGGGCTGGTGGCCGTCACCGGTTACAACGGTCGCGGCGTAACCACCGGTACAGTGGTCGGCAAAGCCTTTGCCGATTATTTATGTAACGGAAATCCTCAGGCTTTGCCGATTCCCTTCGCCCCCATGCAGCCATTGGCGGGTGTCGGGCTGCGAAGCTGCCTGTATGAGGCTGGATTTTCGTTGTATCACGCGGGCCAGTGCCTGCGGATCGTGATCTGATTGTTGAAATATGTTGCTGGAAGCGGCGATTTTCAGCGAAGCGGCTAGCCTGTAATGGTGCGGGTTGTAGCAGTCCCCGCACCAGCAGTGTGCAGTTCGGTGACGCGAGCTGTTACAGGCTGGTTGCACATCGTTTGGGGCTGCGGTTGCAATGATGGCGCGTGCGGGTTGCGCCTTTAAACATAAAAGGTTTCACCTCTCGCGGTTTAGACGGTTGCACGCCCAATGAAAATGGGCCCGAAACAGTCGAAAAAACAATAAGGCAGCGACTTTTCCCAGAATAAAAAACCGATGGCACGGCCCTTGCTCTGAGCATTCAGAGAAGTCGCAGTGCCAACTAAAAAAAACCTTGGAGCACCACCTCATGTCCCAGACGTTTTACAAGAAAGGCTTTCTTGCCCTCGCAGTGGCAACTGCATTGGGTGTTTCTGCGTTTGCACAGGCTGATGTGAAAATTGGTGTGGCGGGGCCGATGACGGGCGCCAACGCCGCATTTGGCGAGCAGTACATGAAGGGTGCGCAGGCAGCGGCTGATGCAGTCAACGCCGCTGGCGGTGTAAACGGGGAAAAAATCGTACTGGTCAAAGGCGATGACGCCTGCGAACCGAAACAGGCTGTGACGGTCGCCAAGGACCTGACCAACCAGAAAGTCGCTGGCGTAGTCGGTCACTTCTGCTCCTCGTCGACCATCCCGGCCTCCGAGATCTACGACGAAGCAGGCATCATCGCGATCACTCCAGGTTCCACCAACCCGGCTGTTACCGAGCGCGGCCTGAGTGCCATGTTCCGTATGTGCGGGCGTGACGACCAGCAAGGCATCGTGGCCGGTGACTACATCGTCGACATACTCAAGGGCAAGAAAGTGGTGGTCCTGCACGACAAGGACACCTACGGTCAAGGCCTGGCGGATGCTACCAAGGCCCAGCTGGAAAAACGCGGCGTGAAACCGGTGCTGTATGAAGGCCTGACCCGTGGCGAAAAAGATTTCAGCACCATCGTCACCAAAATCCGCGGCGCTGGCGCCGATGTCGTTTACTTCGGTGGCCTGCACCCGGAAGCCGGTCCTCTGGTTCGTCAACTGCGCGAGCAAGGCCTCAAAGACGTCAAGTTCATGTCCGACGACGGCATCGTGACCGACGAACTGGTGACCACCGCTGGCGGTCCGCAATTCGTTGACGGCGTGCTGATGACCTTTGGTGCCGACCCACGCATGCTCCCAGAGAGCAAGACCGTCGTGGACGAGTTCCGCAAGAAAGGCACCGAGCCTGAAGGCTACACCCTGTACGCCTATGCTTCGGTCCAGACCCTGGCTGCAGCCTTCAATGGCGCCAAATCCAACAGTGGCGAGAAAGCCGCCGAGTGGCTGAAGAAAAATCCGGTCAAAACCGTGATGGGCGAGAAGACCTGGGACGCCAAGGGCGACCTGAAAGTCTCCGACTACGTGGTTTACCAGTGGGACAAGGATGGCAAATACCACCAGCTGGAAAAACAGAAGTAAGGGCTGACGCGATCGCCTGATCCCTCAGTTCCTTGTGGGAGCGGCGGTGCAGCGATCCGACTTGCCCGCGATGACGGCCTGGCAGACGACAACTTTGTTGAATGTTCAACCGCTATCGCTGGCAAGCCAGCTCCCACAGGGGCGATGGTGTCTGGGCTGATCGCGCCTGACATTGCTCCGACGTAAATCTGTATTTTCCCTAGAAGAACCGCACACCCTCAGGCGTGCAGGTTCTCACTGCGTGAGATTGCGTTATGGATGGTATTTTCCTGCAGCAACTGGTCAACGGCCTGACCCTCGGGTCGGTCTATGGCCTGATCGCCATCGGCTACACAATGGTCTATGGCATCATCGGCATGATCAACTTCGCCCACGGCGAGGTTTACATGATTTCCGCTTACCTCGCGGCAATCAGTCTGGCTCTGCTGGCATACTTCGGTATTGAATCCTTCCCCCTGCTGATGCTTGGCACACTGGTCTTCACCATCATCGTCACGGCGGTGTATGGCTGGGTCATCGAACGCGTCGCCTATAAACCGCTGCGCAACTCCACCCGGCTGGCACCGCTGATCAGCGCCATCGGTATTTCGCTGATCCTGCAAAACTATGCACAGATTGCCCAAGGCGCCCGTCAACAAGGCGTACCGACACTGCTGACCGGTGCATGGCGCGTTGAGGTCGGGAGCGGCTTCGTCCAGCTTACCTACACCAAGATCTTCATTCTGGTCGCAGCGTTTGTCGGGATGGGCCTGCTGACCTACGTCATCAAGTACACCAAGCTCGGCCGCATGTGCCGCGCCACTCAGCAAGACCGCAAGATGGCCTCGATCCTGGGGATCAACACCGATCGCGTCATTTCCTACGTGTTCATCATTGGTGCTGCGATGGCGGCCCTGGCCGGCGTGCTGATCACCATGAACTACGGCACATTCGACTTCTACGCGGGCTTCATCATTGGCATCAAGGCGTTCACCGCCGCGGTGCTCGGTGGGATCGGCTCGCTGCCAGGTGCGATGCTCGGCGGGATCATTCTCGGGATCTCCGAGTCGCTGTTCTCAGGATTGGTCAACTCGGACTACAAAGACGTTTTCAGCTTCTCGCTGCTCGTTCTCGTTCTGGTCTTTCGGCCCCAAGGCCTGCTCGGCCGTCCTCTTGTGTCGAAGGTGTAAGCGATGTCTTCAACCACTAAAAAAACCATTGATCTCAAAAAAAGCCTGGTTGACGCGATTCTTGCCGGTCTGGTGGCCCTGATTGTGTTCGGCCCGATTGTCGGCATAGTCCTCGACGGCTACGGCTTCAACCTGGAAGCGACCCGGGTGGCATGGATTGTCGCCATCGTCATGGCCGGCCGCTTTGCCTTGAGCCTGTTCCTGCAAACCCCCAAGGGCCTGAGAATTCTTGAAGGCTTTGAAAGCACCGGCTCCGGGGTTCATGTACTGCCGCCTGATTACAAATCCCGCTTGCGCTGGATCATCCCGGTGATGATCGTTATCGCCGTGGTGTTTCCTTTTTTCTCCAACTCCTACCTGCTGGGTGTGGTCATCCTCGGGCTGATCTACGTGCTGCTGGGGCTTGGGCTGAACATCGTGGTCGGCCTGGCCGGGCTGCTCGACCTGGGTTACGTGGCGTTCTACGCCATCGGTGCCTATGGGCTGGCGCTCGGTTATCAATACCTGGGGCTGGGTTTCTGGACGGTGCTGCCGCTGGCGGCGATCACTGCCGGGTTGGCCGGTTGCATCCTGGGTTTTCCGGTGCTGCGCCTGCACGGTGACTACTTGGCGATCGTGACCCTGGGGTTTGGTGAAATCATCCGGTTGATCCTCAATAACTGGCTGTCCCTGACCGGCGGCCCGAACGGTATGGCGGCTCCATTGCCGACGTTCTTCGGCCTCGAGTTCGGCAAAAGAGCGAAGGAGGGGGGCGTCCCGTTCCATGAGTTCTTCGGCATCGCCTATAACCCGGACGTGAAGTACTACTTCATATACGCGGTGTTGTTCCTGGTGGTTCTGGCCGTGCTGTACATCAAGCATCGCTTGACCCGCATGCCGGTCGGTCGCGCCTGGGAAGCCTTGCGTGAAGACGAAATCGCCTGCCGCTCCATGGGCCTGAATCACGTTCTGGTGAAACTCTCGGCATTCACCATCGGTGCATCGACTGCCGGTCTGGCCGGTGTGTTCTTCGCCACCTATCAGGGTTTCGTCAACCCGACCTCGTTCACCTTCTTCGAATCGGCACTGATCCTCGCCATCGTGGTACTCGGCGGCATGGGTTCGACCATCGGCGTGGTGATTGCGGCGTTCGTGCTGACTGTAGCCCCGGAACTGCTGCGCGGCTTCGCTGAATATCGCGTGCTGCTGTTCGGCATCCTGATGGTGTTGATGATGATCTGGCGACCGCGCGGCCTGATTCGGATCAGCCGCACCGGTGTGACCCCACGTAAAGGAGTGGCGCCATGAGCGAAGAAATCGTTCTCTCAGTCGAAAATCTGATGATGCACTTCGGCGGCATCAAGGCCCTGAGTAACGTCAGCCTGCAAGTCAAACGCAACTCGATCTTCGCATTGATCGGCCCCAACGGCGCGGGCAAGACCACTGTGTTCAACTGCCTGACCGGGTTCTATAAAGCGTCCGGCGGGCATATCGAACTCAATGCCCGTGGGGTGAAAACCGACGTCATCAAAATGCTCGGGGAACCGTTCAAGGCCATCGATTTCGTTTCGCCGAAAAGCTTCGTCAGCCGGCTCCGCTACAAGATGTTCGGTGGCACGCACCTGATCAACCGTGCCGGTCTGGCGCGGACTTTCCAGAACATTCGCCTGTTCAAGGAAATGTCGGTGCTGGAAAACCTGCTGGTGGCCCAACACATGTGGGTCAACCGCAACATGCTGGCCGGCATCCTCAACACCAAGGGTTACCGCAAGGCCGAAAGCGATGCGCTGGACCACGCGTTCTATTGGCTGGAAGTGGTGAACCTGGTGGACTGCGCCAACCGCCTGGCCGGTGAGCTGTCTTACGGTCAGCAACGCCGTCTGGAGATCGCCCGGGCCATGTGCACCCGGCCGCAGATCATCTGCCTTGACGAACCGGCCGCCGGCCTCAACCCTCAGGAAACCGAAGCGCTGAGCGCGATGATCCGGCTGCTGCGCGACGAGCACGATCTGACCGTGGTGCTGATCGAACACGACATGGGCATGGTAATGAGTATTTCCGACCACATCGTGGTGCTGGACCACGGCGTTGTCATCGCCGAGGGCGGGCCTGAAGCGATTCGACACGATCCGAAAGTGATTGCCGCCTACCTGGGCGCCGAAGAAGAGGAAGTGGTATGAGTGCACCCATCCTCGAACTCAAGGATCTGGACGTGTTCTACGGGCCGATTCAGGCCCTGAAGAAAGTCTCGTTGCACATCAATGAAGGTGAAACCGTCAGCCTGATTGGCTCCAACGGTGCCGGCAAATCGACCCTGCTGATGTCGATCTTCGGCCAGCCGCGGGCCGCTGACGGGCAAATCATCTATCAGGGTGTGGATATCACGCACAAGTCGTCCCACTACATTGCGTCCAACGGTATCGCTCAATCGCCGGAAGGCCGGCGGGTATTCCCTGACATGACCGTCGAGGAAAACTTGCTGATGGGTACGATTCCAATCGGTGACAAGTACGCCAAGGAAGACATGCAGCGCATGTTCGAGTTGTTTCCACGGCTCGAAGAGCGGCGTACCCAGCGCGCCATGACCATGTCCGGCGGCGAACAGCAAATGCTCGCCATCGCCCGGGCGCTCATGAGCCGGCCGAAGCTGTTGCTGCTCGATGAGCCGAGCCTGGGGCTGGCGCCGATTGTGGTGAAACAGATCTTCGCGACCCTGCGGGAACTGGCCAGCACCGGCATGACCATCTTTCTGGTGGAGCAGAACGCCAACCACGCCCTCAAGTTGTCGGACCGGGCGTACGTGATGGTCAACGGCGAGATCCGCCTCAGCGGCACCGGCAAGGAGTTGCTGGTGAACGATGAGGTGCGCAACGCCTACCTCGGCGGCCACTGAGTTCGCCGTTGCAACAAACAAGCCCCGACGAGCAATCGCCGGGGCTTTTTTCTATCTATCAAACACCACTAACCCTGTGGGAGCGGGCTTGCTCGCGAAGGCGGTGGGCCAGGCAACATTGATGTCGACTGACACTCCCTCTTCGCGAGCAAGCCCGCTCCCACAGGGACCGCGGGCAAATTGTGGAAAACAATATTCATGACCTCTCAAAGCGCGACATAAAACCGCTGCAAATTGCTGTTTTATCACGGTTTTGACTTGTCCCCGTTTGCTGTGGAGCTGGCTGTGAATAACGTGGGAGTAGCTGGCTGAAAGCCTTTGAATCCGTGGCTTACAGAGATATGGTTGTTTTTTGATCAGGTGTTTTTGCTGGACCTCGAGCTGCCTTTGTCAACCTTTTTGTTAGGGGCAAACCTGGTATGAATCGAGGTGCACAAGCCTGTGGATAAGTCTGTGGTTAAACTCTGGAAAGAGTCGGCTGAGGGCCGTAGTTACTGGCTTGGAGCCATCGTCGGTTTGACCGCCCGGTCGTGCAAATTGCCCGGGGTTACACAGCAGGTACCCGAGGGTCAAGCAAAAAACTTTCTAATCTGCCCGCAAAGCCTTGTGGGCAGCGGCTTGCAGCTTTTGCACTTGCCCCCGGAAACTGTGGACCGGCCTGTGGATAAGGTGCGCGTACATGGCTGCAAGCCCCAGCGCATATGGCGTTGCCGGTGTTGATTGTTTTTTGTACGGTTTTTGCGATGGTTGCCGCTGTGGACAAGGCCGGGCATGCTGGCAATTGATTTTCTATTCCAAGGGCTGTCGATCAGCCGAAGCAAGGAGAACACGATGTCCAACACCCTGTTTATTACCGGCGCGACTTCCGGTTTTGGTGAAGCCTGTGCCCGTCGTTTTGCCGAAGCCGGCTGGAAACTGGTGCTGACAGGTCGTCGTGAAGAGCGCCTCAACGCCCTGTGCGCCGAGTTGTCGAAGCAGACCGAGGTCCATGGGCTGGTGCTCGACGTCCGCGATCGCAAGGCCATGGAGGAGGCGATTGCCAGCCTGCCGCCGTCCTTCGCCAAGCTGCGCGGGCTGATCAACAACGCCGGCCTGGCCTTGGGCGTGGACCCGGCCCCCAAGTGCGATCTTGATGATTGGGACACCATGGTCGATACCAACATCAAAGGCCTGATGTACAGCACTCGCCTGTTGTTACCGCGTTTGATCGCCCACGGTCGTGGCGCCGGCATCGTCAACCTCGGTTCCATCGCCGGCAACTACCCGTACCCGGGCAGCCACGTGTATGGCGCGAGCAAAGCGTTCGTCAAACAGTTCTCCCTGAACCTGCGTTGCGATCTGCAAGGTACGGGCGTGCGGGTCAGCAACATCGAACCGGGCCTGTGCGAGAGCGAATTCTCGCTGGTGCGTTTCGCCGGTGACCAGGAGCGTTACAACGCCACTTACGCCGGCGCCGAGCCGATCCAGCCGCAAGACATCGCCGAGACCATTTTCTGGGTGCTCAACGCACCGGCCCACATCAACATCAACAGCCTCGAGCTGATGCCGGTGAGCCAGACCTGGAGCGGGTTTGCCATTGAGCGTAATGCCAAAGCTTAAGACTGCGTAACGGCCATCGCGGGCAAGCCACGCTCCCACAGGGTTTGTGTTGAATCGCCATTTCGCGAACGACACAAACCCTGTGGGAGCGTGGCTTGCCCGCGATGGCTATCTCTCAGTCAGCGAAGATATTCGGCCAACCCGCGATAACAGGTCGCCAAGTGATAAGGCGTGGTCGAAGGCATGTCCTTGCGGCTCACTTCGCCCTGCACATCGCGACACTCATACCAGCCGCCCGCATGCAAAAAGCGCTGTTGCAGCGCCAGCAATTGACGCTGCACAGAGGCTTCGCTGCCCGGACGCAAAGTCAGGGCACGCAGGTATTCGGCTTGGGCCCAGATGCGTTGGGTCGCGTCGCGAGGTTCATCGTCCAGTTCCAGCATCGCTCGCACCGCACCAGTCTGCTGATCCACGCCCAGTTGCTCGGTGAACGCAAACGCGCGGTCCAGCGAGGCGTGCAGTTTCGAGCCGCGCAGCAACGGTGAGGATTCCAGCAGGAAATACCATTCGAACTGATGGCCCGGTTCGAACCAGTTATCCACAGCGCCCAGCGGCTTTTCCATCAATACCGCGT
The DNA here is from genome assembly GCF_964063345.1 of Pseudomonas lini. Taxonomy (NCBI): domain Bacteria; kingdom Pseudomonadati; phylum Pseudomonadota; class Gammaproteobacteria; order Pseudomonadales; family Pseudomonadaceae; genus Pseudomonas; species Pseudomonas lini. Next base: position 3,889,421 of record NZ_OZ061318.1, read on the forward strand.
GTTGCGGGTCGATGAAGCGCTTCTGCATGGCTGTGCATAACTCGACAAGCGCGCTCTGCACAGCGGCGTCCTCGCGCACCGAAAGGATGGCGAGGAAGGCTTCGGCCAAATGCATCAATGGATTCTGCAGCGGCCCGGAGTTGAGCGAGGACCAATCACGCTCCAGGCTGGCTTCGTACAGGCCGTCGCCTGTGGCGAAGCGCTGCGCCAACACTTCCAGCGTGGCGTTGAGCACCGACGCCACCAGCGGTTCGCGAACCTTGTCCCAGTAATGGGCGCAGGCGAACAGGATGAAGGCGTGGGTGTAGAGGTCTTTGCGTTGATCCAGCGGCGCACCTTGCGGGTCGATGCTGTAGAACCAGCCGCCATGCTCGGCATCGTGGAAATGCTGTTGCAAGGAACGGAACAGCGCCGCCGCCCGTTCTTCGGCCTGAGGCACTTGGCCGATCAGGCTGGAAAACAGATACAGCTGCCGCGCGCAAGCCATGGCCCGGTAGCGCTGTGGTGGCAGCGGCTGATGCTCGGCGTCCAGCGCTTCATACGGCAATGCCATGTCGGCATTCCAGCCGGGGCCTTGCCAGAGCGGCACGATCACGTCCTGGAAGTGCTGTTGCACCGAGGCGAACAGGGCGGTCAATTCAGGCTGGGAAGCAGAGCGGGAAACAGAGGGCATTGGCTGGCGTCGTCACGGCAGGGGCGATTGCGCGACATGGTAGCAGAGAGGCAGGCTTGAGAGAGGCGGTGTCTGATCGGACGCTATCGCGGGCAAGCCCGCTCCCACAGGGATCATCGGTATTCACACGATCTGTGTTGGCGACGAATATCCTGTGGGAGCGAGGCTTGCCCGCGAAGAGGCCAGTTCAGGCGCTAGAGAATCAACCCGCCAGCAACCACACCCCAGTCGCCGCCGAAGCCGCACCCGCTAACCGAATCAACGGCGCTGCCGCTTGAGGCAGCACTCGAACCACCGCATAACCCGCTGCATGCAACGCAGCCGTCGCCACCACAAACCCCGCCGCATACGCCCAAGGGCTCGATATCTCCGGCAACTCCAGTCCATGCGCCACGCCATGAAACAGCGCAAACAATGCCGTCGCACCCACCGCCAGGCTCAACGGCGGACGCACCGCCAAAGCCACCGCCAGGCCCAATGCCAATACCGATGCCGCAATCCCGCTTTCCAGCGCCGGCAGGTTCAGCCCTTCAAAACCCAGCAGGCCGCCGATCAGCATAGTGCCCACGAACGTGCAGGGCAGCGCCCAGCGCGCGGCACCTTTCTGTTGTGCGGCCCACAACCCCACGGCAACCATTGCCAACAAATGATCGAGTCCGCCGATCGGGTGGCTGATGCCGGCCATCAAACCATTGTCGCCGTGGCCCGGGTGAGCGAACGCGATGGCCGGGGTCAGCAGCAGGGCCATGGCGCCCAGAATGCGTTTCAGTGTCATGGATAAGCTTCCTTGTTGATAAGTGTGATCAGGCCGCAGTCAGCAAGCCTTGGCGTTCGATGAAGGCGATGATTGCTTCCAGGCCCTGGCCGGTTTTCTGATTGCTGAAGACGAATGGCTTGCCGTTGCGCATGCGTTGAGTGTCGCTGTCCATCATCTCTAGCGAGGCACCCACCAGCGGCGCGAGGTCGATCTTGTTGATCACCAGCAGATCGGATTTGCAGATGCCGGGACCGCCCTTGCGCGGCAGTTTGTCGCCGGCCGAAACGTCGATCACGTAGATAGTCAGGTCGGACAGTTCCGGGCTGAAGGTCGCTGAGAGATTGTCGCCACCGGACTCCACCAGGATCAGGTCCAGCCCCGGGAAGCGTCGGTTCAGTTGATCCACGGCTTCGAGGTTGATCGAGGCGTCTTCGCGGATCGCCGTGTGCGGGCAGCCGCCGGTTTCCACGCCGATGATTCGCTCGGGCGCCAAGGCTTCGTTGCGCACCAGGAAGTCGGCATCTTCGCGGGTGTAGATGTCGTTGGTCACGACGGCGAGGTTGTAGCGGTCACGCAAGGCCAGGCACAGGGCCAGGGTCAGGGCGGTTTTGCCGGAACCGACCGGGCCGCCGATGCCGACGCGCAGAGGTTGTGCGTTCATGTGATTCTCCAAAGTAAAAGGCCCTAGGAACGGAACAGTCGGCTGTACTGGCGCTCATGGGCCATGCACGCCAGGGACAGGCCGAAAGCGGCGCTGCCAGTGTGTTCGGGGTTGATTCGGGTGGCGTCTTGCTGGGCCTGTTGCAGCAGCGGCAGCAGTTCACTGGTCAGGCGTTGGGCGGCTTGCTGGCCCAGGGGCAGGGTTTTCATCAACACCGCCAATTGGTTTTCCAGCCAGCTCCAGAGCCAGGCGGCCAGCGCATCTTGCGGGCTGATCTGCCAGGCGCGGGCCGCCAGCGCCCAGCCAAGGGCCAGGTGTGGTTCAGGGCATTGGTCGAGAAAGGCCCGGGCAGGTGCATCCAGTTCCGGTAAACCGTTGAGCAGTTGCTTCAACGAATAACCCATCTGCCGACTTTCCTGATGTAGCTCACGGGTTTCCCGGCTGGCGCGATGCTCTTCACAGCGTTGCAGCAATTCGGCCCAGTTTTCTTCAGCCGCAGCGGTGCAATGGGCGAGCAGTAGCGGCGCTTCGAAACGCGCGAGATTGAGCCGCAACTGATCGCTGATCCAGCGCCGCGCGCTATCGGGATCGTTCACGCGGCCGTTATCCACAGCCATCTCCAAACCTTGGGAGTAGCTGTAGCCGCCAATCGGCAGCTGCGGGCTGGCCAGACGCAGCAGCGCCCAGGCTGGGTTCATAAGCGCACGCCGAACTGGTGCAGTTTCGGCGGGTAGTTGAAATCCTCATCGCCATGGCGCGAATGGTGATGACCGCCGCCGTAAGCACCGTGTTCTGGCTGGAATGGCGCTTCGATGTTCTCGGCATTGGCGCCCAGTTGTTCGAGCATGGCCTTGAGCACGTAATCGTCGAGCAGGCGCAACCAGCCATCGCCGACTTGCAGGGCCACATGGCGGTTGCCCAGATGATAGGCAGCGCGGGTTAGTTCGAAGGCGTTGGCGCAGGTAACGTGCAGCAATTGTTCGGGGCGAGCGCAGACGCGAACGACGCGCCCGTCTTCGGCTTGCAGGCATTCGCCGTCATACAGCGGCGGCTGACCGCGCTCCAAAAACAACCCGACGTCTTCACCCTCGGCACTGAAACAGCGCAAGCGGCTTTTGCTCCGGGCTTCGAAGGTCAGGTGCAACTCGGCGACCCAGACGGGTTGAGAGTCGATTCTGCGATGAATCACCAGCATCGGAAGGCTTCCAGCAATGGGCAATGCTCAGGGATAGAGCAAGGGGCTTGCCAATCGGGGGAGGCGTAGGAAATGCCTGTCGGAGCGTAGGGGATGGTTCAGAATTTTGGATCATGTTGGTGCGCGTGGTGTTTTCGCGCACCAATGTGGGAGCGAGCCTGCTCGCGATGGCGGAGTATCAGTCACATCAAGTGTTGACTGTGGCGACGCTATCGCGAGCAGGCTCGCTCCCACAGGAGGTGTATTTACTCGGTGCTGCCGAGGCCTTGCCAGTGTTTTAGGCCTATGAAGATGAAGCGCAACTGCTGCGTGATCTTCGCCTGCGGCGTCAAATGCTCGGGGAGCGCCTCGGCCGGGGGATCAATAATGTCCGGCAGGGTCGCGAACACGCTTTTAACGATCAGATCAGCCATGACACCCAACCCCGCGATGTCCAGATGCTGCAGTTTCGGCATCAGCGACAAGTCCGCCGCCAGGTCCGAGCTGATGTCTTCGCGCAAGCGGCCAATGGCCTGGCGCACCGGCAGCGAGCCGCCGTACTGTTCGCGGGCAAGAAACAGAAACTGCGAGCGATTGGCGGTGACCACGTCGAGAAAGATCCGCACCGAGGCGTCGATGATGCCGCCCATGACGAACTCGTTATGGCGCACCAGGCGGATGGTTTCACGGAAGGTCTGACCGACTTCGCTCACGAGCACCAGGCCCAATTCATCCATGTCGGCGAAATGCCGGTAGAAACCGGTGGGGACGATCCCGGCGGTTCGGCTCACTTCGCGCAGGCTCAGGCTGCCGAATCCTCGGCCGCTTTCCATCAGGTGGCGGGCAGCGTCCATCAGGGCGTTGCGGGTCTGTTGTTTCTGTTCGGCGCGGGGCAGCATCGCAAGGGTGTTTTCTGGATAAGGACAGCGGCGCACTCTAGCAAATCGGCTTCGCTGGCGTCGAACGACTATCGGGAGATCACGCGGGGAAATGCAGCTTCTATAAAGTCAAAAGCCCAATCCGGGGATTGGGCTTTTTTTCGGGGCCGCCATGGGCTTAGCTCACAGCGCTGTTGCGTTCGATTACACGGTCACCACCACCTTCAGCAAGGGTTTGGCCTTGTGGAGTGCGATCGGTGCCATCGGCAGCCAGGGTCTGGCCTTGTGGGGTGCGGTCGGTGCCATCGGCAGCCAGGGTCTGGCCTTGTGGAGTGCGGTCGGTGCCGTCGGCAGCCAGGGTTTGGCCTTGTGGGGTGCGGTCGGTGCCATCGGCAGCCAGGGTCTGGCCTTGTGGAGTGCGGTCGGTGCCATCGGCAGCCAGGGTTTGCCCTTGTGGGGTGCGATCCGAGCCATCTTGAGTGATCAGGCCTTTTTCTTTCAGGCGATCATTACCACCTTCGGCCAGGGTCTGACCTTGTGGTGTGCGGTCGGAACCCTCAGCGGCAACGGTTTGGCTGAACACCGAGTGGCTGTCTTTGGCTTGTGGAGTGGCTTGATCAGCGGCCGGCAAAGCAAAAGCGGTGCTGGCTAACATCGAGAGGGTCAGGCTAAGCAGTAGTTGGCGTTTCATGATGGGTTGCTCCTTGGGAGGGCGATAAAGTGGGTACGAGGGCAATGCTACTCTCGATAAGTCGATATAAAAGTTCATAAACGCAATGGTAATAATCAACAGAATTGATTGTTTCGCCGAAAGGCTCTAGACCGGGCGTTTCCGGTGAGCGTTTTTGCCCTGAAGTGGGTATTTTCAACTCACTTTTGCCTCGCAAAAGTGCGGGGCGGGTAACGTCAAATGACTGGGGTGGGGGCGGACATTTGCGTCCATATGGCCTTTCGGTTAAACCTGCGGCGCATTTGTCAGTCGTAGATTTCATGGCAGGCCGGTTCTGGCCTAACGTTTCATCAGTGCGTCGCAGTCAGGGCGCTCAGTCGTATTCAGGAGCCCTGTGCAATGACGCGCACTCGTAAAATTCTCGCCTGGACCTTCGCCAGCCTGATTGTCTTGCTAGCGGTATTGGTTCTGATCATCGCGTTCTTCGATTGGAACCGGATCAAACCGCCCCTGAACGCCAAAGTGTCCGAAGAACTGCATCGTCCGTTCGCCATCAATGGCAACCTTGCGGTGATCTGGCAGCGCGAGCCCGACGAGGGCGGCTGGCGGGCCTGGGTGCCGTGGCCGCATGTGGTGGCTGAAGATCTGAGCCTGGGCAACCCGGATTGGTCGAAGCAACCACAGATGGCCACCCTCAAACGCGTCGAGCTGCGCATTTCGCCGCTGGCCTTGCTGGCGCAGCGGGTGGTGATCCCGCGTATCGACCTGAGGGAACCCAATGCCGACCTGCAGCGTCTGGCCGACGGCCGCGCCAACTGGACGTTCAAGTTCGACCCCAAAGACCCGAACGCGGAGCCTTCGAACTGGGCGCTGGACATCGGTGCCATCGGCTTCGATAAGGGCCACGTCACGCTCGACGACCAGAAGCTGAAGACTCAGCTTGATCTGCTCATCGATCCGTTGGGCAAACCGATTCCATTCAGCGACATTGTTGGCGACAAAGCGGCAAAAAAAACGGTTGAAAAGGGTGGTTCGCCACAGGATTACGCCTTCGCGTTGAAGGTCAAAGGCCAATACCACGGTCAGAATCTGGCGGGCCAGGGCAAGACCGGCGGCTTGTTGGCTTTACAGGACGCCACCAAGCCGTTCCCGCTTCAGGCGCAAGCGAAGATCGCCGACACCAGCGTCGAGCTGGCCGGTACGCTCACCGATCCATTGAACCTCGGCGCCCTGGATTTGCGCTTGAAACTGGCCGGTGCCAGCCTCGGCAATCTGTATCCCCTGATCGGCGTGACGCTGCCGGATACTCCGCCTTACGCCACCGACGGGCATTTGATCGCCAAGCTGCATGAGCCGGGCGGGGCGGTATATCGCTATGAGGGCTTCAACGGCAAGATCGGCGAGAGTGACATCCATGGCAACCTGACCTACGTTGCGAGCCAGCCGAGGCCCAAACTCAGCGGGGCGCTGGAGTCCAATCAACTGCTGTTTACCGACCTGGCCCCGCTGATCGGCGCCGACTCCAATACCAAGCAAAAGGACCGCGGCGGTGAAAGCAAGCAGCCGGCGGATAAGGTGCTGCCGGTCGAGGAATTCAAGACCGAGCGCTGGCGCGCGATGGACGCCGACGTTGAATTCACTGGCAAACGTATCGTCCACAGCGAAAAGCTGCCGTTCAATGATCTCTACACTCATTTGGTGCTGACCGATGGTGTACTCAGCCTCGAGCCCCTGCGTTTCGGCGTGGCTGGCGGCAATCTGGATGCGCAGATTCGTCTGAACGGGCGCACTGAGCCTTTAGAGGGCCAGGCCAAACTGACGGCGCGCAAGTTCAAGCTCAAGCAGCTGTTTCCCACCTTTGAAATCATGAAAACCAGTTTCGGTGAGCTCAATGGCGACGCCGACCTGACCGGCCGGGGCAACTCGGTGGCCAAACTGCTGGGCACTGCCGACGGCAATCTGAAGATGCTGATGAATGACGGCGCTATCAGTCGCGAGTTGATGGAGTTGGCGGGGCTCAACGTCGGTAACTATGTGGTCGGCAAGATCTTTGGCGACAAGGAAGTGAAGATCAACTGCGCGGCGGCCGATTTCGATATCAAGGCCGGTCTGGCGACCACGCGGCTATTCGTCTTCGATACCGAGAACGCGATCGTCTACGTCGACGGCACGGCGAACATGGCGACCGAGCAACTGGACCTGACCATCTCCCCGGAATCCAAGGGCTGGCGTTTGATTTCGCTGCGTTCGCCGCTGTATGTGCGGGGCAAGTTCATCAAGCCGGATGCGGGTGTGAAACCGGTGCCGTTGATGCTGCGCGGGGCCGGGATGGTTGCATTGGGTGTGATCGCCGCGCCGGCGGCGGGTTTGCTGGCGCTGATAGCGCCCAGCGCTGGAGAGCCGAATCAGTGTGCACCGTTGCTGGAGCAGATGAAGGCTGGGAAGGCGCCGGTGACGGTCAAGCCCACCAAGTAACCTCCGGCGTCTGTAAAGACGCCATCGCGGGCAAGCCACGCTCCCACAGGGTTTGTGTCGTATGCCGACAATGGGCAAGACGCAAAACCTGTGGGAGCGTGGCTTGCCCGCGATGGCGGTTCGATAGTCGTTATAGATCTTTCAGAATATCGGCCATGTCATCGGCAGGCTCTACGTCTCAGGCCAGAATGTCTTCGATGCTCCTACATTGGAATGCGTTCCCCTGGAGTTGCCGCAGGCTGCGATCTTGGCAATAGACCAGACAATCGAGCCTCCTCCTGCAGCCACGCAAAAAACGCCCGCACCGGCTGATGCCGTTCACGGCCTGGTACACACAGTGCGCTGTATCCGGCCCCGTCGACCTGAATGTCCCCCCGATAAGGCCGTAGCAAGCCGCTGGCCACACTTTCCGACACCAGAATATTGCTCGCCAGCACCAGGCCTTGCCCGGCGATGGCCGCTTGCAAGGCGTAATGCTCTTCGTCGTATTCACGCACCGCCGGTTGCGCGGCCAGCCAGGTTTCGCCGGACTGCGCGCACCAGGCCTCCCAGCCATGGGCGTACAGCTTGGAGTTGTGCCAGCGCACGCTGATCAGGGTCGGTACCCGACTGGACGCCAGGGCCACTTGTTCAGGCGAGCCGTAGACCCCGAAGGACTCATCGAACAGGCACAGACCATACAGGTTCGGGTAATCGTCAAGGCTGTAACGCACCACCAGATCGACGCTGGCGTCCTGATGCAGGTCGATGACTTCGCAGTGAGTGTCCAGGCGCAGGCTGATGCTCGGGTGGCGGGCATAAAACCGGCCGAGCCTTGGCACCAGCCAAAGGGCAGCGAAGGCGGCCGTGGTGGAAATCGTCAGGTTCGTGCCGCTGCGTTGCGGGCGCAAGGTATCGACGCTCTGCGCCACTTCCAGCAGGGCGCCGTGCAGGCTACGGAACAGCCGTTCGCCGCATTCGGTGAGCCGTACCTGCCGTGGCAGTCGTTCGAATAGCGGCACGCCGAGCCAGTTTTCCAGGGAGCGGATCTGGTGCGAGACCGCCGTCGGCGTCACGGAGAGCTCTTCGGCGGCGGCCTTGAAACTCAACAGGCGCGAGGCGGATTCGAAGGCGCGCAGGGCGGTCAGCGGCAACGAAGCAAACATTTAAAACTCCATGGATGAAATAGATTCATCCAGACTGATTTTTGTTCATTTGAAGACAGGCGGTTACGCGCTTCAAGCTGCAAGCACAAGCCGTTTCAGTTTAGCCCCTCAAGGAGATTCAGATGAGCAGAATTCTTGCCATTCACGCCAGCCCCCGTGGCGACCGTTCACATTCGCGCCGTTTGGCCGAGGTGTTTCTTTGCGCCTGGCAGGTGCGCAACCCGCAGTCGCAACTGACCCGCCGTGAAGTCGGTCGGGCGTTGATTCCGGCCGTCAACGAAGCGTTTGTGGCGGCTGCTTTTCATCCGGAACCTGAGGCGCGACCGCTGTCGATGCAGGCCGACCTGGCACTCAGCGATGAATTGGTGGGGGAGTTGCTCGGCCATGATCTGTTGGTGATTTCCACACCGATGTACAACTTCAGCGTGCCCAGCGGTCTCAAGGCCTGGATCGATCAGATTGTGCGGCTCGGGCTAACGTTCAATCACACCCTGGACAACGGCGTCGCTCAGTACGAGCCGCTGGTGCGGGGCAAGAAGGCGTTGATCGTCACCAGTCGCGGCGGTTTTGGTTTCGGCCCCGGCGGTGAACTTGAAGCGATGAACCATGCCGATCCGTTGCTGCGTACCGCTTTGGGCTTCATCGGCATCACCGACGTCACCGTTGTTGCCGCCGAGGGCGAAGAGTCCGCCGAACGCACTTTCCAGGTGTCCGTGGCCGAGGCCGAGCAGCGTTTGCTGGCGCTGGCCAGGGAGTTCTAAATGGCCTGGTTGTTCTTGCTGATCGCCGCCGGGTTTGAGGTCACCTTCGCCATGGGCATGAAGTACGCCGAAGGCTTCACCCGGCTCTGGCCGTCAGTATTGACAGTGGTGGCCGCGGTGGGCGGGATTTACTTCCTGACGCTGGCCCTGCGCGAATTACCGGTGAGCATCGCCTACCCGATCTGGACCGCCATCGGTTCACTGGGCACGGTGTTTCTCGGCTTTGCGCTGCTGGGCGAAAGCCTGACCGCGCTCAAGCTGGTGTCGGTCGGGCTGATTGTGGCGGGCGTGGTGGGGTTGAAGTAAGCGATGTCATAGACTGGTCGTTGAGTTGTCATCTTGGGTGGCGATGCTTGGCTGAGGCCTTGCATCCGGCCTTGCTTCATCTCACCGATCACAAGGATGTTCATCCATGTCGCAAGGTTCCGCCACGCGTTACCCCTTGGTGCTGGTCCCGGGGATGCTCGGGTTTATCCGTCTGTTGCTCTATCCCTATTGGTACGGAATCATTTCGGCGCTGCGCCGGGATGGGGCGACCGTGATTGCGGTGCAAGTCTCGCCGCTCAACTCCAGCGAGGTGCGCGGCGAGCAATTGCTGGCGCGGATCGAGGAGATTCTGCGCGAAACCGGGGCCGAGAAGGTCAACCTGATCGGCCACAGCCAGGGCTCGCTGACCGCCCGTTATGCGGCGGCAAAACGCCCGGATCAAGTGGCTTCAGTGACCTCGGTGGCCGGGCCGAATCACGGCTCGGAGCTGGCGGACCATCTGCAGGAAAATTATCCAGCTGACAGCGCCAAGGGCCGGCTACTCAGCTTTTTACTGTGGCTGATCAGCGCGCTGATGTGCCTGCTGGAAGCCGGCTATCGCGGGCCGAGATTGCCAGTGGATATCCCGGCTTCGCACCAGTCGCTGACCACGGCGGGCGTGGCGCTGTTCAATCAGCGTTATCCACAGGGCCTGCCTGACACTTGGGGCGGGAACGGCCCGGAAGTGGTCAATGGCGTGCGGTATTACTCCTGGTCCGGAACCTTGCAGCCGGGCAAGACCGATCGCGGGTGCAACCTGTTCGACGGGACCAATCGCAGTTGCCGGTTGTTTGCCAGAACCTTCGTGCGTGAAGCGGGGCATTGCGACGGAATGGTCGGGCGTTACAGCTCGCATCTGGGGACGGTGATTGGTGATGAATACCCGATGGATCACTTCGATATCGTCAACCAATCGCTTGGGCTGGTGGGCAAGGGGGCAGAACCGGTGCGGTTGTTTGTCGAGCATGCGGCGCGGTTGAAAGCAGCCGGTGTGTGAACGGCAGTTGGACCGCGTTATCGTTCATCGCGGGCAAGCCACGCTCCCACAGGTTTTGTGTCGGACGCCGGCAATGGGCACGACGCCAAACCTGTGGAAAGTTTTGTGTCGGACGCCCGTAACAGGCACGACACAAAACCTGTGGGAGCGTGGCTTGCCCGCGAAGGCGTCCGGTCAGGCAGCGCTGACCTTACGCCCCAGCACCATGATCCAGCGCTCCGACAAAATCACCCCACCCAACGTCAATACCCCACCCACCAGGTGATACAGCGCCAACTGCTCATGCAGCACCACCGCCGCAATCAGCGCCGTAATCAACGGCAGCAAGTTGAAAAACAGCGTGGTCCGGCTCGGCCCGAGGCGCACCACGGCCTGCATCCACGCCAGTGGCGCAAGCATCGAGGCCAGCAGGCAGGCATAGAGCACCAGCGGAATGTTCTGCAGGGTCGGGCCGATTTTCGGTGAGACGAGGAACAGCGGAAACAGCACCACCACCGCCACCAACACCTGCAAATACAACAACACCAGCGGCGGCAAACGCAGCTGCCATTTTTTCAGCAGGGTGCTGTAAATCGCATACGCCAGCGTGGCGATCAGCATCATCGCGTCACCCAGGTTCACCCCGTGTTCCAGCAACGCGCCAAGGCTGCCGGACGACACCACCACCAAAACCCCCGCAAACGACAACACCGCGCCGGCCAGTGCGCCGGCGGTCAGGCGTTGGCCGAGGCTGACAATCGCCATGGCCAGCGACATCAACGGCATCAGCGACAAAATGATCCCCATGTTGGTGGCCGAAGTCAGTGTCGCGGCGAAGTAAGCCAGGCTCTGATAAACCGCCATGCCAAGCACGCCGAGGACGAAAATCCTGCCCAGGTTCGGGCGGATCAACGGCCAGTGGGCGACCACCGGTTTAAGCATGAACGGCGTGAACAGCAGTGCGGCCAGCAACCAGCGGTAGAAACCGATTTCGGCGGGAAAGATCGCGCCGACCGCGAGTTTGTTGATCACGGTGTTGCCGGCCCAAATGAAAATGGCCAGCAGGGGATAAGCGTATTGCATCGGGAAAAACCAGAACGTTAATGAAGGGTGATTATCCGCTTGTCTGGATCAATGCCTATACTTCGATCCAGACAACTTGCCTCTGATTCCGGACAGCATGAGCAGCAAACACATCGACCTGCTGGATTTCAGCGAACTGCCGGCCCCGGTCTATTTCCGTTATGCCGACTTCAACACCCACGAATACGCCTCGGCCCACCATCATCCTTGGGGCACCCTCGAGTATTCGGCCAATGGAGTCTTGCACATGGAAATCGGCAGCCGCCGCTTCATGTCGCCGCCGCAATACGCGGTGTGGGTGCCGCCCGGGACCGAGCACAGTTTCTATAGCAATCAGCCGATCAACTATCGCGCGGTCTGCCTCGCGCCAGCACTGTGTCGCGATCTGCCGCAGCAGGCCTGCACCCTGGCGATCAGCGACATTCTCAAGGCGATCCTGAAAGACTTCGCCGCCCGCGATGTGAAAATTCCCGAGCACGATGCAGACAAGCGTCTGGCTCAAGTGCTGGTGGACCAATTGCAACAGGCGCCGATGCATGAGTGTTATTTGCCCTACGCCAGTAGCCCCGGGCTGCTCGCAATCCTTGAAGCCTTGCAGACCGAGCCTGGAGACAATCGGCCATTGGCGCACTGGGCTGCGCAAATTCACGTCAGCGAACGCACGTTGGCCCGACAGTTTGTTCGCGAGTTGGGCATGAGCTTCGGTGAGTGGCGGCAACGGTTGCGGTTTCTGGCGGCGATCGAAGCGCTCGATAGCCAGCGCAGCATTCAGGAAATCGCCTTCGACATGGGCTACAGCACCGGCTCGGCATTTATCGCGATGTTTCAGCGTCAGGCCGGGTGCACGCCTGAGCAATATCGACGCAGCCACCTCGATAGCAGGTGAACGTGTAACAGGCTTTGTCTACACTCCGAAATGAGGCCGCATCCATCGCTGCGGCAACAAGGAGAACACTCCATGAAGATGTTGCGTGCCCCGTTGTTGATGGTCGGTTTGTTGCTCTGTTCCCAGGGTTTCGCCGCCACTGCCCAACAGAACAAAATGACCACCTGCAATGCCGACGCTACCGCAAAAAGCCTCAAGGGCGACGAGCGCAAAGCCTTCATGAGCACCTGCCTCAAAGCCGCGCCGGCCGCCGATGCCGCCAAGCCCCTGACCCCTCAACAAGAAAAGATGAAAACCTGCAACGCCACCGCCACCACACAGGCCCTCACGGGTGATGCGCGCAAAACCTTCATGAGCGATTGCCTGAAGAAAAAATAAGCATTGTGGGAGCGAGCCTGCTCGCGATGCAGGCGACTCGGTATCATGGAGGACCGCAGTGATGCTATCGCGAGCAGGCTCTCTCCCACAGGTTCGTGTGTGCTCGCTTCGGCACCGGAACGCTGGCAGACTGCCAATCCTTTTACGTCGTTCGTTTTGAGGCTGTATGTCAGCGTTTTCTCAGCGTCAGGTCTTGTTGCTTATCAGCTGGGTCATCATTTTTGGTGGTTTGCTGCTGGTGCTCCCTCTGCGATTGCTGCCCAGCCTGCTGGCCGGGTTGTTGGTATTCGAACTGGTCAACATGCTCACGCCGCAATTGCAGCGGCTGATCGAAGGCCGCCGTGCGCGCTGGCTGTCGGTGGCGTTGCTGGGAACATTGGTGGTCAGCGTGCTGGCGCTGATCTTTGCCGGTGCGATCAGTTTTCTGCTGCACGAGGCGGAAAACCCCGGCGCTTCCCTCGACAAATTCATGGTCGTGGTCGACCGCGCACGCGGGCAATTGCCGCCGTTCATCGACGCTTATCTGCCGGCCAGTGCCGCCGAGTTTCGCGTGGCCATCGGCCAGTGGATGAGCAAGCACCTCAGCGACTTGCAACTGGTGGGCAAGGACGCGGCGCACATGTTTGTGACGCTGCTGATCGGCATGGTGCTGGGGGCGATCATCGCCTTGCAGCGAGCGCCGGATGTGACCAAACGCAAACCCTTGGCCGCGGCGCTGTTCGACCGTTTGCACCTGTTGGTCCAGGCGTTTCGCAACATCGTTTTCGCCCAGATCAAGATTTCCCTGCTCAACACGTTCTTCACCGGGATTTTCCTCGCGGTGGTCCTGCCGATGTTCGGGATCAAGCTGCCGCTGACCAAAACCCTGATCGTGCTGACTTTCCTGCTCGGCCTGCTGCCGGTAATCGGCAACTTGATGTCGAACACCTTGATCACTATCGTCGGCCTGTCTCTGTCGATCTGGGTGGCGGTGGCGGCGTTGGGTTATCTGATTGTTATCCACAAGCTCGAATACTTCCTCAACGCGCGCATCGTCGGCGGGCAGATCAGTGCCAAGTCGTGGGAGTTGCTGCTGGCAATGCTGGTGTTCGAAGCCGCGTTCGGCCTGCCTGGGGTGGTGGCGGGGCCGATTTATTACGCGTATCTGAAGAGTGAGTTGAAGCAGGTGGGGATGGTTTGATCCGGCAAATATGTATTGCCTGATCTGACGCCATCGCGGGCAAGCCCGCTCCCACAGGTCATGCGCTGTCCTTGTGGGAGCGGGCTTGCCCGCGATGGGGGCGCTTCGGTTTCAGGTCAGGCGAGGGTGCCGTAACGCTTCATCGCCTCGATCGCCAACCCGCTGCCGATGCTGCCGAAGATGTTCCCTTCCACGTGCCGCGCATTCGGCAACATCGCCGAGACGCTGTTGCGCAGCGCCGGAATTCCGCTCGAACCGCCGGTGAAGAACACGGTGTCGACCTGATCGACTCGCACATTGGCGTCGTTCAGCAACTGGGTCACGCTGTTGCGCACCCGTTCCAGCAGGTTGTCGATGGCCGATTCGAACAGTGCCCGGCTCAGTTCCACGCTCAAACCCGGCTCGATACGATCCAGTGGCACATGGCGGCTATCGGCGTGGGTCAGCTGGATCTTGGTTTCTTCCACTTCCATGGCCAGCCAATGCCCGGCGCGCTGGTCGATCAGCTTGAACAGGCGATCGATGCCGCCGGTGTCTTCGATGTCGTAACGCATGCTGCCCAAGGCCAGGGTCGACTTCTGCGAGTACACCGAGTTGATGGTGTGCCAGGTCGCCAGGTTCATGTGGTGGCTGGTCGGCATATAGGCGCCGCTTTTCATCCGGCTGCCGTAGCCAAACAGCGGCATCAGGCCTTGCAGGCTCAGCTGCTTGTCGAAATCGGTCCCGCCGATGTGCACGCCACCGGTGGCGAGAATGTCGTCGTGACGGTTGTCGTGGTTGCGGCGCTCAGGCGACAGGCGCACCAGCGAGAAGTCCGACGTACCACCGCCGATGTCGACGATCAGTACCAGCTCTTCCTTTTCGATGGTCGACTCGTAGTCGAACGCCGCTGCAATCGGCTCGTACTGGAACGAGACGTCCTTGAAGCCGATGGCGCGTGCTACATCCACCAGAGTGTTTTCTGCTTCCTGGTCGGCCATTTCATCGTCATCGACGAAAAACACCGGACGGCCCAGCACCACTTCTTCGAATTCCCGACCGGCAGCGGCTTCGGCGCGCTTTTTCAACTGGCCGATGAACAGGCCGAGCAGGTCCTTGAACGGCATCGCCGTACCGAGGACGCTGGTGTCGTGCTTGATCAGTTTGGAACCCAGCAGGCTCTTGAGCGAGCGCATCAGCCGACCTTCGTAACCTTCCAGGTACTCGTGCAGCGCCAGCCGGCCGTATACCGGGCGGCGTTCTTCCATATTGAAGAAGACCACCGAGGGCAGGGTGATCTTGTCGTCCTCCAGCGCGATCAGCGTTTCCATGCCGGGGCGCAGCCAGCCGACGGTGGAGTTGGACGTGCCGAAGTCGATACCACAGGCACGGGCTGGAGATGCGTTTTTCATGTCTTTCGAGTTCCGGTTAAAAAACGGCCGCGCAGTGTATGTCAGTGCGGCGAAGATTCGAAGGCCGACTATCCGTTAAATCGCAGCGATCAGCGCTTGAAAGATGCTCCAACACCCCCAAACTTCCCTGCATAGACTTGGCAACCCCTGGGGCGACTGCAAGAACCACGCCCTGCTGCCGATAAACTTCTGATGCGCTGCCCGGTCACAACTTTGAGATCGGTCAATCCAAATGCTGCAAACAAGAGCATGCTGTGCCTGGCTGCGCGATTTCGATAATGGATGGTGATTCCCTCGATGGACTTCAAAGACTATTACAAGATTCTCGGTGTGGAGCCGACCGCGGACGATAAGGCGATCAAAGCCGCCTATCGAAAGCTGGCGCGCAAATACCACCCCGACGTCAGCAAGGAAAAGGACGCCGAGTCCAAGTTCAAGGATGCGTCGGAAGCCTATGAAGCGCTGAAAAGCGCCGACAAGCGCGCCGAATACGACGACTTGCGCAAATACGGCCATCACGGTCAGCCCTTTCAGGGCCCACCGGGTTGGCAGAGCCGCGGTGGTTTCGGTGGTGGTGGTCAGGACACGGGCGATTTCTCGGACTTCTTCAGTTCGATTTTCGGCAACCGGGGTCCGGGTTTCGATGGTGGTGGGCGGTCAGGCCGTAGTGCCGGGCGTCGAGGGCAAGACGTGGAAATGGAATTACCGGTTTTTCTGGAAGAAACCCTCTCGACCGAATCGAAGAAGGTCAGCTTCCAGGTACCGCATTACAACGCTGCGGGCCAGCATGTCAGCAACACCAGCAAAAGCCTGAACGTGAAAATCCCCGCCGGCGTGACCGACGGCGAGCGCATCCGCCTCAAGGGCCAGGGCGCGCCAGGCATCGGTGGCGGGGCCAATGGCGACCTGTACCTGACCATCCGTTTTGCGCCGCACCCCAAATTCGACGTCGAAGGCGAGAACCTGATCATCACCTTGCCGCTGGCACCGTGGGAGCTGGCGCTGGGGACCGAAGTCGCGGTGCCGACCCTGACCGGCAAGATCAACCTCAAGGTTCCGGCCGGCAGCCAGAACGGCCAGCGCATGCGCGCCAAGGGCCATGGCCTGCTGCACAAGGCCGGTCACCGTGGCTATCTGTTCGTGCAGCTCAAGGCAATAATGCCGAAAAAACTCGACCATGACGTCAAAGAATTGTGGGAGGAGCTGGCGAAAAAAGCCGCTTTCGATCCGCGAGAGAATTTCTGATTTCGAGATAAGGAGTAGCCAATCATGAGCGACCCCGTGATCGTTCTACTGGACCTGGCAGAATTCTGTGAGGCGACCGAACTGTCGGACGTGCACGTGATCGAGATCGTCGAACACGGCATCCTCGAACCGCAGGGGTCAAAACCCAAGGATTGGCGTTTCACCGACTATGAACTGGTGCTGGCCAAGCGCGCTGCCAAGCTGCGGCGCGATCTGGAACTGGAATGGGAAGGCGTCGCCCTGGCGCTGGACCTTCTGGAGGAAGTCCAGCAATTGCGGGCCGAAAACCGCATGCTCAAGCAGCGGTTGAGGCGGTTGGTGGTCGAGTAGGTGTTCTGAAGTTTTTGAGTCGTCTGTTCTGGCGCTATCGCGAGCAGACTCTCCCACATCTGATCGCATTTCCTTGTGGGAGCGAGCCTGCTCGCGAAGAACGATAACGGGCCTGCGTGCATACATCTTCCGGGACAACACCACGGGCGCAGGACCTCCTGATTCAGGTGGTCGGCCGTCGGTGTGATCGTTTGATAGTCAGTCAAAATACTACCGTTCACGAGCAGGATCAGATTCCACGGCGATCAGTGCGGTAATTAATTGTTTTTCAGGTGTTGAAGTTGAATGTGATTCGCTGTTTTCAAACGGCTTATCAGCAGTTATTTGGTCTTTTTTTTTTGCCGTTGTTGAATAAGCTGGAGGCTCTTGTGATCGCATAGGGATATTTGCGAAATGAAAGAGTTGGCAGAGGGAACTGTATTGGAGACATCTTCAGTTGCGTTTCACGGTGGCGAGAATGTTTATCTGGACTACCTCGCGGGAAAGATGCCGGAGCTGATAAATAAAGTACCGGCCTACAGGCTTGAATCATTAGTCAATCAACAACGGGACGTTCCCGAGTGGTATGGCAATGCACGCCCCATGGATCGACAGTATTTGAGAGCGCTTATCAACGAACGCTGGCGATTGCAGGGGCCTCTGGAAAAGACGCTGGAAGGCTTGCAAAAAGACATCAAGGCGTTCGCGCAGCCGTTGCTTGTCAAGGCACTGAAAGATCAACTGAATATAGAGCTGGACGTTAATACGACGTTATTGCGTACGTATATTCCCGCGACATTGACATTCGGTATCGATACCAATGCCAGTCGAATGAGGCAGTGCAGTTTGCTGGAGGCTGCCCTGCACAACTTTGCGGAGCCTGAAACGCAGGCGGGAGCTTTGCGCGACGGCTCCGGTATTTTCATCAGGGATGCCGAGGGGGAGTTGCAACGTCAGGCGTTGACAGTCGAGCAGTTTGCCTCTTTGTGCAGAGGGCTGGATATTGGCGGACAGTATCAAACGCACATTGCCGTATTACTGAAACCTGCAACTGTTGATGCCAGGGCGACGCTTGAACAGCACTCCATTGCCTGCGAAAAAGCGGCTTTCAACGAAGCAGCGCTCATTGCGTATTTGAAACGCGATATTTCTCCCGGTTCCTACGGGAAGTTGCAGGCGCTGCGCGATAGTAATAGCGACGTTATGTTGGGCGGGCGGCCGATGCAATGTCATCGCTTGTCACTCATGGGGTTCAAACTCACTGGCATTGTATTGTTCAGCGCGGTAGCGGCCCCTTCGCTGATTAAAAGAACTTACGAGCAACTGGTTCCGGCCCATCAACGGCTGATGCTGGAGTGGTCACAGCACCTGTCGATATTACCCGGCCAGGAGTTTGAGCAGTTCAAGTTACTCAAGGCATTTTTTGCCAATGGCCCAAGCGGTGTGGCCGATGAGATGTTCCGCCAGAACGATATCCATAAACAAAGTCGTCTGGACGGTACATTGATCGTCTATGTTCCCGACGACCCTGAACACCCGCTCAAGGAGTATGCGTCGTTCACCGATTTCATGAAGGAACTGATCAGCCGGTTACGTTCACCGGACTATCAACGGTTTTTCAGCCGATTCGTGGCGCAAAAAGACAAGGGCCTGTTCTTCGCGCGAGTCAACGAGCGCTTCACCACCTTTACCTGGCATCAGCGCGAGCCGCTGGACATGGGGCCCTGGTGGAGGGAGACCGCCACTGAGAACCCCGATGCAGAGCCGATTACTAACGCCGTCCAAGGCGATCTTTGGCGGCATGTTTCGGTCTGGCGCAGAGAGAAAGCCATCGCCGACGCGCGCCACATTGCCGTGCCCACCGATGATGAAGATGCGGCTACTCGCTGGGCGCGGCTGACCAGCTACCTGAGCATCGGCTGGAACGTGTTCAATTTTGGTGCCCTGTTGGTGCCAGGGCTGGGCGAAGCCATGTTGGGCATCATGGTCGGGCAAATGCTGCTGGAAACCATGGAGGGGATTGAAGACTGGAGCAAAGGGGACCGGGATGAGGCATCGGCTCTGCTCGTCGGTGTGATGATCAATGCGGCCCAACTGGCGCTCATGATGGCCGGGCATGTTTTACCGGCGGGCAGGCCGACGCCGGTCAAAGCGTCGACTTTTGTCGACCAGTTGAAAAAAATCGAACTCCCCGATGGTTCAATCCGTCTGTGGAACCCTGACCTGCAGCCCTATGAGCACGCGGTTTCCCTGCCCAGGAATTCAGTGCCGAATGCACGAGGCCTTCATCGACACAACGGGCAGGACTTTCTACCGCTTGAGGGGAAGCATTTTGCGGTCGCCGACGATCTACAGACCGGTCAACCCCGGCTCCGGCATCCGAATCGTTCGACGGCCTATCAGCCAAAGCTTGAGCATAACGGTGTCGGTGCCTGGCAAACCGAACTCGACCGTCCCGTCGAGTGGGACAAGACTGCCCTCATGCGGCGTCTGGGACCGATGGTTGATGGCTTTGATGACGCGACACTGGAACACATCCGCATTGCCAGTGGCGTCGAAGAAAACGTACTGCGCTGGTTGCAGGTTGAAAACACAGCACCTCCGGCATTACTCGTCGACACGACAAGACGGTTCCAGGCATGGGCTGAAACCGAAAAGCAGCCGGGCGCATTGACCTATCTGCAACGAAAGACTCGTTTCGATACGCTCTACAACGCGCATCAATTTTCAGGCAATGCCGATGTGTTGGTAATACAGGACGCCTTTTCGCATTGTCCGGCCAACCTTGCCGAGGAGTTGCTGGCCGCTGCCGGGCCTGAAGACCTGCGCGTGGTTGCAGAGCAAAAACGCCTTCCCTTGAAGCTCAAGGAGCAGGTCCGTGCAGCCTTGCTGGAGGTGCGCACGACGCGTGCCTATGAAGGGCTTTTCCTTGAGCTGCTGGAAAATGCGGATACCGAAAGACTGGCGCTGCACACCCTGGAAACACTGCCGAACTGGTCGAGCGAGGTACGTATCGAAGTCCGTGAGCATTCGTTCTCTGGTCCCCTGCGGGACAGCATTGGCCCGCAAGACGCCAGTGTACAAAAGGTGTTGGTCAGTAACGACGGTTACTATGAAGCGCGGGACGCTGACGATCAGCATTTGCAGGGTGCCGACAGCCTGTTTGCTTCGGTGCTGCATGCGCTGCCCGATGCACAGCGCACGGCGTTGGGTTATGACATCTATCAAGCAGACGCGCTCAGGCAGGCCGTTCAGCGGGCGCCTTTGGCCCGAGACAGATTGCGGCCGATGCTGGCGGATAATCCGATCCGCAAGCCGTTCTATGATCCTGAGACGATGAAGCTGCGCGGCGGCATGCCCGGCGCTTCTCAAGGCGTTCAACGACTCACCGCGCGACTGACTCCGCAGGAGCGGGTCAGGAGCGTGCGTCCCGGCTGGACAGACGCCGAGGCGCAGGCCTATCTGGCTGGCGGTGGCCGTGAAGGCAATCCGGAACAACGAGCGAGCGAGCTTGAGGCGCAGTTCAATCGACTCAACGCCAACTTCCAGCGCTGGCTGAGTGCGCCAACCAACAGCTTCAGGTACAGCGCGGCAGGAAGGGCCGAATGGGAGTCAAGAAACGCGCTGTATAAAGCGATCAGGCAATGCTGGCAGCAAACCGGGCCAAGGGATGTGGATGCCTTCGGCAATGTGCACGGAATAAAGCTGGACCTGAGCGATATGCCACTGGGCAGGCATTTGGGGACGATGCCTGCCCTGGAGGGTAATTTCGGGCATGTCACCCACCTGAATCTGCTGAACACCGGGTTGGCCGATGTTCAGGTGTCGCTGCTCGATCACTTCCCCAGGCTTCGCCACCTGAACCTCAATGGCAACCCGCTCACACGATTTCCTCGCGCGGTGGGCCGGATGCGCGGGCTGACGGAGTTGAATATGCGTGGCAACCGAATAGTGCTGGACGCGCTGTCGGTGGCCGATCTGGGCGGGCTTGTGCGGCTGGAAAGCCTGGACCTGATGGGCAATCCCTTGGGGCACATCCCCGATATTGGGCGCATGCCCATGCTGCATACGCTCCTGTTGACCGACACGGGTATTCCCACCTGGCCGGACGGATTGTTTTCACTGCCCAGGTTCCGGCATTTTTATCTGGATATTCAATACAACCGGATCCTCCAGATCCCTTCGGTCACGCGTGGCACTGCCGACGCGGAACTGTTGGCGCGCACGGTGTTGAACCGCGATCCGCAGTGGCTGCCGGAGGCCAATCTACAGACGTTGCGCGAATACATTCAGTCCGTCGGTATGGACCCGGATCGACCTTATCCACCCCGTGGCGTGCGCGATAGCCTCGATTGGGAGCAAGGCCTGACTCGACCTGAGTGGGTGGCCCGGCAGGAGGTGTGGAATGAGGTTGAGGATGAGCACGGTTCAGTGCCGTTTTTCAATGAGATCCGCAAGCTGACCGAGTCGTATCACTTCAAACACGACATGGCCTTTCGAACGGACATGACCGCCAAAGTCTGGCGCATGCTCGACGCTATGGCCAAGAACACCGCCCTGCGCGAAAAGCTGTTCACGATGTCCACGGCGCCTACGCAGTGTGTCGATGGCGGGGCTCAACTGTTCAATGCCATGGGGGTGGAAGTACTGATTCACGAAGCCTATGAATTGGCGAGTCCGAATCTGGTTGAAGCAGAGCTGGTGCTACTGGCGCAGGGGAAATCCCGTCTGGATGAGTTGAGCAAAATCGCCCACAAGGTTATTGGTGAACGAACGGGCCAGGGCGAACAGTTCAGGCGCGTCAATGCAACAGGTGAAGTCACCGGCACCATAGATGAAGTCGAGGTGCATCTGGCGTACATGACGGACTTGGCCGACCGGCTGGAACTGCCTTGGCAGTCTCGAAAAATGCAGTTCAGAACAATCGCCGCTGTCACCCCACAGATGATCGAAGCGGCCTGCCAGCGCGTGCTGGATCTGGAGGCCGGGGAACTGCTGCGTGACTCGATCAGCGAACAGCCGTTCTGGGCTTCTTATACCCAGGGCTCTAATCGTCGTGCATTCAAGGTCATCAGGCGCCGGATCGATGCGACGACAGATTTTTATATGGCGCTGGAGAAACGGGCGACCGAGTCTCTTTCCATGGAGGAAAAGGCGCAATTGAAAGAAGAGATCCGGGTACTCGCCGCCGAGCTTGGCAAACCGGAAAGCGAATTCGCGCCCGGACGCGTCATGACCGCCGATGAATATGAAAGTGAAATGGGTCAACTCAATACCGAGATGCTGACATTGCTCAAGACCCTGACCCGACAAGCAATGGATCGGGCGAAACTGCAGCGGGTCGAAATGCCCCTCACCCTGAAAAACTGAATTGACCTGGAGGTCGATTACGGCACGAAAACCGACGGTTTTCGTGCCGGCCTATTACCTTGTACATAAGGATATGTACCTTGCGAAACAAACACGAAAGCAACGAAAAAAAAGCAGTGCAACCACCCGCCGCCGAGCAACAAAGTGCCCACGCCGAATTCATCGCGCACTCCATTCCGGCCTGGCTGGTGAGTGCTTCACCCGAACGGCGAGAGGTGCTGAAAAATGCTCTGCTCATGCTTCCCGACTGGTATCTGGCGGCATCGCAGGCACAGCGTCAGGCCTTGAACGCGAGTTTTGTGGCGAGTGTGACGTCGCAGAACCTGCTGGATAAAACCCTGTCGCGCTTGCAGGACATAGATACTTTTGCGCAGCCGTTACTGGTCAAGGCGCTCAAGGATCAGTTCGCCGTGGAACTGGATGTCACTAAAACCTTTCTGCAGCTGAAAAAGCCGCTGGAAATGAGCATTTTAGAAGTAGAGGTCGGCACCTTCGAGGTGTTGAAATTGCCGCTGCTGCAAGCCGCGTTGCACAACTTCGAAGAGCAAGAGTGTGCTCCTGCGCACTTTCATTCTTCTTCAGGCTTTGTTATCGAATCGTCCTCCGGCCAATTCAGCCAGGTGACCACTGCCTTGACGGTGGAACAGTTCCTGAAACTGTGTCGGGAGCTGGACATCGGTGCGCAGTATCAGGCTTACCTGAAAGACTTTGTGCAACCTTCCAATCCCGTGGCCGAAGCCGTGCTGCGCAAACGATTTGTGAACAGTCAGAAGGATGCGATGCGCGCGGCTGCCGAACTCGCCTTGCTGAAGAAGGACATTGAGCCCAAGGATTATTCGATGATCCTTTCGGTCATCGCTGGAGAACTCAACCCCACAATCGACAACACACCGGTGTGGATCTGCAACCTGGTGTTGATGAAGAAGAGAATGACCGGCTGCGTACTTTTCCATATTTGCGAAAAGTACCGCTACTCCGATGACGTCCTTCTCTACGTTCCCCACGACCCGGAGCACCCGTTAAAACGCTACAAGGGTCGGGAAATGGAGGCGACCTTGAAGCGTCTGCTCATGGCTGCTGACGCCTCGCAATCGGCCAACGGAGGCCCGACGGCGTATCAACGCTTTTTCAGCCAATTTGTCGCCTATGCAGATCGTCCGTATTACTTTAGCCAGTTCACCCGCAAAGCAGCGGATTCCCCGCCAGACTCATTAGCGCCATTTCGCTCTCCCTTTTGGAAAGCGATTGAAGTGCTCCCTCCGTTTCTTTCGACCTTCTATCAGCTTAACGAGCTGCCTCCCGAATCACCGTCCCGACAGGAACCGGTCGACGAGCTTTATCTCCCGATAAAGGGCTACCGGCAGCATGGTCTCTGGGGGCCGAACGTCGATCCCTGGGCGGATCTCTATGAGCAGAGTCTTCAAAAAATCCTGGCGGATGCCCGCAGTCACGCGGTGCCCACGGTCGACGTCGATGCCCGGGTCCGCGCGGAAAAAATCGCCCATTTGCTGGAGGTCGGCATGTTGGTATTGAACATCACCTCGATGTTTGTGCCCGTGCTGGGTGAAGTGATGATCGGGGTGATGGCCGGCCAGATCCTGTACGAGACATTCGAAGGGGCGATTGAGTGGAGCGAGGGTGATCGACGGGCAGCCTGGGTTCACCTCACCGATGTGGCGGAAAACCTCGCACTGATTGCCGTACTGCACGGGGCGGGCAAGGGCTTTGGCAAGCTGGCAGCGGTGAAGCCCGAACCCTTGGTCGAGGGATTGAAACCGGTCACGTTGCCCACGGGGCAACAACGGCTGTGGAAGCCGGACCTTGGTCCTTACAAGGCTCCCATTACGTTACCGGCGGACTCCAAGCCTGACGGATTGGGTCTGCACTCGGTCAACGGCCAGGACATTTTACCGCTCGATGAGGCGCGTTTTGTGGTCAAGCAAGACTCCGCCAACGGTGAATATTGCATCCAGCACCCGCGCCGGCCTGAGGCCTACTCACCGCGCCTGGAGCATAACAGTGCCGGCGCGTGGAGCTACGAAGGTGAAGAACCCCTGAGCTGGGACGGGCCGATGCTGATGCGGCGGCTGGGCTATCGCGCACAGGCCTTCACGGATGCGCAACTGGAGCAGGTGCGCGTCGCCAGTGGCATCGAGCAAGATCAACTGCGTCGCCTGCATGTCGAACAACAACAACCAGGCGCGCAGATGTCCGACACCCTCACGCGTTTTCGAATCGACCGGGACATCGAAACCTTCAGGGACCAGATCGGTAGCGATGACCCTGAGGTCTACGCCAGGGCTGATCTGCGCCTGCAATTCAGACTCATGCGAAGTCAGGAACTGTTGCCCGCTACACCCCCGATCAAAGTCCTGGACAGCCAGGCAAAAACGATCTGGGAAGACCCGGTAACAGGTGCCGCATCCTCACGCCGACTGACTGTCGTCGTGAGTGATCGCGACGCCGCGAACGGCACGGTGCTGAGGTCGCTGCTGGACCTGTTCAAGGCGCAACAGGTCGGTATCGAGAATGTTCCGGGAACAGCGGACATGACACTGGAACAACGCGCCGCTTCACTGCGCAAGGAAATCGCCCGCGCCGCGCAGAACAGGCAATATTCACTGTTCGAGTCCCTGTATCGAGAACAGGATGCCAATGGTCAAGTCTCCTTGGCGCGAATCAAGGTGTTTTTCCCGCAGCTGCCCAGCGTCGTTGTGCAAGAGATACTGCAAGGCGCAACTCAGGCAGAACGGCTGGCGATGGACAAACCCGGGCCCTTGCCTCAACGCATTTACGAGCAGGCCGAACAGGCCCGGCAGGAGCTGCGTGTGGCTCACGCCTATGAAGGGTTGTATATCGAGTCCACCTCGTCCGGCGTCGACAGCGAGCGGTTGGTCCTGCGCAGTCTTGAAACGCTACCAGGCTGGCCGACGGACGTGCGTCTCGAGCTGCGCGAGTATGGCGCGCAAGGGAAGTTGCTGGATGCGATCGGTCCTGCGCAGAATCCGGTCCGTGCGGTGCTGGTGGTGGATGCGAACACCCGGTTCGCTCAATCGACTTCTGCAAATCTCTACTCGTCTGTATTGCAGGCCCTGACGGCAGAGGAGCGCCAGGCATTGGGCTTCACGCTGCAAGAGGCCGGGCGATTGAAAATGACGGTACAACAGACACCGTTGCCGCGAGATCAATTGAGGGCGGTACTTCAGAAACACCGCGTGCTCAAGCCAAGCGTCGAGCCAGGCATGAAACTGCTCGGCGGCATTGGCCCGTTGCCCTTGGGGCAACAGGTCGCGAGTTTTTTCCGAACGCCGCGCGCACGGACGCTCAAGCTGTATCCGGACTTCAGCGAGCCCGAGGTCGAGTCCTTCCTGCGCTCATTGGGCGAAGACGTTCGGGGTGGCCTGACTCGACGTGAAGCCGAATTCGCGACCCTCAAGAATGAGTTGGATACCTGGGTTCAATCCCGTGTCACCGCAGAAAGCAGCCCCGCGGTAGCAGGACGAATCCCGGGCGGGCGTGAGCGACAGATCGCCCGCAGCCTCAAACGTAGCTGGCGTCGGCAAAGCGGCTCGACACTGAGCATCGACTCGACCGTTGAGCTGCCGCCATTGAGTGCCCGATTCGAGCATGTCGAGGCACTCGCGCTGACCGGCACCGGCGTACGCAACCTCAATGCGTTTCTCAAGGGGTTCAGCGATCTCAAGACATTGAGACTGGAGGGCATGTCCCGGCTCAACGAATTGCCTGAGGCTGTCGGTGAAATGCAAGGTTTGACTCACTTGAGCCTCAGGGGCAGCCGGGTTCGATGGAATGAACACACGGCTGCGGTGCTCGGGAAATCAAGTGCGCTCGAGACGCTCGACTTGTTGAAAAACCCGGTGGGTATCGCGCCTGATTTCAGCACCATGACTCAACTGAAGAATATCAATCTCAGCGGCACGGGCATCGACCAATGGCCCTTGGGCACGGGGAATCTGCCCGACTTGCAAGTGCTGGACTTACGTGAGAACGAACTGACCGAAGTGCCCCAAGAGATGCTCTCTACGGCAGAAGATCATCTTGAGGCAAACGCCAGGGTGAATCGGGTCACGCTGCTTGAAGGCAACCCGTTTACTCGCCACAGCTGGCAGCAACTCAAGGACTATCGGGATCGTCTGCAAGCGCTCAAGCCTGAACTCCTGGACGGAAGCCTACCGGATGCCTTCAAGGTTCAGGACACAATGAGCGCCAGGGTTCGTCAGCTGTACCCCGGCTTCGACGAATTCGAGGTTGAGGCGTTTCTGCAAACCCACGGGCTCGCGGCTGAGACTGAGCTGGCTCGTCTTGAGCGCGAGTATGAAACGCTGAATCAGCAGCTGTCAGCCTGGGCGTTTTCCGGGGGCGGCGCACGTTCGCGCTACATTCGGGCGGGGCAGATGGCCGCCGGTCTGTCCGACCGGGCAGAGCGCTACACCGCCGCTGACCGCATTCGTGAGTGCTGGAGGCGGCAATCCCCGCAAAGGAATGCGGTCGACGGCAGCCCGATCGGTTTTGAACTCGACTTGAGTGGCCAGACGCTCGACAGCGTGCCGGACCTTGAGGCCGATTTCAGTCATGTGGGTTCGCTCAAACTCAGTGGCATGGGCCTGAGCGTTTCGCCAGAGGGGTTTCTTGCGCATTTCAAAGGCGTGCGCTGGCTGGATCTGTCGAACAACCAGCTGACGGCGATACCACCGGCGCTGGACGACATGCACGGGCTGACGCGTTTGTTTTTGCAGCGCAACCGCATTCACCTGACGCCGGAAACGGCGGGGATTCTTTCACGACGGACAACCCTCAGGGCGATGAACCTGGCGCAAAACCCTTTGGGCATGACGCCGGACTTCACTCAAATAACGGATATGCGCTCGCTGAACCTGAATTCGATCGACATTGAGACGTGGCCGGTGGGACTGGGTGCACAGCCTTTGCTGGATGTCATCGATTTGAGAAACAACCGAATCACTACGATTCCGGATTCAGTGATCGACCCTTCTGCCGAACGGCTGGAACAGGTGGCGCACCTCAATAACTTTACTCACATCGGTGGCAACCCGCTGTCCGAGGTCGCCCAGCAACAGCTGCGCGATTATTGGAGCCGGCTCGAGCGCGAGCGTCTTGATTTGTGGGGCGTCAGGCGACCGGGTGTCTTCGAGTATCAAGCCTCAGCCGAGCGCGCGAGAGTGGGGGGGCAGGAACTGGCCGCGCTTCAGCGTTGGCTCAAAGACCTGCCCACTGAGCAGGTTCCGGCCAGGCAGGCGCAATGGCAATCACTATCGGCACAGCAGGGCTCTCAAGGATTTTTCCAGGTGCTCGGCAAACTCGAGAATGCCGGCGCCGGCCATGCTGACCTTCAGCTACGCGTATGGGAAGTCGTCGATACCATCACCGAGGTCAACCCCGAGTCCATGGCACTGCGACAGGAGATGTTCGAGTGGGCCGGCAGGCCGGCCTGTTGTGATCGTGCCGCGTTGTCATTCAGTAACCTGGAAATCATGGCGATGGTGTACAGAGCGCGGACGCTGGCCATGGACGGCGAACAAAGTGCTGCCCTGTTGAAACTGTCCAGAGGTTTGTTCCGGCTGGACGAGGTCGAGAAAATCGCCTTGGCCGATATCGAACAACGCACCACGGCGATCAATAACACGCCGGGCTTGTCGGCGGCCCTCAAGACACAGCAGATCCGGTTTCTGGAAGAGGTCGAGATCAAACTGGCCTACCGCTACGGGCTCAAGGACCGGCTCGGATTGCCGGGCCAACCGCGGCAAGTTCGCTTCGCACACATGGGCAAAGTCACCCCCGCGATGCTTGATCTGGCCTATTCCAAGGTGTTGGCACTGGACGATTCGCCTGAAGAATTTCAGGCGCTGGTGGCGAAAGATTTCTGGAAAGACTTCGTGACCAATAAGTACCGGCCACAATTTGAAGCGCAGCGCGAACCCTATCAGGATCGCCTGGCCAGTCTGCGTGATCGCCAGCAGGCCGGCGAACTATCAGAGGCGCAATTCAAGGTGCAATCTGCCGACCTGGATGCTCAGTTGCAGATTGAGGAGGCTGTGCTGATCGAGCAGTTCACCCGCGAGGAGTTGGCCAAACACCCGATCTGACCAGACACTTCTGACCTATGAACAAAGGCCTGGATCTGCGCAAGCATCCAGGCCTTTTCTTTGTGCCGCCCTACCGATCAAAACAGGAAGTAGCGCTGAGCCATCGGCAGGGTTTCTGCCGGTTCACACCACAGCAATACACCGTCAGCCTTGACCTGATAAGTCTGTGGATCGACGTCGATCTCTGGCAGGTAATCGTTGTGAATCAGATCGGTTTTCTGCACATCGCGACAACCTTTGACCACGGCGATTTTCTTCTTCAGGCCCAGCGCTTCGGGCAAACCGGCATCCTGTGCTGCCTGGCTGATGAAGGTCAGGCTGGTGGCGTGCAGCGAGCCGCCATAACTGGCGAACATCGGGCGGTAGTGCACCGGTTGCGGTGTCGGGATCGAAGCGTTGGCGTCGCCCATCAGGCTGGCCGCAATGGCACCACCCTTGAGAATCAGCGTCGGTTTTACCCCGAAAAACGCCGGGCGCCAGAGCACCAGATCGGCCCATTTACCCACTTCCACCGACCCCACTTCATGGCTGATGCCGTGGGTGATCGCCGGGTTGATGGTGTACTTGGCGATGTAGCGTTTGGCGCGGAAGTTGTCGTTACCTTCGCCATCACCCGGCAACGGGCCGCGCTGCTTTTTCATCTTGTCGGCGGTTTGCCAGGTACGCGTGATCACTTCGCCGACGCGGCCCATGGCCTGGCTGTCGGAGCTGATCATCGAGAAGGCGCCGAGATCGTGGAGGATGTCTTCGGCAGCAATGGTTTCCCGGCGGATGCGGCTTTCGGCGAACGCCACGTCTTCGGCAATGCTCGGGTCCAGGTGGTGGCAGACCATCAGCATGTCGAGGTGTTCGTCGATGGTGTTGCGGGTGAACGGCCGGGTCGGGTTGGTCGAGCTCGGCAGCACGTTGGCAAAACCGCAGGCCTTGATGATGTCCGGTGCATGGCCGCCACCGGCACCTTCGGTGTGGTAGGTGTGGATAGTGCGGCCCTTGAAGGCGGCGAGGGTGGTTTCGACGAAGCCTGACTCGTTGAGGGTGTCAGTATGGATCGCCACCTGCACGTCGTACTGGTCGGCGACGTTCAGGCAGTTGTCGATACTCGCCGGGGTGGTGCCCCAGTCTTCGTGGAGCTTGAGGCCGATGGCACCGGCCTTGACCTGTTCGATCAACGGCTCCGGCAGGCTGGCGTTGCCCTTGCCGGTGAAGCCGATGTTCATCGGGAACGCATCGGCGGCCTGGAGCATGCGCGCCAGGTGCCACGGTCCCGAGGTGCAAGTGGTGGCGTTGGTGCCGGTGGCGGGGCCGGTGCCGCCGCCGATCATGGTGGTGACGCCGCTCATCAGCGCTTCTTCGATCTGCTGCGGGCAGATGAAATGAATATGGGTGTCGATGCCGCCAGCGGTGAGGATCATGCCCTCACCGGCGATCACTTCGGTGCTGGCGCCAACCGCGATGGTGACATTGGGCTGGATGTCCGGATTGCCGGCCTTGCCGATGGCAGCGATGCGCCCGTCCTTGAGGCCGACGTCGGCTTTAACGATGCCCCAGTGGTCGATGATCAGCGCGTTGGTGATCAATGTGTCGACCACTTCCGCGGCTAGCAATTGGCTTTGGCCCTGGCCGTCGCGAATGACTTTGCCGCCGCCGAATTTCACTTCTTCGCCGTAGGTGGTGAAGTCCTGTTCCACTTCGATCCACAGTTCGGTGTCGGCCAGGCGGACCTTGTCTCCGACGGTGGGGCCGAACATGTCGGCGTAGGCTTGACGGGAAATCTTCATTGCAGTTCCTTCATTGATCGTTCCCACGCTCTGCGTGGGAATGCCGCCGTGGACGCTCTGCGTCCGCTGTTATGTGACGCGGAGCGTCACGGGATGCATTCCCACGCAGAGCGTGGGAACGATCAGTCAGTCGAGATCACCCATGATCCTGCCGGCAAAGCCGAACACCCGGCGATGGCCGGCCAAGTCCACCAGCTCGACCTCGCGGCTCTGCCCCGGTTCGAAGCGCACGGCGGTGCCGGCGGGGATGTTCAGGCGCATGCCGCGGCTGGCGGCGCGGTCGAAGGTCAGGGCGTCGTTGGTTTCGAAGAAGTGATAATGCGAGCCGACCTGGATCGGCCGGTCACCGCTGTTGGCCACCTTCAGGCTGAGGGTGCGGCGGCCGACGTTGAGTTCGATGTCGCCGGGCTGGATCTGGTATTCACCGGGAATCATCAATGGGCTCCTTGGAGAATCTTGTAGTAAAGGGCAGTCGGTTTGTAGCTGCCGTTCGGGTCGCAGGCGTAGTCGGGGATTTCGCCGGCGCGGGTGTAGCCCATCGCCTTGTAGAAGTCTTCGGCGGGGGAGCCGGCCTCGGTGTCGAGGTAGAGCATGCCGCGCTTGTGTTGGCGGGCTGCAAGCTCAAGGGCATGCATCATCTGTTGGCCCAGACCGCGACGACGGGCATGTTCACGCACCAGCAGTTTCTGCACTTCTGCGCGGTTCAACCCATTGGCTTTCTGGCACAACGTCAATTGCACGCTGGCCTGTACCTGTTCGTCCTTGACCACCACCCAGAGCAGCACGTTGCCTTTGTTCAGGTTCTCCTGGACTTCATCGAAATAAGCTCGGGCCTGAGTGGCATCCAGATCCGCCATGAACCCGACACTGGCGCCATAGCCGACGGCGTCGAGCAGCAAATCAATCAACCCCTGACGATAGTGCGCAAAGCTTTCAACATTGACGCGGCGCAGTTGGGCGGCGTTCATGGGTATCACTCCTTGTGGGGACCAGGTGGCATTGCGCCCGGGTCGAGGATCAGTTGCATGAAGGTCAGGTCCAGCCAGCGGCCGAACTTGGTACCCACCTGCGGCATTTGACCGGTGACGACGAAACCGGCGCGGTCGTGCAGCCGGATTGAGGCGCCGTTACCGCTTTCGATGGCGGCGACCATCACGTGTTTGTTGCAGCCTTTGGCGCGTTCGATCAGCGCTTCCATCAGTTGCGGCCCGAGGCCATTGCCCCGCTGGTCGTTGCGCACGTACACCGAGTGCTCGACCGTGTGGCGGAATCCGTCGAACGGGCGCCAGTCACCGAATGAAGCGTAGCCGAGTACGCTGTTGTCGCCGTCGACGATCACCAGGACCGGATAACCCTGGTCTTGTCGGACGCTGAACCAGGCCTGGCGGTTGCCCAGGTCCACGGCCTGTTCGTTCCAGATCGCCGTGGTGTTGAGGACGGCGTCGTTGTAGATGTCACGGATCGCTGGCAGGTCGGCGAGCAGCGCATCGCGGATGTGGTAAGTCATGGCGCGGCCTCAGGCGATCGGTTGGTGAACGGTGACCAGTTTGGTGCCGTCGGGAAACGTCGCTTCGACCTGGATTTCCGGGATCATTTCCGGAATGCCTTGCATCACTTGTTCGCGGCTGAGCAGGGTGGTGCCGTAATGCATCAGCTCGGCCACGGTCTGGCCGTCACGCGCGCCTTCGAGCAGCGCCGCGGAAATATAGGCCATGGCCTCCGGGTAATTGAGCTTCACGCCGCGAGCCAAACGCCGCTCGGCCACGAGGCCGGCGGTGAAGATCAGCAGCTTGTCTTTTTCGCGTGGGGTCAGGTCCATCGTTGAGATCCATCAGGGCAGATTAAAAAGAGTTGGATCTGCTTACACAGATCCCCTGTGGGAGCGGGCTTGCCCGCGATGGGGTCATCACATCCAATTGAGATGTAGACTGTAAGACCGCTATCGCGGGCAAGCCCGCTCCCACAAAAAGCACACATCAGGTGCTCCATATTCTGGGTGGGACGGCTTCTCGGCCAAGCAACGCCGGGCGTAGCAACCGCCACAAATCAATCAGCCAACCACGTGCCAACAGCGCTTCACTGGCCAGGCATCGGGCGACCAAAAGCCCCGGCAACTGCGTCAGATCTCCGCGTACCTCATTGGGCAGCGAGCGGCACTTCTCCAGCCATTCGCTATCAATTTCACCTGTCACCAGCAACGTCGCAAACACCGGTTGGCCATCCAGGCCTATTGGCGAATCCAGCAAACCATCATTCCCGACAATGCGCTGGCGTTCGTGCCAGAGCAACTGGCCGTCGCGGCGGATATCCAGGTGCGCCTGAAAATGCCCGAGGTCAAAGCGCTCGCCACTGGCCGGGCGTCCCAGGGCCACCACGTCCCAGTAGAACAACCGCGCATCGCCCTCAAGGTCGATGCTGGTGCTGAGTTCCGCCTGAGCGTCGCTGAAGATAATCGTCTCTTGCGGCAGCCACTCCAACGTAGCACCGGCGGCCACGCGCAGGTCGAGTTTCTGATAAGCCGACCCTGCCGCGCGATACCACTTGGCGGCGCCGGGGCTGGTGATTTGCGCCCAGGCGTGCGTGCCGACGCTGGCCGAGATGTCCAGCCGATCACCGCCGGCAATCCCGCCCGGCGGGTGGACGATGATGTGCTGACACACCTCGGGGCCTTCGGCGTACAAATGCTTCTGCACCCGCAGCGGGCCCTTGTGGCGGCGCTGCACCGGGCGTGTGCTGTCGCCGAAACGGGCGTAGCC
This sequence comes from Pseudomonas lini, assembly GCF_964063345.1. NCBI lineage: Bacteria > Pseudomonadati > Pseudomonadota > Gammaproteobacteria > Pseudomonadales > Pseudomonadaceae > Pseudomonas > Pseudomonas lini. The sequence continues at coordinate 3,922,398 of NZ_OZ061318.1, forward strand.
GAGTTCCAGCTCGGCATGCCAGCTGGGGGTGAACAGCGTGATGGGGGCAGGTAAATTCATATCGTCTAGTTATCGTCAGGAGGCTGCAGGTTAGATCGTAACCAGTCCACGGACGCCTTCGGCTTCCATATTTTCGCCGCGACCCTGCTGCACGATCTCGCCCCGGGACATCACCAGGTACTGATCGGCCAGTTCGGCGGCGAAATCGTAGAACTGCTCCACCAGCAAAATCGCCATGTCGCCGCGCGCAGCAAGCTGCTTGATCACCGCGCCGATTTCCTTGATCACCGACGGCTGAATGCCTTCGGTGGGTTCGTCGAGAATCAGCAACCGTGGACGACTGGCCAGTGCTCTGCCAATCGCCAGCTGCTGTTGCTGACCACCGGACAAGTCACCGCCGCGCCGTTGTTTCATTTGCAGCAGCACCGGGAACAGCTCGTAGATGAACGCCGGGACTTCCTTGGCTTCAGAGCCGGGAAACCGCGACAGGCCCATCAGCAGATTTTCTTCCACGGTCAGGCGGCCGAAGATTTCCCGGCCCTGAGGCACGTAAGCGATGCCGGCATGCACCCGTTGGTGCGGCTTGAATGTGGTGATCGGTTTGCCCTCCCAGTTCACCGCGCCTTCCTTGGCCGGCAGCAAACCCATCAGGCATTTGAGCAGGGTGGTCTTGCCCACGCCGTTGCGCCCGAGCAGGCAAGTAACTTCGCCGACCTTCACCTCAAACGTCAGGCCCCGCAGGATGTGGCTACCGCCGTAGTACTGATGCAGCTTGTCGACTTGCAGCATGTTCAAATTCCCTTCTGTTCCACACAGAACCCTGTGGGAGCTGGCTTGCCTGCGATGGCGGTGTGTCAGTCCGCAAAGATGTTGGATGTGCAGGCCTCATCGCGGGCAAGCCCGCTCCCACAGGTTTTGTATTTGCAGGTCTACCGACCGAGGTAGACCTCGATCACCCGCTCATTGTCCTGCACCTGTTCCAGCGACCCTTCGGCCAGCACGCTGCCCTGGTGCAACACGGTGACGTGGTCGGCGATCGAGCCGACGAAGCCCATGTCGTGTTCCACCACCATCAGCGAATGCTTGCCTGCCAGGCTCTTGAACAGCTCGGCGGTGAATTCGGTTTCGGCGTCGGTCATGCCCGCCACCGGCTCATCGAGCAGCAACAATTGCGGGTCCTGCATTAGCAGCATGCCGATTTCCAGAAACTGTTTCTGACCGTGGGACAACAACCCCGCCGGACGATTGACCGAGGCGGTCAGGCGAATGGTTTCCAGCACTTCGCTGATGCGATCTTTCTGCTCGCCGCTGAGACGAGCCCGCAGGCTGGCCCATACCGACTTGTCGGTCTTCTGCGCCAACTCCAGGTTTTCGAACACGCTCAGGGCTTCGAACACCGTTGGCTTCTGGAATTTGCGACCGATACCGGCCTGAGCAATCTGCACTTCACTCATCTGCGTCAGATCGAGAGTTTCACCGAACCAAGCCTTGCCGTGACTGGGCCGGGTCTTGCCGGTAATCACGTCCATCAGCGTGGTCTTGCCCGCGCCGTTGGGGCCGATGATGCAGCGCAATTCGCCAACGCCGATGTACAGGTTCAAATCGTTCAGCGCCTTGAAACCATCGAAGCTGACGTTGATGTCTTCCAGGGTCAGGATGGTGCCGTGGCGAGTGTTCAGGCCTTTGCCGGCGCTCTGGCCGAGGCCGATGGCATCGCGGCTGCTGCCGGCGTCCTTGTTGGGCTCCACCGGAAAAAAGGCCGGTTCGAGCATGAATTCAGCCGTTGCAGTGGTTCTCATTTTACAAGCCTCATTGTTCACCCCTTTTCTTCAGCAACCCGATCACGCCTTTGGGCAGGTACAACGTCACGACGATGAACAGCGCGCCGAGGAAGAACAGCCAGTATTCCGGAAACGCCACGGTGAACCAGCTCTTCATGCCATTGACCACACCAGCGCCGAGCAGCGGACCGATCAGCGTGCCGCGACCACCCAGCGCCACCCACACGGCGGCTTCGATGGAGTTGGTCGGTGACATTTCACTCGGGTTGATAATGCCGACTTGCGGCACATACAGCGCGCCGGCCAAACCACACAACACCGCGCTCAACACCCAGACAAACAATTTGAAGCCGCGTGGATCGTAGCCGCAGAACATCAAGCGGTTTTCCGCATCCCGCAGGGCGGTCAGCACCCGGCCGAACTTGCTTTGCGCCAGCCGCCAGCCGATGAACAGGCTCGCCACCAGCAACAGCACCGTGGCGAAAAACAACACTGCACGCGTCCCCGGTTCAGTGATGCCAAACCCGAGAATGGTGCGGAAGTTGGTAAAGCCGTTGTTGCCGCCAAACCCGGTTTCGTTGCGGAAAAACAGCAGCATTCCGGCGAAGGTCAGGGCCTGGGTCATGATCGAGAAATACACGCCCTTGATCCGCGAACGGAAGGCGAAGAAACCGAACACCAGCGCGAGCAGGCCCGGCGCCAACACCACCAGACACATGGCCCAGAGAAAGCTGCTGGTGCCGGTCCAGTACCACGGCAACTCGGTCCACGACAGGAACGTCATGAACGCCGGCAAGCCGTCACCCGAAGCCTGGCGCATCAGGTACATGCCCATCGCATAACCGCCGAGGGCGAAGAACAGACCGTGGCCCAACGACAACAGGCCGGCGTAACCCCAGACCAGATCGAGGGCCAGGGCGACGATGGCGTAGCAAAGTATTTTGCCCATCAGGGTCAATGTATAAGCGGAGACATGCAGTGCGCTGTCGGCAGGCAACAACGACAACAACGGCAACGCCAGCAGCAAAACGAGGATCACCGCACCGACGGCGATCGTGACCTTGGGGCCGGCCTTTTGTGTGGCTGTGAGCAGCAGAGGCTGGTTCATCAGTCGATCACCCGTCCTTTCAGTGCGAAGAGGCCTTGCGGACGTTTCTGGATGAACAGAATGATCAGCGCAAGGATCAGGATTTTGCCCAGCACCGCACCGATCTGCGGTTCGAGAATTTTGTTGGCGATCCCCAGCCCGAAGGCGGCCAGCACGCTACCGGCCAATTGACCGACACCGCCGAGTACCACCACCAGGAACGAGTCGATGATGTAGCTCTGGCCGAGGTCCGGGCCGACGTTGCCGATCTGGCTGAGCGCCACACCGCCGAGGCCAGCAATGCCGGAGCCGAGGCCGAAGGCGAGCATGTCGACGCGCCCGGTCGGCACGCCGCAGCAGGCGGCCATGTTGCGGTTCTGGGTGACGGCGCGCACGTTGAGGCCCAGGCGAGTCTTGTTCAGCAGCAGCCAGGTCAACACCACCACAAACAAGGCGAACGCGATGATCACGATGCGGTTGTACGGCAGCACCAGGTTCGGCAGCACCTGAATCCCGCCCGACAACCATGCCGGGTTGGCCACTTCAACGTTCTGCGCGCCGAACACCAGGCGCACCAACTGAATCAGCATCAGGCTGATGCCCCACGTCGCCAGCAGGGTTTCCAACGGGCGACCGTAGAGATGACGAATCACCGTGCGCTCCAGCGCCATGCCGATGGCGGCGGTGACGAAAAACGCTACCGGCAAAGCAATCAGCGGGTAGAACTCGATGGCTTGCGGGGCGAAGTGCTGGAACATCAACTGCACCACATACGTCGAGTAAGCGCCGAGCATCAGCATCTCGCCGTGGGCCATGTTGATCACGCCGAGCAGGCCGAATGTGATTGCAAGACCCAGCGCCGCCAGCAGCAGAATTGAACCAAGGGACATGCCACTAAAGGCCTGGCCGAGCATTTCGCCGATCAGCAATTTGCGTTTGACTTGGGCCAGGCTGGTTTCGGCGGCGGTGCGCACATTGGCATCGGCTTCGATGCCGGCCTCAAGCAAACCTTCGAGGCGGGTGCGGGCCAGTGGGTCGCCGGTTTCACCGAGCAGACGCACCGCGGCGAGGCGTACGGCCGGGTCGGTGTCGACCAGTTGCAGGTTGGCCAGTGCCAGGCTCAGGGCGGCGTGAACGGTTTCGTCTTTTTCTGCAGCGAGTTGCTGGTCGAGGAATTTCAGTTGCGCGGGTTTTGCGCTTTTCTGTAATTGCTGCGCGGCGACCAAACGGATTTTGGCGTCGGCGGCGAGCAATTGGTGGCTGGCCAAAGCGGTGTCGATCAGACCTCGCAGGCGGTTGTTCAGGCGCAGGGTTTTCGGTTGGCCATCGAGGGTCAACTCGCCTTGTTGCAGGGCGTTGATCAGTTCGATACGGGCCGGATCGGGCTGCGCGGCCCAGGCTTCCAGAAGTTTTGCTTGTTGCACGGGATTGGCTGCGACGAAGTCTTCGGCGTCGCCGGCGTGGGTGGCCATCGGCAGCAAAAGTGCGATGGCGAAAATGAGTCGGTAAAGGGCGGTGGGCATAGAAAGTCGCCTTGCGCGGACATTGTGGGAGCTGGCTTGCCTGCGATGCAGACGACTCGGTGTGTCTGATGCACCGAGGTGATGCCATCGCAGGCAAGCCAGCTCCCACAGGGATTTGTGTCGGCCTCGGGTTTGGTGCCCGAGGTCGACACCCAGTGGCTTTAGTTGCTCTTCACCGCATAGTCCGGCTTCTTGTCGTTACCCGAGATAAACGGGCTCCACGGCTGGGCGCGGATCGGCCCTTCGGTCTGCCACACCACGTTGAACTGACCGTCGGCCTGAATCTCGCCGATCATCACCGGCTTGTGCAGGTGGTGGTTGGTCTTGTCCATGGTCAGCGTGTAACCGGACGGCGCGGCGAAGGTCTGGCCAGCCAAGGCTTCGCGGACTTTGTTGACGTCGGTGGACTTGGCTTTCTCCGCCGCTTGCGCCCACATATGGATGCCGACGTAAGTGGCTTCCATCGGGTCGTTGGTCACTGCTTTGTCAGCGCCCGGCAGGTTGTGTTTCTTGGCGTAGGCCTTCCAGTCGGCGACGAATTTCTTGTTCTGCGGGTTCTCGACCGACTCGAAGTAGTTCCACGCCGCGAGGTTGCCCACCAACGGTTTGGTGTCGATGCCGCGCAGTTCTTCTTCACCCACGGAGAACGCCACGACCGGAACGTCGGTGGCTTTCAGGCCCTGGTTGGCCAGCTCTTTATAAAACGGCACGTTGGAGTCGCCGTTGACCGTGGAGATGACCGCAGTCTTGCCACCGGCGGAGAATTTTTTGATGTTGGCCACGATGGTTTGATAGTCGCTGTGGCCGAACGGGGTGTAGACCTCTTCGATGTCCTTGTCCGCCACACCTTTGGAGTGCAGGAACGAGCGCAGAATCTTGTTAGTGGTGCGCGGGTAGACGTAGTCGGTGCCGAGCAGGAAGTAGCGCTTGGCGCTGCCGCCTTCTTCGCTCATCAGGTATTCCACCGCCGGAATCGCCTGCTGGTTGGGCGCCGCGCCGGTGTAGAACACGTTCGGCGACATCTCTTCGCCTTCGTACTGCACCGGGTAGAACAGCAGGCCGTTGAGCTCTTCGAACACCGGCAGCACCGATTTACGCGACACCGAGGTCCAGCAACCGAACACCACCGCCACCTTGTCCTGAGTCAGTAACTGGCGGCCCTTTTCGGCGAACAGCGGCCAGTTCGACGCCGGGTCAACCACCACCGGTTCCAGCATCTTGCCGTTCACGCCGCCCTTGGCGTTGATTTCGTCGATGGTCATCAACGCCATGTCTTTGAGCGAGGTTTCGGAGATCGCCATGGTGCCGGACAACGAATGCAGAATACCGACCTTGATGGTCTCGGCGGCCTGGACCGTCCAGGCCATGCCCATCGCGGCAATGCTTGCCGATAGTGTGAAAGCCTTGATCAAACTGCGACGCTTCATTGTGCGATCTCCATGAACGTTAAAGTTTTTTATGGTTGGCAGATGCGGACGACTGAAGGGTCTTTAGCAAGGGCTGTGCCCGGTCGGGGAAGGGCAAGGAAATGTCGTATTAGAGCGGTTGTCCGGGTTTGGCGACGCACCATGAAGGGCCGCGTTTGGCGCACTGGTGCGAAGAGGTGCGCCAGATTGGGGCGCAGATGCTGCCTCGCTCCTGTAGGAGCGAAGCTTGCTCGCGAAGACGGTGGGTCAGTCACGGTGATGTTGAATGTGCCGCCGCCATCGCAGGCAAGCCAGCTCCCACAGGAGGAGCGGGCATATACAAAATCTGTGTACGACACAAATCCTGTGGGAGCGGGCTTGCCCGCGATAACGGTGGGTCAGTCACAAGGATATTGGATGTGCCGCCGTCATCGCGGGCAAGCCCGCTCCCACAGGAGGAGCGGGCATATACAAAATCTGTGTACGACACAAAACCTGTGGGAGCGGGCTTGCCCGCGATAGCGGTGGGTCAGTCACGGTGATGTTGAATGTGCCGCCGCCATCGCAGGCAAGCCAGCTCCCACAGGAGGAGCGGGCATATACAAAATCTGTGTACGACACAAAACCTGTGGGAGCGGGCTTGCCCGCGATAGCGGTGGGTCAGTCACGGTGATGTTGAATGTGCCGCCGCCATCGCAGGCAAGCCAGCTCCCACAGGAGGAGCGGGCATATACAAAATCTGTGTACGACACAAAACCTGTGGGAGCGGGCTTGCCCGCGATAGCGGTGGGTCAGTCACGGTGATGTTGAATGTGCCGCCGCCATCGCAGGCAAGCCAGCTCCCACAGGAGGAGCGGGCATATACAAAATCTGTGTACGACACAAAACCTGTGGGAGCGGGCTTGCCCGCGATAGCGGTGGGTCAGTCACGGTGATGTTGAATGTGCCGCCGCCATCGCAGGCAAGCCAGCTCCCACAGGAGGAGCGGGCATATACAAAATCTGTGTACGACACAAAACCTGTGGGAGCGGGCTTGCCCGCGATAGCGGTGGGTCAGTCACGGTGATGTTGAATGTGCCGCCGCCATCGCAGGCAAGCCAGCTCCCACAGGAGGAGCGGGCATATACAAAATCTGTGTACGACACAAATCCTGTGGGAGCGGGCTTGCCCGCGATAACGGTGGGTCAGTCACGGTGATGTTGAATGTGCCGCCGCCATCGCAGGCAAGCCAGCTCCCACAGGAGGAGCGGGCATATACAAAATCTGTGTACGACACAAATCCTGTGGGAGCGGGCTTGCCCGCGATAACGGTGGGTCAGTCACAAGGATATTGGATGTGCCGCCGTCATCGCGGGCAAGCCCGCTCCCACAGTATTGCGGTGTATCTGGGAGCTACGCCGGGTCGACGTTATCCAGCGCCCGGTTCACCGCCAGCTCCGCCAGCATGATGCTCTGTTGAATCGCCAGCGCCGTGTAGCGCTGTGGGCCGATCAGATCGTTGGCGAAATCGCTGGCCAGGACACTTGCCGTCGCCAACGATTCGTAGGCGTGGGCCAGGAGGCTTTCGGTATCCATATTCGGGGCGACGATGAACATGGTGCTGGGGCGGCGGGTTTTTTCGGTGTATTGCACCGGGGGATCGAGGTAGTAGTCGAGGGCGCGTTTTATGGCTTCGCGGTCTTTGAGTAATTCTTCGGTGCGCGAGGCTTCGGCGGTGGGCGTGGTGGTATTGAAGGGTGGATCGGGAACTATCTTCTTGCTCATCGGGTGTTGTCTCTCAATTGGAGCCATCCTTTGTCGTTTCTCACGCGACGAAGGGGTGGCAGCTATGTGCGGAGTGAGAAACCGGTCAACACCCAAACCCGGCCGGACCGAAGTCCGCCCGCACACAGCCGCCATAGTGCATTGCGGGCAGCGGATAAGCCGGCGGCAATTATGGTGGTACTGATGTTGGATTAATAGTGTTAACCGGGTTCTCACACCCGATCGCTGAGTATTCAGCGACAGCCCAAGACTAGAGGGCCCGCGTCCGACGAACAACCTGAAAAAAGCGTGGGAAAGTTCCCTGTTTTGACACATCCGTTAAACACTCAAAAGCGGAACGCGGAGCGTCCCTGGCGGCATTCCCACGCGGGAGCGTGGGAACGATCAATCCCCAAATTTGTGTACGACACAAATCCTGTGGGAGCGGGCTTGCCCGCGATAGCGGTGGGTCAGTCACAGAGATGTTGAATATGCTGCCGTCATCGCAGGCAAGCCAGCTCCCACAGGTGCAGTGGTTCTTTTGGACATTAGCGGCGGCGCATCAAGCCGATGAAGAATAGGCCGCCGATCGCCGCAGTGGCGACGCCGATGGGTAAGTCTTCCGGGGCAATCAGGGTGCGTGCGGCCACATCGACCCAGACGAGGAACAGGCTGCCGAGCAGGACGCACACCGGCAGCAGTCGCCGGTGTTCAGCCCCAACCAACCGCCGCGCAATGTGCGGCACCATCAGCCCGACAAAGCCGATAGACCCGCTGATCGACACCAACACCCCAGTCATCAACGACGCAATCAAAAACACCCGCAGCCGCACGGTGCGAGCATTCAAGCCGAGGGTCACAGCAGTCTGCTCACCCGCCATCAACGCATTCAACGGCCGGGCCATCCCCAGCAACAGCACCAACCCAAGCAACACGCTCGCGGCTGGCACCGCGAGCAATTCCCAGCGTGCCAACCCGAGCCCGCCAAGCATCCAGAACATCACCGCAGAACTGGCGCGATGATCCCCAAGAAACAACAGCAGATTGGCGATCGCCATCATCACGAACGACACCGCCACACCGCACAACAGCAGCCGATCACTGTCCAGCCGCCCATGACGGTTGGCGATCACCAGCACGATCAACATGCTCAACAACGCGCCGATAAACGCCGCGATCGGCAAGGTCAGCAACCCGACAATCTCACCAACATGCAGCACCACAATCACCGCGCCGAGGGTCGCTCCGGAGGTCACACCGAGCAGGTGCGGATCAGCCAGTGGATTGCGCGTCACCGCTTGCAGCACCGCGCCGATCAACGCCAGACCGGCGCCCACCAGCGCACCGAGCAACATGCGCGGCACGCGGATCAGCCAGACGATGTGTTCCTGCCCGGCAGTCCAGTCCGCAGCACCGAAACCAAAAATCTTGTGCAGCAATATTCGCCACACCACCTCCACCGGCACCCGCGCGGGGCCGAAGCCCAGCGACACCACGCACGACACCAGCAACAACGCGCCGAGGGCAATCAGCAACAAGGCATAGCGACGATCGATCATTCGCCGTGGAAACCCTTGGCCAGGGTTTCGACCGCCAGCACGTTGTCGATCCCGGGCGTGGCCTGCACGTACGGAATGACGATGAAGCGCTGGTTCTTGATCGCATCCACCGATTGCAGAGCCTGATTGTTCAGCAGGAATTGCTCCTTCTGCTCGGCGGTAACTTCGCCGTAATCGACGATCACGATTACCTGCGGATTGCGCTCGACCACGTTCTCCCAGTTCACCCGCGTCCAGCTCGCCTCGACGTCGTCGAGAATGTTGCGCCCACCAGCGGCGTCGATCAGCGCTTGAGGCATACCGAGTCGCCCGGAAGTCATGGCCCGGTCCTCACCGCTGTCGTAGAGAAATACACGTGGCTTGTCCGTCGGCAGATCCTTGCGGATGTCGGCGACTTGCGCCTGCATCTCGGCGATCACGGCACTGGCGCGGTCCTGCACGTCGAAGATTTTCCCGAGGTTGCGCAAGTCGTTGTAAGTGTCTTCCAGGCTGGCCGGCGGGCGCTTCATGACGAAGGCGCAGGACTCGGTAAGTTCGTAGACGTTGATGCCCAGCGGTTGCAGGGTTTGCGGCGTGAGATCGCCGCCGACGCGCATGCCGTAGTCCCAACCGGCGAAGAAGAAATCGACGTTGGCGTTGAGCAGGGTTTCCACCGACGGGTACTTGGCTGCGAGTTCTGGCAAGCCATCGAGGATGGTCTGCATCTCGGGCGTCACCGACTTCCAGCCTGTGACGCCGCTATACCCCGCCATCCTTGGTTTGAGGCCGAGGGCGAGCATCATCTGGGTCATGTTGATGTCATGGCTGACCGCGTGTTTCGGCGCTGCCTTGAAGGTGACTTCGCGGTTGCAGCTCTGGACTGTCAGCGGGTAATGGGTGGCCTCGGCCAATGCTTGGGCACTGCCCAGCAACAGCGCGAGGCAAAGCAGGGAACGCAAAGTCATGGTTGGGTTATCCAGGTGATTCGTGGGTAGCCGTGCAAGGGGTGGTCATCGATCAGGGCGTCGACGCCGAACACGTTGTGCAGCAGTTGTGTGGTCAGAACTTCTTTGGGTGGGCCGCTGGCAACGATGCGACCGTGATTGATCACGTACAGCCGATCGCAGAAGGCTGCCGCCAGATTGAGGTCGTGGATGCTCGCCAGTGTGCCGATCTGCAGACGCTTGACCAGTTGCAACAGCTCCAGCTGATAGCGCGGGTCGAGGTGATTGGTCGGTTCGTCGAGGATCAGCAATTGCGGTTGTTGAGCCAGGGCGCGGGCGAGGATCACGCGCTGTTTTTCACCGCCGGAAAGGGTGGCGAAGGCGTGGTCTTCGAAGCCCTTGAGGCCGACTGATTCGAGGGCGTGGGTCGCGAGTCTGCGGTCCTCAAGGGTGTCGCCATCAAACAGGCCTTTGTGCGGCGTGCGGCCCATGGCGACCACTTCCTCGACGGTCAGGCCGAAGGCATCGGGGAATTCCTGCAACACCACGGCGATGCGTTGCGCGCACCAGCGTGAGGATTGCTTCCAGACGTTGTGGTGATCGAGTTTGACCTCACCGTGTTCCGGTTTGCTGAAGCGATAGGCGCAACGCAACAGGCTGGTTTTGCCGCTGCCGTTGGGGCCGATCAACCCGACGAACTCACCGGCAGCCACGTGCAGCGATGCGTCACGCAGCTGGAACTGGTGATGGCAATGGCCGTGGCCCAGGGGTGTCCAGGCGAGGTTCGTGAGGTTCAGCGAGGTCATGCATTTGCTCTGAGGTATTGGGTGATGCTGATGACGCCATCGCGGGCAAGCCCGCTCCCACAGGGATCGCGCAAATCCTGTGGGAGCGGGCTTGCCCGCGATGGGGCATTTGAATCAGAACCCCATATTTGGGTTATACAGTAACACTAAAAACAGCCGTGAGATAAGCGCTGGAAGTCTACAGGCCTTTCTAACCCGCGCATCTCGCCTGTTTCATGATGAAGCTGAAGTGGATTCAGTTTGCCGGCCAAAGCGCGACAGCAGCACCCGATCCAGTACCCACACGACCACCAGCGAAGCCCCCACCAACGGAAACATCACCGCCAGCCCGAAGATGATGACCATCGCGGTTTTCCATTTCGGCAGGTCGTGACGCAACGGCGGTACACCAAATTTGCCCTGTGGCCGGCGCTTCCACCAGATCACCACGCCGCTGACGGCGCTGAGCAAAATCATCAGACAGATCAGCAGCACAATGATCTGATTGAACGGGCCGAACATCTTGCCTTCGTGCAGCATCACGCCGACTTCCGTAGCCCGGGCGACGTTGCTGTAATGCTGCCAGCGCACGTCGGCGAGGACGTCGCCGGTGTACTGGTCGACATGCAAGGTGGCGTCGTTGCGCGGGTCGTCGGCGAACACCGCGATGGTGAACACGCCGGTGGCCGTGGTGGGGAAAGTGATGCTGTAGCCGGGCTCGACCTTGCGTTGCACGGCGATGTTTTGCACGTCTTGCAGGCTGATGGTCGGCGCTGCCGGACCGGCTTGCGTGCTGGCGTGGGCCATGTGTTCGGCGTGGTCGCCGGACATCGGCATCGGCGTGTTTTCCATGGCCCACGGCACGGTCTGGCGCGTGGCGCTGTTGAGGCTGCGGGCCTCGACGTCGGACTTCGGCACGTCATTCCACATGGCTACCGGGAAGCGGTTCCAGAGGTCGGCGTATTGCTTGCCCCAGAACCCGGTCCAGGTCATGCCGCTGAGCAGCATCACCAGCAGCAATGCCGCGCCCCAGAACCCGGTCACCGCGTGCAGGTCACGCCAGAGCACTCGGCCACGACTGTTCAAGCGTGGCCAGAGAATCCCGGCGGACTGGCCGCGCGGCCACCATAAAAATACTCCGGAAACCACCAGCACGACGCCCCAACCGGCGGCCAGTTCCACCAGTCGATCACCGACGGTGCCGATCATCAACTCGCCGTGAATCGAGCGCGCGACTGCTTGCAGATTCTTCTTCGCGTCTTGCTCGCCAAGGATGTCGCCGTGGTACGGATCGATGAACACGTTCAGTTCATGACCTTCATCGATCACCACAAATTGCGCGCTGCGTTCAGCGTTGACCGGCGGCAGGTACTGTTTGATCCGGCCGTTTGGATACGCTTCTTTCACCCGTTTGAGCAGGTCGTCGGCGGAGACTTTGTGATGAGCAGCAGGGACGTTCAGCAGGCTGCCGTACATCAACGGATCGAGTTGCGGTTTGAACAGGTAGATGATGCCGGTCAGCGCCAGCATCACCATGAATGGCGCGACGAACAGGCCGGCATAGAAATGCCAGCGCCAGGCCAGGTTGTAGAAATTCGGTTTGGGCTGTTGCATTTGTGTACTCCGCTAGGCGTAGTTCTTTATTGTTTAGTGCGGTTGCTGCGCAACCGATCGCGGGCAAGCCCGCTCCCACAGGTTCAACGTCGCCCATGTGGGAGCGGGCTTGCCCGCGATGCTTTTAGAAACTCATATCCACCTTGGTCCAGAGCGTGCGCCCCGGTTCGTTGATGGCTTGCGGATCATTGGCCGGGAAGCCGAAACCGGCGTTACCCGCCAGGTTCAAGTGTTCGGCGTAGGCCTTGCCGAACAAATTGTCGACGCCACTGCTGACCTTCCAGTTCTTGTTGATCCGGTACGCGCCGTTGAGCGAGAACACGCCAAAACCCGAGCTCGTGTCGAAGTCTTTGCCGACCACGTTGCCCTTGTTCTGGTCGATGCGGTTCTGCGCCGCAACCACCCGCCACAAGGCGCCGGCGCTCCAGTTGTCTTCGCTGTAGGTCAGGCCGAAACGTGCATCCAGCGGCGGCATCTGCGGCAGGGCACTGCCGTCGCTGCTGTTCTTGCCCCACGCGTAGGCCAGGGTCGCGTCGGCCTTCCAGTTAGCCGTCAGCTTGTAGGCCGCACCGAGTTCGCCGCCCATGATTCGCGCGTCGATGTTCTCGGCTTGCGAGGTCATGCCCATCATCCCCGGCGTGTAGTTGAACAGGATGTAGTCACGCACCTGCCCGACGTAACCCGAGGCCCAGGCTTCGAAGTCTTCGGTCTTGTATTGCAGGCCGAAGTCGAGCTGGGTGGTTTTTTCCGGCTTGATCGAGTCGAAGGCATTCACCGAACCGGCGGGGCCGGACTTGGGCGAAAATAGCTCCCAGTAATCCGGGAAACGCTGGGAGTGACCGAGGCCCGCATACAACGTGGTCGGGCTGTCGGCCAGGTCATGCTCGTAACGGGCGAAACCGCTGGGCAAAGTGTCGGCGCGGGTGTCGTCGGCCGTCGGATTCGGGCGGGTCATCATCCCGGAGCCGAGGGTCTGCCGATAATCCTTGGCCGACGCGCGATCCAGTCGCGCACCGGTGATCAGCCGATCACGGTCGGCTGCGTACCAGGTCAGTTCGCTGAACACGCCATAGTTGTGGAAGTCGGCGTCCTTGTTGCGCGGCACATCCTTGTAAGCGTCGACGCCCATGGCGCTGCGTTGGCGGTGTTCGTTGGTTTGCGCATCCAGGCCACTGATCAGTTGCACATCGGCCCAGCGCCAGGTGGCTTTGATTCGCGCGCCGAGGGTTCGGCGGTCGACGTTGGAGGCCATGGGGCCGGCCATCATCCCGGTGCCGGACGGCGTGCGCAGGGTGTAGTTGTCCATCACGTGGTCGGCGTAGTTGTAGTAGACCTGCGCCTCGACCTTATCCAGCACTTCACCGATGTTCGACTGCTCGAAGCGCAGGCCCAGGCTTTCGCGCAAGAACTGCGAACCGTCCATGCCGCGCCCGGCGTAACGGGCTTCGCCATCGCCCTTGCCGGCGGTCAGTTCCAGCAGCGTGTCGGCGCTCGGGGTCCAGCCGACAGCGACGTCGCCGTTCCACTTGTCATAGCGCGAGGGCACGGTGTCGTTGTTGCCGTCCTTGTAGTCGTCGGAATGCGCGGTGTTGCCAATCACGCGCACGTAACCCAGCGGCCCACCGGCAGCGGCGTCCACTACTTTGTCGAAGCGCCCGTTGGAACCGGCCAGTACGCTGGCGTTCACCCGGGTGCCGAGTTCGCCGAAGCTCTCCGGCTCACGGTCGAACAGGACGGTGCCGGACGATGCCCCGGGGCCCCAGAGCACGGTTTGCGGGCCTTTGATAACGGTGAGTTTGTCGTAGGTTTCCGGTGAAATGTACGAAGTCGGCGCGTCCATGCGGCCGGGGCAGGCGCCGAGCATCATGCTGCCGTTGGTGAGGATATTAAGGCGCGAGCCGAACATGCCGCGCAGCACCGGATCGCCATTGGTGCCGCCGTTGCGCACCAGCGCGAAGCCGGGGATGGTTTTCAGATAATCGCCGCCGTCGCTGGCCGGCACCGGTTGGCGCGGGTCCTTGGGGTTGGTGGCGATGGTCAGCGGCGAACTCGGTGCGATGGCGGTGATCACCGTCGGGCTCAGCTCTTCGGTGTGGTCGGCGTGTTCATCGGCCAGCACCATCGGTGTCAGCAACAAGCCGCAAAGAACGGCGGTGGCGTGCCTGAAACGAACGCGAGATTCGTTCAGGGCAAAAGAAGCCTGGGCAGCGCCCAAACGTGTGTCAGCGGAAAACCTGGACATGACAATTTCCATCGAACAGTCGTAAACGACACGGCCGGCAGCCTGCGCAATCTCTGTGGGATCGGTTTTTTGTGGCGAGGGAGCTTGCTCCCGCTTGAGTGCGCAGCACTCACAAAGGGGCCGCTACGCAGCCCGGCGCGAGCAAGCTCGCTCGCCACAAAAAGCTCGTTCCCACAGGTTGCTTTGGCTGTCTTCTAAACCGTGTGAGATCAAAGGGGCGTGTTTACGAATCGATAGGCGGGGCACGGGTGCGGGCACCGGGGAAGAAGGTTTGCCGGGCGTGACCCAGGCGGGTAGCGGGAGTGCTGAAAGTGGTTGTCTGTGGACTGTCGAAAGCGACGAAGGATTGACCGCCAGTGAGCGCTGGGCAATTGAACAGCAGGCTGCAATAGCCGCATTTTTCCCAGAGTGCGTGGTGGTCGGCTTTGGGCGGACAGTGCTCGGCGGCGGGTTGCGTGCCATGCTCCATGGCCGACATGTCCATCGACATGGTCATGCTCAAGGACATGGAGGCGCGTTGATCCATCGGCATCGACTGAGAAATCAGCGGACCGATAAAGATCATCAGCATGGCGAACAGGCTGATCCAGCTGCCGCGCGTCAGGCTCATTGGCTGACGACGGTGCACGGATGACTTGGTGCCAAGCGGGCGCATGGGCGTTTTCAACGTGGGCGATTACTGGGCGTGCATGTGCTCTTGCATGCCTTCAGGCGCTTTTTTCTGCACCGCGACATCGACTGTCACATCGCCGGATTTTTCGAAGTGCATCGTCAGCGGGAAGCGTTTGCCATCGCCCAACAGGCTGCGGTCTTTCAGCTCAAGCAGCATCACGTGATACGCCATCGGGGCGAAAGTGGCTTCACCGCCAGCCGGAATCTCGACGCTGGGCACTTGCTGCATTTTCATCAGATCGTTTTGCTTCACGTGCTCGTGCAACTCGGCAACGCCTGCGATCGGCGAGTCGACGCTCAGCAGTCGGTCGGCGGTTTTGCCGTTGTTGTGAATCACGAAATACGCCGCGACGGTGGGCGCGTTGGGCGGTAACTCTTGCGACCACGGATGGGCGATCTCAAGCTCGCCAGCCTTGTATTCGTGAGCATTGGCAAAACAGGCAGGCAGCAGCAATACAGCCAGAACGATGAGTTTGTTCAACATGGCAGTTCTCCAGAACGATTCAAAACGCAGGTCAATTGCGAGAAGGAATCACACCAGAGGGGACGCGCGGGGGTTGAGACTCGGCCATTGCTGGCGCGGTGTAGGGCTGTCGAGCGTGGCAGGTGGCAGGCTTCGATTGGCCTCGAAACGCGCAAAATACAATTGCGGAGCATGCCCCGGTAGCGCCACTAACGGTGCGGAACCCGAGCAGCACCAGCAATGCTGCATGTTGGAATGATCGTCGCTCTGCGGAGCTTTCTGCTCGATATCGCCCAGGGAAATCGCCACCAGCTTGGTGCCGTTGGAAGAGCAGAAACTGCCCCACAACAATTGCTCTGCAGGCGATTTCGCCGTCTGCGCAATCGCTCCGGACATCGGCATGGCGAGCATGTTGAACAGCACTGCAAAGCAGGCGATCCAGGCAAATGCGAGCCGTTGTCGGGACATGAGGGCAGATCCGGTTGAGTGAGCAATCAGGCGCGGCTATTTAGCCTGATCAGGGGCGATAAGTAAAAAGGCCGCGTGCGGTGTGGTGTCGCAGCAGACTTTCAAACGAGTGTAGCGGTATCGATTGGAAATGCCGGATGAGTTGAGGCTACTCCACAATCCTGTGGCGAGGGAGCTTGCTCCCGTTGGACTGCGCAGCAGTCCCCTTCTTTTTTGAGATAGGGAGGGCGCTTCGCGGCCCAACGGGAGCAAGCTCCCTCGCCACAATTATTTACGCGTCCGTTAGATTTCGCTTCGCCAGTTCTGCCAGCACCTCATCCACCGCCCCAAACTCCCGCTCAACCCCCGGCAACACCGGCCGCTTCAACACCAGCACCGGCACTCCAAGCTCCCGTGCCACTTCAAGTTTCGGCTCGGTGGCGGTGCTGCCGCTGTTTTTGCTGATCAGCACATCGATCTGCCGACGCTCGAACAGCTCGCGTTCATCCTCGATCAGAAACGGCCCACGCACGCCGATCACTTCGCAGCGCTCATTCCCGGGATAAACATCCAACGCACGCAATGTCCAGAATTGCTCCGGCGGGATTTCGTGCAGGTGCTGCAGCGGTTCGCGGCCGAGGGTGAACAGCGGTCGGCGGAAGGGTTTCAGTGCTTCGATCAGTTCGGCCCAGTCGCTGACTTCGCGCCAGTCATCCCCGGCTTGTGGTTGCCAGGCCGGGCGACGCAGGGCCCAGCACGCAATGCCGCTCAACTTCGCGGCGGTGGCGGCGTTCTGGCTGATTTGCGCTGCGTAGGGATGGGTCGCATCCAGCAGCAGGTCGATGCCTTCGTCCCGAATGAACTGTGCCAGACCTTCAGCGCCGCCATAGCCGCCAACCCGAACCTGGCAGTTCAGATCCGTCGGTACGCGACCGATACCGGCCAAGCTATAGATGTGTTCCGGCCCCAGGGTGCGGGCGATGGCCAATGCTTCAGTCACGCCGCCGAGTAGCAACACGCGTTTCATTGAAAAGCTCCCGGTCAGTTAAGAGAAAGGTACGGCGAACCTATAACCCGTGGCGAGCGAGCTTGCTCGCGCTGGGCTGCATAGCGGCCCCAAAATTTTTGCAGCAATACCCATTTTGTGAGTGCTGCGCACTCAAGCGGGAGCAAGCTCCCTCGCCACAGCTAATCACTCGCCTGGAGATTTACGTTAATTCGCCCGCATGGCCGACAATTCCGCCTTGGCGATCGATGGCGAACACTTCGACCTGAACCTGCGCCGGCACCACGCTGCGAGCAAAGTCCAGAGCGTGCTGACACACCGCGTCGCCGAGTGCGATCCCGGCAGCGCTGGCCATGGCCAACGCCTGCTGGCTGGTATTGGCGTCGCGGATCGCCTGTTGCAACGCCTCATCGGCGCCGACCGCCGCGGCCCATTCGGCCAGTTGCGGCAGGTCGATGCTTGAATGCCGACTGTGCAAATCCATGTGCCCGGCCGCCAGTTTGCTGATCTTGCCGAAGCCGCCGCACAGGCTGAGTTTATCCACAGGCACTTTGCGCAAATGTTTGAGCACCGCGCCGACGAAGTCGCCCATTTCGATCAGAGCGATTTCCGGCAAGTCGTAGACTCGGCGCATGGTGTCTTCGCTGGCATTGCCAGTGCACGCGGCGATGTGCAGGTAACCGTTGGTTTTGGCGACGTCGATGCCTTGATGGATCGAGGCGATGTAGGCCGCGCAGGAGAATGGCCGGACGATGCCGCTGGTGCCGAGGATCGACAAGCCGCCGAGAATCCCCAGTCGCGGGTTCATGGTTTTCAGCGCCAGGGCTTCGCCGTCCTCGACGTTTACCGTGACCTCGAAGCCGCCCGGGTAATCAAGCTCTTCGGCCAGCAGCGTCAGGTGCTCGCTGATCATCTTGCGTGGCACCGGGTTGATTGCCGGTTCGCCGACGTTCAGCACCAGCCCGGGCCGGGTGACGGTGCCCACGCCGCGGCCGGCGCTGAAGCGAATGCCCGGCTCGCTGTGCAGGCGCACTTGGGAAAAGAGCAGGGCACCGTGGGTCACGTCCGGGTCGTCGCCGGCGTCTTTGATCGTTCCGGCTTCGGCGCCGTCGTTCATCAACCGACAAAATTCCAGACGCATCTGCACCCGTTTGCCTTTGGGCAGAATAATCTCGACGGCGTCCGCTTCGACGCCACTGAGCAGCAGGCGTGCCGCCGCGAGGCTGGTGGCGGTGGCGCAGCTGCCGGTGGTCAGGCCGCTGCGCAGCGGTGCGGGTTGTTCGGCGGTTTCGTCACGCATCGAGGGGTTTCGTCACGTCCAGCAAGGTAATCGGCAGCGCCTGACGCCAGGTGTCGAACTCGCCCAACGGTTGCGCCTGAGCGACATGAATGCGGGTCAGTTCACCGCCATGCCGTTCGCGCCAGGCCATCAGGGTCACTTCGCTTTGCAGGGTGACGGCGTTGGCCACCAGTCGACCGCCGGGTTTGAGTTGCGCCCAGCAAGCATCGAGCACGCCTTCGCGGGTGACACCGCCACCGATGAAAATCGCGTCCGGGCGTTCGAGTCCGATCAGGGCTTGTGGCGCACAGCCGCGAATCAATTGCAGCCCGGGGACGCCCAAGGCATCGCGGTTGTGTTCGATCAACAACTGCCGCCCTTCATCAGCTTCGATGGCCAGCGCCCGGCAGCTCGGGTAAGCACGCATCCACTCAATGCCGATGGAACCACTGCCAGCGCCGACGTCCCACAGCAGTTCGCCGGGTGTCGGTGCAAGGCGGGCGAGGGTGATGGCGCGCACATCGCGTTTGGTCAGTTGGCCGTCGTGCTGGAAGGCTGAGTCTGGCAACCCGGCGAGGCGCGACAGGCGAGGTGTGTTCGGTTCGGCGATGCATTCGATGGCGATCAGGTTCAGGTCGGCGATCTCCGGCTCGCTCCAGTCGTTGGCGATACTCTCGATGCGTCGTTCGGCTTCGCCGCCCAGATGTTCCAGCACGGTGAGGCGACTCGGCCCGAAACCGCGCTCGCGCAGCAACGCCGCGATGGCCGCCGGACTCTGGCCGTCGTTGCTCAACACCAGCAAGCGCACACCACTGAACACATGGGCGTTGAGCGCGGCGACGGGGCGGGCGACTACTGAAAGCGTCACCACGTCCTGCAACGGCCAGCCCAAGCGGGCGGCCGCCAATGACACGGAAGACGGGGCGGGCAGGATCAGCATTTCCGCGCCAGGCAGTTGCCGCGAAAGGCTGGCGCCGACGCCATAGAACATCGGGTCGCCGCTGGCCAACACACAAACCGGCTCGCCACGCAGTGCCAGCAATGGTTCAAGGGAAAACGGACTTGGCCATAATTGCCGCTCGCCGCGAATGCACACCGGCAACAAATCCAGTTGTCGCTGACCGCCAATGATCCGCGAAGCGCCCAGCAGGGCGCGACGGGCATTCTTGCCCAGGCCCTTGAAGCCGTCTTCACCGATACCTACTACTGTCAGCCAGGGTGACATCTGCCGTCCTCAAAAAAAGTCCACAAACGGACTGTTCCGACGGGCAGGCTTTTCATGCCGTCGGACAAAGCAGGCATAATACCGCGCCTTCGCCCGCGAAGCGCCTTTCCCACATAGCCGGTCGCCCCTTTGAACGAACGCCCGATGTCCACCGCCTTACGCCCCTCGGCCTGCCCGGGGTTGCTGCGTATTGTCCCGGCACTGGATGGCGGCATTTGTCGGATCAAATTGAACGGTGGCTCAATCAGCGCCACCCAGGCTGAAGCGGTGGCCAGTGCGGCCGAGCGGTTTGCCGGGGGCGTGATCGAGGCGACCAACCGCGCCAACCTGCAGATTCGCGGGATTGGCAGCGAGCAGACGGCCTTGATCGAGAGCCTGCTCGCCGCAGGATTGGGCCCGCGTACCGCGGCGGGCGACGATGTACGCAACCTGATGCTCAGCCCGAGCGCCGGGATCGACCGGCAAATGTTGCTCGATACGCGACCGTTGGCCGAACAGATCCTCACCAGCCTGCAAAGCCATGAGCGTTTTCACCAGTTGAGCGCCAAATTTGCCGTGCAACTCGATGGCGGCGAAGGCCTGGCGATGCTCGAACATCCTCACGACCTGTGGTTGAGCGCCGTTGAGCAAGAGGGCGAGTGCGTGCTGGCCTTCGGTCTGGCGGGTTGCCCGACGCAGACTCCGTTGGGCGCGGTGCGACTGGAAAACGGCCATGCATTGGTAATTGCGGTGCTTGAGTTGTTCCTCGATCTGGCGCGTCCCGACCAGACACGCATGCGTCATCTGCTGGTCGAATACCCGGTGGCCGGGTTTGTCGCTCAAGTGGCCGAACGTGTGCCGCTACTGTCCATCGTGAGCGGGTCGCGCGTTACGAACTCGAACGTTCTGCACTCGAGCGTTCTACACATAGGCGCTCATCCTCAGCGTGAATCCGGCCGTGTCTATGTCGGTGCGACACCGCCTCTGGGCCGACTCGATCCCGCCATGCTGCGGGGCGCAGCACAACTGGCCCGCGAACGAGGTGATGGCAGCCTGCGTTTCACCCCTTGGCAAAGCCTGCTGTTGCCAGATGTCCACGAAGACGACGCCGCTCAAGTTATCCACAGCCTGGAAAATTTGCGCCTGCGCTGTTCGGCAGACGACGCCTTGGCGCATCTGATCGCCTGCACCGGTTCGGCGGGTTGCGGCAAAGGCCTGTCCGACACAAAGGGCGATGCCCTGCAATTGGCGGCGTTGCTGCAACGTCACGGCCAAGTCTTTGATGTGCACCTGTCTGGCTGCGCGCGTTCCTGCGCGGCGGCACACATCACGCCAGCGACTTTGCTGGCCGTCTCACCCGGTCACTACGACCTCTATTTTCGCGATGCAGCACAGCCGGGTTTCGGCGCGCTGCACGCACGCAACCTTACTATTGAAGCGGTCGCGGCCTTGCTCGACGCCCGCTCACGGAGCGCCCTTGATGCTTGATTACATCCGCGACGGTCAGGAGATCTATCGCAACTCCTTCGCGATCATTCGCGCCGAGGCCAACCTTGCGCGTATTCCGACCGATCTGGAGAAACTCGCGGTGCGGGTGATCCACGCCTGCGGCATGGTCGAGGCCATCGACGGGCTGCAATTTTCCGAAGGCGCCGGCAAGGCCGGGCGCGATGCGCTGGCGGCCGGTGCGCCGATTCTGTGCGACGCGCGGATGGTCAGCGAAGGCGTGACCCGCGCGCGTTTGCCGGCCAACAACCCAGTGATTTGCACCCTGCGCGACGACAGCGTTCCGGAACTCGCCCGCGAGTTGGGCAACACCCGTTCCGCTGCCGCGCTGGAACTGTGGCGTCCGCACCTGGAAGGCAGTGTGGTGGTGATCGGCAATGCACCGACCGCGCTGTTTTATCTGCTGGAAATGCTCGACGCCGGCGCACCGAAACCGGCGCTGATCCTCGGCTTCCCGGTGGGCTTCGTCGGCGCCGCCGAATCCAAGGCGATGCTCGCGGCGGACAGCCGTGGCGTGCCTTTCGTCATCATGCAAGGCCGGTTGGGCGGTAGTGCCATGGCCGCCGCCGCCGTCAATGCCCTCGCCACGGAGATCGAATGATGCAGCAACCTGGACGTTTGATTGGCCTGGGCGTCGGCCCCGGTGATCCGGAACTGATTACCGTCAAAGCCTTGCGCCTGCTGCGCGAATCGCCGGTGGTGGCGTACTTCGTCGCCAAGGGCAAGAAAGGCAATGCGTTCGGCATCATCGAAGCGCACCTGCAGGACGCGCAAACCCTGCTGCCGCTGGTCTATCCGGTGACCACCGAAGCGCTGCCGGCGCCGTTGTCGTACGAACAAGTGATCAGCGATTTCTACGATGCCGCTGGCGAACAACTCGCCGTGCATCTGGACGCTGGCCGTGACGTGGCGGTGATCTGCGAAGGCGATCCGTTCTTCTACGGCTCTTACATGTACCTGCACGATCGTCTGGCCGAACGCTATGAAGCCGAAGTCGTGCCGGGCGTCTGCTCGATGCTCGGCGGAGCGTCGGTACTCGGCGCGCCGCTGGTGTATCGCAATCAGAGCCTGTCGGTGTTGTCGGGTGTGCTGCCGCACGAAGACCTCAAGCGGCGACTGGCCGATGCCGATGCCGCGGTGATCATGAAACTGGGGCGCAACTTTCCCAAGGTCCGTCAGGTGCTCGAAGAACTCGGTCTGGCGGAGCGTGCGCTGTACGTCGAGCGCGCGACCATGGCCAATCAGAAAATCGTGCCGCTGGATCAGGTCGAACCGATGTCCTCGCCGTATTTCTCGCTGATCATCGTTCCCGGTGAAAGGTGGCAAGGCTGATGGCCCATACCGCTCCGGCGATTGTCATTCTCGGCAATGGCAGCCTCGCGACTGCACGCAAGATTGCGCAGGTGTATCCGGGCGCACTGATCCATGGATTGGCCGAACGGGTCGCAGGCGCGGACCGTGTTTATCACGAGTTCGGCGCGACCCTGCGCGAACTCTATCAACAGGACACACCGATCATCGCGCTGTGCGCCGCCGGGATTGTGATCCGCACTCTGGCGCCATTGCTGCTGGAAAAAGGTGCTGAGCCACCGGTGCTGGCCGTGGCCGAAGACGGCAGCGCGGTGGTGCCGCTGCTCGGCGGTCTCGGCGGGGTGAACGTCATGGCACGGGAGATTGCCGCTGGCCTCGACGTTGCTG